>DATKGU010000023.1:0-9727 GCA_035510635.1 Minisyncoccota bacterium | reverse complement strand
AAACTGCCGTACTTTACCATCACGCCAACCTTTAGCGTCTGCGCCTCGCATGGCTACATTGCGGGCGAGCACATGCAGTGCCCAACCTGTAACCGCGAGTGTGAGGTGTACTCACGTATCGTGGGATACTTGCGACCGCTCAGTCAATGGAACACCGCCAAGCAGGCCGAGTTTTCTGTGCGCGAAACCTACAACCCCGAGAGTGTTCTTACTCCCGAGCGGCGCACCGTTTCCACCACCTAGCTTATGGTGTTTGGCGGGATAGAAAAGTTTACGCTTATTGATTATCCCGGCAAGATTGCGTGCATGGTGTATACCATCGGATGCAACTTTCGCTGCCCCTATTGTCACAACCCGGAGTTGGTCGACGAAACAACCGATGTGCGCATAAGCGAGCAGGAGTTTTTTGATTTTTTAGAAACGCGCAAAGGTATGCTCGACGGTGTGGTTATTACCGGTGGTGAGCCCACCATGCATGTCGATTTGCCGCGCGTTATGCAAGCAATAAAAGACCGCGGCTTCTTGGTAAAGCTCGACTCCAATGGTACCAATCCCCAGATGCTCCGCGAGGTTATCAAAAAAGGCATTGTTGATTACATCGCAATGGACATAAAATCGCCGCTCGCATCCTACGGGCGCACCGTCGCGCGGCCGGTTGACACCGAGGCAATCCAGGAGAGTGTTGCCCTCATTATGGCCTCAAGCGTGCCCTATGAGTTTAGGACCACGTTGGTTAAAGGCATGCTCTCGCAGGGAGACATCCGCCAGATAGGCCGCGAGATACAAGGCGCAAAGCTGTATGTGCTCCAAAAGTTTGTCTCAACAAAAATACTCAATCCTCAGTTTAAACATAAGACCAGTTACAGTGACGAGGAAATGAAGGAGTTTCAGGATATGCTAAGCGTATATGTCGACCAATGCCACATCCGGTAGTGCTCCTGAGCGGGAAGTGTACCTAGATTACGCCGCGACAACACCGACCGACCCTCGCGTGCTTGAGGTGATGTTGCCGTACTTTGACGCGCGTTTTGGCAATGCCTCATCGATGTACAAGAGCGGTCGTCGCGCGGCTGCGGCTTTGAACGACGCACGCGGCACGGTGTCACGAATACTCGGCTGCGAACCGGAAGAGGTTTTATTTACCGGCTCCGGCACCGAGTCGGACAATCTCGCGATACTCGGCGTCGCACGCGGGAACTATGCAAGCGGGAAGCACGTGATTGTCTCGGCCATAGAGCACAAAGCAGTGCTTGAGTCGGCAAAACAATTGGAGCGCGAGGGGTTTGAGGTGAGCATTGCGCCGGTCCACTTGAGCGGGCTTATCGACCTCGATGCGTTTGAAAAGCTTTTGCGCCCCGACACTATCCTTGTATCGGTGATGTATGCCAACAATGAGGTTGGCACCATCGAGCCTATCGAACAAATTGCCGCGATTATTAAAAAACATCGAGGGCAAAAAAACTTTCCACTTTTACACACCGACGCGTGCCAAGCTGCCGGTTTGTTGCCGCTCAATGTGCAAAAACTCGGCGTCGATTTAATGACACTCAACGGCTCAAAAATATATGGGCCAAAAGGTGTTGGGTTGTTATACAAAAAGAAGGGAGTGTTGTTGGAACCCATTATCGTAGGCGGCGAGCAAGAGAAGGGGCTCCGCGCCGGCACCGAGAGCGTGCCGCTCATTGTGGGGCTTGCCGAGGCGCTCTCGCTGGCGGAGGCTTTTCGCGACGACGAAGTGGTACGGCTCATCGAGCTGCGCGATTATTTTATTGCAGAAATTCGCAAAAAAATCCCGCAGGCGCTCCTCAATGGGCACGAGTACCTGCGCCTGCCTAACAATGTGCACTTTTCCTTCCCACACATCGAAGGTGAGTCTATACTGCTTATGCTCGACCAAGCGGGTATAGAGGTGTCGACTGGTTCGGCGTGCTCCGCGCGCGACTTGAAGCCGTCGTATGTGCTCTTAGCTCTTGGCCAAAGTGCCGAGCTCGCGCACGGGAGCGTACGCTTCTCGCTTGGGCGGCATACCACTAAAGAGGATATCGGCTACGTACTCTCGGTGTTGCCCGGCGTCGTGGAGCAATTAAGTTCGATGTCGGCACTCACTGCAAAACTATGAAAAAAACATGCGACGTAGAAGATTGGGTATACAGTGATGTCGTCAAAGACCACTTTTTTAATCCGCGCAATTTACTGCTCGACGAAAAAAACTACGTGGCCGACGGCGTTGGCGTGGTGGGGAGCCCGGCCTGCGGCGACTTGATGGCGCTCTGGATTAAAGTCGATAAAAAAAGCGGTTGCATTGCCGAGTGCAAGTGGCGCACGTTTGGGTGCGCGTCGGCTATCGCCTCAACCTCAGTGCTCTCTGTAATGGCAACCGAAAATGGCGGCATGCCTCTCGCGCGTGCAAAAAAAATCACGCCCGAGTCAATCATCGAGCGGCTCGGCGGCCTCCCGGACCGCAAATATCACTGCTCGGTGTTGGGACATTTAGCTCTTAGAGAAGCCATACAAGATTACGAAGCAAATTTACAGAGTGCATGATTGAGGACGACAAAAAAAAGTATACAGTCGTGAGCTCCCGCATTGAGGTGCCGGGGGTGGTGCGCTTAGAGCTTTCGTGTGAAGTCGGTGCTCCTTTATATATACCGGGGCAGTTTATTACGGTATATCTGCCGGAACTCGGCACACCGGAGGGCAAAGCGTATAGCATCTCGAGCACGCAAGATGAGCCGTTGCGCATCACCGTGGAGAAGCGCGGCGAGTTTTCGCGCCATTTGTGTGCACTTAAACCGGGCGATACTTTTTTGGCGACAGAACCTGAAGGCTATTTTTACAGTGAGTCGGACACGAGCATGCTTGTGATGCTTGCTGCCGGTATCGGCGTGGCACCCTTTCGCAGCATGATACTTGAGAGCCTCAAAAAAAATCCTGCGCGGCGCATCGTACTCCTCTACAGCAGCCGCACGATGAAAACAATTGTGTTTAAAAAAGAACTCGACGAACTCGCGGCCAAACATAAAACATTTGAAGTGCATCATTTTATTACGCGCGAAGAAAATATTTCTGCGGGAATGACAAAAGGCAGGATGTCCGCCGAGGCGATACTACAAGCAGTAGGGGATGCTCCCGAGCAGGAGTTTTTTATCTGCGGTTCAATATCATTTGTAAGAGATATGTGGAAAGGTCTTAAATTAGCCGGTGTCCAAGAGGATAACCTATACACCGAAGCCTTTTTTGCACAGTAAATTAAGCTCGACTTTTGTGAGTAAAGTGGTAAAATTTCGCTGGATTTGTAATGGTGTTTGAAACGGAGGACTTAATTATGCTTCCAATCGATCCAAACCACACACAGGACAAGCGCGCTGAGGCGCGGATGAAAGGCTATGTGGGCGAAGCTTGCCCCGAGTGCGGCAACTTCACGCTCATGCGCAAAGGCACAGGCTTTATATGCGACACCTGCGGCACCACGGTTGACGCTTCTCATGAAAGCAAAACAACGGCTCTGGCACGTCCGACGTCTGACGAGGTCCAGCAGGTATTCTTTGCTGCTATGCGCGCTGGCTATGCCGGCGATGCGCCGGAGAAAACCACGATTTCGGAGCTACCAGGCTCCAAAGTCATCACCTATCAAGATGGTCCTTGGCTCGTGAGAGACGTCTACTTCATTCATTCGGAGAGCGACTCCAGCAGTGGTATGACCCTTATCTATTACAACGGCCAGCCTGCGTGGACGATGCAGTATCAAGGCTGGTACGTTAAAGAGGTCATTCCGTTTCTCAAACGTGCATTGGCTGTCAAATATAGGGTGGGCAATTGGTTTGGTGGCCGAGGTCCGGCTTCATACACCGAATACAACTTTACCTATCGAAATGTGGTCAAAAGGAACTCTTTTACGCGATTCTTGGGCCACGAGGATATCTGCGAAAAAAGTACGGGCAGGATGCTTGGTTACCATACCTATCAAGGCATGTCGTTTTAACACGGAAAGATGGAGAAGTCGGTGGACAAACTGAACGTAGCTATATTATGTTTCTTAGTGGCAGGAGGTTCGTCGGCTGGAGTTGGCCTTTCCGCTCGAAAGACCCGTGCAATAGCATGGGGAGTTCTCTTTATTGCAGTGGGTGCCGGGTTGCTCTTCGGGGTCAGATAAGTTTTCAGCGCGAGCCTCACGGCCCGCGCTTTTTTAATATAAAAAACCCGGACGCTTTTGCGTCCGGGTTGGGTTTATCGTTTAGCTGCTTTCCACATCACCTCTCCGACGTCGGCGATGCTTACGCCGTACTCTTTGAGTTCTTTCTTGTGCAGCCACCAGAAGGCTTCGACTCCCTGGTATACCACCATCGGTATACCGTCGAGCACCCGCAAGTGGTGCTTGCGGGCCTCCGCGAGCATGGGCGTTTCGGTTTTCCGAATCCGAATATCCGAAACGATAAGCGACGGTTTGGCTTTGCGGAACAACTCCGCCGTCTGCTTCCGGTTTTTTTTGACAGAGTCGGGAGTTACCGGTTGCGGCATATCGCAGAGCGGGGAGTATTCATCGAGCGGCGAGTGAGCGTCGTCGACGACTGACACAACGGCGTCCTGGAGGGGAAGAATCTCAGGAATAAAGAAACGTCCTCCTCCTGTTGCGAGATTAGCACCGGCGTATTCGTTTACCATCTTCGCCAGCTCCTCGGCTTTTTCTACAGTCCGATTTAATATAGTGAGCCGCGCTCCTCGATCAGCAAGGGCAATCGCTATTGAACGGCCCGAATCTCCGGCGCCAAGTATAAGGATCCTAGCTCCTGTGATGGGCCGGCCTTGCTCCGCAAACATCAACTCAAGGCTTCTTGCATATCCTGCGCCGTCGGTGTTATCACCGCACAGTTTGCCGCTTTTCGTCTTTTTGATGATGTTGACGGCGCCCATCGCTTTCGCGAGCGGCGTGATTTTATCGAGGTGGGGGATCACAGCTTGCTTAAAACCGATACCTGCGCCGCCGCCTCGATAGCGCGGGTCGCGCTTCAACACCTTGATGATGAGCTCAACCTGCTTCGGGTCGGCCACCATCATGATGTTCCGCTCTGGCATGCCGCATTTCTTGAAGAGGTCATTCCACATTCTTGCGGTCTTTGCCGGATAATTCTTCGCTATAAGCGGCAGAATAAGCGGCGTATGTTCGCCGATAGTACGCGGATTGTCAGGCGGCAACGAGGCAATCTTTAAGACACCTTCGTTTAACAGCCCTTTAATAGTCATCGTATTGTTCTCCATGTTGTGTTAGAGATACGAGAACGTGATAATGCTTACATCCTCATGTCCGTGCACGGGACGTCCTTCAAATTGCGAGAAGCTTGCTTGTATCTCTTCCCACGTATGAAAGGGAAGAGTGTTTCGTAAGTCGTTCGGAGTGAGCTCCGAGAGCCGTCGGATGAGTATCTCATCGATGCGGATGTTTTGGCGCAGGTGCTCGACATCGTCCTCGTCGAGTACGCGCAACAGCACTTCCTGCCCGGGTTTGTATCCTTTCGGATGGGCGCCGTTTCGGGCGCCAAGCCGAGGCGTTGCGGTGAGAAGCCTGCTTTCAATGAACGATAAAAGAACGGGGAGGGGTATTTTACCTGGCCGGAACCAGAGTTCGGGACTCTGCATGTGGCTTTTCATGATCATCTCCTGCTGGATGTGATACTACTCCTCGCGCGCAAAATACGCAAAACAGTCCTTTATATATAGTATGATAACCACATATGGCACATCACACGCATCATGAACTCCACCACGTTGGTGCGGAGTCAAAATTAAATTGGCTGCGGGCGGCGGTGCTCGGCGCCAACGACGGCGTGGTGTCAGTTGCGTCGATTGTGGTGGGCGTTGCCGCCGCCGCCAACTCGATTACTTTTATTGTAACCGCGGGCGTTGCGGGCCTCGTGGCTGGTGCGCTCTCGATGGCGGTGGGCGAGTATGTGTCGGTGAGTGCCCAACGCGATACGGAAAAAGCTTTGCTTGCAAAGGAGCGGTTTGAACTCGAGCACGAGCCCGAGGCCGAGCTTGAGGAGCTCGCGGGGTTGTACGAGAAAAAAGGATTAACAAAAGTGACCGCGCATCAAGTTGCCCAAGAGCTCACGGCACACGATGTGTTTGCCGCGCATGTCGATGTGGAGTTGCACATCGACCCCAACAACCTCGTGAGCCCGTGGCAGGCCGCGTTTGCCTCGGCAGCATCATTTTTTTGCGGCGCTATTATACCGCTTGTGGTTATTTTGCTTCCTCCGGCCTCAATGCGCATACCCGTTACCTTTATTGCGGTCCTTTTTGTATTGATTATCACCGGCACGCTAAGCGCGCAAGTGGGAGGGGCCAATAAGACAACCGCCGTACTGCGCGTCGCCCTCGGCGGCATCATCGCGATGGCCGTAACGTTTGGCATAGGCAAACTCTTTGGCGTGGTGGGGATATAGCAAGAAAAGCAGCAGGGGAAACAAATAAAATTTTTCCCTCGTCATCGAATGCGCAAAAAATTTTATTTGTTTCCCTTGCTGTCACGACTGTGCGAGGGCGATGAGGCGCACCTCGGAGGCTCCTGCCGCTTTAAGTGCGCGTTTTGCTTCGGCAAAGGTTGCGCCGGTGGTGGTGACATCATCTACCACGATACATGTGCGGCCTTTAACGTGCTCGGGATGTTTAACCATCATCGAATTTTTTACATTTTTTAATCGCTCGCTCCGCTCAAGCCCTTGCTGGGTTTTGGTGTTTTTTGTGCGGACTAGTACGTTAGGATCGTAGGCGAAAGGGCCAGCAAAAATAGTCTGGGAGCCGCCGAGGACTTTTTTGATGGTCCTTTCGCTGGAGATTACACGTAAAGCACTCTCACAAAGCAATTCGGTTTGATTATGGCCGCGCACTTTGCGCCTTGCTTCGTGCATCGGCATGGGTATCAGGAGCATTGTGCCAATGTGCTCCTCGGCCTCGGCCAAAAGCAGGTCGGCCACATACGCACCGCCCAGCTCGCGGGCGCGCGAGCGAGCGCGGTACTTTAACTCCCACACGAGCGCGCGCACGGCGCGCTCGTGATAGGGGAGCGTGCCGTCGTAGCGCGCAAGTGCTTGTAGTTTTTCGAGCGTGAGTCCTTCCAGCTCTCGTTCAGTCTCGCGCGGCGGCGCAAAAAGCCCCGCGATAAAGTAAAAAATGCTGTAAATAGTTTTTTGCATGTATATAAGTGGTATACTTTACGGAAGCCCTATGGATTTTAAGATCCCATCCTTTTCGTCTTTGTTTAAAAAAGAGGCCTCGAGCGTCATTGGCGTCGACATCGGCTCTTCTTCTATCAAAGTAGTGCAACTGCGCCGTGCGCACGGCCGCGTGGTGCTCGAAACGTACGGCGCCATCGCGCTCGGCCCGTATGCAGGCGTTGAGATAGGCCGCGCCACTTCGCTCCCGGCCGAGAAGATAAGCGAGGCGCTCAAAGACGTCATCCGCGAGGCCAATGTCACCACGGCCGACGCCGCCATATCCATACCATATTCTTCGAGCTTAGTCTCTATCATCAAACTGCCCGCCTCGGTGGAGAAGCAGCTGGCCCAAGTGGTGCCGATTGAGGCGCGCAAATATATCCCCGTGCCCATCAACGAGGTATTGCTCGACTGGTTTGTAGTATCCGGCGGCAAAGGGAGCCAGCCTTCGCCAGACGGCAAGATGGAGGTGCTCTTGGTGGCGATACATAACGACACCATCGCCAAGTTTCGCTCCATTGCAAGCGAGGCAACGCTCGCGGCGGCATTTTTTGAGATAGAGGTGTTTAGCGCGGTGCGCGCCAGCCTCGACCACGGCATCGCGCCGGTGGCCGTGGTCGACATGGGCGCCGCCACAACCAAGTTTTATGTCGTGGAGCGCGGGCTGATACACGAGAGCCACATCATCAACCACGGTGCGCAAGACTTAACGCTTGCCGCTTCGCGCGCGCTTGGCATCACGGTGGTGCAAGCCGAGGAGCACAAGCGCAAGTTTGGGCTCAGCGACACACTCAAGGAGTCATTGGAGCTTTCGCTCAACCCGCTGCTTAGTGAGCTTTCGCGCACGGTTGTTGCATACGAGCAACGCGTCAATCAAACCTTGAGCGCCATGGTGTTTACCGGCGGCGGCGCGACACTCAAGGGCCTCAAAGAGTTTGCGCAGCAAAAAATCCAGACCGAGTTGCGCCTCTCCGACCCGTTTGGAAAAACACAGGCGCCTGCGTTTCTCGAGAAAATCCTTAAAGAGGCCGGCCCGGAGTTTAGCGTGGCCGTAGGCCTAGCCCTGCGCCGTCTGCAGGAGCTAGGATAAATGTTCTTGCATTTTTTTGACCAGAAAATACGCACCAAGATAGGTGCCGACGAATCCCGCAGCTTCAAGGTAAAGGCCGGATGATAAGAACTCTTTTTGTGTGTGTAGCAAATCAATAGTCGCCAAAAACACAACACCGCCTACCATGCGCCACACCCACAGCGAGAAGTCGCGTAAAATCATCGTAGCGTAAAAGTCGCTCTCTTTGCGGCCGATTTCCATTGATGCCAAACTGACAACGTGTGAGGAAACATTGTTGAGTGGGGTAAAAACTCCTTCAAGCAACGTATAAAAAATAAGTCCAACAAAACTAAAAAGGTATCCGAGAGTGGTAAGTGCGACGGTAAGCCCGAGTGTGGTCACGCCATATATTTTGAAACGATTTTTGTATGTGCGGTAATTTGCTACTGCCAATACGCACACCGCTGAAAATATTGCAAAAAGTGTTGAGTAAATGCCCACACGTAGTGCGGTACCAAGAATAAATAAAATAACCAAAGGTGGCACTATAATGCCAAGTATTTCTTGGAAGCCGTTTGCGGCGGTGTATAGTTGCGCGTATTGGTTTCTCCTATCAGTGAAGAAGTGCGCTATGTCAGCCCATGTTACTGGCTTGGGGTAATAATCGTGTAAGTTGGAAAAACATAAGAATCCGAGCAGATATACTGCGGGCGCTGCAGCAAACAGCAGGGTAAAATTACCTATATTGAGAATGTTGCCAGAGAGCCAAATAAGCGCTGTCGCGCACGCAGGACCTACAAGTGAGAGTATTTGACCGCCTGAGTTAAGCACCGAGGAGTAAAAATCGCGCTCACGGTCTTTTGTCTCTGAAAGTTCAAAGGTATTAACCGTGAGATAAAAAATACCTTGCCCAAATCCTATTACCAGCATCACAAAAAGTGCGCTTAGTGTGTCGGTGATATACAGCAATGCCAAAATAGCAATACCGTTTGCAATAAAACTCCACAGAAATCCTTTTTTGATATTAAGTTTCCAACGTCCTGCAATATAGCCGGGGATGCAAAAACCAAGCATAAGACCGGTAAAAAGAGCCATGGTCGCATACACGTTGAGTTGGATGCTGGTAAATTTTTGATACAAAAAGATTTGTATAAATACGTTGGTGAGCGCATACGTAAAACCATATATCCAGTAAAGATACAAAAGAGCGTGTATAGATGGACTCATCGCTCTAAAGCGTGCGAAGGTCGTATGAGGCATAGGGCAATCATAGCAGGAGTTTTAAAAGGGACTTTATGTGTGTATAGCCCTACGCTTGCACCTTTTTGTACTATATACTAAAGCTACATGGATCCTCAGGTTCAGTCGTCTTTTATACCTAAAAAATCGCTCGACATTTCCGCTACGCGGAGTGAGAGTTCTTTTGGGCTTCTGTTTCTCATCGCTTTGCTTGTGTTTATCACAT
>DATKGU010000022.1:0-11124 GCA_035510635.1 Minisyncoccota bacterium | reverse complement strand
CCAACACTGACTTGATATATCAAGTCACTACTCAAACCTGCTCATGGGCTACCTGTTGGTGGCAGGCAGTTACAGGGTTTTTTGCAAAGCTCTTTCATTTTTAGCCTCTGTTATTTCATCAAACGAAAATCGCCGCCCTTTCGGACGGCGATTTTGCTCCATGACCTAAACGGCTCGAGACGAGGTCAGGAATCAGTACCTACCTACTGTATCAAATGCTTACTTCTAGTCAAGTGCTATTAAAGCCGACGGAGGGGATCGAACCCACAGGTCATGGAGTACTGATTCCTGGCCCGCACCAAGCCGTCGGCTGGCAGGGAGCTTACCAAGCAATGTATTTTATGCAACTCTCGTGCATAGTTCACTTGGTGTTTGGTTTTGTGCGCGGTAGAATAAGGGGGAATGGATTGGGTCACGATAAAACGAATTTTTAGGGCAGGCTTCTTGAGCTTTTGGCGCAACGGCTTTGTTTCTTTTGCGTCGGTCTTGATGATGACTTTTACCCTCTTTACGATACTTCTTGCCATTTTTACGGGTGTGATTTTAGACACCACGCTCCAGCAGTTTAGAGACAAGGCCGATATGAATGTCTACTTTGTCACCGATGCGCCGGAGGACCAAATTTTGGCTTTGCAAAAGTCGGTCAATGCACTGCCCGAGGTTGCCTCCACGGAGTATGTCTCGCAAGACGACGCGCTCGCCAACTTTAGGGAGCTCCACCAAAATGACCAGCTCACTTTGCAGGCGCTTGATGAGCTTGGCACCAACCCGCTTGGCGCCGTGCTCAACATAAAAGCCAAAGACATCAACTCCTACGGCGCGATTGCCGACTTTTTGCAGCAGCAAGAGGCGCTCGGCCAAGGCCAGACGCAAATAATCGACAAAATAAACTACTTTGACCAGCAGCATCAAGACGCGGTCAACCGTCTTGCCGAGATAACCAACTCGGCCAAGCTCATCGGCCTCGCTATCATTATTATTTTTGTGCTCATCACCATCGCAATCACGTTTAACACGCTCCGGCTTACCATCTACGGCTCGCGCGAGGAGATACAGGTGATGCGCCTCGTGGGCGCCACGCAAGGCTATATCCGCGCACCTTTTATCGTGGAGGGCATTATGTATGGCATCATCGCAGGCGTCGCCACGCTTATCATCTTTTATCCGCTCACATGGTGGCTAGGCAACGCTACAGCGGGCTTTTTTGGCGGCATCAATATCTTTAGCTACTACATTGGCCACTTCCCGGAGCTTTTCCTCATCATCGTGGGCTCCGGCGTGGTGCTCGGGGCTGTGGCTAGCTACCTTGCGGTCCGGAGGCATTTGAGGATATAGTAGTATTTGTTAAACACATGGCTGCACGACCCACACGACAACCCTCAAAAAAACAATCTCCTAAATACATCTTTATCGTCGGCGGGGTCATGAGCGGTATCGGCAAGGGCATTGCCTCATCCTCCATTGGGCGCATTCTCAAATCAAAAGGGTTTAAAGTTACGGCGATAAAAATCGACCCGTATATTAATGTTGATGCCGGCACGATGAATCCCACCGAGCACGGTGAGGTGTTTGTGCTCGACGACGGCTACGAGACCGACCAAGACATGGGCAACTACGAGCGTTTTTTGGACGACACGCTGCCCAGCATCAACTACATGACCACCGGCCGCGTGTATCAAGAGGTCATACGCCGCGAGCGCAACTTGGAGTACAAAGGCAAAAACGTGCAAGTGGTGCCCGATGTGCCTATCGAGGTTATCCGCCGCATTTTGGAGGCGCAAAAGCTGGCAAACGCAGATGTCACCACTATTGAAGTGGGAGGCACCATCGGCGAGTACGAAAACATCCTTTTTCTTGAGGCGGCGCGCATGCTCAAACAAAAGTTTCCGCACGATGTGGCCGTAGTGATGCTCTCGTATGTGCCAATACCGCACAACATCGGCGAGATGAAGACCAAGCCAACCCAACACGCGAGCCGCGAGCTCAACTCGGTGGGGCTCCAAGCCGATGTTATCCTCGCGCGCGCCACCGTGCCGCTCGACCAAAAGCGCAAAGAAAAAATCGCAACGTTTTGCAACATAAGCCCCGAGCGCGTTATCTCGGCGCCCGATGTTGAGAGCATTTATGATGTCCCCGCCAATTACGAAAAAGACGGCTTGGGCGATATGCTCACCGAGGTGTTGGGGCTCCCCGCGCGCAAAACCGACCTCTCGGAGTGGAACGCGTTTGCGCGCAAAGTAAAAAACGGCAACAAAGAGCTCTCCATTGCGATTGTCGGCAAATATTTTAACTCGGGCGACTACGTGCTCTCCGATGTGTACATTTCGGTCATTGAGGCGCTCAAGACTGCCGGATTCCATAACGACTCAAAAATAAAACTGGACTACCTCGACTCCGAAGATTTTGAAAACGGCAAGCGCAAAGTCGCGACGCTCGCCAAATTTGACGGCATCGTGGTGCCCGGCGGCTTTGGGTCGCGCGGCGTCGAGGGTATTGTGGCGGCAATCAAATACGCGCGCGAGCACAACATCCCATACCTCGGCCTCTGCTACGGCATGCAATGGCTCACGATAGAGTATGCGCGCAACAAAGCGGGGCTCGCGGGCGCCAACACATCGGAGGTCGATAAAAAAACGCCGCATCCGGTTATCGACATCATCCCCGACCAAAAAGAAAAGATGCTCAACCAAAACTACGGCGGCACGATGCGCCTTGGCGCGTATCCATGTGTGCTTAAAGAGGGGACCGTTGCACACGCGGCCTACGGCACTAAAAAAATCAGCGAGCGCCACCGCCATCGCTACGAGGTCAACCCCGAGTACATCAAGCAGCTCGAGGAGGCGGGTCTTGTATTTTCGGGCCGCTCTCCCGACGGTGTGCTGATGGAGATAGCCGAGTTGCCCAAGAGCGTGCATCCGTTTTTTGTCGGCTCGCAGTTCCACCCCGAGTTTCTCTCAAGGCCGCTCTCTCCGCACCCATTGTTTATGGCCTTCATCAAAGCCGCCAAGCAAAAAAGGCAGTAGCCATTTTGCAAAAATAGTCTGGTTGAAGCTTTTAGCTGACCCGAGGACTTTTTTGAAGAATAGTTACTGCCTTTCTTATACTATTTAGGCTTTTCTTTTTTTGGCTTCTTTTTGTCTTTTTTGTAAGCGTTGTTTCCTTTCCCCATAAAGCAAAATATTAACTTGCTAATGCACTCTATAATACCACGGCCATTTGCTGGCTGCGTGGGTTGATATTGGAACTATTTTGACACAAGAGTTAGAGGAGTGTAAAGTGTCCTTGGTTTGATCCTGAAAGGAGTGCGGCTATGCCCGAAGTAACCATTCGACATGCACAAGGACTATTTGACTCCGGCACACACAAACTTGCCTTCGGTAGGGTGGTCCGCGAGATCGTGGCACAGGAGATGCACATCGACAAGGTGACAGGACCCAATCCTCAAGCTGCCCAACTCGTTGCGGGCGACATTGAAGTTCGCTTCGAAGAAGAAGGGCCTCACGACATCGGCGGCCGCGTGCTCCAGATACGCATCGAGGCAATGTCGTTCCCCGAACGGGTCGCGAGTCGCAAGGACATCGTCAAATATATCTCCATGCGCATTCGCGAGCACGACTACTTCCCTGAGCGGGCCAGAGGCGTGGGACCACATCGCCGGCCATTCGTCTGTCTCGTTCTGCCTGAAGCGGCGTTCGAGGAACTCTAAAATACGACCGCCGGAAACCGAAAGGAATCCGGCGGTTTTTTATTGGACAAGGCTTGAGAAAAGGCCCTTTTTGACGTACTGTATATACGCTCCGGTTTACATTGCCAGATCGTCTAATGGTAGGACAACGGACTCTGAATCCGTTTATCTTGGTTCGACCCCAAGTCTGGCAGCTCGCTAATACCACACAAAAATAAAAGCGCCGTACTCGAAGGTCGTGCGCTCCTAATCAGCAGATGAATTCTTGTTCCACACGAGTGACATTTCGTCGTCATTCAGAAAGACTGTCCCGTGCTCAACCATGTCGCAAAAAGGTGAATTGTCAGGAATCTCAATTTCAGTCGGCTTTCCGTCAGGTTCGGCTGCATCGTCGTAGTTAAGAAAACTATCTTTCCAGTCAGGATCTGGCTTGAGCTTCAATTCCAAAATACTTGTCTGGATTTGTTCTTGATTCTTGCTGATTGAGACCAGCTCGCCTCCTGTCAGGGGAGTCCAATACTGCACAAGGACTTTCATGAGAGTCTCCTATAATGTTCAACTAGGTAGAATCTACCATATGCCGCATAGAGGTTCCAACATCGACCCACGCAGCTCGCTCGGTTTTACGCTATACTTTCTGAATGGAAACGCCGATAACAAATAATCTAATTGTTGAGCTCCACGTGCCTGATTTTGCTCCTATCAAGAGCTTCTATTCTCAACTCGGTTTTGAGATCATTAGTGAAGACGAGAAGAGTTCAAACTATCCAGGTTATTTAGTTCTCTCCAGAAAAGACCCTCTAGGCAATTCCATATTGAACTTCTACGGTGACGATGACCGTGTATTTAATCAGTCGTATTTCAAAAAGTTTCCACGCGATACCATGCGTGGATATGCAGTGGAGTTCACCATATCAACTTCTGATCTTGATACATTGTATGCACATGTACAGAAACACCTATCCGCAAACATTATGAGAGGCCTCCAGACACTGAAAGACGACAACCGCGAATGGAGGGATTTTCGTATGGCCGATCCGTATGGCTACTATCTTCGCTTTACAGATCTTCTCGACTGGGGCCAGTCTTGATAATGGTTCCAACATCGACCCACGCGGCCAGCAAATATTTTGGGCTTGTAGATTAAGGGGGTTTTAGGTAGGAGGAACGTACTTTGGAACTTCTGATATAATTTCCCTATGTCTGACCGTCATCTAACTCGAACCGCAGTCTTCATAATTCTAGAGAGGGACAATAAAATATTCTTCTTGCGCCGAGCTAATACAGGCTGGGCAGACGGAATGCTCACTATTCCTGCAGGCCATGTCGACAAGGGCGACCAACCACGAGAGGCGGCAATCAAAGAAGCAAAAGAAGAAGCGCGCGTTGATATTGATATTGACGACCTCGAATTTGTGCACACTGATTTTATACGTGATAAGTACAGCAATTTTTATTTCAAAGCCAAAAAAATGGAAAGGCGAGCCCGGTATCGGTGAACCGCACCTTTCGAGCGAAGCGTTATGGATTGATAAAGACAATCTCCCCAACGATGTTACACCACAGTTAAAAAATATGTTTTCTCAAATTAAGAAAGGTTCCTACTACTCGGAGATAGAAGATACTATCTGATTTGTCCCCAAAATGGTTCCAACTTCGTACCACACACCCAGCTGATGACTTTTAAAATATTTTGTTGTAATCTACCTTTGGATTAAACCGAGGGAGTATGTGATGAGCCCCTTTGAACAGTTCTCTAACGAAGTGAAAGAGATTACAGATATTTATCCCAAGAGCCGGCTCACTCGTTTGGTTTGCCGCGCCGAGTATCTATACCGCCGGCATTGGGAAAATCGGCCCTTACCGTTTGCTTTTGTAAGCAGTGACAGGGGGAAGGCCGTTGGCGACTCAATCGACATTGACCATCTTCGGCTCCACGACATGATGGAGCACGAAGCCCGCGGCCAGCTGACGGAGCAAGTTCTTCTCAAGGGTTTGCGTGCCAACGCATTCTCGGTCGTTCGCACTCAGGGGACCAATCTGCAAGGAAGGACAACCATCCAACCTCGCTGGATCTGACTTGCTTCGAGCCGCCCCCATGGGCGGTTTTTTCTTTTCGCTACAATAAATCAAACACCGTCCCACGCGGCTGGCTCGACTTTTTGGATAATGCGTATATTCTGGGGGCAGACGTTCCCATGGAGGCTCAGATGAATTTACGAGAGCTTGAGTTTACTGACAAATCCACACTTCAGCTGCTCGAAGAAGCAGGGATAACGACAATCGAGCAGTTGGAGGCTAAGACCCGCGAGGATCTACTGGCATTGGATCTATCGTATGCGCACTTTGATCCCCTCGACTTCGAAGGCTTGAGAAGGGCGCTTGAGAACGCCGACATTGAATTGCCGCAGCTCTCTGATGCCGAAGCCGCCTGAAATAATCCGCCGTCCCGGCTTGCCGGGGCGGCTTTTTTAATTACATTCATATAAACCACACCATACGTCGGGCATTATTCAATGAAACCTTCCTCGTTTGGAGGGCGTATGTATATATAGGACGTTAGATAAACAAAAAACTGACTATGAAACACAAACTCATCTATATCATCGGAGGTACTATTGTGGCAGGATCGCTCATGTTTGGAGGCAGTTCTCTCGCGGCCGACGCCAACAGGGTAACGCCCGCGGTGTTTGGCTCGGTTGTCGCTATAAGTAGCGGCGGCATACGGGTTTCCGGCAAGAGCGGCAAGCACGGCACGACCACCACCTACACGGTTGATGTGAGCAAGGCAAAAATAACGCAAGGGTTGGGCCAAGGCGCAAGTTTGGTGAGCCCTTCAAGCGTTGCGGTGGGCGACAAGGTGGCGGTGCTCCCCAATATCACCACCGATGCGGTCATGGCAAGCGCGGTGTTTGATGTCCCGCAACCAAATACAAAAAATAAGCGCGCGTAAGAGACAAACCGCATGCGCGTCTGATACTATGGGTATATGAGACGATTCTACCTACTTTGTGCATTGGTTATTGCAGTGTCTTTTTTCGTGCCTGCAACAAGCTTTGCGGCCGCTCGCTCTCTTTCGCTCGGTTCCTCGGGCAGCGATGTGACCGCTTTGCAACAAGAGCTCATCACGGCGGGCTACTTGTCGGCGGGTAATGCCATCGGCTACTTTGGCCCGCTCACGCAGGCAGCGGTGCAAAAGTTCCAGTGCGCACAAAATATTATTTGCACCGGTGCCTCCGTGTCCGGTTACGGTATCGCCGGCCCCAAAACACAGGCGGCGCTTGCAAACGTTGCCGCCACTCCGGTGCAACCGAGCTCGGTTAACACGGCCGCGCTCACGCCGGCCGCCACCGGCAAGTTTGAGGTCTCTGGCTGGGTGCCCGATTGGCGCGCCGCATCGGGCACGCTCGACACCGCACCGCACTTGGGCCAAATGACATCGGTGATGCCGTTTGGGTATTCGGTCACCAACCAAGGAGTGCTCTACGACAACGCCAACATAGGCAACGCACCATGGCCTGCATTTATTGCGCAGGCAAAAGCGCAAAACGTGCGCGTGATACCAACAGTAGAGTGGGGCAATGGCGATGCCGAGCAAGCAATACTGAGCAACAGCGCGACGCGCATTGCGCTTGAGGACCAGATAGCAAATATTGTTAAGCAAAACGGCTTCGACGGCATCGACATCGACTTTGAGGCAAAGCAGTCGGAGACGATAAATTATTTTTCAACATTCCTCAAAGGTCTGTATCAGCGCATGGGCACCAAGTGGGTCTATTGCACCGCCGAGGCGCGCATGCCGCTCGAAGATAGGTACAGCCCGGGCGCCACTATCCCCTCGGATGCTACCGACTATGCCAACGACTATACCGCGATGAACCAATACTGCGACCGCGTCGAACTCATGGCCTACGACCAAGGCACCATCGATGTGCGCCTCGACGCCGCGCGCTCCGCGCCGTATGCGCCGGTGGCCGACCCGGGCTGGGTGTCCGACATCGTCAACTTGGCGGCGCAATCAATCTCACGGAACAAATTAATAATTGGCATACCCGACTACGGTTACGAGTACACCGTCACGCCGGTCAACGGCTCGTTCCAATACAACGTGCAGTGGGCGTTTAACCCGGCGTATGCCACGCAAATCGCGGCGCAGCTTGGCATCACGCCGCATCGCACCAGCGCCGACGAACTCGGGTTTGTCTACAATCCGAGCGCACTCGCGGCTGTGGCGCCTGCCGACGGCAACAGCACGCAAACGCAGCAATTGGCACCTGCCAATGCCACCGTGCAAAATCAGGGGAGCCAAGTAAACACCAACCAGCCGTTTAACTACGTCACGTGGAGCGACGCGCAAGCGATTGCCGACAAAGTACAGCTCGCGCACCAACTGGGCGTGAGAGGCGTAGCAATCTTTAGCTTAGGCGGAGCCGAAGACCAAAATATGTGGAGTGTGTTGAAATAGTAAGGCGGATATTGCAAAAATGCTGAGTTTGTGTTAATATTTTAACACATGCCTACGAGCCATAATTCTAGCCACAAGCCCTCAACTGGGGCCAAATTTGCCCGCAAACCCTTTAAGTCGAGCCGTTTTGGCGTCTCAAAAGGCGGCCGTCCGTATAGCCGTTTTAACGGGGTCAAAAAAGCTCCATATAAAGGAGGGGGAAGCCATAATGGCGGTGGCCGCGGCGGCAAGTTTAAACAAGCCGTCTTCAACGACATCTCGCGCTTTGTGCACAAAGCGGTTATTACCGAGGCCGTTGAGCACTTTGTGCCCGAGCATCAGTTTGTTGATTTTGACATTGAAGACTCGCTCAAAAAAAATATCGCAGCCAAAGGCTATGTAACACCAACGCCGATACAAGACCGCTCGATACCGCACATTCTCCGCGGCCAAGACGTCGTGGGCATTGCCAACACCGGCACCGGCAAAACGGCTGCGTTTCTTATCCCGCTCATCAACAAAGTGCTCAAAGACCGCAATCAGCGGATTTTAATCATGGTGCCTACACGCGAGCTCGCAACACAAATCGGCGACGAGCTCCGCGGTTTTACGCCGGGGCTTCGCATCGGCTCCGCCATTTGCGTGGGCGGCGCATCAATTTTTAATCAGATGCAGGACTTGCGCCGCAAGCCCAACTTTGTCATCGGGACTCCCGGCCGTCTCAAAGATTTGCTCGAGCGCAAAACCTTGGTGCTCTCAACTTTTGGCACGGTGGTACTCGACGAGGCCGACCGCATGCTCGACATGGGCTTTATCAACGACATGCGCATCATTTTGGCGCAGCTTACTACGCCGCGCCACACGCTCTTCTTCTCCGCGACGCTCTCAAGCGAGATTGAGGTGCTTATCAAAAACTTTTTGACCGAGCCGGTGCGCATCAAGGTGACGACGGGCGACACGGCCACCAATGTCGACCAAGACATTGTGCGCGTGCCGCACGGCGGCTCAAAAATAGACATCCTCCACGAGTTGCTCAACAAGCCGGAGTTTAACAAAGTGCTTATCTTTGGCCGCACCAAACACGGGGTAGAGAAGCTCGCCAAAGCGCTCGAGGTGCGCGGCTTTAAAGCCGACTCGATCCACGGCAACAAAACGCAAAGCCGCCGCCAAAAAGCACTCGACCTCTTTAAAAAAGGGTACACCAAGGTGTTGGTAGCCACCGATGTTGCCGCGCGCGGCCTCGACATCAGCGATGTCTCTCACGTCATCAACTACGAGTTGCCCGCAACACAGGAGGACTACGTGCATCGCATCGGCCGCACCGGCCGCGCGGGTAAAAAGGGCATCGCGCTCACGTTTGTCGAATAACACCATGGCAAAAAAAGATTCAAAAGAAGATTTGCAGCACAAATATGTGCAAACGCAAGGCCCCACCAAGACCTTTCAAAAAAATGGCCACTGGGTGGAGAAAAAAAGCGTCACGCCTATTGTGGTATGCGAGTGCGGCAACCGCTATCTCAAAACGCGCCCCAACCAAAAGGTCTGCTTGCGCTGCATGAGCGCGATGAAGTAGATAGGCCTGCGCATAATTTTCTCGGTTGACATTCAGGCCTCCGAGTATATAATAGAGTTCTATTTGGGAATTTCCCACGACCCCCGCAGGCGACTGCGGGGGGTCTATGTTTTAGTGAAGCATGCGGTATGCTTGCCACACTCGTTCAACCGCATTGATTTCAAGTTCACCCATTTTTTCTTTCAATCGACGATGGTCAAACGTCCTGCCTTGCATAAGTACTATCGTTTGCTTTTTGCCTAAAAATGTTACTGGGCAGTACCACGTTCCCGTTTTTTCTTTTGTGGTTAGTGGAAGGCCCAGAAAAGAATATCGATCATATTTACGCAAAATAAATATAGGTCGTGTAAATCTGTCGCCTTTGCCGTTTATTTCGTTGCCGATATTTTCTCCGATGGAACACCACCAAATTTCGCCTTCTTTAAAAAGAGGAGGTTGGTGAGCGCTCTCATGTAAACGCTCCTTTAGCCCTATCCATTCCCAAAATCGTTTCATCGCGCGCCACTATACCAAGAGCATAACGCAGGTCAAACCGCGACAAAACAGAAGGCAAATACTGTTACAAATATTTTTTACCGTACGCGCGTAAGGCCTTCTCTACTTGAGAGAGGCCTTTTCCTTTTGGAGTGAGCACATATGCCGTGCGGGGCGGCCGCTCTTTATATTCGTGTTTCAGCACAATGCCGTTGTGTTCAAGCGTTTTTAGTTTGTTGGCAAGCGTGCGCGAGCTAATGCCGCGGAGTGACTCCTCGAGTTCGCCATAGCGCTTGGGGCCCGTCAGGAGGTCGCGCACAATAAGCAGGGTGGTGGAGTCGCCCACACAGTCGGCTGCCCGTGCCATGGGGCACTCGGTACAAATAGCTTTGCGTTGTTCGTGGGTTCGTAGCATAGCGGTTGGTGTGTTTCTATTGTATCATGTGTTCTACACTTTACAAAGTAAAGTGACATGTATATACTTGAGTGCATACACAGTTAATTTTAAACAATCGTATGGATTACAATACGCTCGCGAGCAAAGAGTCAGTAGCAAAAACAGCCGAGGCGCTTGCCGCGCGCGGTTGGTTGGTAGCAACCGTTGAGACAAAAGAGGCTGCGCTCGAAGAGATTAAAAAACTTATACCGCAGGGCGCCAGTGTGATGAACGGCTCTTCCACAACGCTCCAGCAAATCGGCTATATCGATTACCTCAAAGCCGGTACTCATGGGTGGGTTAATTTGCACGAAGCAATTTTAAAAGAAGCGGACAAAGAGAAGCAGGCAGTACTCCGCAAACAATCGGCCATGTCCGACTTTTACTTGGGCAGCGCACATGCTGTAACCCAAGACGGCGAGTTGCTTATTGCCTCTGCGTCGGGCAGCCAGTTGCCGGCGCTCGCGTTTGATGCAAAAAATATTATTTTGGTGGCCGGCGCACAAAAAATT
>DATKGU010000021.1:0-34443 GCA_035510635.1 Minisyncoccota bacterium | reverse complement strand
ATTATCGGCATACTCGCCTCCATTATTATGGTGTCGCTCTCCTCGGCCCAGTCAAAAGGCCGCGATGCAAAGCGCGTAGCCGACATCCGCACCATCCAGCTTGCGCTCGAGGAGTATTACAACGACAATGGCAATTATCCCACCGCGCTCTCGCAACTTGCCCCCACCTACATTGCGGCGATACCTACCGACCCGAGTAACAGCGGCACTTCGTACCTCTACAGCGCTTACAACGCGGTCAACAATCCTGTCTGCGGCTCTACCAACAAACCGGTCAAATATCATTTGGCTGCGGTAATGGAGAGCACCAACAGCACCAACTCGGCGCTCAATCAAGATACCGATTGGGCCGGCACCGGCGGCGGGGCAGTGTGTACCGGCACCACAGCCGACTTTAACGGCAATGCACTCAACTGCAGCGGCACAACGGCCCAAGCGCTCGGTGTGGATAACTGCTACGACGAAACCAACTAACCCTACTTCGCCAAGGCTTCGCAGGGCACGCTTCAATGACTATTTTAAATGTATTACTCGCCGGCTCAGCGCTCCTCGGCGTTATTGTGGGGAGTTTTTTAAATGCGCTTTCCTTCCGCTTTAACACAGGCGTACCTTTTTTGAGCGCGCGCGGCATGGGCGGTCGCTCGCGCTGTATGCAATGCGGGCATGCGCTCGGCGGCCTCGACCTCGTGCCCGTTGTTTCGTATCTTTTTTTGGGAGGGAAGTGCCGTTATTGCAGCTCGCGCATCTCGGTGCAATATCCGCTGGTCGAGCTTATGGCGGGCGCGCTCAGTGCGGGCGTATTTCTGCTTAATCCGTCTCCATTTGCTTTTGCGTTTTGGTTTGTCGTGTGGATGACGCTCCTGTTTGTGGTCATGTACGACACCAAGCACATGATTATCCCGTGGAGCTGCTCGCTCCTGCTCATCGCGCTCGCGGTTGTGGGTGTCTTGTTCGACCTCGTAGGTCGAACAGGTACAACATTTGGATTGTGGACATGGTTGGCCGGGCCGCTCTTGGCGCTTCCGCTTTTTTTGCTCTCGCTTGTGTCGTGGGGCCGATGGATGGGATGGGCCGACAGCCTGCTTGAGCTCTCGCTTGGAGCATTGCTCGGCGTGAGTGCTGGCGCAACCGCGCTTATGCTCGCGTTTTGGAGCGGCGCACTGGTGGGTATTGCATTGCTCGTACTCTCGCGCATTTTTACGCGGCTGCGTTTTTTTCGGTATACAATAAAGAGCGAGATGCCGTTTGCCCCGTTTTTGGTGTTGGGAGCGGCTCTCGCATACTTTTGTCATGTCGATTTTTTCTCATCGTTCCAGCTCTTGTGGTAAACGCGGGTTTACCTTGCTTGAGCTTATGGTAACGATGACCATCATGGTCATCGTTACCAGCATCATGCTATTTAACCAAGGCAAGTTTAACAGTTCCACTATTTTACGCTCACTCGCGTATAGCGTGGCGCTCTCGGTGCGCCAGGCGCAGGTATATGGCACCTCGGTTCTTGGCACCTCAACGCCCCAGGTGGCGTGCACCGGTTTTTACTCGGCGGGCGTGTGTTATGTCTCCGCCTATGGCGTGTACTTTAACGCCGCGAGCCCGGGGCAATACACCCTTTTTGCCGATCTTAACAACAACGGCCAGTACGACACGGGAGAAGCCATAAAAGTATTTTCACTCAACACCAACTATGTAGTGAATAAATTTTGCGTTATAGGCATCAACTCCGGCAACCCGGTGACCCAATGCTCCAACACCACCATCAGCTCGCTTTCGATATTGTTTAAGCGCCCCAATCCCGATGCGCAGTTTACCGCGCTCAATTCGAGCGGCAATCCGATAGCGGGTGATGTGTACTCAAGCGCCAACCTATACCTGCAAAATCAAGGCGACCCTTCCAGCTCGCGGAGTGTCACCGTCACTAGCACCGGTCTTATATCCGCACAATAATTATGAAACGAGGATTCACACTCATCGAAATGCTCGTCTCAGTTGCGCTGTTTTCGGTCGTGATGGTGCTGGCGCTCGGCGCGTTGCTCTCGCTCTCCACCGCCGATAGAAAAGCGCAGGCGCTCAAGTCGGCAATAGACAACCTCAACTTTGCGCTCGACTCCATGTCGCGCACCATACGCACCGGCTCCAACTATCACTGCGGTTCGGCTTTGGGAGGAAATTGCACAAGCGGCAACAACACCTTTTATTTTACCGCCAACAACGGCGTGGTAACTGCGTATCGGCTTGAGAGCCTCACGATTGACTCCAATGCGGCTTCCGTGTGCGGACAAACGATTGCTACTCCCGGTTGTCTCGCTATCTCGCTTGACGGTGGCGCAACGTGGGCGCCGGTCACGAGCCCTAACGTTATTATCAACGATTTAAGCGCATCAAATAGCTACCTGTTCCATCTTTGGGGCTCGGCTCAGGGTTCCATAGATAATACGCAACCTATTGTGGTGATGACGCTCAGCGGTTACGTGCAGGTAAGCACTACGCAACAGTCGGCCTTCCATTTGCAAACAACCGTGACGCAACGCATTTATGATCAATAATTTTTTTGCAAAAATAAAAAGCCGAGGGTTTACGTTGGTCGAGACGCTGATAGCTATCAGCGTGCTTGCGGTTACCATTACGGGCCCACTTGCGATTGCGCAAAAAGGCCTGCAGGCCGCGCTTATTGCTAAAGACCAAATTACCGCGTTTTATCTGGCGCAGGATGCTATCGAGTACATCCGCTACGCGCGCGACACCAATTGCTTGGTGGCTGGCGGAGGCTCAAGCGGTTGCCCGGCGGCACAGTGGCTTGCCGGCAACGGCTCGGCGAGCCAGGACGTAAACCTCACGCCATGCGTGAGTTCGGGCGGCACTGCCGCTTGCACGATAGATGTGATAGCGCTCACACAACCGGCCGCGTGCGCGGGCGGCGTGTGTTCGGCAATCAACTACGACTCAACAAACAATTATTTTACCTATGCGAGCGGCGCGGCGAGCATCTTTACACGCACGATTAAAATTATTTCTCCTGTTTGTGGCACCTCCGGCTCTCCCTGCAATGCAAACGAGGCGGCGATTGCCGTAACGGTAACGTGGAAGGATCCCATATCACACTCGATAACGGTCAATGAAAATATAGACGATTGGCAATAATATGACTAAAGGATTTACTTTATTTTTTGCACTGCTGATATCGAGCCTCGCGCTCGCCATCGGGCTTGCCATTTACGATATTACCGTGCGCGAGCTCCAGCTCTCGGAGGCCGCAACGCAGTCACAGTATGCCATCTATGCCGCCGACACCGGCGCCGAGTGCGCGCTCTATTGGGAAAATAAATATCAGGATGGGAGCGGCAATCCGCTAAACGGCGGCACCAGCAGCGCGTTTGCCACCTCCTCTGCGGACACGCAATATGCCGTGAGTGGAGTCATTTGTAGTGGTCAGGATATCGCTGCAGCTGCTGTCGCTGCAGGTACGTGGCCGCAAACTTCTGACGCCAATGATGCCACCACTACGTTTGCCATTAATGGTGCAACCACAGCCGCGCCATGCTCGGTGGTGTATGTCTACAAGAGCGGCAACCCATCGGTGACCACCGTGGTCTCGCACGGCTACAATACGTGTGCTACAGGGAACCTCCAACTTGAGCGCGTCTTCCAGGTTACCTACTAGACTCATTCGGTTATACTGCTTGTATGGTCCCTAAGCCCATGCGCGAGCGATATACAAAACTCGTTGAGGAGGTCAACCGCCACCGGCATCTTTACTATGCGCTTGAGGCGCCGCAGATTCCTGACAGCGCCTACGACCTGCTTGAGCAGGAGCTGATTGATATCGAAAAAAAATATCCCGAGCTTGCCGCCGCCGACTCGCCCACGAGGCGCGTGGGCGGCGCACCAGAGCAAGGATTTAAAAAAGTACGGCATGCCGTGGCACAGTGGTCATTCGCTGATGCCTTCAGCATCAGCGACATACAAGAGTACGATGCGCGCGTAAAGCGCTTTTTGAAATCAAATGAGCCTGTTGAGTATGTGTGTGAGTTAAAGATAGATGGGCTCAAAATTGTTTTAACATACGAAAAAGGTGTGCTCAAAACCGCGGCAACGCGCGGCGATGGCGTGGTGGGCGAGGACGTTACGCACAATGTGCGCACGATTAAAAGCGTGCCGCTCAAACTCTTGCGGCCGATAGATATTATTGTCGAGGGCGAGGTATGGATGAGCGAAGACTCTCTCAAAAAAGTAAACAAAGAGCGTAAGCACAACAACGAGCCGGAGTTTGCTAACCCCCGCAACGCGGCCGCCGGCTCTATCCGCCAACTCGACCCGCGCGTGGCGGCAGAGCGGGGCTTGAGCACTTTTATATATGACGTTGCTCAAACAAGCGAAGAGTTGCCGCCTACGCAAGAAGGCGAGCTGCACTATGTAAAGGAGCTCGGGTTTAACGTCAATCCGCACGCCAAGCGCGTGCACTCGGTTGAGGAAGCGGTGGCATTTTGGAAGGAGTGGCAATCAAAAAACAAAAGCCTCGGCTATTGGATCGACGGCGTAGTCATCAAAGTCAACGAGCGCGCACTGCAAGACAGGCTTGGCTACACCGGCAAGGCCCCGCGGTTTGCTATTGCGTTTAAGTTCCCGGCCGAGCAGGTCACAACAGTGGTTGAGGATATTGTGCTCCAGGTGGGCCGCACAGGCGTGCTCACGCCGGTCGCACATTTGCGGCCGGTGTTGGTGGCGGGCTCAACGGTATCGCGTGCTACGCTCCACAACGAGGATGAGATACGCCGCCTTGATGTGCGCGTGGGCGACACCGTGATACTCCAAAAGGCGGGCGACGTTATCCCCGACATTGTGCAGGTGCTCGAAGAGCTCCGGCCAAAAAACAGCAAAGCCTACGCGTGGCCCGCCCGCGTGGCCGAGTGTGGTGGCGACGGCCGCATTGAGCGCGTGCCAGGGCAAGCCGCGTGGCGATGCGTGTACAAAAACTCTTTTGCACAGGAGCGGCGGAAGCTCAGGCATTTTGCTAGCAAAGGCGCGCTCAATATTGAGGGGCTCGGCCCAAGCACCGTTGATGCGCTCCTCGAAAAAGGTTTGGTCCAACATTTTGATGATTTTTTTACCCTCACCGAAGGCGACTTGCTCACGCTCGAGGGTTTTGCGGAGGTCAGCGCAAAAAAATTAACTGACTCGATACACCAAAGTGCCAAAGAGGTAACACTCTCTCGCCTTATCACCGGCCTATCTATTGGCCAGGTGGGGGAGGAGACGGCCATATTGCTCGCACAAAATTTTAAAACGATTGAGGCAATTGCAAAGGCAAGCGTAGAAGATTTTGAAAACATCAAAGGCATCGGTGATGTAGTGGGTCGCTCGATATACGATTGGTTTCACGTAAAAGAGAATCAGAAATTAATCGAAAGGCTCAAAAAACACATAACGATTAAAAACCCCGAGTTTGCATTGAAGTCGAACCTTGCCGCACTCCCGTTGGCCGGAAAGAGTTTCGTGCTCACCGGCACGATGGAGGGGCTAAGCCGCGACGAAGCAAAAGCAAAAATCCGCGCACTGGGCGGGGAGGTGTCGAGTAGTGTCTCCAAAAACACAAGCTATGTGGTCGCAGGCCAAGACCCCGGCTCAAAGTTTGATAAAGCGGAGCAGTTGGGAGTTAAAATCCTCACCGAGCAGGAGTTTTTGCGCCTGCTGTAAAAGGGCAAATTTTTGTTATAGTATCTTTGTATGATTTCCAAAGAGGAAGTAGAGCAATTGGCCGCTCTGGCGCGGCTTGAGGTGACGCCGAGAGAGGTGGAGAGCTTGCAAAAAGACATCTCAAACATCTTGGGCTATGTGGGCCAAGTGGCGGCTGTCTCTGTCGATAGCAAAGAGCCCGAGGTGCCGCTGGTGCACAACGTGCTTCGCAATGACGTGCCGCGCGCCGCGGGCGACACGATGGCCGGCAAGGAGGCCGAGCTAGTTGCGGCATTCCCCAAGCGCGAGGGCACCTTTAACGTCGTGCGCAAGATAATACAAAAAGATGAGTAACTTAAACGAGCTTTCCATAACAGAGGCGTCCAAAAAGTTACAGGCGGGAGAAATTACTTCCGTAGATTTGGTGCGCGCATGCTTGGATGAAATAAAAAAAAGAGATACAAACCTGCACGCATTTTTGGAGGTGTATAGCGATGTGTTGGAGCAAGCTAAAGCAGCCGATGCAAAGCGTGCACAAAACAAAAAAGAGGGCAAGGAGAGTCATGCACTTCTTGGCGTCCCGCTTGCTTTAAAAGATAATATTTTAATCGAAGGGCGCACCGTCTCGGCAGCGTCAAAAATTTTAGAGGGCTATGTTGCCACATTTGATGCAACCATCATCACCAAATTAAAAGAGGCGGGCGTTGTGTTTCTTGGCCGCACCAACATGGACGAGTTTGCACATGGCGGCTCGACCGAAAACTCCGCATTTGGCCCCACCAAAAATCCGCACGACGAGTCGCGTGTGCCGGGCGGTTCATCCGGCGGCTCTGCGGCCGCGGTGGCTGCGCACATGGCGCTTGGCGCGCTTGGCACCGACACCGGCGGCTCCATCCGCGAACCCTCGAGCTTTTGCGGGCTTGTGGGGCTCAAGCCAACCTATGGCGCTGTTTCGCGCTCGGGGCTTATTGCAATGGGCAGCTCTCTCGACCAAGCGGGGCCGCTTGCACAAACAGTTGCAGACGCACAGCTTATTTTCGAAACCATCTGCGGCAAAGACGCGCTCGACAGCACCACTATCGCGCCCGACACGTATCCAAAAAAATCTCCCAGCAAGCGCATCGGCGTCCCACGCCATCTCTTCAAAGAGGGGATAGACAAAGATGTGTTGCAAAAATTTGATGCAGCGCTTGATGCGCTCAAAGTGCAAGGATATGAGATTGTTGATGTAGAGTTGCCGCTCGCGGGCCTCGCGCTCGCCGTGTACTACGTCATCATGCCGGCGGAGGTGTCGGCCAACCTTGCGCGCTTCGACGGCGTGCGCTACGGGCTCTCGCACAAAGGTAAAACATTGTTTGATGATTACGCAATCTCGCGCGGAAAAGGTTTTGGCCCAGAGGCGCGCCGCCGGATCATGCTCGGCACCTACGTGCTCTCGGCCGGCTATTACGATGCCTATTTTGGCAAAGCCACCGCCGCACGCGCACAACTACGCGCCGATGTTGAGCGCGTGCTCAAAAGCGTTGAGGTCATTGTCACACCAACTACTGTTTCGCCCGCCACAAAACTTGGCGAGAAAACCGACGACCCGCTTGCCATGTACTTGATGGACATCTTTACCGTCACTGCAAATTTAACCGGCAATCCGGCGTTATCTGTGCCCATGGGCACAGTTACAAGAGACGGTGCCCATTTGCCGGTGGGCATCCAATTTATGGCCGCACACGGCGACGAAGCTGCGCTGTTTGCTGTAGGCAAAGCACTGGAGCAAAAATAAATACGTTACAATGAGCGTATGGACTACGTCCATTTTATAAACCTCGAATATTTTATTTTGCTGGCCTACCGGGTATTTACCGGCACCAACATTGATATCTCGCAAATCCCCGCGCAGACACTCCAGCTTACCGAGTATATTGGCTGGGCAGGCATCATACTTACCGTGGTGTTTGCGTGGTTGTTTTTTAATGCACGACAGCGCATGCACGCGGTTGAGCACGAGGGTTGGCACAAGCGCGCGGGGGAGGAGGAGCATGTTAAAGTTTCGCACACTTCAGAGGTGCCCATCAATCCGCAATGGGAGCGTATCCAAACGCTCATTAGCTCTCCCAATGAGAGCGAGTGGCGCCGCGCCATTATGGAGGCCGACATTATGATGGGCGGCATGCTCACGGCGCGCGGGTTTAGAGGCAACACCATTGCCGACCAGCTGCGCGATGCAAATCCGATACAGTTTACGACCCTCGACTTGGCGTGGAAGGCGCACAAAGTGCGCAACGAGATAGCACACCAGGGCGAGAGTTTTACGCTCGACGAGCGCACTGCGCATGCCACGATAGACCTCTACCGCCAAGTGTTTGAAGAGTTTGCGTATTTGTGATATTCTAGGGCCATTAGGGGCTAGGCTCTTATCATCGCGGGGTGGAGGAATGGTACCTCACGAGGCTCATAACCTCGGGATCTGGGTTCGACTCCCGGCCCCGCAACAAGGATTTATCGTTTATACTAGTAGACATGACCCATCATTTTTCGATAGGCGAGTCGCTCCATTTTGGCTGGGCAAAGACAAAAGCACACAGCCGACTCCTGTTTCAAGCGGTACTCACCGTTTTTGCGGTGGAGATTGCAAGCGCAATAGTGCGCCGCGTACTGGTGCATAGTTTGCTTGGGTTTGCCGCAGAAGCAGTGCTGTTTATCATGAGCATATATCTTGGCGTCGGCCTTACGGTGATAACGCTCAAGATTGCGCGCGGCGAGCATGCGTCGTATAGCGACCTCATGCCAAACACAGCGCTCGTCTGGCGTTTCTTTTTGGCGGGATTGCTCTCTGCTCTCCTTGTAGTCTGCGGCCTCATACTTTTGATTGTTCCGGGCATCTACCTGGCGTTGCGTTACTCGATGGTGCGCTTTGCCGTTATCGACGGCGCGAGCGTTACCGACAGCTTGCGCAAGAGCGCCGAGCAGACGCAAGGAGTTAAATGGCATTTGCTTTGGCTTATGCTTGCAATTATTGCAATCAATATCGTCGGCGCGATACTCTTTTTGGTGCCGCTCCTGGTGACGGTGCCGGTCACCATGATAGCGTACGCGCATGTCTATCAAAAACTGCAAGGGCGCGCTCACGCAGAGTAACCAATTGAAGAAATAGCTCAAAAATGATACCGTGGGCACTACATCTGCCCATGTGGCAGTGTCATGTCGGCGTAGCTCAGGTAGTTAGAGCATGGGACTCATAAACCCAAGGTCGAAGGTGCAAGTCCTTCCGCCGACACAATTTTTTCGGCTCCCCTGGAGCTTTTATCTTACAAAGACCGCTGAGTGTCTCGGATACGTATGTATATTATTCCATATGAAATTTTCTTCATGGCGCTGGTTGCATATCTCCATTGCCATTATCTTGCTGTGTGCAGTGGTCGTCTATGTTTTCCCCTCGACTATTGTTTTTATAGAAAAACCTGTTCCTTTGCCGACCGCGGAAAATCCCAACTTTCTTGCACAAGTCACCGATTGTTTTATTCCCACAGCGGCAGTGTATGGATATACGTTGCGCATTACTGCAGGCTTTCGCTCTATAGCAGAACAAACTCAAATATATGACTCGGGACGTACCGAAGACGGTCATATCGTATCTGAAGCGCCGCCGGGCCATAGCCTCCACAACTATGGCTATGCGGTGGATGTGGTCGACCGGTTTAAAGGGTATGACATTGATTGGACGCAGTTAATAAAAATCGCGGCATACTGCAGTTTGGAATCGGGAGGCGTCGGCGACCTGCCGCATTTTGAATATAGGGGCGGCCTTACGACGGATCAGTTTGCTGCGGGCCTCCGACCGCCGCCTCTCACATTACCCTGCGCAGTAATGACACAACGTTCAGCATCAACCACGCCGCTGACTCTCGCAGATTTAAACGCGTGTGGCGCGCCAAAGTTTTAGGGGGTTATACTCATAGGGTATGATCCAGGTAACTCACCTCAGCAAAAAATATGGCGACCAAGTGGCTGTGGATGATATTAGTTTTACCGTAAACGATGGGGAGGTGTTTGCGTTTCTCGGTCCCAACGGCGCAGGCAAGACTACTACGGTCAAAATGCTCACGACCCTCCTTCATCCCACCACGGGAGATGTTAGGCTCGACAACATTGATCCTGTGCGTGAGCCGGAGCTAGCGCGTCGGCAGTTTGGCATTGTGTTTCAAGACCCCAGCGTTGATGACGATTTAACCGCTTGGGAAAATATGGAGTTGCATGGCGTGCTGTATGACGTTCCGGATGTGCTGCGGCGCGAGCGAAGCCAAGAGCTTTTAAAGGCAGTCGATCTTTGGGACCGAAGAGATAGTGTGGTTAAATCGTTTTCCGGAGGAATGAAACGCCGGCTCGAGATAGCCCGAGGACTTTTGCATGACCCCAAAATACTTTTTCTTGATGAGCCGACCACAGGGCTCGACCCGCAGACAAGAAATCTTTTATGGGAACGTCTCCAAAAACTCAATCAAAGCGAGGGTATGACGATTTTTCTCACCACTCACTACATGGAAGAAGCCGAAAAGATGGCAACCCGCATTGCCATTATCGACCACGGTAAGATAATTGCCATGGGATCCTCAAGTGACCTCAAAGCGCAAACAGGAACCGCTTCTCTCGAGGAAGCGTTTCTTGCACTGACAGGCAAAAATATCCGTGATGAAGACGCCGATTCCGCCGGCCGCATGAAAGCAATGGGTCGTCTTCGCGGCAGATAATCCAAATCACATGAAAAAAATCTATTATCTTTGGCTCCGTCAAATTAAAAAATACCTGCGTTCCACGCCGCGCATGATCGGTTCTCTTGCACAGCCTATTATTTTTCTCGTCATGTTTGGGTATGGTTTTGGCAATGCGTTCGGCAGCGGAGGTAACTACCTTGATTATCTCGCGCCCGGAATCGTCGGCATGAGCATCATATTCACTTCCATTTTTGCCGGACTCGAAGTTATTTGGGATCGCCAGTTCGGATTTTTGAAAGAAACGCTCGTGGCACCCATGTCGCGTACCGATGTCATGATCGGCAGGACGGTAGGCGCCGCTACCGTTGCCACCATACAGGGCGTCATCGTTATGCTTATGTCGCTCTTGTTTGGTTTCCAGCCGGTGAGTTGGATAGCGGTATTTCCGGCAGTGGGAATCATGTTTCTAATTGCGCTCATATTTTCATCGATTGGCACCATTATCGGCTCGCTCCTTGATGATATGCAGGCCTTTTCGCTCATCATCAACTTTCTCGTCCAGCCGCTTTTCTTCCTCTCGGGTGCGCTGTTTACGCTGCAAGGACTGCCGACATGGCTGGCATTTATTTCCCGCCTGGATCCGCTTACATACGGCGTCGACGCGCTACGCGTTCTCTTGGCTGATATCGGCCACCACGATTTGGGATTGGGGACTGACACGTTCGTGCTGCTAGGAATGACGGTGTTGTTTGTATGGATGGGCGGTTATTTTTTTGAAAAAATCCAAATTTGACCAAAAAATATGCTATATAATGCATAGAGGCGTTTGATGTCATGAAAAAGCTTTTTATCTCTCATATAACAGTTGTCGTCGCGGCCACTATTCTTCTTACTATTGGTGTTGCGGCATGGTACGTCGCTTCAAATACAGCGCCCACGCTCGGTTCTTATACCGTTTCAAACGGAACTATCGCAGAGGCGCTTGATGAGCCGGGGACGGTGGCTTCGGAGTCTCAAGCGGATCTTTCTTTCCAAGAGTCCGGTCGGATCACACAGGTGGATACAAAAGAGGGAGAGACGGTACAGACCGGAGCGGTACTTGCAGAGTTAGACACTTCATCCTTACAAACAACTGTCGATCAAACAAACGCGGCTCTCGTGTCGGCACAGGCAAAACTTGCTGCTTTGCAGATAGGCGCAACCTCGCAGTCAATTGCAGTATCGGAAGCCGCAGTTGCAACCGCAGAGCAGTCCCTGCAAAACTCGTATGCCACTGTCCAAAACACGCTCGCCGATGCGTACGCCAAAGGCAATGATGCTGTTACGAGCCAGCTGGCGCCGTTTTTCTCGAACGCGGAGACCAACAGTCCGCAATTGACGTTTACACTCACCGATTCACAAGTGGCGAGTGACATCGTTTCGCAACGCATCCAAGCGGGCAATGAACTCGCGGTTTGGCAGGCGGAGAACACGAACGTTGCCGGGTCATCGGATACGTCGCAACTGGATCAGGCGCTTTCGCAGGCCGACGGCCATCTTGCGGCAATGCAGACGCTCCTCAATACAGCGGTAACCGCAGTTGCCGGAAATATTAATCTATCATCAACGCAAGCCTCTGCCTATCGCAGTGCCGCATCAACCGGACTTTCCGAAACGAACGCAGCGATTACCGAAGTGCGTGCGCTCGAACAGACAATCGCTTCGGAAAAAACTGCCGTGGCGCAAGCCCAGGCGGGGCTCAATCTTACGACCGCAAGCTCGACGCCACAGGATATCGAGCAACAGCAGGCAGCCGTAGCACAAGCGCAAGCCAATGTAGCCGCGGCGCAGGTCGCCTTGCATAATGCCTCGCTCACTGCGCTATTTCCCGGCACCGTGCAAAATCTTACCGCGCAGGTGGGACAGGTAGTTTCGCCCGGTACGCCCGTACTTTCGCTCATCAATAGCAACGGCCTCAAAATCCAAACGTACGTTTCCGAAGCCGATATCGCAAAAATCAAAGTCAACGACGCGGCCGATATCACTTTGGACGCGTTTGGCATTGGCACGGTGTTTCCTGCAACGGTCACGACGATAGACAGCGCGGAAACACAAGTAAACGGCACGCCGTCGTATCTTGTCACGCTTCATTTTATGAATGTTGAACCGCAAGTGAAGGATGGCATGACCGGCAACGTGCATCTTATTCTTGCCCAAGATACCGGCGTATCCGTGCCGAGCCGGCTCGTTCTTAACGACGGCAATAGTTATGTTGTGCTGGTAAAAACTGCGGCTGGAATCGAGAAACAACCCGTCAGTGTAGGTCTCGCAGGGGACAACGGCATGACGGAAATTACGTCGGGGATTACTGGGGGCGACACTCTCGCAAATTACTAATTTATTTTTATATGACTGAAGAGGAATTAAAAGCCGGGCAAGAAGAAATGACGATCGACCCCAAGAGGCTCAGGTACATTGGCGTTGGCACTTTTCTCGTGTGCGCCGCAATCGCCGGTGGCGCATATTGGTATGTATCGTCAAAGACGGTCTATATTGATTTGTCTGTCATCCAAGCGCCTATCATCGAGCTCTCTCCGACCGCTTCCGGCCCGCTGCAAGCGGTGTTTGTACAGGTGGGCGATACAGTGACAGCCAACCAGCCTGTTGCGCGCGTTGGAGACGGGGTGGTTGAATCAAAAACGAGCGGCGAGATAATTTCAGTCGATCAAAATATCGGCGAGTATGAAAACGCCCTGACTGGCCAGGCAGTTGTGGCAACCATGGTAGACCCCACAAAGCTTCGCGTAGTCGGGCATTTGGATGAAGACAAAGGGCTCGCATATGTAAAAGTAGGCGATGTGGCGGAATTTACCGTGGATGCGTTTGGTTCCAAAAAATATTATGGAGTAGTTGACGAAATAGGTCAGACGGCGGAAGGAAACACGACGTCCAATATTTTCAATCAACGTCCCACCTACCAATTTAATGTATATGTCCGTTTCGATCCGACGCGATATCCCGAGCTCAAAAACGGCATGTCGGCGCGCGTGTGGGTGTATGTGAAATAAGTTTGCTGCGATACCACAGAGCCACTGACAGAGCAGCTATGATGATAATTCCAAGCAGTATCCATCCGACGACGCTGAAGAGCGTTGAAAAATCCTGCCAATGGACGCCGAGGAAATAGCCCGCGTACAATATGCCGCCGTCGGAGATTACATTGCCAAGAGTGTCGTATATCAGAAAGGTGCTAAATGGTATGCCAATGAATCCCGAGAGAAAACTCACGACCTCTTCCACGGTGCCCACAAATCGCGTAATAAATATAGTTGATCCGGGGTGCTTTCTCATAAACTCTTCGAGACGTTTAATGTAAATGGGCAGGCGAATATGCAACAGAGTGAGCGCTCGGTTGCCGTATCTGCGAGCAAGAAAATAATCAACGCAGTCTCCGAGAATGTTTGCACCAACCGCAACAGTGAGCGAAAGGGGAAAGCTAAAATACCCTTGGCTTGCAAACGCACCCGTCGCAAGGAGGATGCTGTTTGAAGGAAACGGCACTATGACTGCTGCCAGAAAGATTACAGTAAACAGTGCCCAATATTTATAGAGAAGCAGGAAGGACAGCAGTAGGGCTACAAAATCGTTCATTGTTTTTGTGCAACATACGCTCGTACAGCATTTTGCACTTGTGTGAGCATTGTTGATTGATCCAGATGCTGATCTTCGGAGTACTCGCGTATGGTCAAGCGCGGATACCTGCTATCGGTTATGGCAAGCTTCGTCTGCAGGTAGTTCTGCGGCAGGGCAAAAAGATTATTGATATAATCAAAAGTCATCCATGTCGCCACAACACTCGCATCGCTTGCACCTATAGGACCGTGCGCATGAAGTACCGTGAGCAACGACCCGTGCGCGGCGATATAATCAAGCCGGCGCACATGGCGATATTCCTTCACGAGCAGTATGCATAACACCACAAGGATTGCCGCTACTATCGCGATAGTGATTTTTAGGCATAGTTCTATTTGCTTGTGCGTCGGTACCTTCATGATTATGAGCTAAGTTTACTATCCTATCGCGGGTGTGGATAGGCCCGGGTTTTATTGCACCATTCCCATCACTCAACACGTACAAATAATACAAGGTTATTTATTTTTAATTATAAAGATATATGCACGACGAAAGATATGAAGGAGAAGATGGCGGGGAACACGGGCACTGCCATTGCATGGGCGGTCCGATGAAAAAAGAGTTCAAGATGGCAAAGTTGGAGAAGAAAGAAAAGATGCTGAAAGCGGAATTGGAGTTTATCGGCAAGCTAAAAGAAATGGTCTCAAAAATGCCGGAAGGGAAGTAATCAGACACGCTGCAGGTTCGACCTAAAGCACTCCTTGAGGGGTGTGTTTAGATTTGTTTACCTTACTAATAAGCCATTTTCGTATGAGGGTTGCTGTTGTCAGTGGAGGTACCATACCGCCCAGGGACACACAGTTGTGACGCTGGGGAACCCGTTCCGCCGGGCATACCATGCGTCATGTGTTCATTGATACTACAGACATTCCTTGGTAGTATATAAATATGAAAAGTAATAAAAAGGGTAATTTTATTCCTCCCTTGTCGGAAATCTACGGGACATCGACGATTAATGAGAAGGGACAGATTGTTGTTCCGGCGGAAGCGCGGAAAAAACTCCATATAAAGTCGGGTGACCGCTTCCTTATCATAGGTACTCCTTTTGACGATGGCATTGTCATCGTAAAGGCAAAAGCCTTCACGGAGCATTTGGGGAAAATCGCAAAAATTTTGAAAGAGCGTCCGTAATAGAACCACATGAAACAAAAAATTTTCGCATGGGTGCGGACGCACAAGATCATGTCGGCTGCCGCTGCAGTCATCTTCATCATGGTGGCAGTACTAGTATATAAAACGTTCTTTGGCGGCTCATCCGCAACAAGCTACGTGGTGGGGACCGTCACAAAAGGAGATCTCGTGCTTACCGTCAATGGCACCGGCCAGGTAGAAGCGGAAAATCAGGTGGATCTCAAGCCGCAAGGCACGACACAATCAGCCTCGACTATTACAGAGGTAGATGTGAAGCAGGGAGATAGTGTTACTACCAACCAGCTCATTGCGGTCGTAGGTAATGCAAGCGCACTTACGGAGCTCACACAGGCGCAGGCAAATGTTGAAAGCGCTCAGGCAAGCTACGACAAGGTGGTAAATGGATCGACGGCGCAAAGTATCGCCGTGTCTCAATCTTCCGTGAGTTCAAGCCAAACGTCGCTCACCAATGCAAAACAATCATTACTCAACAAGATATCATCCGCATACAACGACACTGTGTCGGTAGTAAACACCAACACCAATCCGCTATTTACCAACCCACAGTCGTCCACGCCGAAATATGCCGTACCAAACTCTAATTCGAGCAATAGTCAGCTCATAACAAATATTGTTAACGAAAGAGAACAAATCAACGGACTATTGCCTCAATGGAATACCGAGGTTGGTACTGCGGATGCGACTAGTGACCTAACCGCTCTCTCGTCGTTGAGCACGGCCAACCTCAATAGTGTCCTTCAATATCTCAATGATATTCTGTCCGACCTTACCTCGTATGAGACCAATAGTTCGGCAGCATCAAGCTATGTAGGGTCGATAAATTCTGGGCGGTCGACCATTTCAAGCGATATAAGTGCGATACAGTCTGCTGAGCAGCAAATTGCAAGTGCGCAGTCATCTCTTGCGCAAAGTAATGCGTCTCTTACGCAAACTACAGCTCCGGCAACTTCGGAGGATATCGCGATCGCACAAGCCTCGCTCGACAACAGTAAGGCGGCATTGCAATCGGCGCAGGATACATACGATCAGAGCTTTATCAGAGCTCCTTTCAGCGGTGTCGTGGCTGCGGTCAATGTGTCGGTGGGTGATGTCGTGGATACGAGTACCGTTGTGGCAACTGTCATTACCACACAGCAGATTGCCGAGATTTCACTGAACGAAGTTGATGCCGCTCAAGTCAAAATAGGACAAACGGCAACACTCACCTTTAATGCCCTCCCCGATGTAACGGCAACGGGCACGGTTGCTCAGATAGATACCATCGGCACCGTGACACAGGGGGTTGTGAGTTACGATGCAAAGATTGCGTTCGACGCGGGCAACCAAGGTGTGAAGCCGGGCATGAGCGTTTCGGTGACTATCGCGGTCGGCAAGGATGCGGGCGTCCTGTTGGTGCCGAACTCGGCTGTCACCAGTGCGGGGTCAAACTCGAACGTGCTGATACTCGACGGTGTCTCCGGTGCTACCGACGGCGCAACGATTTCGCTTACCACTACGCCAAAAAGTGTCTCCGTCCAGACCGGAGATTCGGACAATAAAAATACCGTCATCACCTCGGGTCTCACTGAAGGCGAGCTTATCGTGACACATACAGTAACCGGCGCTACCAAAACGTCATCGGGAGGATTGCTTGGCGGGGCGTAACAGACTCCCATGATTGAATGCAAAAATATCACGAAAGTGTACAACAACGGTGATGAGGAAACCACGGTATTAAAAGGCATTTCCTTTAAGGTTGAGGACGGCGAATTTGTCGCCATTACCGGCCCTTCGGGGTCTGGAAAGTCAACCCTCATGCATATTTTGGGATGCCTTGATACGCCAACCTCGGGAAGTTACTTTCTCGATGGTCGGGATGTGTCGAAGCTTTCCGACGACCAGCTTGCCGACGTGCGGTCAAACCAGATAGGGTTCGTGTTTCAATCATTCAATCTTCTGTCGCGTACCACTGTTATGCGCAACGTAACACTTCCACTCGTGTATTCGGGCGTGCCGGACGAAGAACATGACGAAAGAGCCGCGCAGGCTCTACGTGCGGCCGGACTCCCGGAGGATCGATGGGAGCATAAATCAAATCAACTTTCAGGCGGACAGATCCAACGCGTTGCGATAGCCCGATCGCTCGTTAACAACCCTTCGGTGATTATGGCGGACGAACCGACCGGAAATCTTGATTCAAAAACGGGAGAAATTGTGCTAGGGACATTCCAGCGGCTCAATAAAGAACATGGGGTCACTATCATACTCATCACGCATGATCCGGATATTGCAAACCATGCCGGCCGGGTCATCTCAATCAAAGATGGTCTCATCGTTGAGGATAAAAAGAATGATACGCAAAGAGTCGTCGATCACACACTGCTACTATGACCACCAAAAATTTATATCGAGAGACCGTGGCGGCGCTCCTCAGCAACAAATCGCGCTCAGGACTCACCGTGCTTGGCATTGTTATTGGTATTATGTCTGTCATTGTTATGCTTGCGGTTGGCAATGGTACAAGCAGTTCAATCCAGTCGAGTATCCAAGGCCTTGGGTCTAACCTCTTGACTGTCTCGGCTGGTGCGGCAAAAGGGCCCGGCAGCCAAGTGTCGGGCAGTGCCGGGTCGGCACAGAGTTTGACTGTTGCCGACGCCACCGCCATACAAGATCACGTTTCGGGAGTAGAAAATGTTTCTCCTGAAGTAAGCAGCAACCAACAGATTGTTGCCGCTAATGCCAACTCCAACAGCTCTATATATGGCGTGCAGTCGGTCTATGCAACTGTCCACAATGTAGACATGCAGGAAGGATCATTTATTTCGGACAAAAATAATCTAAGTCTTGCGCGGGTGGTGGTGCTCGGCCCAACCTTGAGCCAAGATCTTTTTGGCGTAGGAGCGGAAGCAATCGGACAAACTGTGCGCATAGACAATTTGCAGTTCACGGTTGTCGGCGTTACCAAAGCAAAAGGTGGCTCCGGATTTACTAACCCCGATAGTGCCGCATATATTCCTCTCTCTACCGCTCAGGAGATGATCACCGGAAATCAATATGTGAGTACCATCTCAGTGGAGGCTGCAAGCGCGAGTGACTCGCAATCCGTGGAAGACGGCATCACAAGCCTGCTCCTCAAAAGGCACAACATAACCGATTCTACAAAAGCAGACTTCAACATCCAAAGCCAAGCTAGCCTCTCCTCAACGCTCTCGAGCATTACAACTATTCTCACCTATCTTCTTGCCGCCATTGCGTCTATCTCGCTTATTGTCGGGGGTATTGGCATTATGAACATGATGCTCACGACGGTCACCGAACGGACAAAAGAAATCGGTCTGCGCAAAGCAATAGGCGCCAAGAAGCGGGATATCAGCATGCAGTTTCTTGCCGAGGCCGTGGCACTCACCATGGTGGGCGGCGTCATAGGGGTGGTGCTCGGATATCTTATTGCATATGTTATTACACTAACGGGCATCTTGACCGCAACCGTCACTACTTCATCGGTGCTTCTTGCGGTTGGAGTTTCAGCGGGAATCGGCATTGTGTTCGGCTATTTCCCGGCGCGCCGCGCGGCCAATCTCAATCCTATTGAGGCGTTGCGATACGAATAGTAACTTTACAATTTTTATACACTGGCCGCAGTTTTTTACTCGCTATAGTTTGTCGGCGTTTCTTGCGGCATAACTCGGTTAAAGACGCGATGCAAATACCACTGGTAGGCGAGGATAATGGGGAGGAGAGGCCCGATACCCCAGAGCATAAAGCGCAGTGTATTCGCGGGCGATGCCGCATCAAATATCGTAACTGATGGTGGTACAAGATACGGATAGGTGCCTACCAACATGCCAATGGTACCAAGTGCAAACAATGCGAGACACTCATAATACAACCGCGCTGGGTAACGCATGCGCAGAGCGTCGTACCCAAACATACATGCTACAAGCACTATAGCGGCGGCTATCGTGTACAGTGCGTACATGCTCGGGGGCGTACTCCAACGTGTAAAAAAGAGATAGTTAGTGCGCGGCAAAAGCAGTGTGGCCAACAAGAGTGCAGCGCCGGTTAACCCCGCGTAAGTAAGAATCCGGCTAAAGCTCTCGTTTTTGTTGGCGTACCGCTCTTCTTTAATAAGGTAGGCATAGCCGAGCACCGCATAGCCGCAAAAAATACCAATGGCAATAAGGAGCGTGAGCGGCGTCGCCCAGTCCCACAGCGTGCCTGCAAAATGGCCACCGGCAACCCTGATGCCGCTCAAGAGGCCGCCGAGTGCGGAGCCTTGTCCAACTACCATGACAAAACTCGCGACGCCAAAGACGCGGCTCCACACTTTTTTGTTGGTCGCATAGGCATAAAACTCAAACGACACGGCGCGGCCGATAATGCCCACCACAATAATCATCCCCGGCACATAAAGCGCATTGAGCCCGATGGCATACACCGCAGGGAAGGCACCAAAGAGGGTCCCCGCTGCAACCAAAAGCCAAGTTTCGTTGGCATTCCAAATAGGGCCAAGGATGTTGAACATTCGCGAGCGCTCAGACTCCTCTTGCGGCAAAAGCGAGAGCAACCCAATCCCGAGGTTTGCGCCATCGAGCAAGATATACAGCGCGAGTTCGCCGCAAATGATGAAGTACCAAATGATGGGCAGCATGGCATTGCTCATGGCAGTGGCGAGGTAAGGTCAGGACCGTTCAGGACAATGCGCCGCGTAAAATATATAAAGAGGTAGAGCAGTGTGAGATATATCGCAGTGATGGCGACGATAACAAGCAGCGTTACCGGAGACTCAAGATTGGAAGAGAGGCCGCTCGATGTGCGCATGAGGTGATACATAATCCACGGTTGTCGGCCAATCTCGCGCACCATCCATCCGGCCTCGGTGGCAATAAACCCAAGCGGGATTGCATATATCCAGAGTGTTAAAAACTTTTTATGTTGAGCAATTGTCTCAACGGCAAGCCAGCCGCGATACCAGTACCATATGCCAAGAAGCATGAGGCCGGTGAGCGCTACGCCGATGAGCACCATAAGCCGAAACGCATAAAAAATAAAAATAGAGTCGGCAACCGACGGTCGGTCGTCGGCAGGGAAGGAGTTGAGACCTTGTACCGTTCCAACGCTTGAGTGCGTGGTAAGGAGGCTTAACGCATTGGGGACATCGAGAGATACCGCGTTGGCGCCGCCGCCTTGAGCCGGCCACGCCACCACCGCAAAGGGTGCGCCGGTGCCCAGCGGGTTGGTGTTCCATACCAGTTCCATCGCGGCGAGCTTTTCGGGTTGATACGCGGCAACCACGCGGCCGCTCATGTCGCCAAGCACCATTTGCAGGGGAGTTATTACAATGGCGATAATCAAACAATATTTGAAGGCGTTAAGAAAAAACGCGCGGTCGGGAATGTTTTTAATAATCGCCAACGCGGAGATGCCCGCAATTAAAAAGAGCGTCGACTCGATGCACGCGACCCACATGTGGCCAAACGAGACGAGCGAGTCGGGGTTAAATATCGCGGCCGTGTAGTTGTCGACGATGATGAGGCCGTTTTGCATGTGGATACCTTCGGGCATTTGCATCCATGAGTTGGCAACCATAATCCAAAACGCCGAGAGCGATGCGCCTAGAGCCACGCCAAAGTTTGAGAGCAAGTGCACAAGCTTGGGCACGCGCTTCCATCCAAATACGAGGATGCCGAGCGATGCGGTCTCGAGCGTAAAGGCCACGGTTGTTTCGAACCCCATGATGTTGCCAAAAAAGCTGCCTGCGGCAGTGGCAAATGCGGCCCAATTGGTCCCAAATTGGAAGGCGAGCGGAAAGCCGCTTGCAACGCCGATGGCAAACGTGAGTATAAATATTTTTGTCCAAAAGCGGGCTTGGCGGTAATACGACTCGTTGCCCGTGTAGAGCCACAGTGCCTCCATGACAAACATGTAGAGCGCAAACCCGATAGACATGAGCGGCCACAAAATATGAAACGCCGCCGTGTCGCCAAACTGTATGCGCGATAAATCGAGCGGGTTCATTCTTTTAGAAAGGGATTTTGCACTCCTCAAAACAATGCGCGTCGCGATTGAGTTGGTAGACGCGTTCGCGGCCGCGCTCGGTGCTATGCACGGCGTTGACCGAGCGCAACACTTGTAAATGATGCGTGATGGTTGGTTGGCGCAATTTTGTTTTGCCGGTAAGCTCTCCCACGGTCATGCCGTCTTTTGTTTTGCCCAGCATGCACACGAGGTTATAGCGGCTCTTCTCTCCCACGACTTTAAAGCAGTCGGGGCACAGCTCCTCCTCGCCGCTCTTGACCCACGCCGGGCGCTTGTACGTTTTTTCGACTTTTGCCTTATGCGGGGTAGCCTTAATGGCTCGTGTTTTTGGGCGGGCCTTGTTCATATGTTGGTACTACAATTCTAACATTAAAAACTTGTGCGCGACCTAGTGGACGACGTTAGAACCAAATTTGAGCATAAAAATGACTCGGCTCTCTACGTTCCCATTCTGTCGCTACCAGTGGGAGTTTAGCATTTTGCCTTACCCCACGCCACCACTCACTATTTGCTACAGCTTTTATGAACCCGCAGTTACAGTAAGCGTACCCGAAGTGAGCAAGTACGACGTGTTGTAACCTTGGAAGCCATTTGAATTGTAAATAGTGCTTATTTCATATATGCCTACATAGTAGGTGCCGTTCGGCAAAGCTTGCCAAAGAGTATCGGTATACACGCCCGAAGAAGAGGAATTTGCATAACCAGACATATCAACTCCGCCTCCGTGGTCAGAACCATCACTAAATACGACACCATTTGGAGTGCCGTTTGAAGGAATTTCATTTGGAAGAGGTTGTGTCGCAATGAAAAGCCCTATACCACCAGAGACGTTAGAATATGTGCCTTTGATGGTAGGTTTCGCTGATGCAGAAAAAAGAGAGCTTTGGTCAAGTGTTGCAGAGGCACCTGAAACTTCGGAAGGATTTGCCGTTTGAGTATCTGTGTTGGTATTTGTTGAGGAGGGGTTAGCTGTTGCATTTTGGGTCTCACAATAAACACTGTCGTGGTCGGTAAAAGGAGCCGAGCAAGGAGCCATCATTGTCCATACTACAAGTCCTATAAATAGGATAAAGACAACTGCGATAAGAAACACCATCCCACCAAGTGCAAATTTGAAAGGACTACCCGTGATAAAAAAGCCTATTACTGCCAGTACACAAAACAGTCCGATTAATAAAAGCCACATAATACAAAGAGTATACTATTGATAATCTGCTTGCACTTTCAGAAGGGTCCGTCCTGACTGTGGTTTATAGAGTTCCACTGGCTCTGACTTACATAAATGATGGACAGCGTACCGTTCATAGTATCCCACCCACCTGAAAAATAAATACCATTTTTGAAACCAAAACCTCCCAGTGGAGGTGCCTCATCACCCCCACAACTCCAATTTGACGAGTCCACAATCACACAGTCCGTTCTTTTCGTGAGAGTAGAATTGGATTCAGACGGATATGTGATAGTTACACTTTGATTTGCTTTATCAATAAAATACTCACTTTGCTCCAAAGCAATAGGGCTTTTGCAGTTTGAGAAATTGGTAGCGTCGGGATTGGCACACTGGACGGGATACTCGGTGATACTTCCCGATGAGATACCAGAGCTTTGCCCAATCAAATAAGCCCCTACCACCAACACTACAATCCCGATGCCAATCCAAATGTTTTTATTTGAGTCCATATAATTTACGGCTTATATAAAAAGCACGGGGCACCTGATGCAAGACCACCTGTATCAATGCCTCCATAATCAATCCCTCCCGTATCAATGCCGCCCGTGTCTATTCCTGCGTTTGAACAAGCTACTGGTTGTTGTGGTTGCGACACGACAGGTACGCTTATTGGCGTTACAGATTGCTTGAGGAGACCCAAGTAAGAATTGTAGGCACTGACCCACTGTGCCTGTTGCGCTGGGTATGCGTTCAAAGCCGCAATAGGACCGCTTGGGTCCGTTGATAATTGATAGTTGAGAAAATATGAAAGAGGCTCTGATTGTAGCTGTGATAGCCGTGCTTGCGTGAGATTTACGACCTGACTAACTTGCGGTTGACCGTTATTGAATAACGTTAAAAATTCATTGGTTGCGTTGACTACAATGGTCGCCAGTTGATTGTTGTTTAGGTACGACAAATTAGTTTTGACATTGTTCATTACATTTATGTCTGTGGTTATATAGTTATTGAGAGATGTGTACTCATTTAGTATTTGACCGTAGACCGCAAGTGCGTTTTGCCTAGTAACGTTTTCTGCGTATGTAACATCTGCCGATGGGACTACGTTTTGCTGTTGAGTTGTAGGAGCGGTATAGGTCGGCGTTTGCTGTTGGGTTGGTTGTACAACGGTCGGCGCGACTGTCGGAGTAACTGGCGCGGGTGTGCTTGCGGCGGCCGAAACGGCAGTATCTTCTTTTTTTGTGGTGGCTTGCGGAGCATTGCTGACCACAGAAGTAACAGTGGTAGTGGCAATGGGTTGCACGGCTACTGGTTGGGTATGACCAAAAAATCCTTGTACTACGAGGACCAACGATAGAAATATGTGAGATAGAAAAGACATAATTTTTATTCTCTTTTACAAACACAAAGCCCGCCGCCAAGCCGAGGCTTGCGCCTCCACACGCCTTTCGACGTATGACCACGGATGTAGAGCCTGAACGACGGGTTCTCTATATCCGTGGGTTTGCGACCTTGCCCGTGTGCCTTGCACCTGCGGGGTTAGGTCCTTTTATTAAACTGCTACACCGATACCGTACCACGCAAACGAGTTGAAGCCAAGCCCTGCTCTCCCCCTACCAAATAGGCGCAAAAAAGCGTAAATTGAGGTGAACCTAAATTACTATTACTATGGACTACCTTCCCGAGTGGAAAATATATCTTTGGAAAAAATTGCTCCTCAACACCGAGCATTTTGATGAGGGGGTCGTTATACCCCACAATTTTACCTTTTTTAGCGACGACGAGCAGTACGGTTTGATGGTACAGGGCACGGGGAAGATAATTGACGCAGTCCAGCAGGCTCGCGGCATTGCGGCGGCGCGGCGAGCGGCCGTGCAAGCCGATAGTACATACCAGCCTATAGGCGATAACTACTACAGTAGCCACCCAATAAATACGATGGGTGCTCTCGTTGAGTTAATGGATAGCAAACCGCCTGTGCTCACGGTTGCGGCCAAACTTGGTAAAGGATATATCGCCCAGTATCGGCAAGCAAAAAAATCATACGAGACGTTGCAGTATAAAAAGAGTCTTGCCAGCATTAGTATGGGTAAAGGTACGCCGTATAAACCAAACCCTGATTATATGAGCGACCCGTTCTGCGGGCTTGGTGAGACTATCTATAAAAAAGCCGAGGCAGGGCAAGTACTCACCACCGACGAGTTCAGAGAGTTAGCAGGTGTCGCGCACCACCGTACATACGACTATCTTGTGCTGGAACTCAAAATTGATATACCTGCGCTACAGGCGCAAATGGACTCATACCTCAAGAATTTTGACGCGGGCAGTCTCGTTGCTCCTCATGGCGTCCAGTACTTCGACCCAACCCTGCAAAGAAATAACACCCTGACGGCAATTAAAGCGATGACGACAAACTTCGGGACAAAAAATTTACAGGTTACTCCCGTAAGAATCGCCGAATATGGCGGCTGGCCGCTTGGGGACGAAAGGCACTACAGAATTTTTGAAAGTATTTTCTCTTTGGAAAAAGACGGCGTGCTTGTTATCAGCGACCTGCGAAAAAGCGAGCTGGTTCTTTCTCTCAACGAAACGCCGCCTGCGGGCGCAAGCGCATCGGCGCAAGGGGCGAAAGCGTCCCCAGCGCGAAAAGAGTCCGTGGTAGAGCTCAAGCCCGAAATAGAGGTTGGGAGCCTTGTGGCTTATAGCGATGGCTCAATACGCTATAAGGGCAAAATGGTTGAGCTACGTCCGCAGATGAAAGACCTCTGTCGGCTGTTTATGCGGAATCAAGGCACGGTGCTTACTCACGATGATATACGCAATGCAATCGTAGACTCGACTAAAAGAGGAGCAACGCCCTACACCACGATTGCCAAGTACGTCAGCGAATTACACGGCGTATTGAAAGTTCATTTTGACAGAGACGTTATTACCAATCAAAACAAGGACGGATGGGTTTTTAGCATCAAAAAAATGTAGAGATTTTTAGTTCAAAAAAGAAAAATGAATGAGCCCGCCCTCCTACACTGGGGGCGTTTTTGTTGTCGGCAAGAACGTTATTACCCATCCAAATTATTAACATGACTCAAAAAAGAAGGGGCTCCGAGGAGTATCGCTATATACCCGTTGACGACCCCACCCTCGTTTTCACTACTTTTGATTTAGGTGTGAGTGCCGCACTCCTGTGCATCGGGTTTGAGCTGCAAGCTGTTGACCGTGCGGACCCGCGCAAAGCACTGTTCGTGTTCAAACGCGAAGACGGTATAGAAGACTTCGCCAATCAATACTTTACCGACCAACTGGAAGTCAAAGCTCGGTCGTTCTTTGACGCGCTCAAGGCTCTTAAAAACAGGCTCTACAGCAGCGAATAGCTATGCGGCTTACCGATGAGCACATAGCCAAGTTTCAGCGGCTTTACAAAGCCCGCTTTGGCAAGGAAATCAGCAAGGAGGATGCGCACGCGCAAGGCATCAAACTCCTGCGGACTATGCAACTTATCTATAAGCCGATGACAAAAGACGAGCACGAACGCGTGCAAAAGCGGCAAGCATTTCTCAAATCACTTATTACCCAATAAAAAAACCAATATGAACCTACAGACCATTACTATCCGAGAATATCTCACTGAAAAAGGCATCAAGTACCGCGAGCACAGCGGCGAGCTTATTACAAAGTGCTTGTTCAACAACTGCGACGCGGATAGCCGCGGCAACGAAGCACATTTATATTTTAATGCCGAAACAAGCCAATACGACTGCAAGAAATGCGGCGCGAGAGGCAACCTGCAAACGCTCGCAAAACACCTTGGCGATACAACCGACAAGCCGAAGCGGTCGAAGTTCGACGCAGAACTGGTTGATAGGTGCCACGCCGCACTCCCCGAGCACATCCGCAAGTACCTCAATGCGCGTGGCATCAGCGATGCGGTCATAGACCAATACAAGCTCGGCTACGGGCAGTTTTACCGTAAAACGTGGATTACCATCCCCATCAAGGACATCTTTGGCAACTACGCCTTTTTCAAACTGCGGCAGGACCCCGACCACGGCAACGATAAAATTACCTATCCGCCAAAGGGGGCCGAAGCCCAGCTCTACGACTGGGAAAACCTAACAAAACCTAATATACGACTGCTTATTTGCGAGGGCGAATTGGACCGCCTGACCCTCGTCTCGCGCGGTGTAACGGCCATTACGGGCACGCACGGCGCGGGGACCTTCAAGGAGGAGTGGGCTGAAAAGTTGATAAATAATCAAGAAATCAAAGAAGTCTACATTTGTTTTGACAACGACGAAGCAGGACGCAAAGGTGCAGAGCGGGTGGCAAAAATGGTGGAAAATGGTGGAAAAGCGACGCACATCATCACGCTCCCGAGCGAAGTGGGCACGGGCGGCGACATCACCGACTATTTGGTAAAGCTCAATGGGTCCGTGAACGACCTATTTGGCAAGTACGCAAAGCCTTACCCCGAGCGCATTGATATTACGCAGTTTTCACCGCTCACCAGAGAGATGCTTATGGAGACGCTGGGACTCACCATCAAATATGATGAGGAAAATAAGCTGTCTACCTTCCTTTGTGAGCTCTCTGCTTACACCGAAAGTGCGCAGTTCAATATCAGCTACAACGCGCCGTCCTCAACAGGCAAAAGCTACATCCCCACAGAGATTGCGAGGCTCTTTCCCGAAGACGATGTAATGGAAATCGGTTACTGCTCTCCTACGGCGTTCTTCCACGACACAGGCGAATATGACAAGGATAAAAACCAGTACCTCGTAGACCTCTCGCATAAAATACTCATATTTCTCGACCAGCCACATACCTTGCTTCTTGAGCACCTTCGCCCGCTTCTTTCTCACGACAAAAAGGAGATAAAACTAAAAATTACCGACAAGAGTCAGAAAGCGGGGTTGCGCACCAAAACTGTACTCCTTCGGGGTTATCCATCCGTCATCTTTTGCACCGCAGGATTGCGCATAGACGAGCAAGAGGCAACGCGCTTTCTCCTGCTCTCGCCCGAGGTTAGCCAGCAAAAAATACGCGAAGGTATTACCGCAACAATCCGCAAGGAAGCCGACAGCGACAGTTTCAAAAGTTGGCTCAATGAAAACCCCGACCGCGCACTGCTCAAAGAGCGGATACGCGCCATCAAGCTGGAAGGTATCACCGAAATTAACATTGCCGATAGTGAACGCATTATGGAAAAGTTCTTGGGCGGCAACAAGACGCTCAAGCCGCGACATCAGCGCGATATAAAACGTCTGCTTTCTCTCATAAAGGCGTTTGCGCTCCTCAATGTGTGGTGGCGCGAAAGGCAGGGGTCGGTAATTGCGGCAAACGAGCAGGACATTGATGCGGCGTTTGCGCTTTGGGACAAAATAGCCGTCTCGCAGGAGCTCAACCTGCCGCCGTACATTTTTAACCTCTACAACGAAGTAATCCTTGCGGCTTGGACGGAAAAGAACGCAAACCGAGGCGACGGCTGGGAAGAAGCCACAGGTAAGCTCGGGCTCACGCGGCAAGAGGTGCTTAAAAAACACTACACGGTCTACGGGAGGATGCTGGATAACAACCAGCTCCGCCAGCAAATACTCCCGATGCTTGAGACGGCGGGACTCATCGTGCAGGAGCAGGATGCGAGCGACAAGCGCAAAGTGCTGATTTATCCCTCCCTCCTGCAACAGATTTCAATTGCACCTGCCGAGGGAAATAGTGAGACCGAGGGTGGGGTAGAAATTGATGACATTACAAGCGGTGAAAGCGAAGAAATTTTCTGACGCCATAAAAATAAACTTATGACTGATACTTCACAAGCACAAATTGATGCTAATCGTGAGAACGGCAAAAAGGGCGGCGTAAAGACCGAGGGAGGCAAAGAAATAAGCAAATATAATGCGCTCAAACACGGCATCCTCAAAGAGGTGGTCTCGGATTACGAGCAAGACTTCTATACAAGCATTTCGGAGTATTTGGAGGAGCAATTTCAACCAATAGGCGCATTAGAGAGGATACTGGTAGACCGCATTGGTGTGTATTACCTCAAACTCTATCGCGCCGCCAAAGCAGAAAATGAGTATATGCGTTCCACACTCAACCCTCGCAGAGTCCATATTGAGGACCCATTTGCCAATTTTGGAATGACAGGAAAAGCCATTGTAGATAACGAGGGATATACACCCATTGTGGGGTTGGAAGCAGTGGCAAAACTTTCAGACACCTATCTGCGCTACGAAACCACAATTGAGAACAGGCTGTATAAGGCACTCCATGAACTCCAGCGGCTCCAATCGGCGCGAAACGGTGAGCGCGTCCCTCCCCCTGTCGCCATTGATGTCAGCATATCTGGCGGCGGAGAAAATGGGTTCGTTCCGCAAAAAGCGAATGAATAAAACTACGAATCTCTAATGATTTCGGCAAAATAAAGCTATGAGCAAAATTGAAGCAGATAGACTCCTTAAATTGACAGTAATCTCCCTACGCAAATGGGGCTACTTCAAAGAAGGCACTCACACGGGTACGGTAAAATGGACGCGCAGCGGGTTCGAGAGCATGGCGAACGTCGTGAGCTATATCGGGGAAAGCGACAAAAGCCTCCAACTTACCTATACACGACCGAGGGCGGACAATCGGGATATGGTGATGCAATATAACGTCCCCCTCACGACGACCCTCTGCCATTACGGAGGTGTGCGGTACTGGTTTATTTGCCCCGTGTACCACAAGCTCCAATACTGTGGTCGGAGAGTAGGCGTGCTGTATCTGGGTGATGATTATTTTGCGTGCCGCCATTGCTACAACCTTACCTATGCGAGCCGCAATGCAGGCGGCCGATATAAGGGCTTCGTTAGCATCCCCGATTTAGAGGCTATGGAGGACAAGGTCAAACGGACTCACTACGCTGGCAAACCTACGAGGAAATACAGGCGTCTTTTGCAGATGGAGGAGCGTTTTGAAACGGGTATTATCGGGTTAGCCAAACAGCTTGGCGTGTCGAAGAAAAAATAAAGTACAATTATTAAAGGTTCTATGACTGATAAAAACAACAACCTCAAATACTTTTTGTACGCTCGCAAATCCTCCGAAGGCGAGGACAGGCAGGTGCAATCAATTCCAGACCAAACGAACCGCCTCATTAAGCTCGCCGAGGATGCGGATTTGACGATTGTAGAGATATTGTCGGAAGCAAAGTCAGCAAAAAGCCCGAACAATCGCCCCGTGTTTGAGCGGATGCTAGAGCGTATTGAGAATGGTGAGGCTGATGGCATCCTTTGCTGGGAAATAAACCGCCTCTCGCGCAATCCCGTTGATAGCGGCAGAATACAGTGGATGCTCCAACAAGGCATCATAAAATCCGTTCGCACCATCAACCGCGAGTACAGGCCCGACGACAACGCGCTTTTGTTGAGCGTAGAGAGCGGGTCCGCCAACCAATTTATTATTGACCTCAAAAAAGGCGTGCGCCGCGGCATTGATAGCAAGCTAGAAAAGGGTTGGGCTCCCATCGTCGCACCTCTCGGATATTTGAATACAAAAATAGAGAACCGCGGCGAAAACTACATCGTGAAAGACCCCGAACGCTTTGAGGTAATCCGAAGGATGTGGGATTTAATGCTCACTAGCAGCTATACGCCGCCACAGATATTGGCGATGGCTAACAATGAATGGGGCCTGCGCACGCGCAAAATGAAGCGTAAGGGTTGTAAACCGCTTTCGCGTAGCACTATCTATCGCATTTTTACCGACCCATTTTACACAGGACTGTTCAAGTATCGTGGCGGGACCTACAAAGGCAAACACGAGCCGATGATTACGCTTGATGAGTTTGACCGAGTGCAAATGCTGTTAGGCAGAGACGGCAAGCCGCGTCCGCAAACGCACGAGTTCGCTTTTACAGGTGTCATCATCTGTGGCGAGTGTGGGAGTGCCATCACTGCGATAGAGAAAAAGAAGATAATTAAAAAGAAAAAAGGTGAGATAAAGACCTTCGTCTATTACTACTGCACGCATAGGAAGCAAAACTCTAATTGCACCCAAAAGAAGTATGTGGCTGTAAACGATATGGAGGAACAGATTGAGCGGGAGATAATGAGATTTACCATCCTCCCCGAGTTCAAGGACTGGGCTTTGGAAATCCTAAACGAGCAGAACGATAATGAGATTGAACAACGCACCAAAGTTTATGAGACCCAACAAGTTGCTATTAACGATGCACAACACCAGCTAGATACCCTGACCAAAATGCGCTACCGCGAGCTTATTGACGATGCCACTTTTATAAAAGAACGCGATGAGCTCAAAGCAACCATCGCCAAAGTAAAGAAAAGCCTGCAAGAGACCGAGAGCAGGGCCGATAAATGGTTGGAGCTTACCGAAAAAACTTTTGAGTTTGCGTGCTACGCGCATAATGCGTTCCTGCGCCGCGACCCGCAGACCCAACTTCGCAACCTCCAGACTCAACGGGAGATACTAATTGGACTTGGTCAGAACTTTTCTCTCAAAGACCAGAAACTCGTTATTACGCCTAACGAATGGCTTGTACCCATCATTGAAAAGTATCCCGCTATCGAAAAACAGTATCAGTCGGTTAGAACCAAAAAATACTCAAGCCCAGCACGACAAAAGGCGGCTTTCGCCGCCCTTCGTCCCTTAGTGCGCGAGAGACGGGACTTGAACCCGCAACCTCTGCCGTGACAGGGCAGCGCTCTAACCAGTTGAGCTACTCCCGCATATTATTGCGGAAACATGGAGATTGTAGCGTAAAAATACCTTTTTTCCAACTCGGTACGCCACAAAGAGCGGTTGAAAAAAAGTAGTAAATACGTTACTCTGCGGAGGTTATCGCGAGATAGTAAAAGCCGAAGTAGGGCCGACGCATCGGTCGGCCTCCCGACCGAAGCGTCGGGACTCAGATAACACGCCGAAGTAGCTCAGATGGTAGAGCAACTCCATGGTGGGCCGCATGCCCTGCCCACTCCCGCGGTAACGCGGAAGTGAATCCCGAATAACGGTTAACGGCCTCGCACAGGCTAAGACCGTAGCGTCCATGACGCTCGAACGACTGACAAGGGTCTCCATATGTTTTTAACTTTTGGAGAAAGATACAGTCTAGCCCTCTTTGAAGTGTATTTTTAAAGAAAAGAGGTGTAAGCGAAGGAGTAGGTCGCCGGTCCGATTCCGGCCTTCGGCTCAAAGTTTTGTATCAAATTATCAACCAACGACCTGACTGTAATATATTTACAGGTCGTTAATTCTTGCTACTATACAGGTATATGTCCATGCCAAGAAAACCAAGAACAGCGTGTCTGGCATGTGGCAAAGAACCTGAGCGCCCCGGGTATAAATATTGCAGCAATAAGTGTCAGCGTGAATATCAATATCAACGCTATATCAAGGAATGGAAAGAAGGTAAGGTGAGTGGCTTGCAGAGTATCGGAATCGTATCTCACGGAGTCAAGCGATACCTTAGAGAAAAATTTGGAAACAAATGCGTGTTGTGCGGATGGGCTGAAATAAATACTAAAACCGGAAAAGTTCCTTTGGTAGCCGACCATATCAACGGCAATTGGAGAAATAATACGGAAAGGAACCTTCGATTACTCTGTCCTAATTGTGATTCTCTAACCCATACTTTTTCCGCTCTTAACAAAGGAAATGGAAGGGAACATAGAGCGGTAAGTAAGCGGGCATTAGAGGCGCGAATGCTCAATAAAAACAGTAAAAAATAGACCAAAACATGCTATAGTGGTTTCCGTCGCCGAGGTAGCTTAGTTGGTAAAGCAACGGTATCGTAAACCGTAGACCGGGAGTTCAAATCTCCCCCTCGGCTCAAAGTGTTGAGAAAAGAAAAAAGCCGCAGAACCCTTGGGTTCTGCGGCGTTGGCGTTAGGACGCCGCGGTATTGATTTTGGCGAGCCGAGCTTTTCCTTTTCGCAACATTTTCAGTTGCTTCCAAAGGAAGTCGGGCATTTTTTCGAGACTGTCGAATTCGAATATCCGTGTTTCGATGGTCTCGTCGTCATCCTCCTTGCGGATTTGGCCGTCGAGATACAGGATGTCCTGCTCTTTTTGGACCAGAATCAAAAACTGGTACTGGTCGTACGCGCCATGTTTTGTAAGCATAGGAACACAGTCGAGGCATTCGACCATAACCGAGTCGTTGCCAAGCACAAGCGTCCCGTCGTTGTTGGTCTGACAAGGAATCTTGAAGCCCGATTCATCGGCGATTTCTCGCACCAGAGCTTGAGATATGGTTTCTTCTCGCTCAACCGTCCCGCCGGGGAACTTCCACTTCGGGTCCTCTCGGTCAGGTTCGCGGATGATGAGCGTCTTCCTGTTGGAAACGATTATCGCCAGGACTGCAGCATCGCCTGCGGGTCGGATATTGAAATTCGGGCTCACAGCAGATCTCCATATAATTTGATTCCGGTACATCCGGATCTTCTAAAAAGCAAAATACCTGATTTGTTGTAAAAGTCAAGTGCTTGTATACTCCTTATATATGAGCGCGCACAAAGAGGGAGACATGCAAGATAAGCCTGAGCGTATAAAGGAGATAGAGGCCGCGATGGAGCAGCCCGACTTTTGGCAAAACCCTGCCGAGGCGCAGGCGCTTATCAAAGAACTCCAAGATTTAAAAGTGGAGGCCGAGGGCGGCAGCGCCTACGATCGCGGCAGTGCCATCATCACCGTGGTTGCGGGCGCGGGTGGCGATGATGCCGAGGATTTTGCGCGCATGCTCTACGACATGTATCGCGCCTATGTGGAGAAGCGCGGTTGGAGCGTGCGCGTATTGCACGCCAACGAAAACGACCACGGCGGCTACCGCAATCTCTCGATGGAGATAGAAGGCAAAAATGTATACGGGACCTTGAAAAACGAGTACGGCGTGCATAGGCTCGTGCGTATCTCGCCGTTTAATGCCAACAGCAAGCGTCAAACCTCGTTTGTGTTGGTGGAGGTATTGCCAGTGTTGCAAAAAGTTTTTGATATTGAGCTCGACGAAAAAGATTTGGAGATTACCGTAGCGCGCTCGGGCGGCCCTGGCGGTCAAAATGTTAACAAGCGCGAAACCGCCGTGCGCATCGTGCACGTGCCAACCGGCATAAGCGCGCATGTCGATGGCGAGCGCACGCAAGGCGCCAATAAAGAAAAAGCCTTGGCAATTGTTAAAGCAAAACTCTTGCATCAGCTCGAGGCCGAGCGGAAGGAAAAGGTGGCCGACCTCTCAACCAACTCATCTAAAATCGAGTGGGGGAGTCAGATACGCTCCTACGTGTTGCATCCGTACCAGATGGTTAAAGACCACCGCACGGGCGTGGAGGTGCGCGACGCAGCAGGCGTCCTTGCAGGTAATATCGAGCCGTTTTTATCTAGCCACTAGTCACTAGCCAATAGCCACTAGTGAAGACGGGTGTATAATATCGCTTGGGCCTTTTGTTTTCCTAGTGGCTATTGGCGAGACCCTACCCCCTATCCTAATGATTTACTACGACCGTGTATCTAAAATATATGCCGACAACTCCGTTGCGCTCGAGGATGTAAGCTTCTCGGTTGAGCCTGGCGAGTTTATCTCGTTTGTCGGACACTCCGGCGCCGGCAAAACCACGCTCATCAAGATGCTCTTGGCCGAGGAAAAGCCATCCTCCGGCTCCGTTTTTTTTGAGTCTATCAATGTGCACGAGGTGCCGATGAGCCGCATCAATGGCCTGCGCCGCAAAATCGGCACGGTGTTCCAGGATTTTAAATTACTCCCCGCCAAAACCGCGTACGAAAATATTGCCTTTGCCATGGAGGCGGCCGGCAGGCCCGAGGAGGAGATACGCTCCGACGTGCCGCACGTGCTTGGCCTTGTCGACTTGGGCGATAAGATGAACAACTTTCCAAGCGAGCTCTCGGGCGGCGAGCAGCAGCGCGTAGCCATTGCGCGCGCCATTGTTAACCAGCCCGACGTTATCATCGCCGACGAGCCCACCGGCAACCTCGACCCAGTCAACACGTTTGAGATTGTCCAAATTTTAAAAAAGATAAACGACCTCGGCACCACCATTATCCTCA
>DATKGU010000020.1:0-4325 GCA_035510635.1 Minisyncoccota bacterium | reverse complement strand
TACCGCGCTCCAGCATTTTTATGGCGGGATAGATAAAGAGGGCGCTATACAACTCGGGCTCGAGTATCTCAAAAATGTACCCGATTTTGAAATCAACTTTGGCAAAAAGGTGCACTCTAATCGCGCGCGCAAACAAAAGCGCGAATCGATGGAGCGCGAGTACCTGCAAGCGGTTGGCTTTTATTTAGCGCGGCCCCCAAAGTACAAAGTGCTCGGGGTCGAGGTGGCGGCACTGGCCAAAGTGGAGGGCTTGCCGCTCCCCATAAAGGCCGTCTCCGACTTAGTGGTGCAAAGCAAAGTCGACCCGCGCGGTGTTGATATCGTTGACCATAAGTTTGTTGCGGCGTTTAGCCCGTACAAAGCCGATAAATCATTGTTTATCTTTCAGGCAATTTTTAATTACTACACGGTTAAAAAAGAGTTTGGTAAGCCGGTACGGCGGTTTATTGTGCAGGAGTGCAAAATATCCCGCAATGCCGACGGCTCGCCGCAAATGCGCCGCTACGTTATCGACTTCCGGCAATTTCGCGAAGAGTTTATTATCTTTAACCGGCTCGTACGGGACGCAACCACGGTGCTTGCTAACACCAAGGTGTTTTTACCCAATCCGTCGGATATGTTTGAGGGCGAGAACTCGCTCGATATCTATCGCATCAACCTTGAGCCCGAGGACTACGACGCTCACTTTAGGCCTGACAGATAATTTTTACTGAGTGGCGGCGCTGGTGGAGGCTGCACTCGTTGAGGCAGCACTGCCAAGGAGCTGGTCGATTGCGGCGCGCATCGAGTCGTACGGTTGTGCGCCCTCGAGCACGATGGCGTCGGTCGAGCCTGGTTTAGTAATGAGGATAAATGGCGTGCCCGTGCCACCCTCTTTAATGGCTTCGTTGTAGCTGTCTTGTACCTTTTGCGAATACTTACCGCTATTAAGGCAGGTGTTAAAGGTGTCTACATTAAGCCCAATGTTCTTCGCAAATACCGGCAACTGAGTAAGGTCGAGACCATTTTCGAGCGGAGAGTTGTTGTAGATTTGGTCTGTGTAGTTAAAGAACGCCGTGTTACCGCCTTGGTCGGCTGCACACTCGGCTGCCTCGGCCTCTTTAGGCGCTTTGGAGTGTATCTGTGTAAGAGGGAACGGGCGATATGTCCACGACACTTGACCGCTCTGGCCGTAGTAGCTCATTACCTGATGCATGGTTGTCTCAAATACTTTGCAATATGGGCACTCCAAGTCGGCATACTCAATAACTTGCACGGTGGCGTTGGGGCTGCCGAGGGTATGGTCGGTAGAGTCTACAGCACGGAAGTTGGTGGCTTGCTGGCTGCCATTGTTGTTAGAAGGTGTGCCGTTTTTAGCGCTCAAAAAAACCGCACCGGCAATGATGAGACCTGCCACGACAATTGTTAAAGGAAGCAAATATTGTGATTTCATAATGTATATAGAGTTATAGACTTTATTTTACCTGCTTATCTCAACTGGCAATAGACTTGACTAGAGTGCGCCAACGTTGTATTTTAGACCGCAGTTCTTTGATAGGGAATCAGTATATTCGCTGCAGCGAAAAGCGCCTTTGTAAGACGCTCCTCGCTGTGGCGAAACCACTCGCCAGACTCCTCCTCGGATGAGAGGACAATCCAATGGGCAACTGAGCCCAAGGAGATGACCATGTTGAAAGACCGTTTTGCAATGGCAGACCTTACTGGCGGCCAGATGAACGCAATCGTCAAGAAACTCGGCGGGCACCAGGGTGCGCTACGCTTCCTGCGCGATGAGCTGAAAATTGTAGAAGCTCAACCGCTCAAGATCGACGAAGTTGAACCCAAGAAACTCCTCAAACTCGTGACGACCGTGTCGGTCGCGGCAACCAAGATCTTCACGGCCAGCGATCACTTTAAGGTCGATACCCAGAAGGCGGCCGTGCGGATCTGCAGTCTCGGCGATAACTTCAAGGAGAACTTGTTGGGACTTTCCGAAGGTGGCTGCGAAGCTACTAACATTAAAGTTCACAAGCTACTCGCACACTCGTCCGACTTGCCTATTATTGAGGAGCTTGCGGATAAATGTGAGATTAGGCTCGGCCAGTTTTTTGCCCTGTTATCGAAGCAGGGGAAGGGTAAGAAGGGTGTCTTGCTCACTAATGGAAAGGCCAACGTCGCTTACATTCGCGGCGTGAAAGGAATTCTCTGGGCCGTGAGCGCCTACTGGCAAACCGTCAGTAGAGGTTGGCTTGTCGTAGCAGTTCCAACTATGGATCCGACGCGGTGGGATCCTAGCTACCAGATTCTATCTCGCTGATTCTCAAACTCTCGACTCTCTGAAACTTTGCAAAAAAATTGCGGGGAATTAGGGGGTCTTTTTTATTTAAAAGGGCAACGTGTAGGTTATGGCGCCTTTATTGTCCGGGGTTTCCCAGCCGCTGGTGTCGAGTTTTATTTCGCGGACGCCGTCGTAGTCTTTGTATTTGAGGCTGCCGTTCTTTTTGGCATACTCGTAAAGCTCATTAGTGATACGCACATCATCGAGGCAATACTCACGCACTTTGTCGTAAAGCCCCTGCTTCCACCACACCACGGCCTCCATGCCGTTGCCGCTTTTATTTTTGCCGAGCGTGGCCTCGGCCAAGTTGTCGAGCTTGAGCCGGCGGCCAAGCACGTTTTTGACTTCTTTGAGGAGGTCGACGCTTTTTATTTTGGTAAGGTCGCCTGCGTAATATTTGTTGAGTATCGGGATGTCAAAATGCTCGGAGTTATAGCCCACTACCATGTCGGCACTCTCAAAAATCTGCCAAACCTTTGGTAAGTCTTCTTTAAAGTAGCCGGTGACTTCGCCGGTTTCCGAGTCGTGCACGCCAATAACGGTAACCTCAAGATTTGAAAAGTCGCCGTTATTGCCAAAGTCGCCTATGGTTTCGATGTCAAAGGTTATACGCTTCATTTATTTGAGGAAGAAATTTGCTAAGTCGTGCTTTGCGAGCGATGTTTCCTCGCCGGTTGTAAGGTTGCGCACTACAAACGTGCCTGATGAAAGCTCGTTGTCGCCAACTACCATAAGATATGGAATGCTGTGCTTGCTTGCTGTTTTTATTTGGTCGCCAAGCTTTTTGTCGCCAAAATCGACGGCTACGTTGACGCCTTGTTGGCGCAACTCGCCTGCGAGCGTTTGCGCTTGCCCCGCAAGCTCGGGCGACGTCACGGCAATGTAGAGCTGTGTTGGCGGCACATATGCCGGTACAAGCCTTCGCACTTCAAGGAAGTCGCGCATCGTAACATCGCCCATGCCAAAGCCAACGCCTGTTACGGCCTCGTCATCAAACATGGCGGTGAGATTGTCGTAACGGCCGCCGCCAAAGAGTGCGCGGCTGTTTTGGGGATTCGTATCAAACACCTCAAACACCATGCCGGTGTAATAGGCAAAACCGCGGACGATAGAAGGGTCCCATACAATATTGTTGATACCTGCATCGCTAAACTCTTTAATCATGTTTGCAATCTCGGCAGGGGGCTCTCCGATTAAGACATTGCTAGGTAAACCAATTTCTTCTAGTTTTGCTTTAAATGTGTCAGCGTCTAATTTGCCTTTTGCGTCAAGACAACGATAAAACGCTTGCTCCCTTTTCTTATCAAGCTCAAGTTCTTTTGCTAGTTTATCGAGCCATACACGACTTCCAACTTTAATGACAAAATCATCCTCGGTGGCTTTAAATGCGCGCATGATTTCATATGCAACGCCGACAATCTCCGCATCGGCATACGGCGAGTGGCTGCCAAAGAGGTCGACGTTGAGCTGCCAGTGTTCGCGCAGCCTGCCGCGTTGCGGCCGCTCGTAGCGAAACACGTTTGGTATCGAGTAGTAGCGGAGCGGGAAGCCAAGCTCGCGCCTCTTGGCTGCGACCATGCGCGCCACGGTTGGGGTCATTTCGGGGCGGAGTGTGACCTCGCGCTCGCCGCGGTCGACAAACGTGTATGTTTGCTCGTTGACCATCTCCTCATTTTCGGCACCTTTTGCTTTGTAGAGCTCGCTTGGTTCCAAGATGGAAGCTTCATACTCGACGTAGCCAACCTTCTCCACCGTTTTGCGCCACGTATCAAAAATATATGAGAGCGTAGCGTACTCAGCCGGATAAAAATCGCGCACACCTTTGTACGGTTCGGTCGATAATTTTTGCCTCGTTTTATCCTTTTCTGCCATGATAGTGTACAGTGTAGCAGAAATGGGAGAGGAAAAAAGTGCTGCAAACATGTCTGGGAGTGTGGTTAATCTGTATAAAAAGCTGGGCGAGACTCCGCGTGAGCGCCTCGAGCGTTTGCGCAAGCAAAAGCCGCAT
>DATKGU010000019.1:0-9115 GCA_035510635.1 Minisyncoccota bacterium | reverse complement strand
ATGTCCGACTTTTACTTGGGCAGCGCACATGCTGTAACCCAAGACGGCGAGTTGCTTATTGCCTCTGCGTCGGGCAGCCAGTTGCCGGCGCTCGCGTTTGATGCAAAAAATATTATTTTGGTGGCCGGCGCACAAAAAATTGTACCCGCACTCACTGATGCGTTTGATCGTCTCAAAACCCATGTGTTCCCGCTTGAGGACAAGCGTATGAAGGACGCAGGGCAGGGGGGCAGTACTATCGCTAAGGTTCTTATTTTTGCCAAAGAGCCCGCATGGACCGGCCGCAAAGTGCACCTCATCCTCGTCAACGAGGCGCTCGGCTTCTAGCACTTTCCTTGTTTCTTCATGAATATGCGCTAGTATCAACATTATGCAAAAAGGTAAAATCTCCGGTGTTTTGTTGCTTATTGTAATCGTTCTTATTGGCGCGTTTTTGTGGTACAACCGCGATGCCTCGTGGCTCGCGCCGTTTCTTGGCTCAAATAAAGGAGCAAACGAGCAGCAAGAAACTGCAAAGGTAACGTATGCGTGCGATGCAAGTAAAACGATAGTTGCCACCTATTACACTGGCTCGTCGCAGGCCGCGCAAGCTAGTTCCACTACACCGCCGACACCAAACGGGAGCGTCGCGCTCACGCTCAGCGACGGCCGTGCAATGACTTTGCCGCAAACAATCTCCGGCTCGGGCATCCGCTATGCCAATGCCGACGAGTCTCTTGTATTTTGGAGCAAAGGCAACACCGCGTTTATCACCGAGGGCACCAGCAGCAATGCCCCGCAGACATTTGCCAACTGCGTTGCACTCAGCGACATAAGCGGTCAGGACAACTGGCACTTTTTGGCCTCCTCGACGCTCGGCTACTCTATAAAATATCCGCAAGGCTACAGCATGACCGCGCCGTATGTGTATCAGGAGCTCGGTCCCGGCAAAGATATTGCAGGCGTTAAATTTACTATCGACCCTTCAATTGCCACCGGCACTAATCTCTCGAGCGACAGCTATGTGAGCGTCGAGCAATTGCCAAAAGATGCCGCCAAATGCACTGCAAGCCTCTTTTTGGGCGACCAAACAATGAGCACGAGCACGCTTAGCGACAACGGCGTCGACTACTCGGTAGCCCAGGGCGGCGGCGCGGGCGCGGGTAATCTCTACAGCGAAACAGTGTATGCCATACCGGGCTCGAGCGCGTGCACCGCAGTGCGCTACTTTATCCACTCGAGCCAGATAGGCAACTATCCGCCGGGCATGGTCACTGCGTTTAACAAACAAGCATTGCTCACTCAGTTTGACGCTATCCGCCACTCGCTTGTGCTTAGTCAGTAAAAACATATACACTTATTTTTGCTCGCGCGGGCAGAGTGAGGTAGCATGGCCTCTATGACTCAAGCCGAGGCTCTCACCATACTCAAAACGGGCGCAAATGTTTTTCTCACCGGCGAGCCGGGCGCCGGCAAGTCGCACACGGTCAACGAGTTTACCCGCTGGCTTCGTGAGCACGGTGTGGAGCCCGCCATCACCGCATCAACCGGCATTGCCGCCACGCACATCGGCGGCCTCACCATACACTCGTGGGCAGGCATCGGCATCAAGCGCACGCTTAGCCAATACGACCTCGACAGGATTGCTTCGACCGAGCACGTGGTCAAGCGCATGCGCCGCACCAAAATTTTAATCATCGACGAGGTTTCAATGCTTAGCCCCGACACACTCTCGATGGTCGACGCCGTATGCCGCGAAGTGTTTGGCAGTGCCAAAGCGTTTGGTGGATTGCAGGTGGTGTTTGTCGGCGACTTTTTCCAACTGCCGCCCATTATTGCGCGCGATGCCACACCCGAGGTCGACGCCGAGGGTATGTTTCAAGTAGGAGCCGAGGTGCCGCGCTTTGCGTACTCCTCCGCGGCGTGGAAGCGCGCCAACCCAATCGTGTGTTACCTCACCGAGCAACATCGCCAAGAGAGCGGCGCGTTTCTCAGCGTGCTCTCGGCAATCCGCCGCAATCAATTTGGAGAGGAGCACATGGAGCACATCGAGTCGCGCAAAATCGAGCGTGGCAAAGCGCCCGCCCGAGCGCCCAAGCTCTACTCGCACAACGCCGATGTCGACAAAATAAACGAGTGGCAGCTCGGCAATCTTGAAGGCTCGCCAAAAAGTTTTGTCATGGAAGGGCGCGGCACGCCGGCGATTGTCGCGGCGCTCAAAAAAAGCTGCCTCTCACCCGAGGCGCTGTTTTTAAAACTCAACGCGTCGGTCATGTTTACCAAAAACAATCCCAAAGAAGGTTTTGTAAACGGCACACTCGGCACGGTCACCGGCTTTAGCTCGTACAACAATTATCCTACCGTTAAAACGCGCGAGGGCCGCACCATTTTGGTAGAGCCGATGGAGTGGAGCGTTGAGGAGGGAGGCGTGGTGCGCGGGAGCATCAGCCAGCTGCCGCTGCGCCTCGCGTGGGCTATTACCGTGCACAAAAGCCAAGGCATGTCGCTCGACGAGGCCGTGATGGACTTGAGCCAAGTGTTTGAGTATGGCCAAGGCTATGTGGCGCTCTCGCGCGTGCGCTCGCTCGAAGGGCTCTATTTATTGGGATGGAACCGTCGCGCGTTTGAGGTACATCCCGAGGTGCTTGCAAAGGACGAGGAGTTTCGAGAGGCGAGCGACGAGGCATCGATCGCGTTTGATAAAATCCAGGCCGATGATTTGCAAAAAATGCACAACAACTTTTTAACCGCATGCGGCGGCTCGCTTGATGCAACGCCCATTGCCAAAGCCGTGATGGGAGAAGTTGCGGCGCACAAAAGCACGGGCGATCGGCTCGCCAAATTGAGAGAAAAACACCCCAACGCCTATCGGCCATGGAGCGAGGATGATGACGACAAATTAAAAGAGATGTTTGAGGCGGGCAGTACTCCCGCACAACTCCAAAAAGAGTTTGGCCGCCAAAAAGGTTCAATTCACTCAAGACTCATAAAGCTTGGGTTAATCGAGGAAGCCGACTAAACCCAGGTGTATACTTGGGGTATGTATATGCATCATTGGGGAGAGCAGGGGTGGTTTATCAATATGCCTTTTTGGTCTGCGCCGCTTTTGAGTTTGATAGTGCTGGCAGCGCTTTGGTCGATCTTTTGGAAGGGGTTGGCTCTGTGGCACTCCGGCCGCCGCGGCGATGCGTGGTGGTTTGTGATACTGCTTTTTGTTAACACGCTCGGTATCCTCGAGATTATTTATCTGTTTGCCGTTGCCAAGCTCGCGTTCCACGAGCTCTTCACCAAACACGAGCATCACCACTAGTGCGCGATGTTGTGGTTTAGGGTAGTGCGCCGCCGCACAATTAAAAAGCGATCGACTCGCAAAAGCCGCGCCGAGCACAAGATGCTCGGCGCGGCCGCGCGCGCCATGGTGCAAGAGCACCTGGCGCGCGCCAACGCGCACTACGGCTTTGTCTACAAAAAAGTTTTTATCCGCAACGCGCGCACGCGGTGGGGGAGCTGCTCCTCCCGCGGCAACTTAGGTTTTAATTATCGCATCGTAAAGTTGCCGCCTGAGTTGGCACACTACATTGTGGTGCACGAGCTTTGTCATCTTAAAGAGTTTAATCACAGTACAAAGTTTTGGGCCTTGGTGGCTGAGGAAGTCCCCAATTGGAAAGAGGTTCGCACCGCCTTGCGCAAAATCCGCATCAGCTAAGGCTTTTTTACGTTATCCACAGATTTGTGTATTGTGTGTATTGCAAGCCAAAAATAGTGCTATTATAGGTGTATATAAGTGTTGCAACCCATTATGCAAAATCTACTCACCTTTAAGCAGCAGCGGGTCCTCGACGCGGTGCGCTGCCATTTTGAAAAGTGGCAGGAGCCGCCCACGCTCGAGCAGTTGCGCAAGACGCTCGGCTTTGCCTCACTCCGCACCGTGGCGCAGTATATGGACATTTTGGAGCGCAAAGGCTACATCGTGCGGCGCAAAAACGCATGGCGCAACATCGAGCTCCGCAATGCCGACGGCGGCTGGGGCACGGTGTCTATCCCTGTGGTGGCCAATGTCGGTTGCGACGACCTCAGCGTTTTTGCCGAGGAGCAGCACGACGAGTTTATCGAAGTCGACAAACAAATTGTCGAGGAAAACGGCGAGATAGTGGCCGTGCGCGCGGTGGGCGAGAGTATGCTCGACGCGGGCATCCACAGCGGCGACTACATTTTGGTGCAATTTACCAACGATGTTAAAAACGGCGATAGGGTTGCGGCAATTGTAGGCGACATGGTCACGGTCAAAAGGTTTGAAAAAAAGGACGGTGTTATCATCCTCTATCCCGAGTCTAAAGACCCCAAGTACAAACCCATCATCCTAAAAGACAACTTTAAAATCACCGGCAAAGTCCTCTGCGTCATCCCCGCCAACACCTACGCGCCCGAAATCGTGCCGCTGAGAAGCGAAGAATACGAAGGATAATTGAAAACCAACATGCATGATAGTATGGGTATGAAAGTTCTTACCAAGATTGAGGCACCAACTCTTTTTATGCAATCAAAAAAAACAAAACCTGCATTTCGAATGATTGATCTCTTTGCTGGTATAGGGGGTATTAGGCTTGGATTTGAAAGCGCCGGAGGAGAAACAGTTTTTAGCTCTGAGTGGGATATTCCTGCCCAAAAGACCTACCAAGCTAATTTTGGTGAAATACCTTATGGAGATATAACAAAAATTAAGGCAGAAGAGATCCCAGCCTTTGATGTTTTAGTTGCGGGTTTTCCTTGCCAGCCATTTTCTCAGGCAGGCAAAAAGATGGGTCTCGCTGATACTCGGGGTACGTTGTTTTTTGATATCGCTCGAATTTTAAATTACCACAGGCCTCCTGTTGTGTTTTTAGAAAATGTTAAAAGATTTAAAACCCACGATAATGGAAATACTTTTACTATTATAAAGACCCTCCTTGAGGATCTTGGGTATGAAGTCCATGCGCAGGTGCTTAATGCAAAAGATTTTGGAGTTCCACAAAATAGAGAAAGGATATATATTGTAGCCTTTCTTGGAAAAACGAAGTTTGAATTTCCACAAAAATGTAAGCAGCCTGCTGTGCTGGGTGATATTTTAGAAAAGAACGTACCTGCTAAATACACAATCTCCGACAAACTGTGGGCTGGGCACCAAAGGAGAAAGAAGGAGCACCAAGAAAAGGGTTATGGATTTGGTTATTGCCTTTTTAATAAGAAATCACCTTACACAAGTACTATCTCCGCGAGATATTACAAAGATGGTTCTGAAATTTTAATAGAGCAAAAGGGTAAAAATCCTAGAAAACTCACTCCGAGAGAGGCAGCTCGACTTCAAGGGTTCCCTGATACTTTTGTTATTCCTGTTGGAGACTCACAAGCGTATAAACAATTTGGTAATAGCGTTGCCGTGCCTGTCATTAAGGCACTTGCAGGACAGGTTATAAAGGCAATGGAGGAACTCAAACCCGTTCGTCGCACTCAGATAAAGAAGATTGATATAGAAAAGATTAAAACCGATAGTATTAAATCGGTACTTGATGCTAATTTTGTATGTGAATCAGCTGCAGTCAACTAATACTTTGAAGTAATAAGACTGTCCCAGTAGGCGTTTGACGCTCTCCATTGAGAGTAGGGACGTTTGTTGGTCTCGTACATACCACTATCAAAAAATACAACGCCCCTCTGTACTGCTTTTATCCATTTTTTAAAATTGTATGGGTCTCCAAATACAATTTGCGTGTACACACCCTCTTTATTTTTTACACATTTAAACCAACCCAGCTGATTGAATTTTTCTTCCAGCTTTCTTTTCATTGATTGAGCATTCCACTTTGCTAAAACAATTACGCCCCTCTGCATTTTTTTAGGAATTAATTTATGTTTATTTGTTCTTTTGTCAGCCTTAAAACTATACAAGGCACTAGTGTTTCCACCGCTGTCAATTGTTAGTTTTTGACCAAAAGAATTATATGGGCCAATTTTTGGGCACGGCTCACCTGACCACGAAAGACGACCCTTTTTCTGTAGATTTGGTTTGCCAAAGAGTTTAAGAAATTCACTACGTGTAATGCCATAAGACGAATCTTTGCTAAATATATAATAATCAGCCGACCAATCTCCAAAAGTTGTCTTGCTTGTGGTGTTATTTTTCATCTCAAACCCATCGATGTCAGGTTTATTACTTGCATTGTGTTTAACCCCCATTTGTTTTTCAAGCCAATGACCATCCTTCCCGTCATGGCGAATATTTGACCCTTTGGTATTACTTTTTTTACCTTTTACATTTTTAATGAAGCGAGTGATAATTCGCTGTTTTATTTGGGAAACTTCGTGAGGCGATATATTATGTTTCATAATAGTAGTGTTGCGTATAGTGACACATCTGCACCAAATTGCAATCAATTCTCATACTTGGTCTAATAAGGCAGTAGACACAGATTTAAATACCTGCTAGTTTGCAGGCATGACGATTTTACATACAGTTTGGAGGTGGGTTAAATGGCCTTTGGCCATATTGGTGGTGGCTTATATTGCTTTGGTTATTTATCGCCTCCCGGCGGTGGGGGAGAAGCAACGCACGGCTGATGCCGTTGCACATATACAAGCGCAAAAAATAACCATGGCCGACGTGATGGGCACCAATTTGCCACCCCAGCCCTATGAGCCGGAGAACGATGCAACGGTTGCTGGCCTCGACAAAAACAACAATGGCATCCGCGATGATGTGGAGCTTGCGATTTTTGCAAAATATCCCCACTCCGCAAAAATCCGCGCAGCCGAGTTGCAATATGCATTAGCTGATCAATTGATACTCACTCAAGTTTTTAATGCAGATACCTGGATAGCTGTGGCTGAACAACAATCGAGGGCATATGCTTGTGTAGGTGAATCAATACCTACAAAAGATCTTGCGACTTTAATCTCTAGAACTAAAGAAGTGGACGATTTGGTGTTTAATACTCAAATTCGCAATAGTGCTAAAGATCAATCATATAGTTTTACAACTAGCTATGCTTTACCCGATACGGATTTATGCGATATTGACTTAAATTCACTTTCGAACTAAAGTCAGCGCGTTTGTAATATAGATAAGTATTTATATGAATAAATTAGCCTTATTTATAGGCTTATTTTTGATGATTACCCCAGCCTTGGCCTTTGCCCAAGGCTCTTCCTGCTCGGCACAAGGCTATACGGTGGTGTTTGTGAATGGAATTTTGGATACTGAAGATGAAGCACAAAACGATGCAAATGCTCTACAGTTTAAATTTGGTTATCAATATAATAATCAACCTGTTACTGTTCGTCTCGGCTACAATCCCACCCACCTCGGCGGGGGCGGGGATCTTTTGCAAAGTGTTGCTCAACAACTCAACACATCAATAACCGACTTTGACCTCGATACCATCTTGATGCAGATTCATCCCGAGGTAACCACGCGCAAACTGCTTATTGTTGGGCACTCGCAGGGCGCCGACTATGCCAACGAAATGTATAGCTATTTGCTTGCGCACGGCGAACCGACGCAGGCTGTTGGTGTGTATGCAGTTGCAACACCGATGGATTATGTCGCGGGCGGTGGCAAGTATGTTACTTCGGCAACCGATAAAGTAATTAGCGGAGTAAGTGCCGCTGCTACCACTGCATTGCAAGATGGAGAGAAGAATGTGATACAACCGCTGTTTCCAAACGTTACACTTACGCTTACGCCTGCCGAGGAGGCATATATGTTTGGTGGTCACTCGTTTAGCGGCGACTATCTTGCACAAATACCGGGGCGTATCACCAGCGATATTAGCGGTGAGCTTGCTGCGCTTGTGCCAACCGATGCATCAGCAACAGGTGACTGCTTTACACCGCCGTCTGCAGACCTTGGATATCAAAGCCAGCAAGTATTGTTTGCTGTTGCGGACCCAACCGCTACGGCACTAAAAGTTGGTGTTGTTGCCACTGCGCAAGCGTCCGCATTTGCGTTTAACACAGCGACGACACTTGTGGCTGATGCTGTTAATGCGGTAGTCGGTCTGCAAGACGCGCAAAAGAGCGCTGTTGTAAATACGAGCAACACGCTCACGAGTACAACGACGAACGCAAAGTCGGAAACTATCATCAACAAACTCTATGGCTCGAGTTTGGAGGGGTTGAGTTCGGAGGATAAAAAAGAGTTGCTCGGTACTGACCAAGGAAGTGCGGTTGCTTTGGCTCTTGCTCCTGCTCCAAAATCTTCTATAAGCGGCGTGGTGCTCGGAACCTCAACCTCTGCAACTGTGCCAAGCCTTTTTCCATCAAGCCCTAATGGACCAATTGTGGGAGTGGGCGGTGGCGGCAGTACTCCTTCTCAACAAGTTGTTGCGGGAGATGATGACACAGCTGTCATCAATACGAGTGATACGGATGATACAGACACAACTGACTCTACTACTGATGACACAACCGACAACACCAAAGCTTCAAGCACTCCGCCGGTACTTTTTGATACATCAACCACCGCGCCTGTGCTTTCGGTACAAGAATGTGCACACTCGCTGAGTGATAGTTTTTGTCTTATCCCCACAACAACCGCAACGCTTAGTTGGCTCCCCATTGTTGGCGCAACCGGTTATACCATCACCGTAAATGGCGCAAAAGTTACATCAACCATCGGCACATCTGCCACTGTCACGCTCGCCGACCAGGCAAGTAGCACGCTTGCAGTTGTTGCACTCGATGCATCGAGCACCCCACTTACATCGGCTACTGTGCCGGTGTATGTGTACACCTCGCCGGTTGTGATTAACGAGATAGAGTGGGCGGGCGACAAGGTAGATCCTGCGCGTGAGTGGTTTGAACTTAAAAATCGCACGCCGTTTGCAATCAATCTCTCTAATGTGGCGCTCTATGCCGAACAGGGCGGCTCGCAATACATACCGCTTGCAGGTGCAATGTCGCCACACAGTACGCTAGATGACAGATTCTCGGGATTTTTTATTGTCCAACGCATGAACGATGCTCCTACGAGTGCCGGTCCACATGTGGAGATAAACTCTTTCGATCAGCTGGCGGATAGTGGCGAGCAAATGGCACTCGGGTGGCAAAGTGGCGCAGGCACGACAACGCTCGACGAGACTCCGGCGATAGCCACCTGCAA
>DATKGU010000018.1:0-15833 GCA_035510635.1 Minisyncoccota bacterium | reverse complement strand
GCCATGATAGTGTACAGTGTAGCAGAAATGGGAGAGGAAAAAAGTGCTGCAAACATGTCTGGGAGTGTGGTTAATCTGTATAAAAAGCTGGGCGAGACTCCGCGTGAGCGCCTCGAGCGTTTGCGCAAGCAAAAGCCGCATGTTGAGCACGAGGTGCTCTCTTACGCCGGCAGGCTCGACCCGATGGCCGAGGGCGTCATGCTGTGCCTAGTGGGCTCGGCCAATCATCGGCGAGAAGCGTATTTGGACATGAGTAAGGAGTACACACTCGATGTACTTTTTGGATTTTCGACCGACACCTACGATGTGCTCGGCAAGATAACCGAGAGCGGCGAGCCGCTCGGCATCACGCGCAAAAAAATTGAAGTAGCACTCAACGAGTTTCGCGGCATGCTTTCTCAAGAATATCCGCCATACTCAAGCAAAACAGTCGAAGGGAAGTCACTCTTCCAATGGGCGCGCGACGGGGTGATGGACAAACTTATTTTGCCGCGGCGCACGGTCACTATCTACGACATCAACCTCACCGAAGTGTACAAAGTAAAAGAGCCGCAACTGCTTGCCTACATACAAAGCGGTGTCGAAAAGGTCAATGGCGATTTCCGCCAAGAGGAGGTAATGCGCCTCTGGAAGCAGCAGCTCAAAACCACCGGCACGCGCGAGTTCCCCTGTGCCACCATTACTATATCGTGCTCATCAGGCACCTATGCGCGCTCGATAGCCAACGGCGTAGGCAAGCAGTTGGGCGTCCCAGCCCTCGCACTCCACATCCTCCGCACCAAAGTGGGCGAGTACAGTGTAGAAGATTCCTTGCGGTAACAAGTGATAGTGATATCCTTATGAGGAAAGGAGAGTTCTTCATGGCTAACATCGAAAGAAAATCTCCTCTCGTAACAGCATCTTTTGCTTTCATGGGAGGAGCCGCGGCGCTGTTCGCGCTCTATCACTATGTGTGGCCGTTTCTCCGAGATCTTGGGGAAATACTCTTTCTGTTGATCTTTGTGTTACTCTCGCACATGCTATAAACTGCCTCACTTGTTGGGGCGGTATTTTTTACCAATCGAGTTCGCCGGTTTTGTACTCGTTGACGCGCGTTTCAAAAAAGTTTTTCTCTTTTGGCATGTCGATAATCTCGCTCATCCACGGGAACGGGTTGTCTTTGTGATACTGCCGCTCAAGGCCGATGCGCTCAAGGCGCCTGTCGGCAATGTGCTCGACATATTGCTTGACGCTTGCGGGCACAAGCCCCACCACGCCGCGCGGGAGCGCATCGTCGGCATATTTATTTTCGAGCTCAACGCCACGCATGATGTTTTTGGTGAGTATCTGCTTAAACTCCGGCGTCCAAATCTCCGGATTTTCCTGCACAATAGTGTTGATAAGGTCGGCGCCAAAGGCCAAGTGCACCGACTCGTCGCGGAGGATAAACTGGAACTGCTCGCCAATGCCCACCATGCGGTTTTTGCGGAGCATGGAGAGCATCATCGCAAAGCCTGCATAAAAAAAGATGCCTTCCATGATAACGTAGTAGCCCACCAAGTCGTGCACAAAGCGCTGGATGTTTTCGGTGCCAACCGTGTTAAAGGTCGGGTCAAAGACGCTCTTGGTCATGTCGACCACGAAGTCGTCTTTGTCTTGTATCGAGGGAATCGTTTGATACATTTTGTACACCTCGTCTGGGTTGAGGCCGAGCGTGTCGCAGCAATAAATAAACGTGTCGGTGTGCACCGCCTCCTCGTACGCTTGGCGCAAAATATATTGGCGCGCCTCCGGGTTGGTGATGTGGCGATAGATGGCAAGCACGAGGTTGTTGGCCGTGAGGCTCTCCGCGGTGGAGAAAAAACCAAGGTTCCACATAATCATACGGCGCTCGTCTTCGCTTAAGCCGCCTTGCTTCTTCCACAGCTCGACATCTTGTTGCATCGAGACCTCCTCGGGCACCCAGTTGTTGGCAACGCCTTTTTTATAATGGGTGCGCGCCCACTGATACTTCATCGGAAGTATTTTGTTAGGGTCGGTGCTCGAACCTCCGTTGATGATTCCCATATATCAGAATAGATTGAAACGTAAAGTGATAATTTAAGCCGAACAACTCTCGCATGCTTCGCCGATTATTTCTATTTTTGGCCGGTTGGTAACCGCGGTGCTTGCATCGCCAAACATGGGGACGCCTGCGTTGCCGGTAGGCAGGCCTTTTGAGACTACCGGCTCCTTAATAATTATTGGCGAGAGCACCGACTCACCTTTAAACTCCATCGAAGGCTCTTCGTGCGACTGGCGCGGCAAGACCGCTATAGTCTCCTCAATAATAACGGTCGAGGCAACGGGCTGATTGTTAGAGACTGCGTTGTCGCCCTTAGAGGTGCCCCCAAACTTGGCCAAGTTGACGGTCGACTTTTCGATGCGTGAGGCGCCCATGGTGCGCAGGTAGTAGGTGGTTTTGAGGCCCATGTTCCATGCGTATTGATATATCTCGGAGAGTACTTTGCCGGAGGTGCCGCCGTAAAAGATGTTGAGCGACTGCGACTGGTCTATCCAGCGGCCGCGGTAAGCGGCAGCTTTGATAAGCCACTGCGGCTCTATCTCAAATGCTTCTTTGTACTTTTCGCGCAAGGCAAGCGGGATTTCGCTTATCTGCTGTATCGAGCCATCGTAATATTTTATTTTCTCGAGCATGTCGGCGTTCCAGAGCCCGAGGCGCTTAAGATCGTCAACCAAAAACTCATTGACCACCATAAAGTCGCCGGCCATGTTGCTCTTAACGTAGAGATTTTTGTAGATGGGCTCCACGGTTGGGTAGCAGCCGGCAATGTTGGCGGTGGATGCGGTCGGCGCGTTGGCCATCGTGTTGGAGTTGCGCATGCCCCACGTGCGCACGGCCTCGCGCACAAGCTGCCAGTTGAGCGTCTCGTGCCGGGGTACCTCTATAACGGTGCCGCGCTCTTGCTCGAGGAGCGTGATGGTGTCTTGCGGCAAGATGCCGCGGTTCCACTTGGAGCCTTTGTAGGTTTCGTAGGTGCCGCGCTCTTTGGCGAGGAGTGCCGAGCCGAGGATGGCATGATAGGCTATTGCCTCCATGCTCTCGTCGCTAAAGCGCACTGCCTCGTCGGTGTCAAAATTAATGTTGAGCATGTAGAGCACATCTTGCAGGCCGCGCAGCCCCAAGCCCACCGGCCGGTGGCGCATGTTGGAGCGCTTGGTGTCCTCGGTGGGGTAGTAGTTGATATCAATGACGTTGTCGAGCATGCGCATAGCAATCGGCACCACGCGCGCTACTGCATCGCGATTGAAGGCGCCGTTTTCGACAAACTTTGCCAAGTTGAGCGAGCCCAAGTTACACACCGCGGTTTCGTTGGCGCTCGTGTTGAGCGTAATTTCGGTGCAAAGGTTGCTTGAGTGCACCACGCCCACGTGGTCTTGCGGCGAGCGCACGTTGCTCGGGTCCTTCCAGGTGACCCACGGATGGCCTGTTTCAAAGAGCATCGTTAAATGCTTTTTCCATAAATCGGCAGCACGGACTTTTTTAAACATGGGGATTTTGCCCTCTTCCGCCATGTGCTCGTAGCGGACATAGGCTTCATCAAACTTGCGGCCGTAGAGGTCGTGCAAATCGGGCACATCGGATGGCGAAAACAGCGTCCAGTAGCCGTCCTCCTGCAAACGCTTCATAAAGAGGTCGGGTATCCAGGTGGCGGTGTTGAGGTCGTGCGTACGGCGGCGCTCGTCGCCGGTGTTTTTGCGGAGCTCGATAAAGTCTTCGATATCGGCGTGCCAATACTCGAGATACACCGCGGCGGCGCCCCGGCGGCGGCCGGAGCGGTTGATAGAGATGGTCACGTCGTTGGCGATTTTAAGAAATGGGATAACACCTTGGCTCTCGACACCGGTAGTCTTCACAATCGAGCCAGTGGCGCGCACCGGTGTCCAGTCGACACCGAGGCCGCCCGCATATTTAAGGAGCTGTGCGCCGTCGGAGTAGTTTCTAAATATTTCGTGGAGGTCGTCGGAGACAGTGGAGAGGAAACACGAGGAGAGCTGTGCGCGCACGAGCCCCGAGTGGTAGAGCGTGGGGGAGGACGGCGTGTAATACATCGTGCTCATTGCCTCATAAAACTCAACAGCATAGCGGTTGCGCTCCTCCGGAGTTTTCTCAGCCAAGGCAATGCCCATCGCGACGCGCATCCAAAAGATTTGCGGCGTCTCGAGGAGCTTGCGATTGCTGTGCTCTTTGGAAAGATAATTGCTTTGCAATGTTTGAAGGCCGAGATATTTAAACTCGCCGTCGCGCTCAAGCGCGAGTGCGTCGGCAAGCCTGGGCAAATCAAACTCGGCCATCTCGGGGTTAAACTGCCCGAGCTGCACGCCGCGCTTTATTGTTTGTATAAACGCGCTCTTTTGAGCCTCTTCAACTTTTGCAGGCTCATGCTCGCCAAACACCTGGCTGTACATCGACTGGAGTAGCAAACGCGCAGCCACGGTGGAGTGCGCCGGGTCGCGCTCAATCATCGAGCGCACTACCATGATGAGCACCTCGTGTATGTCTTTGGTTGAGATGCCTTCGTAGAGCTCGGTGCGAACGCGGCCAACAATGGCCGGCACATCAACAACAGTCTCGTAGCCATGCGCAGCGCGGAGTAGCGTCCGCGTGAGCTTTGCCTCGCTAAAATACTCTTTGGCACCGCCCCTTTTGGTGATAAACAGGGCATTTTCGTCTATCTTTTCGGCCACTTCCTGCTTTTTTTCCTCGCGTTTCTTCTCGTGTTCGTACCTATATATAATGTAGTCTTTGGCGACGTTAAAATAGCCACGCTCCATGAGTGCGGTCTCTACCAAATCTTGGATATCTTCGACGCTTGGTATAAAAGCGGTGTTACCAAACTTGAGGTCGATAGCATCGACAACCACACGCATGATGTCGGAGGCGTCGGCATCGTGCGAGTCGCCAAGCACTGCGGCAAATGCCTTTTGTATGGCAACCGTAATTTTTGCAGGATAAAAATCTACTATCTCGCCGTTGCGCTTCTTAATCTTTTGCGTAATTGCCATACAGGGGTGCCTACTTAATAATGGTTTAAAAAATGTAATATCCCGTTGCCGTTTTTTTGAGGGGAATCTCAATTATACCTCTCTGGTGTGTTAATTTCTTATGTGTATAAGCCAGTCGGAAATGTTTTTGCAAAAAATCAACACTTATTTTGCAAAACGAGCATCCGCAGGTGTGTTTTGAGTGAGTTTTAGGTGAAATAAGCCCAAAAATATACCCCATTTTCCCACCGCAAAAACCGTTTGTTTCCAACAGTTTTAGAGCATCTTGACGACTTGACAACGGCATGGTGTCAGATGTACTGTAAGAAAGGGAATAACGTTCCTCCCTCCTTAACAAAGAGAAGTCCGATGAAATTCCTCGGTTTGTTCGTTTATCTGCTCTTCTACGCCGCAGTCGTCGCAGGGGTTGACGTTGTGTTTGGCGTTAAGTTTGCGGCATCTGTCTCTAATTACGTCGAATTTGCCCACGAATTTACTGTTTTTTTTGGGGGCGCCATGTTTGGCGTTATCGCTATGAGACTGAAGTTATAAGATTGGCAACAACAAGGGTGCTCACGGTTTTACCGGCGGGCGCCTTTTTCTTTTAACAATCTGTTGTAAAATGTGGGAATGGACACACATCATGAAGGCGACGGGCAGAATTTTTGGAACTTTATTTTTTCTATTCTTTTTATAGGAGTGCTCGCGGGCGCTTTGTGGCTCATGAAGGCGGTGCGCGGCGGCTATCTCGTTTCCGTGTCGCCGTTTGATGCGCTCCTCATGGCGCTCGCGTCGTTCCGCATTACGCGCCTCGTGGTATACGACAAAATCAGCCGCTGGTTCCGCGACCTGTTCCAGCACGCCGAGACGGGAGTGATGCGCACGATACGCGATCTTCTTGCATGCCCATGGTGCATCGGATTTTGGTCGGCGCTCGTGATTGTCGTAGCTTATTTTATCTTTCCGTGGGCATGGTCGGTCATCTTTTTCTTGGCGGTGGCGGGCACGGGCTCGCTTATGCAGCTCTACGCCAACCAAGTGGGATGGCGCGCGGAGAACTTAAAGCTCGACGCTAAAGAAAAAGAGCAGCGTCTTCATCAAGAGGTGGACCGCACCTCGCTTGGCAACTAACGCGTATACTACAAGGCAATGAAGGCCACCAATAAAAGGGTGTGTATATGGGGAACCCTTTTGCTGTGCGCCTTTTTTGTGTGTGGTAATGCGGCGCCGCTTGCGCATGCACAAGACTCCGGCGACGCGAGCCAAGGAGATCAAACGCAAGTAACCTCCGACGGCCTCAACGATGTCGTTACGTATATTAAGGCGCAGGTTTTGAGCGTAGGGAGCACAACGGTTAAGGAAATCCCCGGCACCGACACCAGCTCGCCGTACCAAACCATCAAAGCCAAGTTGCTTGAAGGCTCCGGCATTGGGCAGGTGATACAGGTCGACAACGACTATCTGATGATGAAGCCGGGCGACGTGTTTTATTTTAGGCACACGGTCAATACCGGCGAGGGCATCGACTTTTACTCGGTGTCCGACCCGTACCGCCTGCCGGTGTTGGAGTTTTTAATCGGGCTGTTTGTCGTTTTTCTTTTTATCATCGGCGGCAAACAGGGGATGCGCGGCCTGCTTGCGCTGATAGCCAGCTTCTTTTTTATTGGCTACCTGCTTTTGCCGGGCATTTTGCACGGTTACTCGCCCATTTTGGTAAGTGTAGGTGTTTCGTCGCTCATTATTATATTGGGCTCGTACATAACGCACGGATTTAATCGCGCCACCACGGCCGCGGTGGTGGGCATGATAGCCACCATCATTATTACCGGCCTTCTGTCATATTTTTCAATACACGGGGCGCATCTCTCCGGCTTTACCAGCGAGGAAGCAACGTATCTCAACTTTGATACGCGCGGCTCAATCGACTTTGTTGGCCTCCTCCTCGGTAGCATGATGATTGGTCTCCTCGGCGTTTTGTACGACGCGGCTATCAGCCAGGCGGTGGCAGTGGAGGAGCTCTTTGCCATGGGTGCAGATGATGAAAAACGAGCGCATCCGCGGCATGTGTTTGCGCGAGCGATGCGCATCGGCCGCGAGCATATAGGTGCCTTGGTTAACACGCTGGCAATTACCTATGTGGGCACATCGCTCCCGCTCATTTTGCTTTTTGAAGAATCAAATTTAAATTTTTGGGTCACCGTCAACCAAGAGGTGTTTGCCACCGAGATAGTGCGCATGATGATAGGATCAATAGGCCTCATCCTCGCGGTGCCGATCACTACACTGGTTGCGGTGTATATGCTCTCCAATAATAAAAACCCCCGCCGCAAAAGCGGCGAGGGGCATACGCACGGGCATAGCCACATGCATTAGCAATCGGCGTAGGCAACGGGGCCGGCCTGGCATTCAATCTGCCACCGAAGTAGGGCAGCAGGATCTTTTTTGTCGCCGCCGACTTGGCCGCTGCAGCAATTAACAAACGCAAGCTCCATACCGTGGCAAATGCGCTCCTGTACGAGAGGGCGCACCGCATCCGAGGCATGGATGCGGATGAGCTGTTTGCCGAGCTTGGAGTTGGGGTTTTCGCTCCAAAGCACCGGCTTGCCGGCGTTTTGTGCCTCGTGCGCCTTGCAATGCAGATATGCCACCGCCTCAGAGCAGTCTTCTTTGACTGCCGCGAGCAAAGCTTCGGTATCGCTCAAACCCCGCGCGATGTATCGCGCTACCGATGGAAACGACATGCCGCTTCTCCAAAGAACATGCCGGACACCCTATGTGGCCAGCGATTAGCCCACCGGTCGAGCGGTGAGCTAATCGCTTACCGCATTCGAAGCAAAATTGATTCTATGGCTCGCTTGGTATCTTCTTCTATCCCACCGCGCTTGTTTTCGACGACGATATAAGGCACTTCCGCAAGTTTGAGCTCGTGAGTAATTTGCTCGGCTACGCGCTTGCTGTTGATAGTGGGCTCCTGCACCACCACGGCCAAGTCGACGCCTGAGAGGATACCGGTTGCCACTGGGTCGGTGCCCGCGCGCTCGTCTATGACAACCGCTTCGTTTAGGTTAAGTTTGAGCAAGGGGAGATACACCTTAAGCGGAGCCGCAAGCGAGTGGCTGCACGCCTCTTGCGAGCGCACGCGCTCGGTGTGCGGGCCAGCGGTCATGAGCCGCAAGCCGTTTTCGAGTTCCACCGATACGTGTGCAGTAAATGCATCGGCAGGCGAGAGCGCAAATGTCACGCCTTTTTCTCTGCCGATTTTTAAAGCGTCTCCGTAGGTTCCGGTACGCTTCGAACCGACATATTCTTTAATATAGTCGGGGTCGCTTCCTAAAAAGAGGGAAGGCTCTGCGCCCAAGTTGTATGAGAGGTCCATATTGTGATCGGCATCAATGGCAAGCACACGCATGCCGTGTGCATACAAGTGTCGCACCAGGGCGGTGGCAACAGTCGATTTGCCGGAGCCTCCTTTGCCTAAAAATGCCACTTTCATAAACGCAATTTATTTGCATTTGCTACTATAGCATGGGTGGATAAATAATTGCAAGTTATTTGCGTTTGTGATACCATGGGTGCATGAAGGATGCAACGATAGATTTAACAGCGGCGCTTAAGGCGGCGGGTTTTAAGGCAACCCCGGGGCGCCTGCAATTACTCGAAGTGTTGTCACGCGTAGACGAACCGCTCAGCGTACTCAAAATCCAAAAACGGCTTGGTAAAAAGCTCAATGAAGTGACGTTGTACCGCGCGCTTGAGGCTTTTGCGAAGGCTGGCTTGGTGCGTCGTGTCGACTTAGGTCACGACCATGCGCATTACGAGCTTGCACTTGGCCGCGCCCACCACGACCACGTGGTGTGCACGGCGTGTGGTGCGGTAGAGGATGTTGCGGGGTGTCCATTAGCGCCATTTCAAAAAAAGGCGCTTAAGAGTTCGCATTTTAAAAGTATTTATTCGCATAATTTGGAGTTCTTCGGCCTGTGCCGAGCATGCTCAAAATAATATATGACAGTATTTTTAATTGGTTGTGCGGCGTTTTGTTCCACCATGCTTGGCGGCTCTTTGGCGCTCAAGCTTCGCGACCGCTTGCATATTATTTTAGGATTTAGCGCCGGCGCGGTTGTAGCGGTGGCCTTTTTTGACCTCATGCCCGAGGCGCTCGAGCTTGCGAGCAAAAATCATGAGCTTTCAACTATTGTGTCATTCGTTGCACTTGGATTTCTTTTATATCTCCTGATGGACCGTCTCCTTGTATTACATGGACACACGCACGAAGGTGCGGATATCGACCACGTGGAGTCGCGCGGGCATGTGCGCGCGGGTTCGCTCTCAATCCACAGCTTTCTCGATGGCGTGGGCATCGGGCTCGCGTTCCAGGTTTCCTCCGCTGTTGGTCTCGTGGTAGCGGCGGCGGTATTGGCGCACGACTTTTCCGACGGGATCAACACGGTCAACGTGGTCATGCGCCACGGCGGCCAATTTAAAAAAGCTTTGCGATGGTTGCTTGTCGACGCGCTCGCACCGGTCGCTGGCGTCTTGGTTACATTTCTCTTTTCGGTCTCCGAAGATTCGCTCGGCCTGCTGCTCGCGCTCTTTGCCGGCTTCTTCTTATACATTGGCGCATCCGACCTCATCCCCGAGAGCCATCATCAGCACCCCAAGTTTATGACCACGGCGATGACGCTCCTTGGCGCCGGAGTCCTCTATATAGCCATCCACTTCGCCGGCTAGACAGGTAAAATTTTTTTGGTATAACGGGCGCCATGCATGAGGGCTTCATTTCTGTTATTTCTTTAGTTGACGAAATTCTCCATGAGGCGCACCGGCTCGGCGCCTCTGATATCCATATTGACCCGCTTCCGCACGCGGTGCGTGTGCGTTTGCGTGTTGATGGCGTCTTGCACGACGCGCAAGAGTTTCCAAAAAACATCCATCCCGAGGTAATTGCACGCGTCAAAGTGCTCTCGCGCCTGCGGACCGATGAGCATGCTGCCGGCCAAGATGGCCGCTTTCGTTTTGAGGTTGGTAGCGAGTGTGTCGATGTGCGCGTCTCAATCATGCCCACGTATCATGGCGAAAACGCGGTATTGCGTTTGCTTTCTTCCAAAGCAAAACAATATTCGCTTGCCGATTTGGGTTTTACTCCAAGCAATCAAGAAAAAATAACAAACGCGATACAAAAACCCGGCGGCATGGTGCTTGCCACGGGCCCGACCGGCAGCGGCAAAACAACGACACTCTACACCTTACTCGACATGCTCAACGAGCCTGAGGTTTCCATTGTCACGATTGAAGACCCAATCGAGTATGCCATCGAAGGCATCGAGCAAATCCAAGTAAATCCGCGTGCGGGGCTTGCCTTTGCACACGGGCTGCGCTCGATTTTGCGCCAAGATCCCAACAGTATTATGGTGGGCGAGATACGCGACGCCGAAACGGCGGCCATCGCGGTTAACACGGCGCTCACGGGACACCTTTTGCTCTCGACGCTCCATACCAACGACGCGGCTACGACGTTGCCTAGGCTTCTCGACATGGGAATTGACGCCTATTTAGTGGCTTCGACTATCAACCTCGCCATAGGCCAGCGGTTGGTGCGCAAAATTTGCGCGCACTGCAAACAACGCCTGCGCGACGGCTCATATAAAGGAGCGGGATGCGAAGCGTGCGCTGGCAGCGGCTACAAAGGCCGCGTGTGCATAAACGAAGTATTGGTTGCCGACGACTCAATACGCGAAGCTATCGTACGCAAAGCACCGGCCCTTGAGCTCAAGAGTATTGCGATTGCGCACGGCATGGTCACGATGCAAGAAGACGGCCTTGCAAAAGCAAAAAACGGAGAGACAACGCTTGAGGAAGTCTTGCGCGTCGTCCGCGAATAATTTGTATGCGTATAAAGGAGCAAATTTTTTTGTGCAAGCGTTTGTCGTATTTGATGAACGCCGATATTTCGCTTGTAGAGAGCCTTGAGATATTGCGCGCGCAAGCAGGGGCACGCAACCAACGCATGCTGTTTGACCGCATGCTTGCCGAAGTTGAGGAAGGACGCACACTTTCGCGTGCATTTGCCGCTTTCCCACGTGTGTTTGGAGAGTTTTGTGTCTCGATGGTGCAAGTGGGCGAGCGCAGTGGGACGCTCCCCGCTGCGCTCGAGCATGTGGCGGTCGAGCTTACAAAAAAACAGCAGCTTCGGTCAAAGGTGTTTGGCGCTTTTATCTATCCGGCAGTGATTGCGCTTGCAACACTCGGCATTACCATATTTTTAATACTATTTTTGTTTCCTAAAATCATGCCGATATTTAAAAGTCTGCATGCGGAGCTGCCACTCAGCACCCGCGTGGTGGTAGCGGTAAGCTCTTTTCTCTTGCACGATTGGCTTTTGTTGTCGGCAGTCATTGCGCTCGTTGTGGTAGGCAGTGTTGTTGCATACAAACGCAGCACACGCGTGCGGCTCGCGTTTGAGCGCGCGTTGCTTATGACGCCTGCATTCGGCTCGATGCTCAAGAGCTACTATGTTTCAAATGCGAGCCGCATGCTGGGGCTTCTTTTACAAAACGGCATGACGCTCTCCGAGGCAGTGGCTGTTGCAGCAGAGGCAACGCGCAACTTGGTGTACAAGCGCGAGCTTGAGGCGCTCGGCGCGGTGGTGGCGCGCGGCGACCTTATATCAACTCATCTTGCCTCGCGTGCCGCATACTTCCCGCCGCTCTGTGCACACATGGTAGCGGTGGGCGAGCGCAGCGGCACGCTCTCCGAAGCGCTCATGTATGTGGCCGACCTCTACGGCGGCGAAGTCGACGAGCGCGCCAAAATACTCTCCGCGCTTGTCGAGCCGGTGCTCATGGTATGCATGGGGCTCCTTGTGGGATTTATTGCCGTCTCCATCATCACCCCTATTTATGGCATCACACAAAATCTCCACACCTAAAGGGTTTACACTCATTGAAGTGCTCGTCGTGCTGGGGATGTTTGCCCTGGTGGGCGCGTGCTCGCTCGTGATTGGCATGGAAAGTTACCAAAGCGGTTCTCTCATCGACGACCAGGCGTCGCTTGTCTCTGCGCTCCAAAAAGCAAGGAGCGAGGCCATGAGTGCCGTGTGCGTAGGCAGCGCCTGCACGGGTGGAGTGCCGCACGGCGTGCACATTACCGCTAAGCAGTTAATTATTTTTCAAGGTGCAGTGTACAACCCCAACGACGAGAATAACGATTATATTTCTCTGCAAGACGCCGCCCTTGCGGTGAGCGGCTTGAGTGACGTTATGTTTGCCGAATATTCGGGCGATTCAAGCGCGCCGGGAGATGTCGTCATGTCCGATGCGTCAGGTTGTATTGCCACCACCTCGATAGGCGCCGAGGGGCAAATACTATGGTAATGCAAAAAGGTTTTTCGACGATAGAGATGCTCGTGGCAATGACTGTCATGCTCTTAGTGCTTGGAGCTGCATTGCTTCTCTCATTTGGAAGTCAGTCATTGCTTCTCGACAGTGCCGGCAACACTGAGGCGCTCTCTATCGCAGATGAGATACTCGGCAATGAGGAGGAGCTTGCACACAAAGACTTTAATTTAGTTGTACCTGTTATCAGCACCACCACAATTGACTCAACAACCTATACCAAATCAGTTGCCGTTCTTACGCAAAACAACTCTTTAACTAAAAAAGTAACGATTGCGGTGTCGTGGGTGGGCGAGTATGGTCGCGCCGAGCAAGTATCCTTGAGTACGTATGTCACCGATTTTGAAGACGCTTTTTCAAGCGATACCTGCGACACGGAGCTTGCGGGCAATTGGGCAGCCCCCGTGGTGGCAAATGCGATACAAAACTTTGCGCAGCTTGTGGGCGATGCCTCAGGCACCTACACGCTCACGGATATAAAAGCGCACCAAGGCAAGCTGTATGTCACCGCAAGCAACAGCTCTTCAGCAAAAGAAACTTTTTTTATTTTTTCTCTCACCAACAACACTCCCACGCTGCTCTCCAAGCTCGACAATGATGCCAAGCACAATACCGGCCTCGCGGCGGTGGCACTTTCAAACAACTATGCGTATGTCGCCGGCGGCCTCTCCAGCAATCAGCTCCAAATAATCGACATTAGTAACCCAAATAATCTTGCAAGCTCGAGCATCGTGGCGACATACAAAATCCCCGCAAGCGATGTCCCCAACGCGGGCGCCGGCAACGCTATTTTTTATAAAAACGGATACGTATATCTCGGCCTTGTCGCAAGCGGCGGCGGCGAGTTTACCGTTATTGATGTGCACAACCCGCAGAGCCCGCAGTGGGTAGGGAGTTATAGCCTCGGCAACACTATCAACAGCATATATATAGAAGGCTCGTACGCCTACATCGCGAGCCCGAATGCAAAAAATCTTATGGTGCTCGACATCAGCAATCCGGCGAGTCCGCTTTTGGCGGGCTCATATACGCCTGCCACGAGCGCCAACGGCGAGCGGGTGTTTGCACTCGGCGACACGGTGTATCTTGGCCGCACGTACGGCACCAACGAGTTGTATGTGCTAAATGCCCGCACACCCTCATCTATTGCGTCGCTTGGTTTTAAAGATTTAGGCGTAGGGTCTAACACCAGCATCAATGGCATGGTGTTGCGCTCAAACATTGCGTTTTTGCTTACTAACAAACAACTCGTGAGCTACGCCGTAAGCAATCCGGCGGCTCTGTCGGCATACGGCGCGCCACTCGTGCTCCCCAACGCCGCATCGGGCGCGGCGCTTGCGTGCGACGGCAACACGCTTTATGCCGCGGCCAACGATGCAAGCTCTAACGGCCACGGCTACCTCTACGTCATACAACCCGGCATATGAGTAAAAAAATAACACAGGGATTTACGCTTATTGAGGTCATTATCTACCTCGCGCTTTTTAGCATTCTGATGGCCGGCTCTCTCTCGGCCGCTTTTGCGCTCTGCGAGAGTGGCGGACACGAGCGTACGCGTGCGTTTTTGCTTCAAGAAGGCAATTTTATCATCGCCAAAACAGAGTGGGAACTCTCGGGCGCCGAGCTTATAAGCAATCCAACCATTGGAAGCTCCGGCACAACGCTCTCTTTTGAGAGCGTGTCGGGATATGACAGTGCCGGCGCTCCCATCATAGACGCTGTGGTGTTTGATCCGGCAACGCTTGTTGGCGGCAGAGTTTCCATAGCCTCTGTGCATTTTTATCATGCAGATGACACTGACGCCTCTCCCGAAAGCGTTGGCATGAGCTTTACGCTTGCGATGCCTACCGAACGCGGAGCACTTATAAGCCAAAACTTTTTTAGTACCACGACGCTTAACCAATGACTATGAAAAAAAGGGGATTTATCGCGCTCATGTCGGTTATCATACTCTCGGCTGTTTTGCTCGGGATGGCGGCCACTGCAAGTATGGCAGGTTTTTTTGCGCGATTTAGTGCGCTCGATAGGGAATATAAAAAAAGCGCTCTCGGTTTGGCCGACTCGTGTGCCAATGTTGCACTCCTAAACCTTGCACAAAATTATGCGTATGCGCCCGCGTTGCCAGCTATTGTGCAACTCGACACCGGCACGTGCACCATACAATCGATAAACACCCTCGGTGCACCCTCTGTATCCGCGCGCATAGTTCTTATCACAACTTTGGCCCAGTACGGGCAGGCGTTTAGCACGGTTGAGGTAAACGCCACAGTTTTAAACCCCGCCAGTGCCTCTCCGGCCACGGACCCCATAACCGTCAACTCTTGGCGAGAAACAAACTAGCCACAGGAGTGTTAAAAATCCGCCCTCAAGAAGGCGGATTTGTGCGCGCTGCGAGCACATTACTGTGCTCGCGGCCCATTTTGCGGCTTGGTGAGGAGCGCGAGTGCTCCTGCAATCCCCAGTGCCCAAAAGCTTGGCATTCGAATGGTGTCGGCGACTTGGCCGCCGACGAGCGGAGGGTCCATCGTGAGAAACCCACCAAGCGCGAGGATGCTAAAAGCAATTATTGCCATTGAGTACGAGGCCCAATAGACAACAAGTCGCAGTGTTGAAATCTTCATGGTTTTTTCTCCGCAGGAGCGTTCTGCACGCACTATAACACAAAATATATAAGAGAAAAATACTACCTCCGAGTTGGGGTTGCCAATTGCTGGGGCTCTGCTAGAGTGCGGGCCATGAAAACTTTACATAGAGGTTTTACGCTTATTGAGATTTTGGTCGTTATCGGCATCATCGCTATTTTAGCGGCCATTGTGATAGTTGCCGTCAATCCGGCGCGCCAGTTTGCCGAGGCGCGCAACAGCCAGCGCCAAAGTAATGTCGAATCAATTTTAAATGCGGTCGGGCAAAATATTGCCGACAACAAAGGTCTTTTTTCATGCGCAGCGGGCACACTACCAACCTCTGCCGCTACTATAGAGAGCGCTGGCGGATATGATTTGCGCAATTGCATCGTACCAACCTACATGGCCGAGATTCCGGTTGATCCATCCACGGGCACCATCTCAAGCGACGGCAGCACCTACAACGCCGGTTATACCATCATGCAAAGCGCTACCACGGCGCGTATTACGGTGTGCGCCCCAGGCGGTGTGGAGCCTGCCATAGCGGGCAGTGTCGCCATTTGCGTTACGCGGTAAAAGGTTTATAGGGCTTCTTGCGCGTATTCCTGCATGATGGTCTAATGAAGACAGATAGGGATCTTCTGTTATAGTATGGAACAGGAGTTTTTGTGCGTAGGCGGCCTCGTGCTTTTATTACGTTTTTTATTTTTAGAATTATTATGAATCGCACTGCGTTTTTCCGCTCGGTATTAGTGCTCCCGCTTCTCTCGGTTTTCTTTCTCTTAACTCCGGC
>DATKGU010000017.1:0-15553 GCA_035510635.1 Minisyncoccota bacterium | reverse complement strand
GGAGGGGTGGAAGGAATAGACAGGGAGCAATCTCGCTATTCCTATCAAACTCCGAATACCCCTGTGTTGCGCGGCAGTTAGTACGTGGGGGCTAAGCTCCACTGTACAAAAGGAGAAGAGTCCTAGATCTCAAGTTAAGGTCCCAAAATCTACGCTAAGTGCATCATAAGGAGGTGGAATTTCACAGACAATGAGGAGGTTGGCTTAGAAGCAGCCATCCTTGAAAGAAAGCGTAACAGCTCACTCATCGAGAGATCTTGCGCCGAAGATAATCGGGGCTAAAACATGGTACCGAAGCTGAGGGCTTGCGAATTCCTTCGGGAATTTCAAGCGGTAAGAGAGCGTTCCCTTTGCAATGAAGCCAAAGGCGTGAGCCATGGTGGAGCGTAGGGAAGTGAGAATGCAGGCACAAGTAACCGCAATGCGGGTGAGATCCCCGCACGCCGAAAGCACAAGGTTTCCTTGGCAATGGTAATCATCCAAGGGTTAGTCGGGCCTAAGTCGATGGCGAATGCCGGAGATGATGGACACAGGGTTAATATTCCCTGACCGGCGCGTAGGTGATGGAGTGACGGAAGAAACAAGTTGGCGCGCCTTATTGGATTGGCGTTTGTCCGCTTAAGATAGGTATGCTTGGCAAATCCGGCGTACTACCTTTCATGGTGACTATCGTAGCGAGCAGAGCACTTCTTTGCTTCGGCAGAGAGGGATGTCAGCGAAGAGCTTTCCAAGAAAAACTTCTAAACTTAACTACGCGTACGACCGTACCGCAAACCGACACAGGTGTGCAGCTCGAGTAGAGCAAGGCGAACGAGTGAGTGTGCTCCAAGGAACTCGGCAAAAAAGCGGCCGTACCTTCGGAATAAGGCCTGCTGTGCGCAAGCACAGCCGCAGCGAAAGAATCCCTGGCGACTGTTTAACAAAAACACAGCTCCCTGCGAACTCGTAAGAGGATGTATAGGGGGTGACACTTGACCAATGCCAGAAGGTCAAATGCGGTCGGTGTACTATAGCAATATAGTATGCTGGCACTGCATAAGCCCTGGTGAATGTCGGCGATAACTATAGATGATTGTAGTTAAAAAATTCGGCCATATGCTGGAAACCCTGCGCATGCTTCGGTACTATGAAAGTAGTGACAATCCGAAGACGATGCAGATAATCAGCAGGAAAGGCTCTCAAAATTAGGTGCTATAATTGGACGCATGAACACACCGCCAAATATTGGATGGTATTTATCTGGATTCAGTGATGGAGAAGGAAGCTTTAATGTTTCTCTCCGTCAAAGACCGGACCATAAACTCCAATGGCAGGTAGTGCTTACGTTCAATGTAGCGCAACGTGACGTCACGAATCTGAAACTTTTGCAGAAATATCTGCAATGTGGAAGATTGCAAAGACGAAGTGATGGAGTCCATTACTTTGTCGTGACAAATTACATTGATATCGTAGAAAAGGTACTCCCGTTTTTTGAACGGTTTCCTTTTCAATCGGAATCAAAAACCAAAAACTTCGCGTTATTTAAACAAATTGCGACCATCGTATATTCTAGTGAGCATCTAACTCAAAAGGGATTTATGAAAATCGTCGAATTGCGAGAAAAACTCAACGAAGGAAAAGGAAGAAAACGAAAATACGAAAAACAAGATGTAATAGATTTGAGAGAATCCTCAGAGACTATACGCCGAACTCGACTCTCTTAATTGAGAACAACGAGATGATATAGTCCGACCTTTGTGGCGACGCAAAGAAATACTTGCAGCTACCAATAGCAAGTTAAATAACATAGGAGAATCGTCCTAAGGTAGCGAAATTCCTTGTCTGGTAAGTTCAGACGCGCACGAATAGTGTAACGACTGGGGAACTGTCTCGGAGCACAGCTCGGTGAAAATACAGTACCGGTGAAGATGCCGGTTACCTGCAGATAGACGAAAAGACCCCAGAAGCTTTACTGCAGCTTGATATTGCGTATACGATTGTGTTGCGTAGCATAGGTGGGAGAGGTTTGATGGTTAGGGTTTTGGCTCTGATCTACTCAACAGTGAAATACCACTCTACATTATTGTATGCGCTAACCTCTTGGGCAAAACCTAGGAGAGACAGTATCTGGTGGGCAGTTTTAGTGGGGCGCTATCCTTAACTTGGGGCGTCACAGATTTACAATAGATGTGTTCACGTCTATAGAATCAAAAATAAAATACCGGGGGACGCCGCCGAGCAATTGGCGGTCGAAAAATTAGCTATATGCTGGAATATCCGAGTATCCAAACGTACTTCAAAAAAGTAAAAATCGTTTGGTGCGGGCAATCAGCAGGGAAGGCTTGCGGAAGCAAGAACCCTCAGAGACCACACGCTAATCTCCATAACTATTAAATTTAGTTTTGGATGAAGATATAGTCCGATCTTTGTGGCGACACAAAGCTTGTTAATTAATAACAAGACCTATGAATCAATCACTCAACCCGCTTCAACGGGAAGTACTGGTAGGATTGTTGCTAGGAGATGGTCATCTTGAAACGCAAAATGGCGGTAAAACGTATCGCCTCAAGGTTGAGCATTCGATAGCCCAAAAAGACTACGCTGCATGGCTTTTTCAGCTCTTTCTTCCTTTGTGCGAGCAGATAATGCTCTACGAAAAAGAAAAGAATGGAAAGAAATATGTCGGTTTTAGAACGCGGAGTATCGGAGAATTCCGATTTTACGCACAACAATTCTACACAGCCAAGAAAAAAGTGATGCCGAAGTTAATCGGGAAGTTATTGTCAGAAATTGCGATTTCAATCTGGTTTCTTGACGATGGCTCCAAAAAATCAGCTCGGCATAAGACGTATATCGTTCATTCTCTTGGATTTTCCAAAGAAGAATTAATGAGAATACAAAAGGTATTTCAAGAGAAATTTTCAATTGAAGTATCGCTTCATCTGCAGAAACAAAAATACTACCGGCTATACGTGCAGAGCAAGTCTGCAACTCGATTCCGAGAAATTATAGAACCATATGTATTAAAATTTCAGTCAATGAAGCACAAATTGTAGGAAACAATAAGCCTAAAAAGTAACGGAGGAGTGTATTAAGGTCCTCTAGGCGCGAATGGAAACCGTGCCGATAGCGCAATGGCAAAAGAGGGCTTGACTGCGAGGCGTGAGTGCCAAGCAGGTGCGAAAGCAGACCATAGTGAACCGACCATCCGCGTTAGAAGCGGTGGAAGATTATCTGATAAAAGCTACTCTGGGGATAACAGGCTAGTTCCACCTAAGCGTCCATAGCGACGGTGGAGTTCGGCACCTCGATGTCGGCTCATCACATCCCGGGGGTGAAGAAGCTCCCAAGGGTATGGCTGTTCGCCATTTAAAGTGATACGCGAGCTGGGTTCAGACCGTTCAGATTCTCATCCGTCATGTAGACGAGATGGGGGAATGGACGATCTGAACCGTCGAGTCTTGATTCAAATTAAAAAATGAACAACTGTTTGAAAGTTTTTTCGTTTTAGTTCCCAATCTATAAAATTGGAACATAGAGAAAGAGAACAACCAATCACGGCGGTCGCAAGCTTTAACGCTTGCGAAGAAGCTAACTGATATCGGTAAACTCCAACCGCGTTAACAACGCGAGGACAATATCGAGGGAAGCCCCTATGGGGCACCCGTAGAGACTAATTGTTAGCCTTCCAATTTTTTGGAAGAAGTTATAGTCCAATCCGTTTGGTAACAAACGAAAAGGTGCGTGAGACAGGTTGGTCTCCTATCTACTGCAGGCGTCGATTATTGAGAAGATTTGCTCCTAGTACGAGAGGACCGGAGTGAACGAACCACTGGTCTGCCAGCTGTCCTGCCAAGGGCACTGCTGGGTAGCTATGTTCGGATTGGATAAGCGCTGAAAGCATCTAAGCGCGAAGCCGACTTCAAGATGAGTAATCATTAAGATCCGTGAGAGATGATCACGTTGATAGGCTTTAGATGTAAGCGCGGTAACGCGTTGAGTCGAGAAGTACTAATTGATCAAGTTTTTCCTAAGCTTTATTGCGAGGGAGAGGGACTTGAGAGTCGCAATAATTTGTTGTTGAGCATTTTGATTTTTTTAGACGTTCTACTCTGGTGGTTTAACGGCGGGGTCACACCCGTTCTCATTCCGAACACGGAAGTTAAGCTCGCTAGTGGCGATGGTACTCACGGTACAACGTGGGGAGAGTAGCTAACCGCCAGAGTAAAGCGCCTAAAAAGAAAAACCCCGCCTAATGCGGGTTTTTTCTTTTGCGTTACAATGATGTCATGGCACTCACGTGGAGCGGGCGGCGAAAGTTAATCTACTATGGCGTGGGGATTGTGGTGCTCGCCCTATTGGCGTGGGTTATGTGGCTTCTCTTTTTTAATGTTGCTCCAAGCTGTTTTGACGGCAAACAAAACGAGGGGGAACTCGGCATCGACTGCGGCGGCCCGTGCTCGCTTTTGTGCGCCGACACGGCACGCGACCCGGTGTTGCTTTGGTCGCGCGCGTTCCAAACTGGCCCCACCTCATACACGGCCGCGGCGTATATCCAAAACAACAACCCGGGCGCGGGCGCAAAAAACGTGGCGTATTCCTTCCAACTTTTTGATGCTAACAACAACCTGGTCATCGAGCGCGACGGCGTCGCCACTTTGCCGCCGATTACCACCATCCCGATTATTGAGCCAAACATTGTAGTCGGCAATCGCACGGTAGCGCGCACACAGTTTGCGTTTAGCAATACGCCTCCCGCTGTGTGGAGCAAGGTGCCGGCAAACAGCATACCAACTTTGAGCGTTGCTGAGCAAAATCTCAACGCCGACGCTTCGCGGCTTAGTGCCACGGTCGTTAACGACACGCTCAACGACGCGCAAAATGTTACAGTGGCCGCCGTATTGTTTGACAGCGCGGGAGTGGCGCGCGCCGCAAGCAAAAGCCTCATTGTCGATGTCCCCGCCAAATCATCCATGCCGGTCGTATTTACGTGGGGCTCTGGAGTTCCCAACATTGTCCGCGCCGAAATAACCATACTCCCGTCCTTCTGATGTCTCCTCTGCCGCTACATACCAAAACAAGCCACATCGATTGGATAACACTCGGCGCTGCGCTGACGCTCTCCCTCCTCGGGCTCCTCACCATGGACTCGTTTGCGAGCCCCAACCCTTTTTTTGGAAAGCAGCTGGTGTGGATAGGCATCTCGGTGTTGGTTTTTTTTGGAGCAAGCGCCGTTGATTGGCGTTTTTTGCGCCGCCCGGCCGTGGCGGCAAGTATCTTTGGCGTGCTCATTGTGCCTCTCTTAGGGCTTATTGTGCTCGGACACGCGGTTAAGGGCGCCAAGAGCTGGTTTACCTTTGGAAGCCTCGGTTTTGAACCGGTTGAGTTTGTAAAACTTGCGCTCATCATCACGCTTGCCAAATATTTTTCGAGGCGGCACACCGAGATACGCAACATCCGGCACGTGTTTGTGTCAGGGGCCTACGCGGCTATTGTGTTTGTACTGGTTGCGCTTCAGCCCGACTTTGGCGGTGCAATCATTATCTTTCTTATCTGGCTCGGCATGGTGTTGGTCTCCGGCATCTCGTATAAGCATCTAGGCGCCGTGCTCGGCATCGGCCTCGTGGTGTTTTTGGGCCTCTGGTTTTTTGGTTTCCATGATTATCAAAAACAGCGCATTGTCACGTTTCTCAACCCAACGGCCAACATCCAAGGCGCCGGGTACAACGCCTACCAGTCGACCATTGCAGTCGGCTCCGGGCAGTTGTTAGGCAAGGGCATCGGCTATGGCACGCAAAGCACGCTGCGCTTTTTGCCCGAGTATCAAACTGACTTTATTTTTGCGGCGTTTGCCGAAGAGTGGGGTTTTTTGGGTATTCTGCTTGTGTTTGCGCTTTTCGGGATTATTTTTTGGCGCATCGCACAGGCGGCCGAGCATGGTGCGACCAATTTTGAGACGCTCTTTGCACTCGGCGTGTTATTTTATTTCTTCGCGCACTTTTTGCTCCACGTGGGTATTAATCTTGGTGTCTTACCGGTTACCGGCACCACCATACCGTTTATGAGCTACGGCGGCTCGCACTTGTTGGCCGAGTATTTGGCGCTCGGCATGCTTAGCGGCATGAGTGCCTACTCGCGCGCAACGCGCCCCGAGCTCCTCAAGCGTGAGTTTGAGGGAGGTTACGATATGTAAATTGCGATAGTTTTTTCGACCATGCGCGCAAGCGTAAATTCGGCCTCCACTTTGAGTTGAAGTTGTTTGGCACAATTGTTGCGTAGCTCGCCGTTTTTAATCAAGAGCTCAAGCTTGGTTGCCAATTGCTCCTTATTTTTTGATTCAAACAAAAGCCCCGAAATATTTTCATCAATAATGTCGACATTGCCGGGGATTTTGCTTGCCACCACTGCCACCCCAGCTTGTCCGGCCTCCAGCAATACGTATGGCAGACCCTCTTTAACCGAGGTGAGCGTGTAGATATCAAAGGCTTTGAGATAGGTGTGTCCTTCGGGCACAAAGCCGGCAAGGTGTACGCAGTCTTCGAGGCTTTGTTCGCGTATTGCGTTTTCAAGCAATTGCCGCTCCTCGCCTTCGCCGACAATACACATAACAAAACGTATTTCTTTTTTGCGGAGTAAGCTTGCCGCGCCCACGAGATATCGCAGGCCTTTATTTTTTGTCAGCTCACCGAGTGTGCCTATCCAAAAAGTGTGTTTATCTGGATGTATGCCCATGCGCGCGAGAAGAGCGGCACGCGCTTCGGTTTTGCTTAAAAACTTGAGCGGCTCGAGGCCGTTGTATATGAGATGTATTTTTTTTGCACAAAACGGGAGCGCTCGCGCGCGGCGATAGGTGTCTTTTGATATGACGATGACGCGCGTGCAAAGCACAAACGTTGCCCATGTTGCCAGCCATAGCCCCGCGCGCGCAAAGCGGCCGCGGTCTTCGTCATAGGCGAGGCCGTGGGAGGTAAATAGTATTTTTTGTATGCCCGCGAGCCGGGCCGCAAGCGCACCGATGCCTCCCACTTTGGATGAGTTGAGATGCACAATGTCGGGCTTCTCGTGCCTCACTATACGCACGAGCGCGCGAAACGCGCGCCAATCGTTGCTTGTTGATATGTCGCGTCCGAGCTCGGGTATAAAAATCGTGCGGATTTTTTGCTCGGCGAGCATTTGCGCAAGCCGGCCTGGAGCGGCTCCCGCGACGCCGGTACCGCCAAACGCAACGGCTACGTCAAATTGCTCAGGGGGCAGGGCAGTGGCGAGGTCAAACACGTAGCGCTGGGCGCCACCCCAGTTGGATTTGGTAATAACAAATAGAACTTTTGTGTTACTTGAAATATCCCTCATGTGTTGTATTATATATGAATTCTATGACCCCGGCATTACGCCCTCGGACATTGGTCCTTTTTGTGGGGGATATCGTCTTTTTTGTATTTTCGCTCTGGCTGTCGCTCTTTTTGCGCGTGTTCGAGGCGCCTTCGAGTGAGCTTTTTATGGAGCACCTCCGGCCGTTTTCGCTCCTATTTGTGGCGTGGGTCGGCGTCTTTTTTATCGCGGGGCTTTACGAGAGCCGCTCTATTATATTGGAGCGCCGGGCAATTTCCGAAACGCTCCTTACTGCGCAGATAGCCAACGTGATTATTGCGGCGCTCTTCTTTTTCTTTATACCGATCTTCGGCATCGCTCCAAAAACGCTCCTCGTTATTTATCTCATCGTTTCCTTCTTGTGCGTGTTTGTGTGGCGCGTGTTTATCTTCCCGCAGCTTGGCTTCCAAAAAAAAGAAAGCGCACTCGTGGTAGGAGCGGGAGCTGAGATAGACGAGCTTGTCGAGGCATTGCGTTTGGCGCGACACGCTCCTGCGCACATTACTGCGGTGATAGCTCCTGGCACCGGGTCACTTGCATTGGCGGTTAAAGAAGCGGTGCTAAGCACTCGCCCGCGCTTTATCATCGCCGATTTTAGCAACAAAGAAGTGTGGGAAGCCTTCCCCGAGTTGTATAACTATCTCGCACAGGGGATACGTTTCTTTGATGCGCTCACGCTCTACGAGGAGGTGTTTGGCCGCGTGCCGCTCTCGGTGTTAAACGAGCGCTGGATTGCCGACAATGTATCGCGCACATCCAACCGGCTTTACGATATGGTGAAACGGGTGATGGATGTCGGTATTGCAAGTGTGGCCGGCATTGTTTCTCTCATTGTGTATCCTTTTGTACTCGTTGCACTCAAGATGCAAGATGGCGGTTCGCTGTTTGTGCGGCTCGATAGGGTGGGGAAAAACAACCAGATATTCTCGCTTGTTAAATTTAGGAGCATGTCCGGCAATGACAACGCAGACTACGGCAAGAGCGGCACCACCAAACTCGTTGTTACGCCGGTGGGTAAGGTGTTGCGCACCTCGCGCCTCGACGAAATAGTGCAGTTTTGGAATGTGGTAAAAGGGGACATGTCTCTCATTGGCCCACGGCCTGAAGCGCCCGCGTTGGTTGCGTTGTATGAAAAAAATATTCCCTATTATGGCGCGCGGCATCTTATACGACCCGGTCTTTCGGGTTGGGCGCAGCTGTATCATGACAATCATCCGCACCATGGCACCGAGGTGGAGCTTACACGCGAAAAACTTTCGTACGACTTGTACTATCTCAAGCATCGCTCGCTTACGCTCGACGCAACTATCATCCTCAAAACAATAAAAAAACTTCTCACAAGGAGCGGGATATAAAAATAAAAAAACCGCCGAAAAGTTTTCGGCGGCGCGCAGCTCTTTATGCGGCGGCAAGGTTAGGTTGCCTCCCTTTTTTTCTAATCGAGCCGGAGGAACCGCCACCGTATGGCTTTGTGGTTACACAGACATTAAAAACGGTGTTTCCCGTCAACTTGCTGGCCGCTAGCTTGAGTACGTCTTCCGTGAGCTCCCCATACGCAGAACCAATTTGGAAAGCTTCGGTAATTTGATGAGGAGGGATGCCTTTATTTTTACGCTCATACTCGGGGACGCCTTGTTTGAGGTAATGCAACCAGTCTGGTCCTCCAGCCCAGATGCAAAGGCATGTATCGGTTAGGCCGCCATAAGACGGCTCCGTGTTCCAGCCAAAAGCGTCTATCTCGCGGTTCCAGTACAGCAGTGAAACCAGCATGTTGGCCTGATTTCTAATATTGCGTTGCTTGGCGCCATAATGCATCGCTGTTATGCAACAGCCAAGTCCGATCATGAGTGCTACTCCTACCAGAGCAGAGCCCACGGGGCATTCTTTAACAAGCTCTTCAAGCTGCCACATCGTCTATCTCCTGTAAACGCGGGCTTTCGCGTGACGATTCCAACCATAACGTACTACACTTTGCGCAGGTTGCAAGCTATACTCATGCTTGTGATACTAGACGGCAAAAAAATATCGCAGGAGTTGATTGAGTCGCTCGCGGCCGAGCGTCAAACACTGCCGCCCGTTTTGAGGCTTGGATTTGTGCTGGCCGAAGGCAACGAGGCTTCGGCATCTTTTGTGCGGATGAAAGAGCGTTTGGCCAATAAGTTGCAGGTGGTTGTTTTACGGGAAGAGATACACGAAACCGCGCAGGCTGTGCAAGCGGTCGAGCGCCTCGTAAAGAGTACCGATGGAGTTATCGTGCAATTGCCGCTGCCGGCGCAAGTCGATACCGATGCCGTCTTGCGTGCCATCCCCCCATCTCACGATATTGATGCGGAGAATCCCGACACGCGTTCGCGTTTTGTGCGTGCTCCTGTTGCAGAAGCTATTTCAGAAATATTGGTGCGAGTTAATTTTTCCGCAGCAGGCAAGAAGGCGGTGGTCGTGGGTGCCGGCCGCCTTGTCGGTGCTCCTGCCGCAGAGTTGCTCAAAGATGTGGGGGCGAATGTGTCGGTGATAACTCACACTGAAGGCTCGCTCGATGAATTGAAAGATGCTGATATTGTAGTGCTCGGCGCAGGAGAGCCAGGTCTGGTTCAACCCGAGATGTTAAAAGAAGGAGTACTACTTATCGATGCAGGTACTACCGAAGATAAGGGCAGGCTTGCGGGCGATGCGAGCCCGAGCTGTGCCGAGGTGGCGAGGGTTTTTACGCCGGTGCCGGGCGGCATCGGCCCCATAGCGGTGGCTATGATTTTCAAAAACTTATTTGCGCTCGCGAGGCTCCCAAAAAACTAGATTCTGTAGGAGATATAGGCCTTTGCATATATAAAGGAAATCTGCTATTCTCTGAGCCATGTTTGCTTTGCGCTATAGCGCCGTACTTATTCTTATTGCCGCTGGGGCGCTCGGTTTTTTTATATGGCACACCAACGCGGCAGGCAGCCGCTTTGCCTTCCAGCTTGGCCTTGACCTCTCGAGCGGCACGCACTTGGTGTATGACGCCGATACCAGCAAGCTGCCGGCGAGCCAAATTGGCGACTCGCTCTCGGCACTTCAAAGCGTTATTGAGCGCCGCATAAATGCCTTTGGCGTCTCGGAGCCGGTGGTACAAACCGAGCAGGGAGGTGCGCTCGGCAACGGCGCCTATCGCCTCATCGTGGAGCTTCCGGGCGTCACCGATGTTAACAAAGCAGTTGCGATGATAGGGGAGACGCCGCTTTTGGAGTTTAAATTGGTAAAACCCGGTTTTGAAGCATCAACTACACTGCCGGACGGCACGCCTAATCCTCTCGCATTTACCGACACCGGTCTTACCGGTCAGTATCTTAGCTCGGCAGCATTGCAATTTGGCAACGGCTCGAGCGCGCTTTCGACCGAGCCGGTGGTCCAACTCAACTTTAACAGCCAAGGCGCGGCGCTCTTTACGCAGATTACCGGCGACAACGTAGGTCACTCGATGGCCATCTTCCTCGACGGACAAATTATTTCCATCGCAAACATACAAGAAAAAATCCCCGGCGGCACCGCAATTATCTCCGGCGGCTTTACGGCCGAGAGTGCCAAAGCGCTCGTGACCAACCTCAACCTCGGCGCATTGCCGGTGCCTATCACGCTTGAGAGCACCGAGAGCGTGGGTGCAATCCTCGGCGACCAAGCTTTGCGCGCGGGCGTGCTCGCGGGTCTCATCGGGTTTATTATCCTCTCAATATTTATGATTTTGTGGTACCGCCTGCCGGGCGTTGTGGCAGTGGTGTCGTTGGTTATTTACAGCATCATGATGCTCGCGCTCTTTAAACTTATTCCGGTGGTGCTCACGTCGGCCGGCATCGCGGGCTTTATACTCTCGGTGGGGCTCGCCGTGGATGCCAACATCCTTATCGCCGAGCGCATGAAGGAAGAGCTGCAAGCGGGTAAAACAAGCGAGCAAGCAATCCGCGAAGGATTTGCGCGCGCGTGGAGCGCTATCCGCGACAGCAACATTGCGCACGTGATTGCGGCAGTCATCCTCTTTTGGGTCGGCACCTCTATCATCAAAGGATTTGCGCTGGTGTTTGGACTCGGCGTCATCATATCGCTCTTTTCGGCAATCACCATTTCGCGCACATTCCTTTTGGCGCTTGGTGTCAACGCACAATCGCGCGTGGGGCGTTTTCTTATGCTCTCGGGCTGGCACTTGTAATATCACACTATGAATATCTCAAAAAATTTAAATTATTTCTTTATACTGCCGGGAGTGCTCTCCGCACTTGCGCTTGTTTCCATCCTTTTGTGGGGGTTGAAGCCCGGCATCGATATCTCGGGCGGCTCGCTGTTGCAGATTTCATATCCTGGCGGCGCGCCCACTGCACAGCAAGTGCAGGCAACGGTTAATCCGCTGGGTTTGGGCGAGGTTCGCGTGCAGGCAACCGGCAGCGATGGTTACATTTTACGTGAGCGCTCGCTCACCAATGACGAAAAAGTTACGCTCGAGCGGGCGCTTGGCACACTCGGCGCCATCCACGAAGACCAGTACACCTCGGTCGGGCCATCGCTCGGTGCTGAGCTCCTCGACAAAGGCCTCATCGCGCTTGGTCTTGTAATTATCTGCATCATTTTGTTTATTGCATTTGCGTTTAGGCATGTGTCCAAGCCAGTTGCGTCGTGGAAGTACGGCGTCGTTGCCATCATCACGCTTGTGCACGACATCCTCATCCCGGCTGGTGTGTTTGCATTGCTTGGCCGCATCAATGGCGCCGAGGTAGACTCGTTGTTTATCGTCGGTTTGCTCACCGTACTCGGCATTTCTATCAACGACACCATCGTGGTGTTCGACCGAATCCGCGAAAATCTTTCGCTCAACGAGCAGCATCATAAAAAAGAGGCATTCGACGAAGTGGTGGGCCGCTCAATCATGCAAACGCTCGCTCGCTCCATCAACACCTCGCTCACGGTGGTTATCGTGCTCGCGGCGCTCTTTTTTGTGGGTCCTAGCTCAACGCAAGACTTTGCGCTCACGCTTATTGTGGGTATGATCGCCGGCACCTACTCGTCTATCTTCCTCGCAAGCCCTCTGTTGGTAGTCTGGGAAAAGTGGCAACGCCGCGGAGCTAAATAAATCAGGAGATATTCATCTAACCTCCGCCGATGAAGCTTCGATTTACCTATCACGCACAATCGCAAGCGCTCGCAAGACATATTCACGAATCGCGAGTGGCCGATACTATCCGCAAGCCCGACGAAGTCAGTGAAGCCAAAGATGGAGCAATGGCGTATATGCGTATATTTGGTACAAAAACGCTCCGTGTGATAGCTCGGCAAGTCAGTTTTAAAGGAGAAGGCGAATATGTTATACTAACGGCATACTACATATGAAAGCTACGTACGACAAAGAGGCTGATGCAATGTACATCACACTCCAAAAAGGCAAAGTATCAAAAACTCAGCATATAAGCGAGTGGGTACTTGCTGACGTCGATAAGATGGGCCGTATTCTCGGCATTGAGCTTTTGTTTGTTTCCACTCAATTTCCTAAAAAAGATATTGCAACTGCGTTACGCACCGGTAAAATCCCCGTCGCGGCGTAGTTTGTGATGTAGGAAACAAAATAAAAGGTATTTCTGCGATTTAATTAATCTAATGAAAAAAATTTGGAAACAATTTGTGGCTATTATTTCCGGCCAACAAAATCCAGGTGAGTTTTATTTTATTGTTTGGGCTTTGCTTTCATTAATTTGGTTATATGGTGCATTTTATACCGATACAGATTCTAATTTACTTATAATAGGCGGTCTTTTTATCGTGCTTTTTTTCGGTACCCCTGTGTCAATTCGACTCAAAATAAAATTACTCAATCTTCTCCGCCGCTTAAATTTGAATAATAAGCAATGATAATCGGCATTGCGGGGACACACGGTGCGGGCAAAGGCACTGTGGTGGAATATCTAGTCGCACAACGAGGATTTACTCATTTTTCTGCGCGCGAACTGATTAAAGAGGAGGTTGCCCGACGTGGGCTTGAACCGACACGCCTCAACATCAGTGCGACGGTCACTGATATGCGTAACACTGTATCGCCATTGTGGGTTGTAGAAACATTGTTGAAAAGAGCAGAGGAAAAGGGAGGCGATGCGGTTATCGAATCGATTTATACATTGGCTGAGATGGCATATCTGCATTCGCACGGCGCAATAGTGTTTGCGGTAGATGCTGATTTAAAAGCTCGTTACGAACGTATTGTTAAGCGAGCTAGCGAAACCGACCACATCACGTTTGAGGCATTTAAAGAGCAGCAAGAACGAGAGCTTGCCTCCAGCGACCCGAACTCACAAAACGTTGCGGCGGTCATGAAAGTGGCCGATTGCCACATTATCAACGACGGTACCGAGGCAGAGCTTTTTGTACAAATAGAGGCCGCCTTAGCAGGGAAGCTTGAGGCCTCAAAATAGCCTTATGGGGCAAGGCTAAACCTACCCCCACGGGGAGCTTGACTCTCTCCTTAATATGACTATACTGCTTGTACTGCCTTTGGGCGGTTTTTGTTTGGACTGGGCTCACTCAAGCAGCCTGGTCTGTCCGATATTTTTAGAGGAGGCAAAGACACGGCGCTAAGGCCTCGTTCGTTGACAATTGAATACGTAAATTGAGAAATGAAAAATTGTATAATTTAGACAATTGATCACAACTTAAGCAAGAAACCGTGTTTGTAGGTTGTTAGGAGCAACGTACAAACACACTAAAGTCCTTCCGATCTTTTCCACCGGGAGGCAAGGAGATTTTTATCAGTACAGCTTTAAAACTGGACTGGTCACCTTTCTCTTGTTCCGTTCATCGAGTTAAGAAAAACACTTTGTGTTTTTTATTCAGAGTTTGATCCTAGCTCAGGATGAATGCTGGCGGCGTGGATAAGGCATGCAAGTCGAGCGGACCGCAAGGTCAGCGGCAGACGAGGTAGTAATATACAGGTACTCACCGAGAAGTCGGGCATAGCTAGCCGAAAGGTTAGGTAATTCCCGATAGTCCCTCCGGGGTAAAGGCGCAAGCCGCTTTTTGAGAGGCCTGTACAGCATCAGCTAGTTGGTAAGGTAATGGCTTACCAAGGCTATGACGCTTAGGGGAGCTGAGAGGCTGACCCCCACCGATAGCACTGAGACACGGGCTATACATCTACGGATGGCTGCAGTCAAGAAACTTCCACAATGGACGAAAGTCTGATGGAGCGACGCCGCGTGGTTGATGAAGTCCTTCGGGACGTAAAGACCTTTTATGAGGGAGAAAGTAATTGATGTTACCTCATGAATAAGGGGCTCCTAACTCTGTGCCAGCAGGAGCGGTAATACAGAGGCCCCAAGCATTATCCGGAATCACTGGGCGTAAAGGGTGTGTAGGCGGTCGTATTAGTCTTTTGTTAAAGTTCTGGGGCTTACCCTCGGAAGTGCAAGGGAAACGGTACGACTAAGAGGATGCGAGAGGTAAAGGGAACTCATGGTGTAGGGGTGAAATCCGTTGATATCATGGGGAACACCAAATGCGAAGGCACTTTACTGGCGCACTCCTGACGCTGAAACACGAAAGCGTGGGAATCGAACGGGATTAGATACCCCGGTAGTCCACGCCCTAAACGATCCTAACTAGTTTTGAGGAGTATCGACCCTCTTCGAGACGAAGCTAACGCGTTAAGTTAGGCGCCTGGGTAGTACGATCGCAAGATTAAAACTCAAAGGAATAGACGGGGACTTGCACAAGCGGTGGATCATGCGGCTCAATTCGATGACAAACGAAGAACCTCACCAGGGTTTGAAACTAATACGTAAACGTTAGGAAACTAATGTCCCCGCAAGGCGGATTAGCAGGTGATGCATGGTCGTCGTCAGTTCGTGGCTTGAGTTGTTCCCTTCAGTGGGGTAACGAACGCAACCCTCGTTGCCTGTTTTATATGTCAGGCGAGACTGCCCCCTCACGGGGGAGGAAGGTGAGGATGACGCCAGATCAGCATGTCCCTCTGATATCCTGGGCTGCACGCATGATACAATGCACTCGACAACGGGTCGCGACGGAGTAATCCTGAGCTAATCCTAATAAACGAGTGCCCAGTTCGGATTGAGGTCTGCAACTCGACCTCATGAAGCCGGAATCGCTAGTAATCGCGGGTCAGCTATACCGCGGTGAATACGTTCTCAAGTCTTGTACTCACCGCCCGTCAACTCAAGGGAGCCGGGAGCACCCGAAGTTC
>DATKGU010000016.1:0-57201 GCA_035510635.1 Minisyncoccota bacterium | reverse complement strand
CGGCTTAACCAACTTTAACGGCGGCATCACTGCCTATGCATCCTCCACCATTGGCAACGGCACGCAAGCAGGCGGGCTCACTATCTCGGGTGGTGCGACGACGACGGGGAATGCGTACTTTGCAGGGAATGTGGGGATTGGTGTGGCAGCACCCACCCAAAAATTGACTGTTGCGGGCGGCGGCATCAAGCTCGACAACGCGCAAAATATCTATTGGCGCAACTCCGCCAACACCGCCGACACGGCTGTCTTTACACTCAGCGGAGACACCACCATCCTCCGCGGCGGTGGCGGCACGCCAACTTTGCAGTTGCAAAACAGCGGTGGTACTCCGGTAGAGACTCTGCTCGAGAATGGCACCGTCGGCATAGGCACCACCTCGCCTTATGGCAAAATTTCCATCAGCGGGCCGGACACGGGAGCGGGCTTTGCGTTTGCGCTTGCCGACTCGGCCAACGCGCCGGTGTTTACCATCCAAGACAACGGCATCTTTACCTACGGCAAAAATTCGACTTCAACTATTCCTAACAACACGCCGTATGCATGGACGATTGCCACCTCCACCACCGGCGCACCGCTCTTTAGCATCAGCACGGTCTCCGGTTCGGAGCTCACCACCATCGGCGTACCAAACTCCAACGTGTTTATCGGCGATGTCGGAGCGCCGGCCAACTTGGTCTTCCAGGAAAGCTCAACCATCGAAACCTCGGGCGGCAAAACGCTCACCATCGGTGCCGGCAGCGACATCGTCAACTTTGGCGTCAATGTGGGCATCGGCAGCACCACTCCCGCCACCACGCTCTCGGTCTCCGGCAATGGCTATTTTACCGGAGGCGTCGGTATAGGGATCGAGAACAATACCGCAGGAACGTTGCAAACAAGTGGCAACGGACTCTTTGGCGGCAGCGTCGGCGTCGGTACCGCTACGCCGCTCTCCGCTCTCACGGTTAATGGTGGCACTACGATAGGTGCTGACTATAACACTGCGGCACCTACCAACGGCCTCCTGGTCGAAGGCAAAGTCGGCATTGGCACCACTTCGCCGGCATCAAATTTTACGGTTGTCGGTTCGCTCTTGGCCGCTACGTCATCGGCCCTCACCGGCTTCCTTGCAAGTTTCGTAAACACCGCCGGTAATACGAACTCAAACGGCATCGCTATCGAGGGCGGCAGCAACTCTACGAAGGGTGCTGCCCTTATCAGCTTCTATCGGCCCGACGGCACAAACATTGGCGGCGTAACGCAAACCAGCGCTACCGCTGTTGCATACAACACGACATCTGACCGCCGTGTTAAGGAAGATATTGCGACCACGACAAGCGGTCTTGCCCAACTCCTCCAAATTCCGGTTCGTGATTTTGATTACATCAATGATCCTGCTCATGCTACGACAACCGGCTTCATTGCGCAGGAGCTGTATTCGGTCTTTCCGGAGGCGGTTACCACCAACGGCGACAATGGCACGGTTCCGCTCATGCCGGGGCAGACGCCGTGGCAGGTTGATTACGGACGCATAACGCCGCTCATCGTTAAGTCGGTTCAAGATCTTGCAGCCAGCTCGGTGCGTATCAGTAATGGGATTGTAAACTTTTCAAATGCAGCAACGACCACTATTGCAATCGGCTCCGGCACGTGGACGATTGCCACCTCAAGCGCCACCGGCACCTTGCCGATTATCTCGATTTCGGCACCGGCCTCATCGACGCCGAGCGTCTCTATCAACGGCGTGCTCTATGTTAATGGTCAAAATATTGCCAGCGCCATAGCTTCAACAACTGGCGCAACGTCAACGCCGGCGGCGCTCGTTGCCGGGCCGTTTGCCACGTCGACGCCGACGCTACAAAATGCACTTTTCACAATGCTCAATGCACTTAGCGGCGTTGCACAAAGTGGCGTGCGTGAGCTCGGCGTTGCAGTGCACGCGAGCGCGGGCATCTTTGATAGTTTGGTAACGCAAACGCTCACGGCGACCACCATCAACGCCGATACGGTCAACGCTTCGCAAAAGCTTTGCATCGGCACCACGTGCGTCACCGAGTCGCAACTACAGCAACTGCTAGGGTCTAGCCAATCGGCAGGAAATAATGGGAGTGCCAATAGTGGGAGCGGCTCAGGCTCAAGCCCTAGTGGCCAGTCGCTAGTGGCTAGTTCCTCAGACACGGTTGCACCAACCGTGACACTCAACGGCGACAACCCCGCAACCATTACTGTGGGCGACACCTATGCCGACTTGGGCGCGAGCGTCTCCGACACCGGAGTGGGGCAGGCCGGCAATGCCAACTTGGGGTTGAGTGTCAGTGTTGACGGCGGTGCCACCACAACGCCGAGCCAGATTATCATTAATACAAGCTCTGCGGGGACGCATACTATTATATATAGTGCCGTAGACCAAAATGGCCTCACCGGCAGCGCAACGCGCACGGTCAACGTGGTTGCACAAGATGCCAGCTCGACTCCAGCTAATTAATATATGCAAAGCAACGGTAAAAAAATAAAAAAACTTTTTAATTTCCCGATTCAGTTTTTGTTGCTCGGAGTTGCTATAGCCTTTTTCTTTCCGCTTGCGGCATTGGCAACCACCTGCGACTTTGGCTCTGACATCGGCGGTGGCAACTGCCGTGGCTATATCACTGCTACCGGTGCAGGCACATGGACAGTCCCAAATGACTGGAACTCTTCCAACAACTCAATTGAAGTCATCGGTGGTGGAGGTGGTGGTGCGTCGGGAAATGCATCTGGCGCAGGTTCTGGCGGCGGTGGCGGCGGATATTCAATAATTTCCAGTGGCTCGCTCACTCCAGGAGCTTCTATAACCTATGCAATAGGTTCCGGCGGTGGAGTTGCCACTGCGGGCGGCAATACATATCTTTGCAATTCAACATCTAACTGTGCGAGTATAACTGGCTCGGCAGTTGTGGTAGGTGCTTTCGGCGGCGGAGGCGGAGTCAACAACGGTACATCGGTTTCAAATGGCGGCGCGGGCGGTGGAGGCGCACCTATATTTGTTGCATCGACCACCTATATCGGTGGTGTGGGTGGCACTCAAACCCGTACCGTTTCGTCGGCATCTTCCCCTGGTGGTGGTGGCGCTGCTGGGCCAAATGGCCCAGGAGGTGCGGGTGCTTCAACTTCTTCCTCGGGGGCGGGGACTGGTGGTGGAGGTAACGGCGGCGGTACAGCCGGTGTAACGACAACTAGCTCAACCGGTGGTGCGGGGGGTACTAACTCAAACAACTCTGGAAGCGGTGCAGGCGGTGCGGCGAGTGGAGGTGCGGGAGGTCCTGGGACTAACGGAGGTGGAGGTGGAGGTGGAGGTGTATCTGCGTCAAGTGGAAATGGAGGTGCAGGCGGTGCGGGCGGTGCTGGGACTGAATGGGATGCTTCTCATGGTTCAGGTGGCGGCGGTGGTGGCGGGGGCAGCATTAGTCTAGGTAGTGGCACCTGCGGCTCTGGCGGCGCAGGGGCTCTGTATGGCGGTGGCGGTGGAGGGGCTTGTCATGGTGGCACAGGCGGTATTGGTACTGGTGGCATCGGCGCACAAGGCATTATTGTTATTACCTATGCCGCTATTCAAACGCCTTCCGCTCCAGGTACACCCAGCTTTAGCAGTGTTACTACCACTTCGCTCACCGTAAGCTGGTCTGCAGCAACAGGCGCGACTGCATACAATATATATAGATGCAGCGGCGCGGGATGTACCCCCTCTCTGTATCAAAGCAGTATAGGAACCAATTCGTACAACGACACCGGCCTTACACCTTATACGTTCTACACGTATTACATAATTGGGACCAATTCTTTATACAATGGCCCTGCCTCTGCTTCAAATACAACAATCACTTCCTTTAACACCTCCGGCCGTGTCATCCGCCTGCGCGGCGGTATCCGGCTCCGCGGCGGTGTGCGATTGGGGGGGAATTCAATCTTGCCTATATATGCGAGCGCGCCCGCTGTTGTGTATCTCACCTCAGGTTCATCATGGACAGTCCCGAGTAATTGGAACTCAACGCATAATACCATCGAAGTCATTGGCGGTGGTGGTGGCGGATCGCCCGGAACTTTCAGTGGTGGCAATGGTAGTGGCGGTGGTGGCGGCGCGTACTCAAAAGTTTCTAATGTGTCGCTCACTCAAGGCAGCACGGTTGGCATTAATGTAGGTGCAGGAGGCATATATACAGTGACAACAACACAAGCAGCGGGCGTTGGCGGTGCCGCTGCTTCGGGAGTCGGTGCCACGAAGTATTCCGGAGGTAATGGGGGCACCTCTAACGTGACATGCGGCGATGGCGGCGGCGGCGCGGGCGGTCCTAATGGCAATGGTGCCGCCGGTGCCAATTGTGTTGGGGGGATGGGAACTGGCGGATCAGGCGGCGGCGGTGCAGACAATGGCACTGCTGGTTCCGCAAATACCACGGGCGGCATCGGGGGTGTGGGCGGTAACAACTATCTTGGTTCTGGCAGTGGTGCAGGAGGTACGAGTGGTGTTACAGGAGGAGCTGGCACTGCAGGCGGTGGTGGAGGCGGCGGTGCAGGCACAAATAGTGGTGTACAAACTTCCACGAATGGCGGTGTCGGTGGTACGGGCACTGAATGGGATTCATCTCACGGAGCAGGGGGCGGTGGAGGTGGAGGTGGAGGCGGGACAGCTCCAGTTACTGGAAGCAGCGGTGCCAGTGGGGGACTCTACGGCGGCGGAGGAGGCTCGGCCGGTAAGGATGCGACTGGTGCTAACAATGGTGCAGGTGGAAGCGGAGCACAAGGAATTATAGTTATTCAATACACCCCATCGGGAGGAGGGTTGACAACGGTGTATCTCACGACAACAGGGTCACACACTTGGACAGTGCCTTCCAATTGGAACTCCACGAGCAACACCATTGAAGTCATTGGCGGCGGCGGCGGCGGTTCCTCGAACCCTGGTGGTGGTGGTGGCGGCGGCGGGTATTCGAAAATAAGCAACCTCTCGCTCACGCCGAGCAGTTCAGTGGGGTATGCTGTAGGACAGGCGGGTCTAGGCGTTAGCATAGGAGGAGTACGCAATGGAGGAAATGGGGGTGACACTTATTTTTGCAATTCTACGAGCAACTGTACGGGTATCGGCGGAAGCGCGGTGCAAGTGGGCGCCAAAGGAGGGACCGGCGGCACAACCAACTCTGGCGGCGCGGGTGGTGATACGTATCTGTGTAGTTCATCATCGGGGTGTGGCTTTCTTTCAGACTCTTCTGTAATAGTTGGCGCTCAGGGTGGTACAAATGGTTTTCCCGCCTACTCCGGCGTTGGAGGTCAGTCTGCTGTCTCTATTGGAGCAACCACGTATTCTGGCGGGAATGCCGGCCTTAACTTGTCGGGTGGTGGCGGTGCGGCCGGCCCACAGGGTGCGGGAGGCGCAGGTGGTGGCGGCACGACGAACAATGGTGGAGGGGGAGGAGGAGGCGCAGGTGGCGGCACAAATGGAGCAGCTGCTTCTTCAAACGGTGGTGCTGGGGGCAATAACTTTGCGAGCACTGGCGGCGGCGCAGGAGGATCTACCGGCACCACGGGTGCTGCCGGCACTGCCGGAACAGCTGGTGGTGGCGGTGGCGGTGGCGGTGGTGCAGATGTTGGTGGCGGACACGTTGGTGGTAATGGCGGCGCGGGCGGTTCCGGTACCGAATGGGACAGTACACACGGTAGCGGCGGCGGCGGCGGTGCACCGGGCAACAATGGCGGTAATGGAACAGCGGGTACTGCCGGAGCGGCAGGGCTCTACGGAGGCGGTGGCGCCGGAGGCGGCGGAGACATAAACTCAAGCGTGGGCAGTAACGGAGCCCAAGGCATTATCGTTATCACTTATTGGCCCAAGTTGTAATGGTATGAAAAATAAATTTTTGCTTATTGCTCTTGTGGTGCTTGTGCCAATCGTGGTGGTTGGGATTGTTGCTTTTATAATCTTGCGCATGTCGGCCAACATGTCTGCCTCCGAGCTCGCAATGGCAGGCGAGTATGCAACGTCGTCCACTACACCCGTCGGATTTTTGCCATTTAGCAATCAGCAATATCATTTCTCGCTTTACTATCCTCCCGACTTGGTGTCGACAGGGCAGCAAGAGCAGGGCGGCGCGTACACATTTTCTTTCCAAGATGCCGACACCAATGAGGGCTTTGAGATATACGTCACACCCTATGGCGACAGCCAAGTAAGCGCGGCGCGCTTCAAGCTCGATGAGCCCTCGGGCAAAATGGATCAACCCACTCCTGTGGTCATCGATGGTGCCACCGCGACCATGTTTTTTGGCCACAACGATGTGATGGGCGACACACGCGAGGTGTGGTTTATCAAAAACGGCTATCTCTATGAGGTCACCAGCTTTAAAGAGCTCGACAGCTGGCTGGGGACTATCATGCAAACCTGGCGGTTTATATAGTAAGTGTCTTTAGTTTGGAGAGGTTTGGCCTACGTGTTGTTCCGCCCCTCCTGGGATGTTGATGATATATGAATTACCGCATCCGGTGGTTGATACATTGTTGATTTGAGAGGAGGGTACTATACTACCGTTTGCAATATAGTTGGTAAAGTCGGTGGTAGAGGGTTTTATGCTTGAGCATGAAGTGGCCGGTCCGGAATACCGCTCGGTCCATGAGACCATATTTGGCCCTGTTATGTTTCCCCATGAGAGAGGAACCTCTACCTCCCCAACAAATTGTTTACTCTGAGTGCCGTCCTTCCATATCCATGCTCCCCACCACGTGCCATTGGGCACTCCGGTGTGGGATTCAGGATCCGGCACTAAGCTTTGCGAAAATACTATTGCACTGTTTGTTGTTATTTTTGTCCCAGCCGCAAAATATAACGTGCCGTCAGTCGAGGCCTTACTAGTTTTATACGGTTTTCCTGTTATATACACCGTTTGTCCTGCAAGGACTGTTGGAAACGCGGACTGTCCCGACCAGGAAATGGCAACTGGTGTGGAGCCCGTTCCAGTAATAATTTTGCTTACGGTTCCAGTGGCTACGATATTGAGTCTCTGGACCTGTAAATCATATTTTGTACCTACGTTCCATTTGAAACTGATACGGGCAGTGTACCCTGTACCCTCGCCGCTAAAGGACTTGGCGTATTGAGGACTTTGAGATGCAAGAGCACTCCATGCAGAGAAGATGGCTATTTTACCGGTGGGGGCGGTTCCTTCTGTTTGGAGCCCAAAATAGGCCGCATTTCCGTTTGCGTTATTAAAATAAAATTGGTTTGACCAAAAATAGCCATCCGGCGACGGATCGGTAAGTGGTGTTACTGACCATTGTAAGCTTGTATATCCTGTAGAATTTGAAGGCCAATTTTCCCACGTGTACGTGTTGCTTGCCACTATGGTTGTATTTGCGGAGGCTATCCCGCCGGAAAGATATGCGACTCCCACTAAACTGAAGGCAATTAGACTAAATCCTCCTATAATAAAAGCACAAATCTGTTTAGGGACAACCACATGGATAAAGTTCTGACGCCGCCCAGCATTTTTTGCCATAGTACGGTTAGTATAGCAAAGATCTATAAAACTACTATATAATAGAGTGCATATGATACGAGTTGCAATCAACGGCTTTGGCCGCATCGGGAGGTGTTTTGCGCGGGCGGCAGCAAACGAGCCGAGCATAGAGATAGTCGCGGTAAACGATCTGGGCGATATTAAAACCCTCGCGTATCTTTTAAAGTACGACACGGTGTATCGCCAGGCGCCGTTTGAGGTTTTGGAGAGCGACGGATTTTTGCAGATAGGCAAAAATCGCGCAAAGTTCTTGCAAGAAAAGGACCCGTCGCGTTTGCCGTGGAAGGATTTGGCAGTGGATGTTGTTGTTGAGTCAACCGGCTTCTTTACCGACTTTGCAAAAGCCGAGGCACACCTAGTGGCCGGCGCTAAGCGCGTGGTTATCTCCGCTCCGGCAAAAGATGGTGTCTCCGAGGCAGGCGTTACGGTTAACGGTGTCACGGTACTCATGGGCGTCAATCAAGACAAGCTCAAAGACTCGGCGCTCTCATCCAATGCATCGTGCACCACCAACGCGGCGAGCCCGCTCATTGCAATCTTGGACAAAGCCATTGGTATCGAAAAAGCTATTCTCTCCACCACGCACGGCTACACCGCGAGCCAATCGCTCGTTGACGGTCCGTCTAAAAAAGATGTTAAAGAGGGCAGAGCTGCTGCGCAAAATATTGTGCCTACCGCAACCGGTGCGGCCATTGCCGTGACGCAAGCATATGAAAGTCTTAAAGGTAAATTTGACGGCATTAGTTTGCGCGTACCGGTGCCCGCGGGCTCGATTGCCGACGTTACGTTTATCGCCAAGCGCAACACTACGCGCGAGGAGGTTAACAAACTCCTTGCCGATGCCGCACAAAACCCCGAGTGGCAGGGCGTGTTTGCGGTAACCGACGAGCCGCTTGTTTCAAGCGACATCATCGGCTCAACCTTTGGCTCTGTTGCCGACCTTGGCATGACGCGCGTAGTTGATGGCAACTTGGTTAAAGTGCTCGCATGGTACGACAACGAAATGGGCTATACCCACACATTGGTGCGCCACGTTAAAGAGGCAGCAAAGTATCTATGAAAAAAGTTTTTTTGGCATCCGACCACGCTGGCTTCGAGCTTAAAGAGGCGCTCGTTTCTTTTTTAAGCGAGCACGGCTACGAGGTGCAAGACCTCGGGCCCGCTATCTACGAGCAGGATGACGACTATCCAGACACTATCGGTCTTTTGGTGCGCGCTATAGAGGATGACAAAGCTGCATTTGGCCTTGCCATTGGCGCGTCGGGCCAAGGCGAGGCGATGGTTGCCAACCGCGCGCTCGGCGTGCGCGCCAGCGTGTATTACGGCCCCGCGCCAAAAACCCAAACCGACATTTCGGGCAAGAACCTCGGCATTGTAGAGTCGCCGCGCGCGCACGAAGACTCCAATGTGCTCTGCCTCGGTGCGCGTTTTGTGTCGCAAGAGGATGCTAAAGAGGCAGTCATCCGTTGGCTCGAAACCCCCTTTACCGGCGAGGAACGCCATGTGCGCCGGATACAAAAGTTCGACCAATAATATATATGGTTGAGATTATTCCTGCAGTACTGCCTAAAAATTTTAATGAGCTTGAGCGAGAGCTCGAGCGTTTGCACGGCGTCGCTCCTTTGATACAGATAGATTTAGTAGGAAAAAATATATTGGAAGGGCATTATGCGCTCCCCTTTTGGGAAGAGTTTGATTTTGAATGCGACATCATGCTCAATAATTCTGCGCACGAGGTGCAAACGTGCATCGATGCGGGTGCATCGCGCGTTGTCGTGCATGCCGAGGACTCGAGTGCGCGCGAAGCACTTGAGGCGCTCCAACCCATGCGCGGCGGCGACATCCCCACCATGCTTGGGCTCGCGCTGCGCTCGCATGACACACCAAATGCACTCGTACCATTTGAAGGCTTGTACGACTTTGTGCAAGTGATGGGCATCGACCACATTGGCAAACAAGGCGAGCCGCCCGACCCGCATCATCATGAGGTGGAGCTTATCAAGCAATTGCGCGCGCAGTTTCCTGCGTTGGTTATCCAAGTTGACGGCGCGGCCGCCGCGCATGTGGGCGAGCTTGTTAAAGCCGGCGCAACGAGATTGGTGGTCGGCTCCGCTATTATTGAATCAGACAATCCGCGCGAGGAAATTAAAAAACTCCAAGCCGAAGCAAACCGAATGGTATAATGCTGAGTGATGTTGACGCAAGAAAAATTACAAGAGTTGGAGCTCAAGGCTGAGGCAATCCGCGAGACCATCATTGAGATGCTCGTTGCCGCAGGCTCGGGCCACACCGCGGGCCCCATGGGCATGGCCGATATTTTTGCCGCCTTGTATTTTTATATTTTAAATCATGACCCCAAAAACCCTGCATGGGATGAGCGCGACAGGCTTATTTTAAGCAACGGCCACATTGTACCGGTGCGCTATGCAGCCATGGCACACGCAGGCTACTTCTCCGTAGAGGAGTGCTTAACCTTGCGTAAATTTGGTTCGCGTTTGCAGGGGCACCCCGAGCGTTTGCGTTTGCCGGGGCTCGAGACCACTTCGGGGCCGCTCGGCTCGGGGCTTGGGCAAGCCGCGGGCATTGCCTACGGTGCGCGCATGGACAATAAGAAGTTTCGCGTCTATTGCGCCATGAGCGACGGCGAGCACGATGCGGGCAACGTGTGGGAGTCGGCTATGTTTGCAGGTGCCAACAAACTCTCCAACCTCACGGTCGTGATTGACCGCAACAACATACAAATAGACGGCATGACCGAGAATGTTATGCCGCTCGAAAATCTGCGCGCCAAGTATGAGGCGTTTAATTGGCATGTGCTTGAGTGCGACGGCAACAATATTGCCGCGTTTGTGGAGATGGTTGATGAGGCAAAAGCAATTTACGAGAAGCCTACGGTCATCATCGCGCACACCATCCCCGGCAAAGGCATTAAAGAAATCGAGTTTGACTACCAATGGCACGGCAAAGCGCCCACCGCCGAGGAGGCAAAAAAGTTTTTGAACGAACTGCGCACGCTCAAAGGCAAAATTGAGAGCGAACACCAATAATATTTCACTATGATATATCAAAGTGCAAAACTAAAAGAAAATTTGTTTAACAATCCCGAGATGGCTCCCACTCGAGATGGTTTTGGCAAAGCGCTGCTTGAGCTGGGCGAGAAGGACCCGCGCGTGGTGGTGCTGTGCGCCGACCTGGCCGAGAGTACGCGCGTGTTGCCGTTTAAAGAAAAATATCCTTCAGCGTACATCGAGATAGGCGTTGCCGAGCAAAACTTGGCCACGGTTGCCGCGGGCCTCGCCAATTATGGCAAGATTCCCTTCATCACCTCCTACGCAACCTTTAGCCCCGGCCGCAACAACGAGCAAATCCGCACAACCATTTCTTTAAATAATGTACCGGTAAAGATTGCCGGTTCGCACGCCGGCCTCTCCGTTGGTCCCGATGGTGCAACACATCAGGCGCTCGAAGACATCGCGCTCATGCGCGTGCAGCCCAACATGACAGTGCTCTCTCCATGCGATGCCGAGGAGGCGCGCAAAGCAACACTTGCCGCCGCGGCGCACGACGGGCCCGTGTATATCCGCCTCGCGCGCGAAAAGACGCCGCAGATGACCACCACCGAGACTCCATTTGAGATAGGCAAGGCAACGCTTTTATGGGAATCGCCGCAGAAGGTTGAGGTTGCGGTATTTGCCACGGGCCCGCTTGCTTACCGTGCACTTGTGGCTGCCAAAGAGCTCGAGCATGAGGTGCATACCACGGTGTACAATCTGCACACAATAAAACCGCTCGACAAAGAGGCGATACTTGCAGCCGCTAAAGAGGCAGGTGCGGTAGTTACTGTTGAAGAGCATCAACGTATGGGTGGGATGGGGAGCGCTGTGGCCGAGCTTCTAGCCGCAGAGTGGCCGGTACCGGTTGAGTTTATCGGCGTCAACGACAGTTTTGGACAAAGCGGCAAACCGGATGAGCTTATCGAGCACTACGGCCTCGGCGTGTCGCACATAAAAGAGGCAATACGCAAGGTATCGGCACGCGCAGTGCGCTCGTAATTACAACGACATGCAGGGAAACAACATCTGGAGTTCTCAAGTAAATATGTTTTTGAGCGTGTTGTTTGTCGGCTCTTTTGCGCTTGGAGCTGGGCTCATTATTTGGCAGGCATTTTCGGGCCATAACCCCATTGCTGACGCCTTGTATACACAGATACAAAAAGAAACCCAAACACCCTAATTTGTTTTTAGGAGCATGAGTGCGTGCGCAAGTATTTCTTCGGGCGTGTGAGTGGCTTGCAGATAGATAAATGAGAGGCCGCTTGCTTTTGCCTCAACGTTCCATGAGCGGCACTCTTCGAGACGGTACTCAATTTCGGTCTCGGTCATGTCGGCGCGTTTGTGGAAGCGTCTCCGCAGCTCCTCTATGTCGTCTGTCCAAATATAAAATGATCGCACCGCGCTCTCTTTGCCTTGTGTTTTTGCATACTCGGTTAAGATGCCAACCGCGCTAATAACGAGTGGCGATATAAAAATATCACTGCTTGCAAGTGCGTCGTCGATCGATTTTTTTGTGGTTGCGTAACTTTTGCCGTGCGGATGTGCCTCCCACAAAAAATCGCCCCTGTCGCGCATTGCCTCAAACTCTTCCTCTGATACATACCGGTATTCGCCCGGCTCGTCGGTGGGGCGCCGTGCGCGCGTAGTAACGCTCTCAAATACTTTTGCATTCGGCAAAGCGCCGAGCAAATTGTGCATCAGTGTGGTTTTACCAACACCCGAAGGTCCGGTGATAGAAAGAATCATAGAGACTCAATGTTCCACTCTGCGGGCGGATGCGCCACTGCCTCTTCAACCTGTTCGCGCGTGAGCAGGCCTTTTTGTGCGCCAATTTCTTGCAGCACCGCCGAGGCGTTTGCCGAGCCCCAACGCAGCGCCTCATCCAAGGGCTTCTTGAGTGCCAACGCGGCAGCAGTGCCCGAGGCGAGCGCGTCGCCTGCGCCCGTTACCTCAAACGGCGGCCGCGGGTCTGGGTAGCGCGGCACGTGTATTGTTTTGCCCGCTTCATCAATCGCGTAGCATCCGCGCTTGTCGTCGGTAATCACCACAATTTTGGGCCCGAGCGCTTGCACCGCAACGAGCAACTCCTTCATATCACTGCCGGCAGGCTTGCCTAAAATCCGCTCAGCCTCTTCTTTGTTGCAGATAAATAAATCGGAGCGCTCGTATATAGGCTTGAGTGCCTCGATGCCAAGCTTCATTTGGAAGGTCCCGGGTTGGAAGGCGAGTTTGGACTCGGGATATTTTTTGAGCCACTCAAACATAGCCTGATGGTACGGCAACGAGTTGGCCGCGAGCGAGGAGAGATATATCCATTTTGGCGCAACCGGCAGCTCGGGCACGGTGTAGTCATACTCCTCATGCTTTACCAAAATCGTGCGGTTGTCGGCATACCACAGCACGTAGTGATAGTTGCTCGGCCGCGTTGGATCTACCACTATATAAGAGGTATCCACATGCTCGGCTTTGAGCACGCCAAGAGAATCTTCGCCGTAGCGGTCATGGCCTAAGTAGGCCCGCAGACCTGCGTTGAGGCCAAGCCGCGCGGCCGCGACGGCCGCATTGCTCGAGTTACCCACGGCGGCGCATACGGTAAACGACTCGTAGGGGATTTTGTCGCCCCAGCGCATGCAAATTTCGCACTCCTCATTGTTAATTTTGCAGTGCACGTTGGCGTCTTTGAGGCGTATAAAAGGCTCCGTCACAATGTCGCCGATGGCGAAAAAATCTATTTGGTCCATATATCAATAGTATAATATACTATTAGTATGCAAACATTACGGGAGGCGATTAGCCAGTACAAAGCGGCGGGTAAAGCGATAGGACACTTTAACTTTTCGGACTCCAACCAGCTCAAAGCCATCGCGATGGCCGCTAAAGAGAGCGGTTTGCCGGTTATTGCCGGCCTCTCGGAGGGCGAGCGCGAGTTCTTTCCGCTCTCGCATGCCAAAGCGCTTGTCGAGCTCTATCGCGCCGATGGTATCCAGATATATCTCAATGCCGACCATACCTATAGTGTTGAGAAAGTAGAGGCGGCCATTGCTGCCGGTTGCGACTCGGTCATTTTTGATGGTGCAAAGCTCCCGTTTGAAGAAAACGCAAAGCAAGCCGCCGCGTGCGTCGCCCTCGCACGCGCAAGTGGCCGCGATGTCATCATCGAGAGCGAGCTTGGCTACATCGGGCAGTCGTCAAAAATATTGACCGAACTCCCCGCAGGCGCCGCGCTCACGCCGGAGATGATGACGAGCGTTGAGGATGCCAAAAATTTTATAAGCCAAACTGGCATCGACTGCTTTGCGCCGGCGGTGGGCAACATCCACGGCATGGTAGGTGTCGCCAAAGATCCGGCGCTCAACGCGGTGCGTGTTAAAGAAATTTCGGACGCGGTTGGCATTCCGCTGGTCTTGCACGGTGCCTCGGGCAACACCGAGGCCGACATCGTGGCCTGCATCAAGGCGGGTGTTGCGGTGGTGCACATCAACACCGAGTTGCGCGTTACCTATCGCGACTCGCTTAAAAATACGCTCAATAGCGGCGACGAAGTGGCACCATACAAGTTTCTTGCGCCGTCGGTTGCCGCGATGCAAACCTTCCTCGTAGAAAAGATGCGCCTCTTTGCAGGCCTCTAGGTTGCGTATTTTAGGCAAAACGGGTATATTGGGCTCTAACCTATGGAATTAACGGTAGAAGTGCGTGACGCCAAAAAAAGCTCAAAAACCCTCCGCACTGAGGGGGCTTTGCCTGCAGTGGTCTATGGCCGCTCCGAGGAGGCTGCGCCCATCACTATCAATCGCAAAGAGTTTGAGAAAGTGTTTAAAGCCGCAGGCGAGTCGCAAGTAATTTCGCTCAAAGGGCTTGGCGTTTCTAAAGATGTGCTCATTAAGGCGGTTGAGTTTGACGCCGTCTCGGGCGCGCCGGTCCATGCCGATTTTTACGCAATTCAAAAAGGGCAGACCGTTACCGTGTCGGTACCGCTTGAGTTTGACGGCGTCTCGGAGGCGGTTAAAAGCAAGGGCGGCATTCTTACCAAAGTGATGCACGAGCTTGAGCTTGAGTGTGAGCCTAAAGATTTGCCGCAAGCTATCCATGTCGACATTTCAATGCTTGTCGACCTCGACAGCCAAATTTTGATTAAAGACCTCGTGCTCCCGGCGAGCGCAAAAATCTCCGCCGAGCCGGAGGATGTGGTGGCGCTCATCTCGGTTGCCGAGGAGGAGCCTGTAGAAGTAGCGGCACCAACCGACCTCTCAGCGATAGGCATCTCAGAAGAGCGCGGCAAGAAAGAGGAAGCCGAAGGCGAATCTTCAGCCCCAGCAGCCGAATCAAAAGAGTAATTATAAATCCCGACGCGAAAGCGCCGGGATTTTTTGATATACTTAAGGGATGTTCAGACACGCGGCGCGAGCAATTGGCGCTTCTATACTTCTTGCTCTTATTCTAGCGATTGTAATAGTAGAGACTCCCAAAAACACTGCGCTTGCGCAAAGCACGAGTGATAGTGGCGGCTCCGGCTCCGACCAAACCGCCGCGTACAAGGCTTCGCTCCAAGCGCAACTCGACGCTATCAACGCGCAGATTGCGCAGCAACAAACCATATTGAGCGGGGCGCAGGCGCAAAGCAAGACGCTCCAAAACACTGTCGCGATATTGAACGCGCAGATAAAGTCGGCAAAGCTCGCGATACAAGCCCGCGACCTCACGATACAGCAACTCACCTCCAACATCACCGCAAAGCAGGACACTATTTTTGGTCTCAACACCCAGCTCAATGGCGAGAAGGACTCGCTGGGAGGCATCATGCGCGAAAAGCAGCAGCTTGAGAGCGACAGCTTGGTGGTGGTGATGCTTTCATCCGAGAGCCTTTCGGAATTCTTTTCTGACCTCGACACGTTTGACTCGATAAATAAAAGTTTACAGGCATCGTTTACGCAAATAAGCAGCACCACCGTGGCCACACAGGCCGAAAAGGATGCGCTTGAGGCCCAGCTCGAGCAGGAGTCGCAGCTCCGCCAAGTGCAAGCGCTCCAAGAGCAGCAGGTGGAAGCTTCGCAAACACAAGAAAACAAACTGCTTGCCGAAACCAAAGGTCAGGAAGCCTCCTATCAAAAACTTATTGCCGCCAACCAAAAAACCGCCGCGCAAATCCGCACCGAACTCTTCCAACTCAACGGCTCGGCTGCCATACCGTTTGGCAAAGCGCTCGACTACGCCAATCTCGCTGCGGCAAAAACAGGCATCAGGCCCGCGTTTTTGCTCGGCATCATCAAAGAGGAGTCGGACTTGGGCAACAATGTAGGCACCGGCTCTTACAGTGTGGACATGAACCCCACCCGCGATGTGCCTGTCTTTTTGGCTATCACGCAAAGCCTTGGGCTTAATCCGGCCACGATGCCTGTCTCGGCCAAAGCGTGGTATGGATGGGGCGGTGCGATGGGTCCGGCACAATTTATTCCCTCAACATGGGCGCTCTATGCGGGTTATGTAAAGCCCGATTATCATTACGACTCCTCCAAAGACCGCGTTGGCGCGCTCACCGGCGACACGCCGCCCAACCCGTGGGTGGCACAAGATGCGTTTATGGCGTCGGCGCTCTACCTCACCGACGACAATGCCGATGCCAAAACTCCTGCCGCGGAGTTTAAAGCGGCCATGTGCTACCTCACCGGTTGCGGCAATGTCGACGACCAATCGCTGTGGTTTTATGGCAACCAAGTGCTCTGCAACGAGTTGCAGTTCCAGCAAGACATAGACACGATAACAGGGAGTAAAGATGCCGCCGCCATGCAGAGCAACAGCCTGTACTACGGCCAGTGTTAGTGTTATAACAGTGTCGGATGTTTTAAATAAAGCAACCAGCCAAGGAGGGCTGTCATGTATACTCGAGCGGCTAAGTGGTGGACGGCGGGACAGGTCTCGGCGATTATCATGGCGGTTGCGTTTATAGCACTTCTATTGGTACAGCCAATAACAGGGGTTTCTAAGAATTCCCCGTTGGAGATTCCAGTCAAAATTATCAGCACACAAAGATTCCTCGGCACTGGCGAGGTAATACTGCTACAGTCGGATCGCGAGCTCTGGTTACGTTCCGACCAGACGAAAATGGCGAGGCAGTGGGAGGAGCAAAATCCCGGCGAGATTCTCCTCAATTGCGACCATGGTTCTGGCAACGTATTGCAGTGCGAGGTCTTCAAACCCAAAGGCGGCTAAACAACAGCCGCTTTTTTTATTCATATCAGAGAGTTGAACATCGGCGAGGTTTAACCTCGCCGAATAGAAATCCGTGGCGACGCCACGGATTTTTATCGGGTGTGAGATCAGTCGATGGGGGTGCTCGTTTTACGCTGGTGTATGCACGTCGTCACAGCAACGAGAATCTTGGGAAGTGCTCTCCCTCACCCCCATCGAATGACCTGCTTTTATTTTACCATAGCGGGTTGCAAGAGGGAGCCTCTAATGGTATAGTCCTTGCATGAAAACAGAGACGCACCCAACCTATTTCCCCGAGGCCAAGGTAGTTTGCGCCTGCGGCCGCACCTTTACGGTGGGCTCTACTCAGGAAAAACTTGAGGTTGAAATTTGCTCTGCCTGCCATCCTTTTTACACCGGCAACGAAAAGATCCTCGATGCTGCTGGTCGCGTAGAGAAGTTCAAAAACCGCCGCGCTGCTGCCGTTAAAAAAGCTGCTAAATAGATGACAGAAGAAGGGGACCTCTCCCGCTTTAAAGATAATCCAAAGACTGCATATTTTTATGCGGAGTATTTGCGTTTGGTTGAAGAGGAGGCCGAAGTCAAAGAACTTTCGGGCGAGCTTGGCGACTTGGCCAAGGATGATTTGCAAAGGATAGCCGAGCAAAAGGCGGCGGTGCTCGCCGAGATGGAGCGCATCACGGTGGTTGAAGAAAAGGAGGAGGCTTTGCCCAACGAAATGATACTCGAAATCCGCGCCGGCGTGGGCGGCGAGGAGGCGGCGCTTTTTGCCGAGGAACTCGCCGCCATGTATCGCGCCTTTGCCGAGCAACAAGGCTGGGGCGTTAAGATCCTCTCGGAGGCAAAGACCGACTTGGGCGGCTACAAAGATGCGGTGTTTGAAATACACGGCCTCGGTAGTTACGAAAAGTTGCGATTTGAGACCGGCGTGCATCGCGTCCAGCGCATTCCCGCGACCGAAAAGCAGGGTCGCATCCACACCTCCACAGCCTCGGTGGCAATTTTACCGATCCGCAAAAAACACAAAGTCGAGATCAACCCCGCCGATATTGAGATGGAGTTTAGCCGCGCGGGCGGCGCGGGCGGTCAAAATGTTAACAAGGTGGAGACCGCCGTGCGCATCGTGCACAAACCCACCGGCATCGAGGCGCGCTCGCAGAGCGAGCGCAACCAGCTCGGCAACAGGGAAAAGGCCATGGCCGTGCTCCAAGCCAAGCTCGAGCAATTGCAGGAGGACCAGGAGCGCGCCAAGCTCTCGAGCGACCGCAAAAGCCAAATCGGCACCGGCGACCGGTCCGAAAAAATCCGCACCTACAACGTGCCGCAAGACAGGATTACCGACCATCGCCTCAAGGAGAGTTGGTCGAACTTACCCAAGATTTTGGCGGGCTCAGTTGGGCCGATACTTGAAGCCTTGGCGGCCGCCAACGGCGGGGGTGAGGTGTCCGAGGAGGACGTTGCATAAGCTTTTGGGGCGTGGTACATTCTACCTGTCCCGCAAGGGCCTTTTTCTTTAGGCATTATGGATAAACAATCAACTATAGACAAGCTTTTTTCGATCGGAGCGCACTTTGGCTACGCGCCTTCGCGCCGGCATCCTTTTGCTGCGCGCTTTATCTTTGGCAGCAAAGGAGGCAGCGAAATTTTTGATTTGGAGAAGACAGCCGACAGCCTTGAGAACGCGCTTGAGTTTGTTAAAAAACTCGCAAGCGAGCGCAAGACGCTGCTCTTTATCGGCAGCAAAGCCGAGGCGCGCGTGCCGCTCAAGCGCGCAGCCGAGCGCATCAACCAGCCGTATGTGGCCGGTCGTTGGATAGGCGGCTCGCTCACCAACTTTCAAGAAATAAAAAAGCGCCTCGCACGCCTTGTTGAGATCACCGACATGCGCGAGAGCGGCGAGATTGCAAAGTACACCAAGCGCGAGCGCTTGCTCATGGACAGGGAGGCTGTTGACCTCGATGCTATGTTTGGCGGCTTGCGCGGTATGTCTCGCATCCCCGACGCACTTTTTATCATCGACCCGAAGCAAGAGGCGGCCGCAGTTGCCGAGGCCGTACAGCTCAAAATCCCGGTTGTTGCGCTCCTCAACTCCGACTGCAACGGCAGCAACATCGCATACCCGATACCGGGCAACGACGCATCGCTCCAGGTTATTACCTACATACTCGACGAAGTTTCTAAAGCCTATGCCGACAATCTTGGCGCCGAGAAGCCCGAGGTAGTGGCAACCCCTGTAGCCGCCGCGTAATTGGTGGTACACTAAAAATATATGGATATCTCCGCAGATGCAGTTAAAGAGCTTCGCGACAAAACAGGTGTCTCTGTTATGGAGTGCAAAAAGGCGCTCGTAGAGGCCGGAGGCGATATGCAAAAAGCGCTCGCGGTGCTTGGAGTGCGCAGCGTTGCTATGGCAGCCAAAAAGCAGGACCGCGAGCTTGGCGCCGGCACCGTTGCCGCCTATGTGCACAGCACTTCGCAAGTAGGCTGCATGGCGCTCCTCTTGTGCGAGACCGACTTTGTCTCTAAAAATGAGGAGTTTGTTGCACTTGCGCACGACATTGCCATGCACGCATCGGCCATGCGCCCGGAGAGTGTTGAGGTAATACTCACCCAGCCGTTCATTAAAGACGCCGAGCGCACTATTGAGCAGCTCATCCAGGCCGCAACACAAAAGTTTGGCGAGCGCATTGAGCTTGCAAAGTTTGAGGTTTTCTCGGTCAAGTAAGTAGAGTACAATAGGGCACATGGCGCTTTTCTTTACCGTTACGCTTGCTCTGTCTCTCGCGGGGATGCTGTTCCTTTTGGCTTTTAAACGCTACGAGCTTACGACTGGCAAAGTGCTCTTTGTGAGCGGCCGCCCGGCTATCGGCAATTTTTTTAAACAGACGCTCTGGTGGATTGAAAAAGTTTTGCCCGCGCTTGTGCGCGTGTATGGCCGTCGTATGGTGCGCTGGTGCAAAGCCGCGCTCCAGCGTGCGCTTGCACGGAGCATCTTGTGGTTAGAGCACACGCTGGAGAAGGTCTTGCGCACCGTGCGCGAGAAAACAGACGCACCGCGCGCGGCTGGCGAGGCGTCGGCGTTTCTCCGCGAGGTGGCCGAGCACAAGCGCAAGCTCTCGCGCCGTGTAAAAAAGCAACCCACCATCGAAGAATAGTTTTTCAGTTTGCCGCTTCAGTTCAACAAAATAAAATATGTGCCGCCTTAGCTCAGTTGGTAGAGCAACTCTTTTGTAAAGAGAAGGTCCCCAGTCCGAGTCTGGGAGGCGGCTCCAAGTTTGTAGTAGTAATTGACGAGATTAAATATTAATTGTATCTTTGCCGTGGACGTTCTCAAGCTGAGAGGCACTCCTATGCATGATCCAGTTGAAGGTGTCGACTATCTTGTCGACCACTACTCAATCCTTGAGGTCCCTAGGGACTCAACTCAAGAACAAATTGAAGAAGCTTTTCGTACTCTGCTCAAACAATATCACCCTGATCGTCTGCATGGGTTGGCTCCAACCCTCGTTGGTCAGGCACAGCAAAAAACTCGATTGCTAACTGTGGCAAAAGAGGTGCTGACAGATCCTAAAAAAAGAGAGGAGTATGACTCAATACTTGCAGGTTGGGAAAAGCCGATCAGCAAGCATGGCGAAGTGATAATTGATCTCACATCAAAATCATTTTCTCTGGGGACTTTGCTCGGTGCGCTTGCTGGGGATGACGCTAGAGAACAACAGGGTGAGACACTTGCCCTTCAGTTTTCGAGTTTCAATCCAGTGACGTATGAGCTCATCAACGAGCAAATGCAGTCGACAAAAAATCCACCGCCAAAACTCAAGCAGGCGTATCAAGAGCAGGTCGCACAGCGCGACTTGTATCTCTCGCTTAAAGAAGGATTTTTGTGGGAGGGTATTGGTCTCAATGGTGCGGGCGAGCGCGACTCGACCCTGGACTATGTTGAGCAGGTCGATGCTGAAGTTTCCGCGCTAAAAGGGCAAGCTCTAAGGGCGGTCGAACAGGATGTGCTATTGCTCGCCGCAGGTAAGAGAGCTTTATTATCTCCTCCCGCAGGGCTGGAGAAAGGCCCGATTGATGCTCACAAAGTTCTGGCCCATTATACGGCCCGTATCGGGGAGCATTTCGAAAAGAAAACGGAGGCTATCCGTTCAATTGCTCAGGAACGGCAAGAGTTGCTCAATACTCGGTTTGAACATGAGGCAGAAGTTACCTATCATCCGAAAACCCTCCTCTACACCTCTGATCTTATCGTGCAGTTTCGTAAGAAGGGCGGAGATATCGTTGCCCGAATGGCGTTCAAGTATGTCGGCAACAATTCGGTGGTTCCTAATGATGAGATAGAGGTGCCTGTGTTGGACGACGAGGGGCTTGCTCAAGAGTGGATTGATAAAGGCTTTACGATTGTATCCTTCACGCTAGTCGGAGATATAGAAATAAAAAGCCAGCTCCATAGGGTTATTGACCTTCATGGAGCAAAACTGCTCGAAAACAAATGAGCTTGCTTTCATGCACGTAGCCACTTCTTCGGAAGTGGTTTTTTCTTTATTTAATATCCGCTCGTGGAGGTTGCTTGTGTGCTGGTGGCAAGAGTGGCGAGCTCGGGGATTAATGCTTGCATGCTCTGCAGCGTTTGCGGGCCGTACACCGGCGGCCGATTATTGATGACCACTGCGGGCAGCGTGTCTTGTATATTGTGGAGCGATATGAGTGTCTTTAGGGCCGAGAGGTCGAGGTCGTAGTCAAAGGAGTATACGCGCAAGCCCGGATATTCGCCGCGCAGATAGGTGAGCACATCGCCCACGTTTGAGCAGTCGGTGCAATTGCCGTTGTTGGTGTAAAAATACAGCACGTACACCGGTTTTACGTGGCATTTTTCGGCGATGTTTTGGAGTAAAATATAATCTTTGATTTCCAAAAGAGAGTATTGTTTTTTAAGCTGTATCACCTCTTCGTTGCTGTCGCCCAAATTGCTTTCGGCGACCGAGAGCTGGCTTGCGAGCGAGTTGAGCTGGTCGGAGAGTACCGGATTTTGTGCGATGGTGTTGCAATCGAGGTTGCCCAAGAGCTCAAACTGCGTCTCGCTCGAGAGTATGTCTATCGATATAGAGTCTTCGGTGGCGCGGATGCTGGCCACGCGCTCGTCGTCGATCTTTGAGGCGACATAAAACGCCGTAATAAAAATTGCCGCCGTAATGCCAAACGCCAGCAGATATCGTTGCCATTTCATATGGGTTTTATATTAGCGCCACTTACTCTCTTGAGCGCGGACGGTGCCCCACGCTGCCCGCATGAGCCAGAAGGGAGCGATAAAGCCAAACAACGCAAAGTAGGCTATCAGCGCCTTTACTCCCAGGTTGGTTTTGGCGATGCGCTGGCCGAGGATGATGGCGGCAGCTGTGCCGCACAACACGGCGATGATAACAAAGAGCATCATGTTGGTGTTGATATAAAACCAGCTCAAGTGTTCGGTGGGAATATGCGGCGGTATGTGTGTTGCGGACATCTCCGATATCTTGTCCCATGCATAGCTCAAAGTGTGATACAGCGTGTAAAGGGCCGTGTATATGCCGCCTAAAAATGCCAAGAGCGCAAAGGGAAGTACGAGCATGCCAAAGTTGCCAAAGCGCCGGTTAAAGTACATGTACGAGTAGTCCTGCGAGTTTTGCAAAAATCCCTGCGACCAGCGCGTACGCTGTTTGATAAGCGCCCACGGTGTTTTTGGCACGGTGGTGTATACAAACGCATTATGCGCATTGGCAATTTTGAGCCCATGTGCATGCATCCGAAACGCAATCTCCATGTCCTCGGTATTGTGCGCGTGCTTAAAGGGGCCGATAATCTCAAACACTTCGCGCTTGTAGATAGAAAAAGGCCCTGGCAACACATTGAGCGCCGCCAGGTTGTCAAACATTTTTTTATAAAAAATACCAAAGGTATACTCAACCGCTTGCATGAGCTCAAGCACCTTGCGCGGGCGGTACACCTTCATGGTAGGAGTAATTGCCATCGTGGTTGGCTCGGTCTCAAACCGCTTTACTACCTCGAGCATAGCGTACGGGTCCACAAACGAGTCGGCGTCGAGGCAGCCGATAAGCTCGGCCCCGGTGCGCGCAATGCCAAAGTTCATGGCGGTGTACTTGCCGCCGTTTTCTTTATGCAAAAAGCGCACCTGCGAGTGCTCTTCAGCGAGGCGCTCGCCAATGGCGCGGGTGCCATCGGAGGAGCCGTCGTCTATGATTAAAATATCGAGCTTGTCTTTAGGATAATGGAGCTCCAACAGCGAGTGCACGGTCTGCTCCAGTGTTTTTTCCTCATTAAAACAGGGCACGAGGATGGATGCGGTGGGGTAGTAGTTTGGCAGGTCGTCGGTTTTTTCCGAAGGCTTTTTTTCGAGGTAGGAGATAAGCAAAAACACCTCAAAATAGAGTGCGGTAAAGAGGCATATATACACACCGAGAGCCCCGAAATCCATGAGCTATACTATACCATTTTTACCAAAATGCGGCTATACTGTTGAGGATATGGAAGAACAAGGTCATCTGCATCCTTTGACCGTCGCTATCCGTGATATTGCTGCAATTTTTGGCCGCATGGGCTTTGGTTTTGCCTATGGTCCGGAGCTTGAGGACGAGTGGCACAATTTTTCTGCACTCAATGTTCCGGCCGACCATCCAGCGCGCGACATGCAAGACACATTTTGGACCAATGAGGAGCCGCGTCGCGTTTTACGCACGCATACTACCTCGGTCACTATCCGCGAGCTCGAAAAGATGGCAAAGTCCGGAGAAACCGAAAAGAGAATGATTTGCATCGGCAAAGTGTTTCGCAATGAAGCAACCGATATGACTCACGAGGCACAGTTTTATCAATACGATGGCTTTGCAGTAGGGCCAACCGGCACGGTCACACTCGCGCATCTCAAAGGAACCTGGGAACGTTTTTATCGCGAATATTTTGGTTATGATGCAAAAATTCGTTTTCGACCGAGTTATTTTCCTTTTACCGAACCGTCGGTTGAGGTCGACTTATGGTTTGAAGCGCCGGGCAAGAAAGGCCGCTGGCTTGAAATGTTTGGTGCCGGGATGTTACATCCCAATGTACTACGCAATGCCGGTTTAGATCCCGAAAAAATACAAGGTTTTGCGTTTGGCCCGGGACTTGAGCGTGTCATCATGGTGAAATATGGTATTCCTGATGTTCGTCTCTTCCATTCCGGTGACATTCGATTTGTACATGCATTTGATATACACCAAAAATAAATATGAAAACTTCCATCAGCTGGCTACAAAAATCTTTCGATGCGCCGCTCCCGCATCCTGACGCTCTTATTGATGCGTTTACTTTTCATGCTTTTGAAATAGAAGAAGCAGCGGGCGATTTGATGGATGTTAAAGTGTTACCCAACCGCGCCGCCGACTGTCTCTGTCATCGAGGTATTGCCAAAGAGCTTTCAGCAATACTTGAGCTGCCCATGAAACGAGATTCTTTGCGCGAGCCTATACCAACCTTCCCGCAGAGTAACATGCTAAAGGTTGATATTGAAGATAATAAAAAATGTTTACGATATATGGGTGCCATGGTGTGCGGCGTTAAGGTTGGCCCTTCGCCTGCATGGCTCAAAGACGCGCTTGAATCAGTTGGGCAGCGTTCCATCAATAATATTGTCGATGCCACTAATTTTGTAATGCTCAACATTGGCCAACCACTCCATGCGTTTGATGCGGCACGCATGCAAATACAGAACGGAGCCTATTCCATACGAGTACGGCAAGCCAATGCAGGCGAGAAAATAATGGCGCTCGACGGCAAAGAGTATGTACTCGAGCCATCTATGGCGGTTATTACCGACGCACATGCAGATACGCCCATTGGCATTGCGGGTGTTAAAGGAGGTAGTGCGGCTCAAATCGGAAACGAGACACAGGATATCATCATTGAATCGGCAAACTTTAATGGTCCGTTGGTACGCCGCGCCGCCCAAAAATTAAAGTTATTTACCGATGCGTCTCTGCGCTTCCAAAATAATCCATCGCCTGAGCTTTGCGCCTACGGCATGCGTGATGTGCTCGACCTTGTGGTGCGTGTTGCGGGCGGAGCAGTCGAGGGTGTTGTTGATATATATCCAACACCACAAACGCAAACGCCAGTGCAAACATCACTTGCACGTATCAATGGGTTACTTGGATCCACATTTTCACGCGAGGAAGTCGCTCATGTTTTTGAGCGGCTCGATTTGAGTACAAACATTGAAAACGATACTTTTACGATTACACCACCATTTGAACGGACCGATATTGTTATCCCCGAGGATTTGACTGAAGAGGTTGGCCGCATCCTTGGATATGACCGTGTGGTGCCCTGTATATTGCCTGCCACCACTATCTCTCCCGACCAGGCACGATACCGAGGTATCGAGTTTGTAAAAGATTTTTTGGTCGACCGTGGATTTACCGAAATTTCCACGCAGTCGTTTTCAAAAAAAGGCGATATCGTGCTTGCTAATCCGCTCGATAAAACCAATCCGGCCTTGCGCACCGACCTTGTACACAACATGCAAGAAGCGCTTACCAAAGCGGCTTACTATGCGCCGCTTGTATTGCCTCCAAATCAAAAACCAAAGTTATTCGAAATTGGAACGGTGTTTACTAAAGAAGGCGAACAAATAGTAGTAGCAACATCGGAGCCGGTAAAGGATATCCCTGCCTTGCAAGACAATAAAGACTACATCCCTTGCTTGTATGAGCTTGGGGCGTTTAAACCGTTTTCTATATATCCTTATATTGTGCGCGACATAGCGCTCTGGACCCCTGCTGGCACCAACGCAGAAGAGGTTTTGGAGATGATAAAGACACAAGCGGGTGAGCTGTGTGTAAAAATATATTTGTTTGACACGTTTACAAAAGAGGGCAGAGTGTCTCTCGGGTTCCGGCTCATTTTCCAGTCGTTTGAAAGGACATTAACAGAGGAGGAAGTCAACAAAATTATGGCCGAGCTAAGCGGTATTTTGGGGGATAAAGGCTTTGAGATTAGGTAGAAATTTGGTACAATATAAGAGTAGGTATGGCTGAAGAAAAAGTTAAAAAAGGCAGTTATAGCGCTGCCGATATTACGGTGTTGGAAGGCCTCGAGGCGGTGCGTCGCCGCCCGGGCATGTACATCGGCACCACCGGCCCCGACGGCCTGCACCATTTGGTGTGGGAAATTTTTGATAACTCACGCGACGAGGCGATGGGCGGCTTTGCCGATGACATCGAGGTGGCATTGCTCCCCGGCAACATCGTGCGCGTTGCCGACAATGGCCGCGGCATCCCGGTAGACATCCACAAACAAACAAAAGTATCGGCGCTCGACACCATCATGACCACGCTCCATGCCGGCGGCAAGTTTGGCGGCGAGGGATACAAAGTGTCCGGCGGCCTCCACGGCGTCGGTGCATCGGTGGTCAACGCACTCTCAGTGTGGGCGCGCGCCGAGGTGTATCGTGATGGGGGCGCCTATGTGCAGGAGTATGCCAAAGGAAAGCGCAAGGCAATCGTTAAAAAAGTTGGCTCATCCAAACTGCACGGTACGGTTATCTCTTTTACGCCCGACCCGGAGATTTTTACCACTACTATCGACTTTGATTTCGACAAAATAGTATCGCACCTGCGCGAGCAAGCCTATTTGGTAAAAGGTTTGCGCATCACCATCATCGACGCGCGCGAGAGCGGCATTACGTTTACCGATGTGGGCAAAGAGTTGTACTTGCGCGAATATCTCACCGGCTCGCCCTCACAAACCTTTTATTTCGAGGGAGGCTTGCGTTCGCTCATCTCTTTTTACAACCGCTACCAAAAGCCAATCCACAAAAACATTTTTTACGTCGACAAAAGCTACCAGCCCTCGGGCGGCAGCGAAAAAGACAGCGTCGAGGTAGAGGTTGCGCTCCAGTATGCCGATGATATTTCGTCGCGCCTGTTTCCGTTTGCAAACAACATCTACAACGCCGAGGCCGGCACGCACATCACCGGCTTTCGCGCCGCGCTCACGCGCACGCTCAACGCCTACGGCCGCAAAGCCGGCATCATCAAAGATAATGACGAAAACTTTACCGGCGAGGATGTGCTCGAAGGCCTCACCGCAGTTGTCTCGGTAAAATTGCGCGAAATACAGTTTGAGGGCCAAACAAAAGCAAAGTTGGGAAGTGTTGAGGCACGCGGCGCGGTGGAAGCAGTCTTTACCGATGCGTTTAACGAATTTTTAGAGGAAAACCCAGACGATGCGCGCTCTATTGTCAGCAAGTCGGTCCTCGCGCTCAAGGCGCGCAAAGCCGCCAAGGCCGCAAAAGACTCGGTCATGCGCAAAGGTGCGCTCGAGGGCATGACGCTCCCGGGCAAGCTCGCCGACTGCCAAAGCAAAGACCCGGCCGAGAGCGAGCTCTTTGTGGTGGAGGGCGACTCGGCAGGCGGCTCGGGCAAACAAGGCCGCGATAGGCGCACGCAAGCGATACTGCCGCTGCGCGGTAAAATCCTCAACGTTGAGCGCGCGCGCCTCGACAAAATGCTCGCCTCTGAGCAAATAAAAAATTTGGTGGTGGCGCTTGGCACCGCCATTGGCGATGTCTTTGACCTTTCCAAACTGCGCTATCACAAAATAATCATCGCAACCGATGCCGACGTAGACGGTGCGCACATCCGCACGCTCTTGCTGACGCTCCTCTTCCGCCACTTTAGGCCCGTTATCGACGGCGGATACATTTACATCGCCCAGCCGCCGCTTTTTAAAATACAAAAAGGCAAAGAGGTGCAATATGCCTACACCGACGAAGAAAAAAATAAAATCATCGGCAAAGAGGAGGTAATCGATGAAGGTGCCGCCGCCGAGGATGCGCCCGCGCCTGAAGGCGACGCAGGAGAAGAGGCCGAGAGCGCGGCAAAATCACCCGCCAAAAGCAAGTTCCGCATCCAACGCTACAAAGGCTTGGGCGAGATGAACCCAGAGGAGTTGTGGGAAACCACGATGGATCCGGCTCGCCGCGTGCTCAAACAAGTAACCATCGACGATGCAGCCGATGCCGACCGCGTATTTGATATCTTGATGGGTGAGGACGTGCTCTCACGCAAGTCGTTTATCCAATCCAACGCCAAAAACGCAACCTTGGATATTTAGTACATCGGCACCACCGTGCTTGCCGAGTTGTTGCCTTTATTGAGCTCCATCACGTAGTTTTGCGGGTCGGCAGTGATAGTAACCGTGCCAGTCGTATATTGCGTGCCGTAGTTGCTGTAGTATCCGTTGTTATATCCCGAAGGAGTAGCACAGTTGTATCCGTTGCAGGTATAACCGCTGGTGGTGTAGCCGCTTGCAGTGTAGCCGTAGCTGTAGTTTGGATATTGCTGGTAAGTGTTTTGTCCGTACGTGTTGTCAAACGTGAGTGCGTAGACAATTTTGTCGCCTGGGTAGAGCGCCTGTTGCGGCTGGCTGGCAAACGTGTACGAGCCATTAATCGGCAGCGTCGCGTTAAAGGTCCATCCGCTGTTTACAATATTGGTACCCACGTTGGTGATTGCAAACTCCACCGTTGTGCGCGTACCGTTTGGTGTTGCGGAGAGTATCTGCACTGCCAAATCAGGGTAGCCATAGAGTGCGGCGCGCGTAGCGGCCGGATAGTAGGTTGTGCCAGTACTCGATTGTGTGGTGGTGGTTTTAGCGGGCACCGTGGCTGGCGTGGCTGTACTCTTGCTGCTCGGAGCAACGGTCGTGGTGGAGACGCCGGTTGCAGTAATCGCGCCGGTCGAGAGCTTTGTTGCGGTGACGGTGATAACAAGCGGTTCCGATGCAGTGCCGGTGAGTACCGGTATCACGGTCATGTGCGCGCCGGCGTTCACGTAGTTAAACGGCGTGTTGCACGCAACGGTTTGGTACGAGCCGGTCGGTACCGGTGCGCCAAGCGAGAGGCCGGTTTGGCACGCGTACGAAATTGCGTACGAGTATTGTGCGCTTGTGTCAGCACCCGCGTGCGTCCATGCCACCTGCAATGTTTGGCCGGAGGTAAGAGTAGCGGCCGTCGAAACGGTTACACTTTCTTGTGAGCTTGTGCTCGTAAGGAGGGAAGAACTCCCGGAGCCGAGGTTACTAAAAATTGCCGGTATAGCGACCGCGAGCTGGATAATGCCCCATGCGCCCAAAATGAGCACCGCAATAAGCCCCAACACGGCGATGGTGCGCAAAAACATGTCGATAAAGGGTGACCTCTTTTGTACCGGTTCGTGTGTTTCCATGGCCAGAACTTACCACAAATGGAGTATGCTTGTCAAGCTCATCAAAATGATGCACTATACTTATATCTGATATGTCGGCAAACCGTCCGCACCCAAAAAAAAATCGGGGAGTGATACCCGAGATAGCTGAGCACCCGTTTTTATTTGCGGTTGCTTTTTTGGCGTTCTTTTTTCTCTCCGTTGCGTTTCTCTCCGCAGTGGGCGACACTCCCAATCCGGTGGTGAGCGATGTCAACGCTGTGCCTACAAGCAGTGGCACCGCGGCTACTCCCGACACTCCGGAAAATGCAGTGCGATTAGTTGCTAAAGACATCGGCCTCGATGTTACTGTGGTAAACCCAAGCTCAACCGACATTGATGTGCTCGACAACGACCTCACGCTGGGCGCAGTGCATTATCCAACATCGGCCTCGCTTGGTGTTAACGGCACCGTGCTTATTTTTGGCCACTCATCCTATTTGCCGGTGGTGATACATCAATACTACAAAACCTTCGACGGTATCCAAGATTTAAAAACAGGGGAGATAGTGAGCGTCTACTCGGCCACCACCGAGTATCGCTACAGTGTGACCGGCGTGCGCGTGGCCGACTCTACCGACAGTAGCGACAATCAGATACCGCTCCCGAGCGATGCAAAATATCTCACGCTGGTAACCTGCGACTCGTTTGCATCCAAAAGCAATCGCTTTATTGTTACGGCAACATTTGTGGGAGCCTACGCGCTCTCGCAGTCGCAATCCTAGCATTGACAAAGTACTGGTAAATATGGTATTTTCCCGAGCGGACTAGTAGCTCCAATCGCCCCGATCGTTGGCGGGACAAACAGGGAAGGAAAGCAGATGAAGAATCCAAAGGCTCCATCTCGTGCAAAGTCGAAGCTTGGCGACGACACTCTGCCCGAAGTCCAGGAATTTATGGACAAGCACGATGCGTTTTTCAAACAGGAAGACGCAACTATGGCGGAGATTGAATCCATAATCGAGCAGGCATTCGCCGCCGCCGAGAAATATAAAATCGAACGGGCGGTGTTTCTCAGAGGTCTAATTCTTGCCATTCAGCATATGAACAAAAGGCAGGTAGACCTCAAGAACAAAATTGCTACGTGGACTCAGCGGCTTGCGCAGCTCGTGGGCGTCGCTGCTGTTGGAGCGCTGTTGCTCTTCAGCGGCCAGCTCTACTTTTCGTCGCTCCATTCGCCGCAGGAGGTGGCGGCACCAAATTTTCCGATGAGCTTGGTCGGATAAAGGCCAAGCTCGGGCAAAATGAGGCCCTCAGCGAGGGTCTAAGAGCCCAAGCAGAGAGCCAGAAAAGCCTTCTGGATAGCCAAGAAAAGGCTATTCAGGACCTCAACCAAAAGCTCGCGAATTTGGAACTCAAGGTAGGGGGGCTTGACAAAACTCTAGAATCGGAGTACGATGAATCTAGACGCTCCGAAGCCCAATCGGGCCAAACAATTGAAGAGCTGCTTCGTCGGCAGCAAACTCTGGAGGAATCCATGAATAAGTTGGCTATCGCGCTCCTCGCAGCGTCGACCCTCGCTTCCGCCCCTCCGGCGCAGGCTGGGATGGTCAATCACAGCCGGCCGCAACAGTGTATGCCGGGGTATCAGTTTTACCCTGACAAGCACGAATGCATCGAAATGCATCTCGACCAACCAAAACTGGTCGAGAAGGCTGGGTGCAAGGTTGGTGAATTCCGGCAGGTGCCGGATCCCAGCAAGCCCGGCGGCTTCCGAATCCAGGAATGCCTTAATCCGCAGGCGGAGTAGCGTGGATGGAGCGGCTGGCAAGCCAGCCGCTCCCCACAATTTTCTCGTTATTGTTCGCTTGTGAATCAAAACTGATTCTCAGTCGAACTCTCACGAAAGAGAGTAATGCATCACTCAAAAGGAGACGACGATGCGAGCGTTCATTATCATTCTTGCAGCATTCGCCTTTGTTTCGTCGGCTCACGCTGGCGAGGCGGGCACCTCGAAATGCGATGCGCTTTGCCAAGACTATAAGGCAGCGCATCCGACCTCGCCGAATGCGACGCCGATTCCGCTTATCTGCATCAGATTTAAACAGGACGCGGATGACAACGTTGTCATGACGTTGAAGAACGGAAGAGGCGGCACCATTCGCGAGTACACCAAGACCGCGCACCCCGATGACGAATTTTGCATCGGGCGCCAGTGGATCGAAGCAGAAGGGCTCGACAAAATCCAATTGTGCAACGGCGTGAGGACGGAAGTCCTTTCGCAAAAGCACATTGCGATTTTGAAAGCGTCAGGGATGCCAGTTGGTTCATTTGCCTGTCTCTTCGGAGAAGGCAAGTGCAACAAGTTGACTAAGGTTGTGCAGTGAATCATCGAAGGATTCGGACCGTGAATTTAAACATTCACGGCCCGGTCCTAAATTAGCAAACTATTGACATTATTAAAATTATAAGTATAGTAATACCGTTATTATGAAAACCGATATGAAAAATAAGAATATATTGCAGGCCCTTACCGGCATCTTTGTCGTGTCAGTTCTCATGATTGGGGCACTTTCTATCGCACCTCTCGCACACGCTCAAGAGTTTGGCGATGGCAGCGACGGTGGTTGTTGTGGTAGCGACACCGGCTGGTACGATGTCGGTTCTGGGTATACACCTACCGACACTGGAACTGGTTGGTATGACGTGGGCTCTGGCTACACTCCTACAGACAACACCGGCTGGTATGATGTCGGTTCTGGTTACACTCCTTCGTACAGCACTTCAGGTTACTCAACCGGTGGTTACAGCACGGGCGGTTACTCTACCGGTGGATACTCGATTGGCGGTTACGGATATTCTACAGGTGGTTCTTCCAACTCATCTGTATATGCTCCGACTACGGTAACGACCAATAACAACACCTGCACCAACAACTCTTGTAACACCAATATCTCTAACCCAGCGCCGGTTATCAACAATGTGGTGACGTATGCTCCTACACAAACTCAGTATTGTGCAGCTGGCTATTACGGCACGTATCCCAATTGTTATCTCAATCAGCCGGTTGTATACAACACTGCAACTCCGTACGTTTCGCTTACGCAGGTTCCGTATACCGGCCTCGACCTCGGCTTTTGGGGAACTGTTAGCTATTGGGGCGCGATGGTACTCTTTGCACTCGTTGTTGCGTACCTCATTGTTATCAAGCGCGTACAAAACGTCATTGCACTCCGTCTCAAGTACTTCCTCTTTGGTACGACTGGTACCGAGGAACACGAGGAGGTAGTGGTTGCTCATGCGCCGGTTGTATCTAAGGTATATGCAACGGTGCCCACTAACGAGGACATTGTTGATAGCTTTATTCTCTCGCAGATCAATCGCCCGCGCCGCGCATAATTAAATTAACTTTTGACACGAAAAATCCCGCCTCAAGGCGGGTTTTTTCGTGTCATATTCATGTGTTGCTCATCCTCTGTGGGTACTATACTATAGGCGCAGACGTCCCAACCGAACCAGGAGAACGCCAATGCGTGTACTGCGGATAGTTCTTTTCATGACGCTTGGTGCGCCTCTTTGGGCATTTGGCGCGAACTCGGCCTATGCCAACTATTGGATCGCGGACCCATGTTCTTGCCACCAGCAGGAGCAGCAGGCGGTGGATGAGGAGTTCATCAAACCGCCGCCTTCGCCAGACAACTTCGTCTACCATCGCTATCGGCCGCCGATGCGTCCGCAGGCTACAGTGGTACAGCGTCCTCAACGACCGAAACTTATGGTTGTGAAGTATGAGGCGCCTGCCACTGGCGAAAAATGCTCACTTCTTGTCTACGTGCAAACCGAAGGCGAATCCACTGTCTTCGTCAAATCCTCCATATTTAAGAGAGGACTAAGCGAGGGTCTCGTGGTGACGAAGGATAGTGTGGTGCATTTCCCTGTACCATGCGAGTTAGCCAATGCGAGCGACGGCGCGTTGTGTCTCAACCAAGACTACTCGAGAGTATTCGAACCCGAGTGGTTTGCGTTCGCGCGCGACAACTTGGCACGTGGCGAGCATGTGCTCAATGCAGGGCATCCGCTGTGGCTCAAGCACACACGGTAACAGTGCGAGAGGAGGAGCCGCCCGCTTGGCTCCTCCCCTCATTTTTATTCAAATAAGTTTTATCAGTAAGTAGTATTAATGTATGAGCAAAAAAGAGAATTTTTTATCTAGAGCAATGCGCGATACAGCAGTTGTTTTTTCCGTTGGTATCACCGTGCTGGTACTTTTGTATATGTTTGTGCCTGTCATGCAGGCAGTAAAACAAACGGGTGTAGTGTCTCTTTTTGCCTCACACATTGCGTATGCCGATGATTCAGGCGGTGGTGATGGCACGTCAGCCGGAGGAGGTTGTTGCGGCAGTGGTGGAGGCACTGGTGCGGCAGCTGCCGGCGGGGGCTCCGGCAGTACGGGAGGTAGCGGTGGTGGAACATACACTCCGCCCTCTCATCACTACTGTCCGGCAAATACTACCGGCACGTATCCCAATTGCACACCCATACAACATCAGTGTCCGGCCAATACAACAGGAACTTATCCTAATTGCGTTCCTATACAACATTATTGTCCGAGCGGCACAACTGGGACCTATCCAAACTGCGTGCCTATAACACAGCCTACGTGCCCGAGCGGCACCACGGGCACCTACCCCAACTGCGTTGTCGTGGTAACGGGCGGAGGCACTACCAACAACAATTGCGTGGACAATAGTTGCAACACAACCAATACCACGAGTAACAACAATTATAACTACAACAATAATTACAACAACTCTACTGACCAATACTATCAGCAGCAGTATGTGCAAAGGATGTATCACGACAAAAATCAGTACTACTATCCGCAGCAATATTATTACTCTCAGCCTGTTGCGTACCAGCAACCGGTGGTATATCAAAGCCAACAATATTATCCGGCAGTGACACTCTCACAGGTGCCGTACACGGGCCTCGACCTCGGCTTTTGGGGCACGCTCGCGTATTGGGGCTTTATATTGCTTTGGGTATTTGCCGCCGTGTACCTCGTAATGTTTAAGGGAGTGCTCAACCGTGCCACAAGCTGGCTGATGAGCGTGCTCTACGGAGAAGAGTGGGCGATTAGCTAGCGCGGGTTACAATTTCTTCTTTTAGTTTTTGAGCAATGTCAGCAATGGCGAGTGCGCCCACTTTGCCTTCGCGGCCTTCGAGCGTTGCGGTTTTGGCCGACACTTCGGCATCGCCAATCACCAGCGTGTAAGGGATTTTTTGCGTTTTTGCTTCGTGGATTTTTTTGCCCAAGGTTTCGTTGGAGTCGTCCATGTCGGCGCGGATGCCGGCTGCCTTTAATTGTCCGGTCACCTCGGCGGCAAACGCTTTGTGTACATCGCTGATAGGCAAAACCCGAGCCTGCACCGGCGAGAGCCAAAGAGGGAAGGCTCCCACATATTTTTCGATAAGGAAGGCCATGATGCGCTCGATGGCTCCGATCGATGAGCGATGCACGACAAATGCGCGCTTCTTTTCGCCGCTCTCGGCGATGTAGGTAAGGTCAAAGCGGTCCGGCATACAAAAGTCGTACTGCACGGTAAAGGCTGTATCTTCTTTGCCGTTGACGTTTTTCATCTGGACATCGATTTTGGGGCCGTAAAACGCGGCCTCATCTTTTGCCTCTTCAAAATCGGCACCGCGTGTCTTCATGAGTTTGCGGAGCAGATCCTCGGCCTTTTCCCATGCAGCGTCGTTTTTGTAATATTTTTCGGTATTAGCGCGGTCGCCAAGCGAGAGGCGGAATCTAAAATCGGTACCTTGCTTCAGCCCAAACACGCCGGCCATATAGATGATAAGGTCGAGTGCGCTGCTCACTTCCTCTACTGCTTGCTCCTCGCTCGCGCATATAATGTGCGCGTCGGCTAAACAAAAGGTGCGCACGCGCTGCAAGCCCATGAGCTCTCCCGACTGCTCGTAGCGGTAGAGTTGTGCAAGCTCGGCAATGCGCATAGGGAGCTCGCGATGGCTGTGCGGTTTGTGGAGATACATCTGAAAGTGATGTGGGCACGTCATCGGGCGGAGCATAAATTTTTCCTCATCGATCTCAATAGGCGCGTACATTGAGTCTTTGTAGTGCGGATAGTGCCCGGACTTTTCGTACAGCTCGAGTTTGGCAAGGTCGGGCGTGTGCACGTGCAAGTAGCCACGCTTTGTCTCCTCCTCGATAACAAACTTTTCGAGTTCGCGTTTTACGATTGCTCCCTTGGGGAGAAACATGGGCAAACCTTTGCCCACCGTTTGGTCGATATAAAATAAATCTAACTCCGGCCCTAATTTTTTATGATCCCGCTCCTTTTCACCTCCCGCATCATTTTTAGCTTCCATATTTAGCTATAGTACTACTTGCAATTTTTTATGCAAAAGAAAAAAGCAGCCCGTAGGCTGCTCTCGACGCCCTAGATTGGGCGAGTGTGTCTGGCTCGTGAAAATTCGCGAAACTCCGCAATGCGCCGAGCGCGCGCATCTGCTTCGGCTTGGCTGTCGAAATTGCGAATCGGCTGCGTAAATTCCGAAGAACCCGGACCTTTTTCCCCAGCGGGTGCAGTGTCATTCTCCCAACGCACAGCAGAATCTGCGCATTTTTGGGAAAGCTTTTCTTGTGCTGCCATTTTCGCCCTCCTGGACTAAACGTCAAACTTCCACTAAAAATAATAACACGTTATAAAATATAACGCAACTAAAGGGCTTTGAGGGCATCGGCAACCATCGAGAGCTCGCCATTGCGGCTCGTGAGTTTGCCTTTGAGGGCTATGCAGTTTTCGGTCTTTAAGATGTTGCGATGCTCTACAAAATTTTTTGGAAACACCACCGCCTCCATCGAGCCGTCGAAATCGGCGATTTTAATAAACGCCATCTGGTCGCCTCCTTTGGTAAGGTGCAGACGGATTTCTTGTATCATGCCCGCCGCGACCACGGTCATGCCGGGGTGGATTTTTGTTTTGAGCTCGCTCAAGGTCATGGGGCGCTTGCTTAACTTCTCTTTATATTTGTCGAGCGGATGTCCGGAGACGTAGAGGCCAAGCAACTCTTTTTCCCATGCGAGGCGCTCGTCTTGACCGGCTTCTTTGGCTGGCGGGAGTTTGAGCTCGCTCTCGGCGCTGCCGAGCTCGGCAAAAAGCGAGTCGTGCGATTGCTCGTGGCTTGCGTCGCGATGATATTGCAAAAGCAATTCTATCGAGGCGAGCATAGCCCCACGCTCGCCCAAGCTGTCGAGCGCGCCGCACTGTATCAGACTCTCGAGCCCGCGTTTGTTGAGCGTTTGGTCTTTTACACGCGAGAGAAAATTGCCGAGGCTGGTAAACTTGCCAGCGGCCTTGCGCTCTGTGATGATGCTGTCGGCAATGCTCGTGCCAAAGTTTTTAATCGAGTAGAGTCCAAAGCGAATGCCTCCGTCAGAGGAAGACGCTACTAAATTTTCTTGCGCATCCGATGACGAGGAAGAAAATTTAGTAGCGTCTTCCTGTGGGCACTCCGCAACTAAAGATTTTTTCCCCTCGTCATAGGATGCGCGTAAAAAATCTTTAGCTGCGGAGGGCTTAATCACGGTAAACACGCCAAAACTTTCGTTGACATCCGGCGGCAACACCGGCACACCCATGCGTTTGCACTCGTTGACCATGGTGGAGACCGTATCGATGTCGCCGGCCTCGGCGGTGAGCACGGCCGCCATGTACTCGACCGGATAATTGGCTTTGAGATAGGAGGTTTGATAGGCGACGCGGCCGTAGCTTGCCGCATGCGCTTTGCCAAAGCCGTAGGCGGCAAACGGCTCAATGAGCTGCCACAGTTTGTCGGCAAGCGAAGGAGAAAGTTTGCCGTATCCAACGAGGCTCTTGATGAGCTTGTCTTTTTCGGCTTGCATAACGGCGGGGATTTTTTTACCCATCGCTTTGCGCAGTTTGTCGGCCTCGAGCCACGAGTATCCGCCGAGTGTTATGGCGGTCAAAAGCACGTCGTCTTGATACACAATGACGCCGTTTGAAAACTCCAAATATTCCTTCATGCGCGGGTCGAGATAGGTAACGAGATGTTGGTTATGTTTGCGCTCGATATATTGCGGGATGTTTTCCATCGGTCCAGGGCGAAAGAGCGCCACCATTGCGTTGATGTCGTGTATGGTACTGGGCTTGAGCTCTTTTAAAAATCGCGTCATGCCCGTGCCATTGAGTTGGAAGGTTCCCTCGGTTTGGCCGCTCGTGAGCATGTCGTATGTTTTTTTGTCATCGAGAGGAATTTTTTCAATATCAATCTGCTCGCCGCGCGTGGTGTTGATGAGTGTAACTGCCGAGGCGAGGATAGAGAGGTTGCGGATGCCGAGGAAGTCAAACTTAGTGAGCCCGACGCCGTCTTCTCCAACTGAGTACATGTCGTACTGCGTAATAATCTTGCCGCCTTTCGGGTCGAGCTGGAGCGGCGTGTACTCAATGAGCGGTTTGGGCGCAATCACGACGCCTGCGGCGTGCACACTGATGTGGCGCGCACAGCCTTCGATTTTTTTGCCGAGGTCGATGATGTCTTTAACATCCGCTTCGGTTTTATACATCTTGCCGAGCTCGGCGTTTTCCTCGAGCGCGCGCTCCAAGGTCATGGGGAAGCCTTGCGAGCCAAAAGGGATTTCTTTTGCAATGCGGTCGCCAACGCCGTACGCGTAGCCGAGTGCGCGCGCCACGTCGCGCACGACGCCGCGCGCGAGCATGGTGCCAAAAGTTCCAATTTGTGCTACGTGATCCTCGCCATATTTATGCCGTGCATACTCGATCACTTCGTCGCGGCGGTTGTCGGCAAAGTCCATGTCGATATCGGGAGCCGATGGGCGCTCCGGATTTAAAAAGCGCTCAAAGGGTATCTTGTACGCGAGCGGGTCGATGGTGGTGATGTGGAGGAGGTAGGTGGTCATCGAGCCTGCCACCGAGCCGCGGATGGTGGTATAGATGCTGTGCTCGCGCGCAAAACGGATGAGATCTTCCACAACCAAAAAGTATGCGGCGTACCCCTTAAACTCAATGATGCCGAGCTCGTAGTTGAGGCGCTCCAGCACGTCGGCGCGGCCTTCGAGGCCGCGCCGCACAAGCCCGCTCATGCACAACGCCCGCAACTGTTGGTCGGCGGTGACGCCGGGCGGGAGCGGAAACTCGGGGAAGATAAATTTGCCGAGCGTGAGCTCAAGATTGCAACGCTCGGCTATCTCGAGCGTTTTGGCGAGTTGCTCTGCAGTAAACTCTTTTTCCATTTGTCCGCGTGCAGGGAAGTAGTACTCGAGATCTTCCTCGGCGGTAAGGTCGCTCGTATCTCCACCGCTGCTAGCCCCGCCGCGATGTTCTATTGCTTTGAGCGTCTCCCACGCCCGGCGGTCGCCCGGCTCCATGTAAAAGATTTCGTGCAGTGCGACATCGGTGTAAAAGTTTTTTGCTCCAAAAATATCTTTATACTCGGCCGCGTGTGCTCCTTTAATGTGCGGCACGGCGGCAATGAGCCCCTCATGATGCCGCGCGAGAATTTCTTTGGTAACGGTCGGTTTGCCGTCGTGCGGCGCAAAGTATGACTCGGTGACTATCGCCAGTAAATTTTTATAGCCCTGCTCATTTTCGACATACAACAAAAGCCTCGCATCGTTCTCGAGCCGCGCCTCAAGACCGATGATTGGTTTGATGTCGGCGTGTTTGCACTCTTTATAAAACTCGATGGCGCCATACAAGTTGCCGAGGTCGGTTAGTGCAAGCGCCTCACACCCCATCGAGGCGGCGCGCTCTACCATCTGCGGTATTTTAGGTAAAGCGCCGAGGAGCGAGTAATGCGAGTGCGCGTGTAGGTGGGCAAACTTGGCAGACATAGAGCGATTATACTCTCGCGCCTACGGCTTGAGCCAGTTCGTTTAGTGTTGTGTCGAAAATTTAGCCCATTAAAATGTTTGACCTCGTAGGTCCAACATTTTACCCGGAAACCTTTATCGAGGTTGGGTCCCAAAGTTGATGCCCTGACACAGGAACAAGCTTGACAGATTTTTATAATATGATATCATATATTCAGTTCAGAGGTGGTCTTTGAACATAGTAAGAGGGTTAGCGATGGCATCAAACCATCCGTCATGCGAGCTCATGCTCTTGTATTTTGTGCACGAATATGAGCGTGAGGCATTTACGTTCAGTGCTACTGAAGCACGACGGGATCCTCACTTCCTCTCTGACTTCAAGGCCATGATTCGCGAAGGGCTCATTGAAGTAGAGAAACCTGACGAGTTCGGGGTCGTGTACTTTCGGGTGTCCGAAGATGGTCATCAGAAGGTTGCTGAGTTCGAGAAATCTCTGTGGTCAGAATATCTCCCTCTTCTTGAAGAGACTTTCAGGAAGTACAACCAATAGCGTTGTCTCTACCTGCAAGTTGGAGCAGTGTCTCGTTTGACTGAAAAGTTCCTTTAGTTTTGTAAATGTAGTAACTTCGGGATTAATGATTGAATCCTAGTCAAGAAGTCTACCGCCACGGACGGATATCCGTATCAACCCCCGTACATCGTTAAGGGGGTTTCGCTTTTACCTAGATGTTCGACCTCGTAGGTCCAACATTTTCTAGCGTATAGGGTTCTATTTCTTCTGGTTCAAGAGTTGCTAGGTAATTTTTGAGTTGTTGGGGATAATTTTGGAAAACTTCTTTAAAAAATAGTGTGGAAGTTATATTTGCAAATCCTGTATTATCGCAATAATTTTGGTAACTACTCCAGCGGTATTTGTTGAGATATGCAAGTGCTTGTGCTGCGTTGTTTATTTTTCCTTCTCGCCAATTACGAAAATCGCGATGGTAATCAAGTGGGTTTAGATGTATATAGTTAAGAATGTGCAAAAAGTGTGAGTCTTTAGCAATCAATATCTTCTTTGTTCTTGATTGAAATAAGGTGCCGGAACGTTTATATCGTTTATTGAAATATTTTGCATAGCCCACATTTAATTTCATGAGAAATTTTGTGATGGCGCCTTCTTCTATTTCCGATAAAAGAAGATGATAATGATTTTTCATGAGGCACCATCCATGTATGGCAACCAAGGGCTCTTTGTTCGACCTCGTAGGTCCAACATCCACACCGTTGATGATTCTGTGTAGGTTATCTATAGACCTAGTGTCGTTAAATAACTCTAAGCCCCTTACAAAACGGCTTCGATCTTGGTCGTCTAAAAAGATGGCCCGTTTTTCCACTCCGCGGTTAAGTGCATGGTATAGCTCCATAACGCGAAGATTATAGTCGTTCGACCTCGTAGGTCAAACATTTGGTACGATGAGGTTGTGAAAGAGTATTTTCTTATGGGCATAGACGAGGCGGGCCGCGGGCCGCTTGCAGGGCCGGTGGCCGTGGGGTTCGTGATGGTACGAAGCGGTTTTAACATCAAAAAGCATTTCCCCGGCGTTGCCGACTCTAAACAGCTTTCAGAGAAAAAGAGGGAAGAGATATATGAGCTCCTCTGTGCGCATAAAAAAGCTGGTGACGTTTCGTTTTGTGTCCGTTTTGCCAGCAACATCTATATAGATGAGCACGGCATCACGCGTGCGGTGCATTACTCTATATATAAAGGAGTGCGCACGTTGGCAGCAAAGCCCTATGGTGTACGCATTATGCTCGATGGGTTGTTACATGCGCCCGAGGAGTACAAACAACAAACAATCGTGCGCGGCGATGTTACCGAGCCCATCATCTCGCTTGCCTCGATTGCGGCCAAGGTGGAGCGCGACAGGCTGATGAAAAAGCTGGCAAAAAAATATCCAAACTATGCGTTTGAGGTGCACAAAGGCTACGGCACCGCAAAACATCGCAAAGCCATAAAGCGTTTTGGCCTCTCAGATATACACCGTCAAAGCTTTTGCAAGAATCTCATATAAGTGGTATAGTACTAATCCAGTTGCTCTTGTTGTTCTAGTGCGTAAAAAACTGAAAGTGGGGAGAGAAACAAGTGCCGAATAAAGAATGTTACTGCGTGGGCTGCGAACTCAACGCAGGGCTATTCCGAAATCAGTCTAACGAGGTCGCGTGCCTTTATGGCAGCGCCCAAGACAAGCCAAGGGCTGTCGTTCGGAGAGTTCCGGAAGGAAGGTGCAATCACCGAATCCTGCAAGCGAAAACAATGCTGCCTCTCATACTGGACAGAGAGATTGTCGCGGCTTAGGCCGCACACATTACAGAGTTTAGGCCAGTCGTCCCAACGACTGGCCTTTTTTATGGTTATTTGCTATAGTGCCAGCATGGTCGTGAGGATGAGACATACAAGGGCGCATACGGCTAACCGCCGTTCGCATCATGCCCTTGCCGCCCACTCGCTCGTTAAATGCGAGTGTGGCACTATGCGTGTCTCACATCGCGCCTGCCCGGTCTGCGGGCGTTACAATGGTAAGGTGGCAGTCGACGTCGCCGCCAAGGCACAAGCTCGCGCTGAGCGCCGCACCAAAAAGGCTGAGCACGACGGAAAGGAAAAGTAGCCACTAGGGTTTAGCCACTAGGGTCTAGGGAAGAAAAAAATTTGTGCGGGAGTAATAGCGTTAGGGCTCTTTAAAAAATGGCAAACAGGCACCTTTCAAGGTCGGTAGTGTTGCAGACGCTCTTCGAGTGGGACTTTCGCACTGTCAATAATGAACTTGGCAAACACAGTGGTAATGCGATGGACATACTTGAGCGCAACGCGGAAGAGTTTGCGCCCGCAGCGGGCGATATGCCTTTTATGCAAGATTTGCTTAAAGGTACTATGGCGCGCGAAAACGACTTAGACTTAGTGATAACCAAGGCCGCGCCCGAGTGGCCGCTGGAGCGTATCGCGCCGATAGACCGAAATGTTTTGCGGCTCGGTCTCTATGAACTTTTATTTGCCGATAGGGAAAAGGTCCCGGCTAAAGTTGCTATCAATGAAGCGATAGAGCTCGCCAAAAGTTTTGGCGGCGAAAACAGCGGGCGCTTTGTCAACGGCGTGTTAGGCGCGGTGTACAAAGAGCTCGGCGAGCCTGGCAAAGACGAAATCTCCAAAAAGAAAAAAGAAGTTCCGTACGAGCAAATGCCCATCGAGCGCCTCGGCGGCGCAGTGGTGTATGCCAAACATGGCGGCGATATATATCTTGCGCTCGTGCACGACATCTTTGGCCACTGGACGCTCAGCAAAGGCAAAATCGGCGACAAACCGGCGTTTGCCAACGAGACCGTTGAGGAGGGAACCATCCGCGAGATAAAAGAGGAGATGAATCTTGATATTGTGCTTAAAGAAAAGGTTGGCGACAACGAGTATATCGCCTCGGACCCGGAGGCTGGCAAAAAGCGCAAACAAGTGGCATACTTTTTGGCCGAGTCGCCCTATGTTGATGTAAAGCTCAAACAGACCGGCGGCTTAGACGATGCGAGGTGGTTTAGGCTCCGCGAGGCGCTCGAACTCAACTTGTACGAAGATGTGCTTCCCATTATTACCAAAGCAATGCAAAAGCTAGATGCAGAAAGACTTTAAGACGTTTGAAGACCATGTAGGCATTTCATTTAATGACACGGCGCTGTTGCGCCAGGCTTTTACGCATCGCTCCTATGTCAACGAGCATCGCTCTGAGAGCGCGGGCCACAACGAGAGGCTCGAGTTTTTAGGCGACGCGGTGCTCGAGCTCATCTCCACTCATTTTTTATACGAAAAGTTCCCGCACAAAGACGAGGGCGAGCTCACCGCGTATCGCGCGGCGCTTGTTAACGCCACCACGTGCGCCGAGGTGGGGAGCGAGATAGGTATCAACGAATATTTGCTCCTCTCGCGCGGCGAGGCCAAGGACACCGGCCGCGCGCGCGGCGTGCTTTTGGCAAATGCGTTTGAGGCGCTCATCGGCGCTATTTATCTCGACCAAGGCTACGATGCCGCGCGCGGGTTTATTGAGGCGCATCTTTTTCCAAAAATAGACGGCATTGTGCAAAATCGCCTCTGGCAAGATGCCAAGTCGGCCCTGCAAGAAAAGTCGCAGGAGACACACGGCGTCACGCCGCACTACGAGGTTGTAAAAGAGACGGGCCCCGACCACGACAAACAGTTTATTGTGGGCGTGTATATCCAAGATGCGTTAATTGCCGAAGGCACAGGCAAAAGCAAACAAGAAGCCGAGCAGTCAGCAGCAAGGGCCGCGCTCGACAAAAAGGGATGGTAGTCGACCCTGTGGACAACTAAGGTTAGCATTTTTTTGCGGGGGGGGGTACTCTTAGCGAGTGAATCGCGCATTTTTGTACGGCACTCTTGTCCTATTTTTTGTCGTAGCACTATCATGCGCCAGTGTTGGTGTTACTTCTGCTGCAACAACATCTTTTAATACCAACCACCAACTCTACGATACCGGTGCTGATATTCTCGCACTTCAACAATTTTTAAATGCGCATAGTTTTGCGGTAGCAACGACTGGCCCCGGTTCTTTAGGAAACGAGACCACCGTGTTTGGCCTTCACACCTATCAAGCACTCGTTGCGTTTCAATCAGCCAACGGGTTGCCTGCAACAGGCTATCTTGGCCCGCTTACCAGAGCTCTCATTGCGGATGGCACCGCCGCATCATCTACTGCGCCAGTTTTCTCTACTAATACCAACACAAATACTCAATCTGCCACTACAACTCCTTCAACTTCCACAACTTCAACGAGCACTCCTCCTGTCTTCAACACGACACCACTCCCAGGCTACACATCTGGTCAGATTATCTTAGGCGTTGGTGCTCCGGCACCAACCTGCAGTATCTCTGTATCTTCTACCGCTATACCCAATGGCGACAGCATTACGCTTTCCTGGTCGTCGCAATATGCGTCTTCTGCATTGTTAAACAACAATGTTTCTCTCGCCACTGCAGGTTCTCAGGTGTTCTCTCCGACCTCCAATACAACCTACACGCTCACCGTGAGTGGTGCGGGAGGCACTGCTTCGTGCAGTGCGGCAGCAGTTGATGTTGCGCCAGTCATTTCTGCTGTTGCGTCATCGACCATCACAGGTGCATCAGCCGTTATTTCTTGGACAACCGATTTGCCAGCCGACACGCAGCTCGCCTATGGCACAACCAATGCCTACGGTGCGACTACCACCCTTAACACAACACTCACTACTACTCACTCAGTTACTATCACAGGCCTTACCCAAAGCACCGTCTATCACTTCCAAGTCCGTTCGGCAGATGCTGCAGGCAATCCCACCTACTCGGGTGATTACAGCTTTACCACCGCACCGCCGTTGCCGAGCTTGCCGTTTGCTACCGGCGCTAAGGTGTCTGCTATTGGAGATAGCATTATTGGGTATAACGACGCTGCTGATGTGTCTGCTGGGGTTGACTCAAACTCCTATGGCGAGATTAACTGGGCTTGGGCAACCGACCCGCGCTTTAATTTTGACAACTGGTATGACACCAGCGACCCAACCGGCCGCAACTTCTCGGGTGCAAACAACGGCATATTTAGCGACCATCTCGTCGGCTCTGGCACTGGCGCAACTCCCGGTATCCTCAATCGCCTCCCAGCCGTGCTCTCTCATCATCCTAGTATTCTTATTTTTGAGGGCGGCACCAACACCATAAACTCCGGCGACGGGCCAGGCGAAAATACTGAGGCTTACGTCGAAAGTGAAATTGACCTTGCGCTCTCCGAGGCGCGCGAGGCAGGCGTGTGGGTCATTCTCGACGTTATGCACCCACGTTTTGACTGGCCCGCGGGCGACCCGCGCTATCAGGAGCTTGCGGATGTAAACACATGGATACGCGCGCAGGCGGGACGGGAGGGAGTGTATGCAATATGGGATTCCACGTCGGTTTTTGCGGACAATAATGGCAATCAAATCGCTGCTCATTATATGGGTGACAATGTGCATCAAAATCAAACAGGTGCGCAACTTTCAGGTGCTATTTTGCTGCCGATATTGCAAAACATGATTTCGGCCGGCTCCACATATAATCAAAACCCTCTGGTTGGTAACTTTATCGGCACGACTACCAACATGACTGGCACAACGGGAACAAAACAGGCAAGCACGACTGGCTCAGTTGCTACAGGATTCGCACTTGGAGTTACTCGCGGCAACTCTTCTGTGGCGGGGTCAAAGGAAGTTATCAGCGGCTCACTCGAAAAACAAGTGATGACAATCACCCCTGTGCCTGGTGGGTCAAGTACAGCTTATCATTCAGTGACGCTCACGATGCCTCAAGTGTTTTCGAGTGGAAACTTTGCCGCAGGTGACTGGATTCAGGCCGGTTGTTATCTGGAAATCGGCAACACCTCATCAATCGGTAGCGCTCGCTTGATACTGCAGATCGCCCAGGTTTCTACTGTTCGTTCGCAAACGTATGCGCTGAACACTTTCTCCCCTAATTTTATTACACCTACGACACCCAGTATGGCTTATTGGATAGTAACACCTCCATTGCAGGCAACCACGACGGCAACTTTTGACCGGGCAAAGTGGTCAATGGAGATCGATTTTCCACAAGTTGCTACCGATACGCCGGTGGTTAAAGTCTCCTCCTGCGCTTTGCGCAAAGTAAGCGACCCGCGCACGGCTTGGGGATTCTAAAAAGCTCTGTAAGTTGATATATAATGAAGGGCGATGCGTTTAAAGAGTATTGAGCTCAGCGGGTTTAAGTCTTTTGCCAAAAAGACGCCCCTTGTCTTTGGCTCGGCTATTACCTCGGTGGTGGGCCCCAACGGCTCCGGCAAAAGCAACATTGCCGAGAGCTTCCGCTTTGTGCTTGGCGAACAATCGATGAAGAGCATGCGCGGCAAGCGCGGCGAGGATTTGATATGGAACGGCGGGGTGACGACGCCGCGCGCGGGCCGCGCCTCGGTAAAGCTTATTTTTGATAACAGCGACAGGGAGCTCGCGCTCGACTTTGACGAGGTGGCCATCGAGCGCGTGGTGTACCGCGACGGCGCCAACGATTATTTGCTCAACGGCTCCACCGTGCGCTTGCGCGACATTGCCGAGCTTCTCTCGCAGGCCAACATCGGCGCATCGGGGCACCACATTATCTCGCAAGGCGAGGCCGATAGGGTGCTTACTGCAAGCGTCAAAGAGCGCCGCGAGATGATAGAGGATGCGCTCGGCCTTACGGCATTTTTGTACAAGCGCGAGGAGGCCGAGCGCAAGATGGAAAAGACCGCCGAGAACGTGCGCGAGGTAGAGAGTCTGCGGCGCGAGCTGGCGCCGCATGTAAAGTTTTTAACCGCACAAGTTAAAAAAATCGAGGAGGGCTCGCGCCTGCAAAACGAAATTGCCGAGCGCTATGCAGAGTATTTAAAACGCGAGAGCATGTTTATCCATGTTGAAGAGGAAGAAATCCGGAGCGCCGAAGAAGGCCCAAGGCGCGAGCACGCGCAACTAGAGGCGTCTATTTTACATTTGCGTCACGAGCTCAATCAAAAGCACGGCGAGGAGGAGCCGGTGCGCGAGCTCATGCGACTTGAGGAGGAGGGCAGGACGCTCCGCGGCAGGCGCGAGGAGATATCGCGCGAGCTCGGCCGCATCGAAGGCGAGCTTGCCGCATCGGCGCGCATCACGCAAACGCTTTCGGGCACCGTGCCTGCGGCGCAGGCCGAGGAGTTTGCTACGCGCGTGTTAAACGAGTTGCAAGAGACACTCACCTTTGGCGAACTCGACAAGCTCAAAGCCAAACTCAATGCGCTTGTAGTGCTGGCGACAGAGTTTATGCGCCGCTTGCAGGTCTTACGGCCCGAGGCGCATGCACACCAAAGCGCCGAGAGCCTCGCAGCAAAAAAAACGGAGCTGGAGCACGAGCTCGAGGAGCTTGCCCGCAAAGAAATAAAAGTGCGCGAGGAGGTTGATGCCTTGCGCAAAAAAATTGAGAGTAAAAAGGATGCCTCGCGCGAGGCAGAGCGCGAGCTCTTCCAGGCGATGGCAAAGAGAAGCGAGCTCGAGGTAACACTCGCCGGCATGCATGCCCGCGCCGACGCGCTTGCGAGGTTGAAAGAAAACTTTACCCGCGAGCTCGGCGAGGCTGGAGCGCTTATTGGGGCTAGCATCGGAGAGTATGCAGCTCATGTGGTGCTTGATGCACATGGGCAAAAAATATCCGATGAGGAGATTGCTCATGAGCCGCGCGAGGTGCAAGAGGAGCGCCGCCGCAAACTCGAGCGCGGCAAAATAAAGCTCGAGGAGCTTGGCGCCGGCAACTCGGCAGAGACCTTAAAAGAGTACAAAGAGACAACCGAGCGCGAGCAGTTTTTGGCGCGGGAGCTTGCCGACTTGGAGGCAAGTGCCGCCAAATTGCGCGAGATCATCGAGGAGCTCACCAAAACGCTGGAGAGCCGCTTTGCCGAAGGCGTTGCAAAAATAAACAAAGAGTTTGATGAGTTTTTTAGGCTCATGTTTGGCGGAGGCGGCGCCTCGCTCGCGATTGTCGAGGAGCAATCCTATCGTCGCGGCGGCGAGGAGGGCAATGATGCCGATGTGGAGGTTGAGGAGGGGATAGAGATTTCGGTCAACATCCCGCACAAACGAGTTAAAGGTATTCACATGCTTAGTGGCGGCGAGCGCGCGCTTATCTCGATTGCGCTTATCTTTGCAATGAGCCAAGTTAACCCGCCGCCATTTTTGATACTCGACGAAACCGATGCCGCGCTCGACGAGGCCAACTCGCGCCGCTACGGCGACATGATAGAGAACCTCTCTAAAAAATCTCAGCTCATTTTGATTACGCACAACCGCGAGACCATGAGCCGCGCGGGCGTCCTCTACGGTGTGACGATGGGCTCTGACGGTGTCTCCAAACTCTTAAGCGTCAAATTTGAAGAAGCACTCGCGGTAGCGAAATAAAAAACAAAAGTTTAATTTTGCTCCCCTTGGTAGCTCGCAGCGCTCACAAAATTAAACTTTTGTTTTTTTAAACGAAAAGTGGTAGCGTAGTAAGCGGATTGAACGGGAGGATGAGGTAATGACTGCAGGCTATAAAATCGACCATGACTGGAAGAAACCCATCCGTTTCGAGAAACCACCTCTGGCCTTAAACCAGTCACTGTCCCACGGACCCTTCGATGTCCGATTTGGGATTGTCAAAACTCCGCAACATTGTGTGCTTGCCGGCGTATCGCGGCGCAAAGGGACAGATTTTCCTTTCGAACCTGTTTCCGCGGCTTTTATCTATCAGACTTTAAAGTCGCGAGTAGAGACAAGAGAGTTTTTTGACCTTCCAGAATCCGACGAGGAACACGACGAAATTCTCCGTTCGCTGGCGGCTTAAGCCACCAGTTCGAAATCTAGCTGGCGCGCTGCCAAGTCGGCGGCCACCAGTTTGATACGTACTCGATCTCCGAGTGCGTATTTTTTTTTCGTGCGTTGGCCCACCAGTGCGTAGTCTTTGGCCACATAGTTGTAAAAGTCATCACCAATCGTGCGCATGCGCACGAGGCCCTCGGCGGCGCTCTCTTTCTCCTCCACATACAAGCCCCAGTCGGTCACGCCGGATATCACCGCATCAAATGTTTTGCCGATTTTAGGGAGCATATACTCAACTTGTTTGTAACGGATGCTCTCGCGCTCGGCCGAAACCGCGTTGGCCTCCTGCTGGCTCGCGGTGATGCACATACGCTCCAAGTTGCTCATCTCGGTGCGCGTTATCGGCGTGCCCAGGGCTCCCTTATACGAGGTGAGGTGCGAGGCCAAGATGCGATGTGCGAGCATGTCGGGGTAGCGGCGGATAGGTGAGGTAAAGTGCGTGTAGTACTCAAACGAGAGCCCAAAGTGTCCGATATTTTTGGTCGAGTAAATTGCTTTGGCCATCGAGCGCAGCGTGGCGGTGCGTATCAAATGCTCCTCAGGCTTGCCCTCGATTTGTTTGAGCAGATGTTGGATATCTTTGGCGGTCGGCTTTTTTTTATTATGCGCAAAGTCGTATCCCATCGCGCGTACAAAAGTGGTGAGCTCGGCAATACGGTCTTCTTTAGGCTCGTCATGGATGCGATACAAAAAGGTGTACTTTTTTTCGGGCACGCGCTCGGCGAGTTTGGATACAAAGAGCGACACTTCGCGGTTGGCGAGGAGCATAAACTCCTCGATAAGCAGATTGGTTTCGATGCGCTCTTTGCGCACCACTTTAAGCGGTACACCCCGCTCGTCGAGGACAAAGCGCACTTCGTTATCGCCAAAGTCGATGGCGCCGTCGCGCTCACGCCGCTCGCGCATTTGGCGAGCAAGTGAGCGCAATATAAGAAGTTCTCGCGCGTATTCTCCTTTTTCTTTGTTTAAAATTTCCTGTGCCTCCTCGTAGCTAAAACGTTTGTTGGAACGGATAACTGTTTTTGCAAACTTTCGCTCGAGCACGTTGCCTTTTGCATCGATGCGGAAGATTGCTGAAAACGCGAGTCGGTCCTCGGCCTCCTTGAGTGAGCACACGTTGCCCGAGAGTTGGTGGGGGAGCATCGGTATCGTGGCGTCTACCAAGTACACACTTGTGCCGCGCTTTACTGCTTCGTCGTCGATTGCGGTACCCGGCACACAAAAGTATGTTGCGTCGGCAATGTGCACGCCGATTTCATACTCGCCGTTGGCGAGTTCCTCAACCGAGAGTGCGTCGTCAAAATCTTTGGCATCGACCGGGTCGATTGTAAAGGTGACACTCTCGCGAAAGTCCAAACGTTTTGGTATCTCGTTTGCGATTGTTGCCGCATGAGTGTCTTCAATCTGCTGCGCCTCGGCCTCCACCGCGGCAGGGAAGGTTGTCGAGAATCCGTTTTCGAGAACAATAGCATTCATCTCCGTACGATGCTCACCGGCTTTGCCAAGATGATTGATGATCGTGCCCACCGGCTCTTTGCCTGCATCAAACGACACGAGCCGCACCACCACCTTCTCGCCCTCAACGTAGTTGACTGAGCCTTGCAAAGTTATCGGGCGATAAAATCGCTGGTCGGCAGGCATCGCCACGAGCGCCCCATTGTGCATGGTGAGCGTCGCGACAAACTCCTCTTTAGCGCGCGAAGTTATTTTTACTACCTTGCCGCGCGGCCGCGGATGTACGCCAACAAGCTCCGCCTCCACGGTGTCGCCGTTGAGCGCACCCGCGAGGTTAAGCGTGTCTATCTCGATATCCTCAAGCTCTTTTTTGGCCCCCGGGATAAGAGGGAAGGACAAATACCCCACGCCTTTGCGGGTTATCTGTATGATGCCGGTTATGTGCTTTTTAGCGGTCTCTTTGCGGCCCGCCACGTGTCTCCGAGGCATTAGTGGGCCCACTATAGCGCATTTGTTGACTTATCGCCAGCTTTTGATACAGTACTTGCACGGCCCGTTGGGGTCGCCTTTTTCTAAGGAAAAAGAAATATAAAGAGATTAAGAATGATAACTATCCGCCTCACACGCGTTGGAAAGAAAAACGACCCGAGCTTTCGGGTTATTGTCGTTGAGAGCAAGCGCAAGCCTCAGCCGGGCAACTACCTCGAGATGGTAGGTTCCTACGACCCTCGCAGCAACCGCATCGAGCTTAAAGCCGACCGCATCAAACACTGGATTGAGATGGGCGCGCAAACAAGCGACACCGTGCACAACCTGCTTGTCTCTCAAAAAATCATCGACGCTAAAAAAATAAACGTACTTCCAAAAAAGACCGTTGCTAAAGTAGAGGAGCCGGTGGTAGAAGCCCCCGCAGCCGTAGCCGCGGAAGCTCCGGCAGAAGTCGCCGAGCTCGTAGCTGAAGCTGACGCTCCGGCAGCATCTGAGGATAACGCAGTTGCGAACGAGACTCCTGCAGAATAAACTGGAAGTAGGTTTTAACAATATAAATATACCGAAATGGCAGAAAAAGATCAGGAATTTTTAGAGTTCGTGGTTAAGGGCTTGGTAGAGCATCCGGATGATGTAAAAATTGGCCGCGTTGTCGATGAGATGGGTGTGTTGCTTACGCTCGACCTCAATGGCGACGACATGGGCAAGGTTATTGGCCGCTCGGGCAATACCGCCAAGGCAATCCGCACACTGCTTCGCGTTGTGGGGATGAAGCACAATGCGCGCGTCAATCTTAAAATAAACGAGCCGGCAGGTGGCTCGCGCGCAGGCGGCCCAACCTCCGACACGGGCGGCACTCAGGCACAAGGCTGGGATGGCACGCACGAGGCTCCGGCAACACCTGCAATGAAGTCGATAGACGAAGCAATGGGCGACCTCTCCAATTTTTAAAGATTCCGTAAAACGAAGTTTTCGGAAATTATGAAATTTCACGTTGTTACTCTTTTTCCAGAGGTTGTAGATGCTTATGCCGAGGCATCTATTTTGGGGCGCGCTCAGCGCGAGAAGATTTTAAGCATACAAAGCTACCAGTTGCGCGACTATGTTGCCAAAACTGGCCGAGCAGGTGAGTGGTCGTATAAAAAAATTGACGAGCGGCCCTATGGCGGCGGCCCGGGGATGATTATCCAGGCCGAGCCGGTGATACGTGCGGTTGAAGCTATCCAAAAAAAGATAAAGGGGAGCAAAAAAGCAAAAGTGTTGATTACTGCCGCGGGAGGGAAGCCTTTGACCAATGTTTACGCAAAAAATCTCAGTAAAAAATACTCTGACGTAATAATTGTTTGCGGGAGGTATGAAGGAATAGACGCGCGCGCTAAAAAAGTTTTGAAAGCGGAGGAGGTATCTGTTGGCCCGTACATTTTGACCGGTGGCGAGGTGCCGGCGCTTGCGATTATCGACGCAACCGCGCGGCAGATACCGGGAGTACTCGGCAAGTTTGAGTCGCTCGAGGAGGGCCGCGTGGCCAGCCACGAGATGTACACGCGCCCCGAGGTGCTCGTGCACAAAGGCAAAAAATATCGCGTGCCAAAAGTATTGCTCTCGGGCAATCACAAACTCCTCGACGCGTGGAAAAACAAAAAGCGCAGCAACCCCAAATAATATAGAGGTGCACAACCTCTATTGACCAAAAGCCCCTTCCATCTTAAGCTCTCACTCGGACTGTTGTTTGTCGCGTGTTTTTAGGCGCAGTCGTTAAGACTGCAATTGAGGGAGCGAAACCATAATGTGCAAACCGATTGAATGCAACCTGGTGCACCCGAAGACCGAAATCGACGTCGTGCCGCTCGCGGGGTCAAGCCGGAGTCTAATCCGCAAAGCCCGCAAAGGGACGTCCTTTACCTTAACGAAAGATAATAAAGGTCTCACTGAAGGGCCCGATCCGAATGCTCCAAATTGTTTCATCGTCCTTTTCGATTGGGGTCGTAGGGCCATATTGAGGGTCAGCCTACCCCATACGCAGATCAAAGGAGTTGAACTCTCGACCTAATCTTCAAGGTTCAAATCCTTTCTAACCGCCGCCTAGCCGCTCTCCAGCGGCTTTTTTCTTTATATTTTATGGCTTCTTCATGCTATTCACAGGCCGGTTTGACATGCTGAGGGGTTCGCGTATACTTGGTATCGAAACCAAAAGCGGGGTATCCTAAGGCGCGAAGCCGAGGGATCGAGTGAGTTTTGAGGGCTAGGGGTTTCCAAAACTTAATAGACGGCCACAGGCCACCTAATCTCAGCTTAAGGCAAGCTGAGTAGGGGAGCGTTTTACGCGCCCTGATTTTTTGCGTATTAACCGACTAACGTTTTTTGATCGGTTGTGAGTGAGTATCGACCCCGTTCTCATTATTACGTTTCTAAGCATATAAACCCCTATGCGTGAAAAAAAGTACTTCGCCCGTTATCGCCCCGCACGTGTTGAAACGCCCAACTTGGTAGCCGCACAAGTTGACTCCTACAAACTCCTGCTTCAGGAGGGGGTTAAAGACGCTTTCAAAGAGTTTACGCCCATCAACGACTACTCAGGCAAAAAGTTTGACCTTGAGTTTTCTAAAGTGGAGCTGGGGGAGGCGAAGTATGACGAGCACTATGCAAAGGAGCAAAAGATGTCGCTCGACATCCCGCTCCATGCAATTGTAAAGCTCAAAAACAAAACGACGGGGACAGAACAGGAGCAGGAAATTTTCCTTGCCGACTTTCCTTTGATGACGAGCCACGGCACGTTTATCATCAACGGCGTCGAGCGCGTTATCGTCCCTCAGCTTGCACGCTCCTACGGCGTGTTTTTTACGTCCGATGAAGTTAAAGGCAAAGTACACTTTGGCGCAAAAATAATCCCACAACGCGGCGCATGGATTGAGATTGAGGCTGACGCAGCCGGCGAACTCCAGGTGCGCATCGACCGCAAGCGCAAGTTCCCTGCAACCTCTTTGCTCCGCATTTTGGGTGCAACCTACGACAGCGATCTTAAGTCGCTCTTTGCATCAAACCCGCTCGGCAAACACTGGGTTGAGGCCGCGATAGAAAAGGACCCAGCCAAGACCGCCGAGGATGCGTATGTGGAGATACACAAGCGCCTCCGCGATGGCGACTTGGCAACAGCTGCAAACGCGCGCGAATATATAGACTCAATTTTTAGCGCAGACCGCTATGACCTCTCGCGCGTGGGCCGCTTCCGCTTTAATCAGCGCTTTAACGGCTCGCTCGACGAAAAGGAGCTTGGCCGCAAAACGCTTTCGCTCGACGACCTTGTGATTGTGCTCAACAAAGTGCTTGAGCTCGAGCACGACCCAGACGCAATAGAGGACAACATCGACCATCTTGGGAGCCGCCGCGTGCGTTATGTGGGCGAGATGCTGCAAGCGCGCTTGCGCGTTGGCCTCACGCACATGAAGCGCAACATCCAAGACAGGATGTCGACGATTGATGCCGATGCCAGCTTGCCGCAGCAGTTTGTAAACCCGCGCCCGCTCCAAGCACGCATCAAAGAATTTTTTACCACCAACCAGCTCTCGCAGTTTATGCAGCAAACGAACGCGCTCGAAGAGCTCGAGCACTTGCGCACACTCTCGGCACTCGGCCCCGGTGGCCTCACGCGCGAGCGTGCAGGCTTTGAGGTGCGCGACGTGCACCCATCGCACTATGGCAGGCTCTGCCCGATCCACACTCCCGAAGGCCCCAACATCGGCCTTATTTTGCGTCTCGCACAATATGCGCGCATCAATGCCTTTGGCATGATCGAAACTCCGTATGTAAAAGTAGAGAAGGGAGTGGTCACCAAAGAAATACATTATCTTAACGCCGCCGAGGAAGAGAAGCAGATTATTGCGCACGGCGCGACGCAGGTAGACGACAACGGCCACATCCTCGAGGAGACAGCCGACGCGCGTTTAAATGGCAAACCGGTCCAAGTGCCTCGCGAGGAAGTCAACTATATGGACGTGTCTCCCGAGCAGCCGTTTTCTATCGCGACAACGATGATCCCATTTCTCGAGCACGACGATGCCAACCGCTCGCTCATGGGTTCGAACATGCAAAAGCAGGCAACGCCGGTTATTGCACCGGAGGCACCATTGGTTGCCACTGGCATCGAGGAGCGCGCAGCGCATGACACGGGCCGTCTTATATATGCAGCCGAGGCAGGCACCGTAACGGTTGCCGACGGCAAGCGCATCGTGGTGAAAAACGAAAAGGGCAAAGACACCGAGTACCGTCTTGTAAACTTTGTCCGCACCAACGGTTTTACCTCGCTCCATCAGCGCCCGGCAGTTTCGTTTGGCACCAAAGTTAAAAAAGGCGAGTTGCTCGCCGACATGTCGTCATCCGATCACGGCCAGCTCGCGCTCGGCCAAAACGCGCTTGTTGCGTTTATGTGCTGGAGCGGCGCTAACTACGAAGACGCCATCATCATCAGCGAGCGTCTTGTGAAAGACTCCAAGTTCTCTTCGGTACATATCGAGGAGTTTGTCTGCAACGTGCGCGACACCAAACTTGGACCGGAGGAAACAACACACGACATTCCCAACGTTTCCGAAACGAAGCTCCGCAACCTCGACGAGGACGGCGTGGTGCAAGTGGGTTCCGAAGTGCGCCCCGGCGACATTTTGGTAGGTAAGATTACGCCAAAAGGAGAGACCCAGCTCACGCCTGAGGAGCGTTTGCTCCGCAGTATCTTTGGCGACAAAGCGCGCGATGTGAAAGACTCGAGCTTGCGCATGGAAAACGGCAAGCGCGGCCGCATCATCAGCGTCAAAGTATTTTCGCGCGAGGCCGGGCATCACCTCGACTCGGGCATCATCAAGCGCATCCACATCGAGGTGGCACAGCTCCGCAAAGTATCGGTTGGCGACAAGCTCGCCGGCCGTCACGGCAACAAAGGCGTTATCTCGCGCATCTTGCCTGAGGAAGACATGCCATACATGGAAGACGGCCGCCCGGTTGATGTGATTCTCACACCACTCGGCGTGCCGAGCCGTATGAACCTCGGACAAATTTTGGAGTTGCACCTCGGTCTTGCCGCTAACTCGCTCAACTATCAAGCAATCTGCCCGCCGTTTGTCGGTGCAACAGAGGAGGAGATCCGCGCTGAGCTCAAAAAAGCGGGCTTTAACGAAAACGGCAAAATGCCGCTCTACGACGGCCGCACGGGAGAGAAGTTTGAGCAAGACATTTCGGTCGGCTACATGTACATCTTAAAGCTCCATCACATGGTGGAAGACAAAATCCACATGCGCTCTATCGGTCCGTACTCGCTCATTACGCAGCAGCCCTTGGGCGGCAAGGCGCAAGGCGGCGGTCAGCGCTTTGGCGAGATGGAAGTGTGGGCATTGCTTGGCTACGGCGCGGCATACACGCTCCGCGAAATGCTCACGATAAAGTCCGACGACATCATGGGACGCTCGGCTGCGTTTGACTCCATCGTGCGCGGCGAGCGCATCACCCAGCACTACGCGCCGGCATCCTTTAACGTGCTCCTCCACACACTCCGCGGCTTGGCGCTCGATGTTGAGCTTATGAAGAGCGGCTCATCGGTGGTAAACAGCCGCAAAACACCGGGTGCCGAGGCGTCCGACTTTGACGCGGTGCGCATCCGTCCTGCCAGCCCCGAGAAAATCTTGGAGTGGTCGCACGGCGAAGTTACCAAACCTGAAACTATCAACTATCGCACCCAGCGCCCAGAAAAGAATTCCCTTTTTGACGAAAAAATCTTTGGTCCCGAGCGCGACTACGAATGTTACTGCGGCAAATATCGCGGCATCCGCTATAAAGGAATCATCTGCGAGAAGTGCGGCGTCGAAATCACCCGCGCTATTGTGCGCCGCGAGCGCATGGGCCATGTCGACTTGGCCGTGCCGGTGGCACACGTGTGGTTCCTCCGCGCAATACCATCGCGTCTTGCCTCGGTGCTCTCAATCGCTTCCGGCGATTTGGAAAAGGTCGTGTACTTTGCGGGTTACATCATCACCAAAGTGCACAAGGCCGAGCGCGAGCGCATTGTGGGCGAGCTCGAAGCCGAGTACAAAACCAAACTCAAAAATCTCCAAGACGACAAGTCGAAGGACAAGATGAAGGAGCTCTACCTCGAGGCCAAGCGCGACATTGAGAGCATATATGTGGGCTCCGTGCTCGACGAGCCTCGCTATCACCGCTACGCCATCAAATATGGCGCAATGTTTGAGGCAGGCATCGGCGCCGAAGCGCTCTACGATCTCTGCAAGGGTCTCAACCTTAAAGATATGGTTGCCGATACAGAAAAGATGCTCGAAAAAACCAGCGCCGCTAATCGCGAAAAATATTCGCGCCGTCTCTCGGTGTTGCGCGGCATGATTAAAGCCAACGTACGCCCCGAGTGGATGTTCCTCACACGCATTCCGGTTATACCGCCAGGGTTGCGCCCCATGGTCGCACTCGAAGGCGGCCGCCATGCAACTAGTGACGTCAACGACCTCTACCGCCGCGTCATCAACCGCAACAACCGCCTCAAAAAATTGCTCGAAATCCACGCGCCGGATGTTATCCTCCGCAACGAAAAGCGCATTTTGCAGGAGGCTATTGATGCACTTATAGACAACTCTATCCGCCACGGCGGTGCGGCATTTTCGGCAACGACGCAAGCGCGCACACGCCCGCTCAAGTCGCTCTCCGACAATCTCAAAGGCAAGCACGGCCTCTTCCGCCAAAACCTGCTCGGCAAGCGTGTCGACTACTCGGGTCGCTCGGTTATCGTTGTCGGTCCGGAACTCAAACTTTCTCAATGCGGTTTGCCTAAACACATGGCACTCGAGCTCTTCCGCCCGTTTGTCATCGGCAAACTTCTTGAGAAGGAACTTGCATACAACATCCGCGGCGCCGGTCGTCTTATCGACGAGGGCGTGCCGGAGGTGTGGGCAATCCTC
>DATKGU010000015.1:0-43591 GCA_035510635.1 Minisyncoccota bacterium | reverse complement strand
TGCGGGTGTCATAGTATTTGGTTGTACGGCAGGGGCTCAAGGCTAATCCTCAAGGTTACTCCTACGCGCTTGTTTGCTGATAATAAGGTAAGCCCTTATTGCTCGATACTATATATGAATGGTATGAAAAGTTCAAGGGCCTCGCATGCAAGCATGGAGGCCCAAGGGTTGGAGGGTGCCGTCATTTTTAGCGCTGGCGATGGCGTTCAGCGTGGCCTTGCGTCAGTGGCGCGGATCGATAGCCGCGTTCAGCCGCCGTTCGACGCGATGTGGCCATGGCCCAAAGTCGGGCCAGCGCGAGCGTATTCCATGCTCTTCTCCCTGAATCAAGAACACCTCCGTATCCTTGGCAAACGCCATTGGAGGAATACCTGCCAATCTACACCCGCGGGTTTTGTTGTCAATTGGCTTTATGCACACACAGCTCGGAGGTGTCACCTCCGAGTTTGACAACAGAAGGGCACCTTCTGCGGCGCTATGATATATCATAGTGAAAAAAATTAGGTAAAAAAATAGTTCCACCGAAGTGGAACTTGAATAAAGGGGCGACCAGCGCACAGGCTGGCTGGGGGGCGCGCAGGGGCGCGCTGGTCGCCATACGACCGGAGGCGGGACGGGCGCCCGGTCGAACGACTGGGAAGGAGTTGGGGAGGACAACATCCCAATCGAACCAAATCGAAAAACAAAGAGCTTCACCCCAACTCTACAGTAGCTCACCCTTCTGTCAATCAAATAAAAAAATGAATAGTGTGGATAGTATAAAAATAGTTCACCCCCGTTCCTATCCTCTCAACAATAAATTGTCGATGGAAAGAAACGGGGGTGTTTGGCCCAGCTGCTAGGGATCAAGAGGGTGTCCTTCCTCCTAGTCTGTGGGCCAGCCGGCGCCGAGCGATCAGATCGTGACGCTGCCGCCGATGCCGCCGCCTGGCGCGACCTCCAGCGCGCCGAGCCCGATGTCGCCGACGTTGTTGCTGATGTCGCGGTGATGCAGCACGGAGATGTTTGCCGGCGCCTGTGCGCCCTGGGCGATAAAGATACTCTTGTGCTGGCCGAAGCCGCCGTAGTGACTGTTGAGGAACTGTTTCAAGTCCATCTCCCTGTTTGGTGTTGGAGTGACCCAATTAAGTTACACCACCCCAGTTTTTTTGTCAACACCCTCGCAACGATTATGTGGATATGTCAAATTAGCCTTATTTTGCAACGTTTTTTGTACATACATAGGACCGTCCTATGTAATTTTTTGCAAGCTTTATAAAAAATCCCCTCGCATACGCGAGGGGTGGGGAAGGCTTTGTGCCTTCAGGTATCGGATAGAGGCTCGACGGGGTCGGGATAGGTGGGCGGCCCTTCGCCCTGCTGCTGACATTGCCGCTGCTGCTGTTGGCTTTGCCGTTGTTGCAGCTGTTGCTGTTGAATCCGCTCCCGATGAGGTCGCCACGGTTCCGTTTCGAGAAGCGGAGCTTTAAGCCCAAAGAGTTTGGGCACTTGTCCATTCATAACAGCCTCGTAAATGTCCTTGCGCCGTCATCTTCCACTTTGCAGCCATGCATTGCCGCAACGTAAAAGGGCGCTTTTTTACTCTATCATTTTAGGTCGATTTATGCTAAAATAGACCTATGGTTATCACCTATCTGGGGGGCGAATGTTTTAAGATTACGCAGGGCGAGCTCACACTCGCGTTTAACCCTCCCTCCAAAGACTCTAGCCTCAAGGCCTCAAAGTTTGGCGCCGATATTGCGCTCGTCTCGATGGATCATGAAGACTTTAACGGCGTCGAAAACGCCGCGTTTGGCGAGCGGGAGCCGTTTGTTATCAGTGGGCCCGGCGAGTACGAGGTTAAGGGCGTTGCGGTGCGCGGCTTTGCCTCCGAGAGCTCCTATGGTATGGAGGCGGGCAAAGCAGGCGGCGAGAAGACAATCAATACTATATATAGTGTGTCGCTCGAGGGGATGAACCTTTGCTTTTTGGGCGCGCTTGGCACCAACGACCTGCCGACATCGGCCAAGGCCGAGCTCGACGACATCGACATACTCTTTTTGCCCATCGGCGACCAGGGCATGCTCGACTACGACAAAGCCTATGCGCTTGCGGTACAATTGGAGCCGAAGGCGGTGATACCGATGCACTACACGCCGAGCGACCTCAAAAACTTTTTGAAGGAGGCGGGCAAGGAGGTAGCGCCGCAAGAAAAGCTCACCGTTAAGAAAAAAGATCTGGAGGGCAAAGAGGGCGAGATCATCGTGCTCACGGCATAATTGAAATGAAAAATTATATTGCACATATTAAAAGCAAACCGCCGCACGAGCGGCGCCAGCACGCCATGCAGATTGCGAGCGTGATTACGGGGCTCCTTTTGGTGGTGTGGGTCACCACGCTCGGCGTGCGCTTTGCAACAACCACGCCGCCGCAAACCGCTACGACCGACGATCCGTCGCAGTTGGCGTCGGTCGCCGAGAGTGCGGCTTTGCAAAACGGGCAGGCAACGCTCATGGTTGCGAGCTCGACTATGGGCAACTACAATAACTCTCCGCAGCAATAATCATGGCTAAAGACGACAAAAAAGAGCCTGCGCCCGAGCGCGAGGCGGGTGCAGGAGTAGTATCGCGCAACATCTCCACCGAGATGCGCGAGAGCTTTATCGACTACGCCATGTCGGTGATTACCGACCGTGCGCTCCCCGATGTGCGCGACGGCTTAAAGCCCGTGCATCGCCGCATCCTCTACACCATGCACCGCATGGGTCTTACCCCCGCGGCGCGCTTCCGCAAAAGTGCAGCGGTGGTGGGCGATGTGCTCGGCAAATACCATCCGCACGGCGACGCATCCGTGTACGACGCGATGGTAAAAATGGCGCAAGATTTTTCACTCCGCTACCCGCTCATCATGGGGCAGGGCAACTTTGGCTCCATCGACGGCGACTCGGCCGCAGCGATGCGTTACACCGAGGCCAAGATGTCGCGCATGAGCGAGCAGCTTTTAATTGATATCGAAAAAGACACGGTTGATTGGCGCCCCAACTACGACGGCACGCTCAAAGAGCCCGCCGTGCTCCCGGCCGCGGTGCCCAACATCCTCCTCAACGGCACGCTTGGCATTGCCGTGGGTATGGCCACCTCAATACCGCCGCACAACTTGCAAGAGGTTTCGAGCGCGCTCGAGCATCTTATCGACGACCCCTCGCTTAGCGTCGAGGATTTGATGAAGGATGTAACCGGCCCCGATTTCCCCACAGGCGCGGTGGCGTTTAATAAAGCAGACCTTTTGCATGCCTACTCCACCGGCAAGGGCGGTGTGGTGGTGCGCGGCGTGGCCGAGATTGTCGAGGGTAAAAAAGGCGACTACCAAATTGTCATTACCTCGATACCATATCGCGTTAACAAAGCCGACATGATTGTGCGCATTGCCGACTTGGTGCGCGAGAAAAAGATTGAGGGCATCCGCGGGCTTCGCGATGAGTCAACCAAAGACATCCGCGTGGTGGTGGAGCTCAAGCAAGGCGCGCACCCGCAAAAAGTCCTCAACTATTTGTACAAACACACCGCGCTCGAAGATACCTTCCACTTCAACATGGTGGTGCTGGTAGACGGCGTGCCGCAAACGCTCTCGCTTAAAGGCATCTTGCAAGAGTTTATCAAGCACCGCAAAGAGGTGGTGCGCCGCCGCACCGAGTTTGACCTTAAAAAGGCGCAGGAGCGCGAGCATATTTTGATTGGCCTCAAAAAAGCGCTCGATTACATCGACGAAATCATCAAGATTATCCGCGCGAGCAAGGACGTGCCGGAGGCAGCAGCCAATTTGATAAAACGATTTAAATTTAGCGACCTGCAAACGGCCGCGATTTTGGAAATGAAGCTTGCGCGCCTCGCCAACCTTGAGCGCAAAAAAATCGAAGACGAGCTCGCCGAGGTGCAAGCTTTTATCGAGGAGTGCATGACTCTTTTGAAGAGCGAAAAAAAGATGCTCGCGGTCATCCGCGCAGAGATTGTTGAGACGGCGCGCAAATATGGCGACGAGCGCGAAACAAAAATAGTTAAAGGCGCGGCCGGCATCATTAATGTGGAGGACCTCGTGCCCGAGGAGGAGCAGGTGTTGGTGATGACGCAAGACGGCTACGTAAAGCGCACCAGCACCGACGAGTATAAAAAGCAAAAGCGCGGCGGCGTCGGTGTTATCGACCTCAACACCAAAGAGGAAGACTTTGTCACCTCGTTCCTCCGCACCTCAACGCATGCCGACCTCCTCTTTTTTACCGACCTCGGCAAGGCGTACCAGATAAAGTTTTATGAGTTGCCCGAGGGCAAGCGCTCCACAAAAGGCAAAGCGCTGGTCAACTTCCTCTCGCTCAGCGATTCGGAGAAGGTCTCTTCGATTTTGCCGATGCGCAAAATGCAAAAGGAGGGAGAAAAGTTTTTGTACATGATTACCAAGCACGGCGTTGCCAAAAAAGTTGATGCGACGGCCTTTCACGATGTGCGCCGCTCGGGGCTTATTGCGATGAAGCTGCAAAAAGGTGATGAACTCATTGCCGCGCTCTTGGTAGAGAAGGGCGACGAAATATTTCTTTCCACGGCCAAGGGGCAGAGCGTGCGCTTTAAAGAGAGCGACATCCGCTCGATGGGCCGCACAGCCGGCGGCGTGCGCGGCATGAAGCTCAGCGCAGGAGATAGCATTGTGGGCGCCGATGTGGTGCATAAGGGCGCCAAAAACTTGGAAGTGCTCGTGGTATCTAAAAACGGCTACGGCAAAACAACGCCGGTTGAGGAGTATAAAACACAAAAACGCGGCGGCAGCGGCATCAAAACGGTTAAAGTCACTCCTAAAACCGGCCCGCTGATTGCCGCAAAAGTAATTTCAAAAGAGGAGGGCGTTGGCGAAGACGAGCTGGTCATAATCTCCCAAAAAGGCCAAGTCATCCGCACGGCGTTAACCGAAATCCCGTCCCTCAGCCGTGGCACCCAAGGCGTAAGAGTAATGAAGCTGAGAGAAGGCGACGCAATAGCGAGCTTCGTGTGTTTGTAAAGCTACATTGTGAGTTCATCAAATAGTTGCTATTATCATAGGTATGAAAGACTTTCTCAAAAGGGTCTTCCGTACCGAAAGGACTGGAAATATTGTTGTATCTAAAACTAATGCAATTTCACGTCGAGAGCTTGAAGTGAAAGCAAAAAAGGGTGCAACTAAGGCGATAAAAGAATACCGTCGTGTGTTTGAGCGCCTCGCGGAGTATGACCGTGCCTGAAATTAACTACGTTGATTCCGAGCTTATGAAGATATGGTGTCACCCATTTGCGGTGGCACTTTTCGATTCCTCTGTTGAACCAATGACGGCTTTTGATTCGCACGATCATTCGTTGTTGGAATCGGCCTTGGCAAGTCCTCGACAATCATACGATGGTAAAGATTTGTATCCCACAATTGAAGAAAAAGCTGCGGTTTTGTATTACGGATTAATAAAAAATCACCCATTTCAGAATGGCAATAAAAGGACAGCTACAGCCACACTTCTTGTCTTTCTCTATATAAATAATTTCTGGATAGAGGGTGACTCACATAACGAAAATTATTTTGTGGAATTAGCTACAGACGTGGCTAGGTCCCCAGGGAATGCACAGAAATCTATTTTTCTCGAAAAAATAAGAAATTTTCTTAAGGAAAAAATGTATCATAGCGAAAATGAATAAAATTTTAAAACACGATAAATATAAAAAAGCTCGGGGAGGATACTCTCGTTTGCTGGCCATTAGCTGCCAAAAATGCGGGAGTTTGTTGTGTAAGTATCAAAAAGATGGGCCGGGCAACTTGCGCCGGATGTATATCGACAGGATATCCGAGCCAAAAGTCTCTATCAATAAAAAAGATTTAACCTGTGCCAAAAGGCATTTGGTAGGAGTTAAAATAATATATGAAAAAGAAAACAGGCCAGCGTTTAGGCTTTTTGTCGATTCGGTTACTAAGAAAATAATCAAAATATGAAAACTGTTGAGAAAAAGATAAATATTGAGTTTTTTGACGATATTTTTTCGGGCAAGAAAAAGTTTGAGCTGCGGCTCAACGATGAGGATATCAGCGAAGGTGACACACTCGTTTTAAATGAGTGGGACCCAGATACAAAAACATATACAGGCAGGAAGATGGAAAAGAAGGTGACTTACGCCAAGGTATTTAACATTGATAAAATGTTTTGGTCTGAGGCCGAAATTAAAGCAAAAGGCCTAAGGATTTTGTCGCTTGAATAAAATAAGAATTGTAAACTAGGAAGCGAGGCCTCCTAGTTGTCGGTATTGCCTATTGCAGTCTTTTGCAAAACACTAACATAGGAAAAGGACACCAAGAGTTGATAAGGTTGTTGACTCTTTTGATTTTTAAACTCGGAGGTGTCACCTCCGAGTTGTCGAAAGTTGATAAGGTTGTTGACTCTTTTAATTTTTGCGCGACAATGGGGGCGGCTGTGGGGTTGGTAGGCGATGGAGGTCGCCATGCTCTTGGATCTTAAAATTTGTGCCACGTTTGCTGTCTCGTTTGTGCTTATCGCAGCGGCTACATTGTCGCCCATCTGGACGCATCAGCTTCACATGTGGGCGCCCCGTCTCTTCTAGGGTCTCGCATGCGCGGCGAGGCCTTTTTTCTTGTTATATAATGGAAGGACACATGGACGCTCACGAAAGTTTCTTTTTAAATCCTGCCGCTGCGGTGCGCGAGGCCAAGATACATGATGGCCTTGAGATCGCCGACTTTGGCGCGGGCTCCGGTTTTTTTACGCGCGCGGCCGCGCGCGCAGTGGGGCCGAGCGGTCACGTGTGGGCGGTGGACGCCAACAAAGACATCTTAGGCCACATCAAAACACTCGCGCTTGCCGAGGGTCTCAAAAACGTTGAGGTAGTGCATGGCGATATCGAAAAGCCACGCGGCAGCCATTTGCCCGCGGAGCATATCGACGTAGTCATCGCAAGCAACATCCTCTTTAGCGCCGAGGATAAGGGCGCATTTGTTACAGAGATACGCCGCGTGCTCAAGCGTACCGGCCGCGCGCTGGTTATCGACTGGAGCTCGTCGCACGGAGGCTTGGGGCCGCACGAGAGTCATATAATAAAAGAGGACGAGGCGCGCAAACTTTTTGAAGACGCAGGCTTTGTATATGTGGAGCCCGTGCCCGCCGGTGCGTATCACTGGGGGTTTATAGTGAGAAAGATAGCCACTAGGGTTTAGCCACTAGAGAAATTTTTTAATGTATACTTTTACTAATCCCTACACCCTAGTGGCTATTGGCTAACTTATGAAGATGTCCACATTTCAAATCATCGTCACCGGCCTCTTTGCCTTTTTCCTTATCGCGGGCGTCGGTGTGTTTGCGGCGTTTGGCGGGCTCCTCGGCGGCAAAGGCACCGGAGTGGTGGTGATATGGGGCACCGAGGACAGCGACACAATGAGCAACTTGCTCACCACCTTGCGCAGCAGCAACAAAGCGTTTGCCGGCGTGAGCTATGTGCAAAAAAAGCCGGCTACCTACGATGCCGAGCTTCTCAACGCCATGGCGAGCGGCCAAGGCCCCGACCTTTTTTTGATATCGCAAGACCAAGCCTACTCGTTTGAAGATAAAATCACGCCCATTCCATACAGCGCGGTTTCGCAGGCGCAATTTATCGACTCGTTTATCGACGAAGGCCAGCTTTTTTTGACGCCAAACGGCGCGTTGGCATTGCCGTTTAGCATCGACCCGCTCGTGATGTATTGGAACCGCGACCTCTATGCCACGGCAGGCATCGCTTCTGCTCCCGTATATTGGAACGACTTTTTAACTATCGCGCCCAAGATAACCTCGCTCGACGCAGGCTCCAACGTGAGCCAGTCGGCGGTGGCGCTCGGCACGTGGCAAAACATTACCAACGCCAAAGATATCCTTGCGACGCTCTTTATGCAGGCAGGTGACTCTATCACCGCCGCAAATGCGAGCGGCTCGACTGTTTCGGTGTTTGGAGCTACGCCCGCCAACGCGCCCACCAATCCGGCCGAGTCGGCACTGCGCTTTTACACCGAGTTTGCCGACCCGAGTAAAACCAGCTACTCGTGGAACTCTTCGCTTGCACAGTCGAGCAACGCGTTTACGAGCGGCGACTTGGCCACCTACTTTGGCTTTGCAAGCGAGTATGCCACGCTCGCCGCAACCAACCCCAACCTAAGCTTTGGCGTGTCAGTGCTCCCGCAACTCCAAGGCAATAGCACGCAGATTACCTTTGGACAGCTCACGGGCGTGGCGATATCGCGCACGGCAAGCAATCCCCAGGGCGCGCTTACGGTAGCCGAGGTGCTCACCGGCCAGCAGGCAATATCACTCTTGGCACAGGCGGTGCCGTTACCGCCGGTGCGGCGTGATGTGTCGGTTGATACTTCCAACAACGCACCGATGCAAGTGTTTGTTGAGTCGAGCCTCATTGCGCACGCATGGCTCGACCCTGCGCCCGCGCAAACCGACACCATCTTCCAAACCATGATAAACGAGGTGCTCTCCGGCGCATCGGCGCCCGCGGCTGCCGTGGGCGAGGCTTCGCAAGCGCTTGGGCAGCTCTTTAGCGGGCAAATACAATAATCATGCAAGGCGATGTACTCAATACTCTGTTTGCTCTCGTCTTTGCGATACTCATCGTGTCTATTATATGGGGGCTCTCGTTTTACTTTGCCGAGCTGGGCAGCCAAGAGGGGATGAAGGAGTCCAAAAACATCTTTATGGGCGGCGTTACGCTCCTCTTTCTACTCATGTGCCTCTACGCGGTGGTAGAGTGGATACGGGCGGCTATTGGCATGTAATTTTAGCTATATACTATTGATATGAAGAAACTTTTACTTGCAGGGGGAATAGGGCTCGCGCTTTTAGTACTGCCGGTTGTGGCGCTGGCCACAGCTGACCAATATCCTTACGCTGCACAAACATCCAATACAATCCCAGTCACAGGCGGAGTGTCCAACACTATACCTGTGACGGGGGGAACCCAATCTGTTTCCGGTAGCGGCAGCGTCATCAATCCGCTCGGCGGCATCAACAGTTTTTGCGGGCTTATCAAAGCGTTGCTTAGCGCTGCTGTGGCCATCGGCATCCCCATTGCGGTGTTGTTTATCGTATGGGCAGGCCTCAAGTTTGTACTTGCACAGGGCAACAGTACAAAACTTGCAGATGCGCGAAAAAATATGCTCTGGACTGTCATAGGCATCGGTATTTTTTTGGGCGCGTGGCTTCTTGCGATGGTGATTCAAAATACGGTCAACGGCTTGGCGTCGGGCAGCGGACAATCGGTAATCTCATCCTGCAACTAATATGACCGGCCTCTTTTGCACCTCTTGTAGCTTTTCGACCATTGTGCAGAGTATTGTCTCGCTCATCAATCTCACTGTTGGTGTATTGGTGGCTCTTGCGGTGGTGGTATTTTTTATGGGTTTGGTGCGATATATCCGCGAATCGGGCGATGCCAAAGGCCACGCCGAGGCAAAAGAGCGCATTATGTGGAGCCTTATAGCCATTTTTATTTTGGTGTCCATTTGGGGCATCCTTACGGTCATGAATACCGCCTTTTTTGGCGGCGGCGGTAGCCTGAGCAACCCTGTCAGTAATGTACCGCTCCAAACGATCAATGGGGGAGTCTATCCACAGAGGCTCCTTGTATACAACTCCTTAACTGATACAGTTAAGAGGTAATTAATTTAACCTTTATTATGAAAAAAACAGCAGCTCAATCTTTGTCATTGGCGTTTATCCTTTTTGCCGCACCTCTTATAGCTTCGGCACAGGCGCTCACTCCTCTTAAACAGCTTGTCTCTTCGGTCGGCTCCATACTCAACCTCCTCATCCCGGTGCTCATTGCAGCAGCAATCGTCGTCTTCTTTTGGGGGCTTGTCATGTATATCCGTTCATCGGGCGAAGGGCATGGCGAGGGCCGCAATGTTATGATTGCAGGCATCCTCTCGCTTTTTATCATGGTTTCAATATGGGGCTTGGTTAACTTGGTTCAAAACTCTCTCGGCGTATCAGGCAATGCAAGCGTCACCGTACCGCAGGTTCCTGTTCAATAAGTATTCTGATGCTCAGTACACAAACTCTTGTCCGCAATCTTGAAAACGTTATCATCAACCCTTTGCTGTTGCTGCTCTTTTCGGCGGGGCTCCTGGTGTTTTTTTGGGGCGTTATAGAGTTTTTGTTTGCGCTCAATGTAAATGGCAAGACCTCCAAAGAGGATGGCAAGATGCATATGCTCTGGGGATTGGTAGGCATGTTTATCATGGTAAGTGCGTATGCACTCCTCAACTTTATTGCATCCAATGTGTGCGGCGGCAGTGCCTCCACCTGTGCAGGCACCTTCCAGTAGGGGATTAAAATATTAAACCCCGACCAAAGCGTCGGGAAAGAAAAACGGCAGGCTTGGGAGCCTGCCGTCGCGTTATTAACAAGATAATCCCGTGAGATTCCTTGCCGTCAGGAAAAGAACTTGCGGGTAATCTGAGTGTCTTCGTCGAGAGCTCGAATGGTCATTCCTTGCCATCCAGGCTCGACGTTTTTGGATATAAGGCCTTTCGGGCCAAATATCATGTATCCGTTTGACCCGTCTCCGTTTGGTCCGTCAACTCTGACTTTGCCGATGGTAACGGTAAACGTCATCTGGCAGTTGAGTCCTGTTTCCAGGAACTTGGTGGGCGAGGTGTCCACCTTAAGCGGCCGAGAATCATTACCGTCGCACTGCGTGGCCATTGTCAACACCGGCTGGCTAGGTGTCCCCTGGAACAGCGCAGCAATATACGACCGCTGCGCACTGAGTTCGTCCGGCGGGATGTACTGTCGGATGCCGCCGTCGAGTGCCAGGAGAAGGAGCACTACCATCACCAACACGGTGATCTTACTGTCCTCCCAGAAGACCTCTTTGACGATGACGAAAGCTGTGTAGCCGGCCATCGACAAGATGAGAAGTCCAATCCCCAAAGGCGAAAGCAATAGTGCTCGCGACCCTGAGTAGAAGACAAGTACGAGTACATAGAGCAACAATACGTAACCAATGACTGTGGCGATTTTCGGGTGGTCCTTGGCGAACTTTACGCCGTGTTTGTGGATTTTTTGCCACCGGGGGGTTGTTACGTCAGTGACAGGTGGCACTGGTGGAGTGGGGGTTGCAGCGCTTTGGATGCGATGCCAATCTTTGCTCCAACGGTAAAAGATCCATGCCAATCCGGCAACGCCCACTAGTAACTCAATCATGATTTATCTCCCGGTGTTTGAGGGGGACGGTTTGAGAAGCTCCGTCCTACGGTTTCGACGATCTTGGTTAGACCTTCAAAACCGGGGAAGATAAGCTTCTCATTTGGGCCTTCCGCTATGGCGCGTGCTGTTTCTGCCGCAATGACAGTTTCAACCGGTACGCCAAGAACTTTGGCCATCTTTTTGAGACCGGCCGCTCTCTGTTCGAGGTTGGCGCGGGCCGCTTTTGCGTTACCAACACCAGCACGTTCGAGCTCCACTTGATTTGCCTCGGCGAGAGTTATTCTCTTCTTTTTCTCGGAAGAACTTTCGGCAGCATTTTCGATCGCGTTGTTGAGGCTGTACGAAAGGTTTATCAATTGGATTCGGGCGTCCGGTATATCGACGCCCCAACCTTTCGTAAGTTCTCGCACGTGTGTTTTGAGGCTCTCACTCACGGTTTGAATTTGCTGCAAAGCTTGAGCGAGTGTACGCGTCGTCAGTGCCTGATTGATAAAACTGATGCTCATCCCTTCCACTTGGTGTCGTGCTTCAACAAAGGTTCCAATTCGGGTAAAGAAGTCCCAAAACCTCTCTTTCTTTACCGCTACTCGGACGAAGAGGGATACCTCGTTCGTGCTGCGGCGATTCAAAGGATCTTCGGGATCGATACCGTCTACTGGGTCTTTTGGAGGAGCGGCAAATGGGATGCGGATGGGCATCTCATAGCCATCGGGTACTCTGTCTTCATGTCCGTAGTAGAGTTTGGTCGGATTTTCCGGCCAACGCAGGTCACGTGTCCTTGCACTGACAGAGACAAGTTGGAAGAGACCCGGGATGACAATGACCACTCCGCCGCTTACAATCACGGTCGGGATGCCCAGCACCATAACTCCGGCGATCTCTTCTCTGCTCACTATGCGGATTCCCGCTAGCATAAGCAGAAGAGTCCCTACGCCAAGCAGATGTCCGAGGTTGAGAGTGTCGATTTCAAGGTTAACGTTGGTGTTCCATAAGAGAAAAACCGCTGTTGCCATGAGACCAACAAAGATACCAAGGCTGGCTCGGTATACCAAAGGATAAAAGGGAACGGGTCCATCTTGGCTTCCGTCATCATCTGTCACATCTGCGGCTGGTAAGTATTTCTTCCATGCCACAAACACTCCAATGATAAGGAGTACGATTGCTAGCAGGATAGCGATTAGTTCTCCTGCTTGGATAGCAAGGTTCCACCACATGTTGCACCTCTATTTTCGAAGAGCCGATTTTTACGCAGGCGAGATGCCTGCATATCCACTCACAACTATAACATAATATGCTCGCTTGTGTCAAGCAAAAAACCCTTGGTATACAAGGGTTTTTTGCACGTACATAGGATTGTCATCTGTGCTGGGGAGAGGACTTGAACCTCCATGGATTGCTCCGCGTGCTCCTAAGGCACGTGCGTATACCAATTCCGCCACCCCAGCGCGCTCTATCTGCCTCTAGCCGCATTGTACAATCTTCATCCTCCGTTTGCTATAGTGTGGGCCTTATGCCCCCCGAAATACCGGCAAGTGACATGGGCAATTTTTTTGATACGCACTTAAAGTCGTATGTCGGCTTTGAGCGCGAGTGGGCGGATACCATGGCGCGGTTTTTAACGCGCTCTTTTGGCAGTATCTTTTTTTTAAATTTTAATCTCGGTTTTATTTTTGTATGGATTGTCGTCAACCTCGGGTTTATACCCGGCGTGCATCCGTTTGACCCGTATCCGTTTAGCGTGCTTTTGATGATCGCGGCTTTTTCTGCAATGCTTTTGGCTATCGTGGTTCTTATCAATCAAAACCAGCAGGGGAGGATGGATGATGTCCGCCAGCGGATTGACTTTGAGGTCAACGTGCGCGCGGAGCGCGAGATAACAAAAATCCTGACCATGCTCGACGAGCTCAATGCCAACCTCGGCATGGTAAAAACCGACAAAGAGTTGGAAAAGATGAAGGAGCGGCTCGACATTGTCGAAATTAAAGAAGATATCGAGCAGGGGATTGAAAAGGAGGATGAGGGCAAAAGCCGCCGCCCGCCGCTTGTATAGTGCAGATTTTCTGTTTTCAGCGCGGCGAGTTTGTGGTAGGTTTATAGCTATCGCGCCCATAGCTCAGTTGGTAGAGCAACTCCCTCTTAAGGAGATGGTCGTAGGTTCAAATCCTACTGGGCGCACTAATTAGTTTTACTGCTGTGCCGGGAGAGAGACTCGAACTCTCACGAGGGTTTAATTCCTCTCAGGATTTTAAGTCCTGTATGTCTACCATTCCATCATCCCGGCTGGAGGCCACGGCGGGAATCGCACCCGCGTATAATTCTTTTGCAGAGAATCGCCTTACTACTTGGCTACGTGGCCTTTGCGCGCCTAGTCGCGCGTTTCTACTGTATCGCACCAAGCCTTTTTATGAAAGTGGCTTTATTGGGAGAGCTCATCGAGGCGGAGACGGTTTTTCTCCCCGAGGTCGATACAAAACTCCACTTTAGGCGCATAGGCGCCCCTGTATTTTTTTGAAAAGAACTCGCCAAAGTCGCCGCGGTGCCGGTTGGCAAATGCAACGGCCGTCTCCTCCTCTGACTCGGGAAACACGGTGATAAAAATATCGGCGCGCTTGCCGTCGCTCGACATCATGGCGCGCGTCACGGTTATAAGAGACTGCGGGCTTGCCTCGCGCACCAAAAACTCGGCCGCCGCCATGCGCACCGCCTCCTGCTTTTTTTCGTTGTGATTGAGGTCAGACATATTATTTTATCACTTCCTCAAACGCCTCAATGGAGTCGCCGGCAGCAGGCTCCGCGCCCAGTTTTATCATCGCGCCAAACTCGCTTCCATTCTCCACTTTTTTAACCGCCAATTTTTGTGATTGCAAACTCACTACCACGCCGCGTGCGATCTCAACATCGTGGCGCATCACTTTTACCGTTTGGCCTTGGGTGAGGGCTCCCTCGTCGACGCGGCCGCCTAAGACTGCGCGGCCTTTTTCGTAGCTAAATACTTTTATGATTTTTGCAGAGCCGGTTTTTTGCTCTGCTTTTTCGCGCGGCTGGCGCTTTTCGAGCTCCGCGCCGAGCCACTCGGCGAGTTTGTAAATGATATCGAACACTCCCAATTCCACGCCCAAGCGCTCGGCCAAGTCGCGCGCTTCGCGCTCCACCTTTACGTTAAAGCCCGCAATGATGCCCGGCACCGAGCCCGCGCCTGCAAGCCGCACATCGCCCTCGCTGATGGGTCCGACACTCTTTAACACCACGCGCACCTCAAGCCGCTCATCTTTGGGCAACTTGTCGAGCTCGTGCAGTACCGCCTCGCCCATGCCGGCCACATCGGTTTTTATGACGAGCGGCAGTATCACGTGTATGTGCTCTTCTTCACCCTCATTTTTTTGAGCGGGAGTTACAGGAGACGCTACATGTTTGCGCGCTTCGGCGCGCGCGAGCGCAACCTCCTCCTCGGCCTCTTTTTTACTCTCCACGGTGCGCCACGGCGTGCCTGCCGCTGGGAGCGTAGAGAAGCCAACGATAGTAACCGGGCTGCTCGGGCCGCCCTCTTTTATTTTTTTGCCCAAAAAGTTTTCCATAATGCGCACCGGTGCAAGCGCTTCGCCAGCGACTACGTACTCGCCGCTTTGGATTGAGCCGTTTTGCACGATGAGCGTTGCGGTGTTGCCGCGCTTGTTGTCAACATGGCCCTCAATCACGAGGCCTTCGCCGGGCAGCTCTTTGTCAGCCGAGAGTCCCTCTATCTCGCCCGCGAGCAATATCAAATCTAAAAGCTCAGGCACGCCCTCGCCGCTTTTGCCGGAGACCGCAACCCACGGCACCTCGCCGCCCATCCCTTCCAAAAAAACATTATTTTCAAGCAAAGACATTTTTGCTTTTTCGAGATTGGCGCCCGGCTTGTCTATTTTTGTAAACGCAACGATGTAGGGGATTTTAACTTCGTCGATAAGTTTGAGCGCCTCAATCGTTTGCGTTTTGGCACCCTCCTCGGCAGAGACGACGAGTATCGCCACATCGGCAACCTCGAGCCCTCGTGAGCGCATCGCGGTAAACGCCTCGTGTCCGGGCGTGTCAAGAAAAGTAATTTTATGTTTGCCGGTCGAGTTTTCGTGCACCGCTTCGTAGGCAGAGAGGTGCTGGGTGATGCCGCCGGCCTCGCCCTCGGCCACGTGGGCACGGCGGATGTAGTCGAGCAGGGTAGACTTGCCGTGGTCGATATGCCCAACAATAGCTACGATAGGGGGGCGAGCCCCCATTATTTCGTCTTGAGTTTCCATAGCGTTATTTTTTCTTATGCCGCCCCGAGCTTTGCCGCGCCTTCTCTATGGCCTCCTTTTCTTCTTGGCTGAGCTCATAGGTTGAGGTGCCGTTTTGGAGAGGCTTTGCGTAGACGCCCACGTGGTTGCGCGCGTAGAGTGTCGACAATACCACACCATTAGCCTCCTCGTCTAGGAAGGCCGCCGCAAAACTTTGGTTGCCTCCTTGGCCGTCGGACGAGAACGGATTAAACCGCACGAGTCCCACGCCGGAGACGCTCCCGCGCAAACGGCTCTCGACAAGTTTTAAATAGCGCTCCACTTCGGCTCGAAACTCGCGCATCTCTTTTGTCTCGCGCAGCAACATGCCAACGGTTTCCTCAAATGAGCCGTTGCGCCCAAGGGTGAGCTTGGCGATGCGGCGCTCAAGGAGGGCTGTGTTGATCAATAAAAGGAATGAGAGCAACAATGCACCCGCCGCTATATAAGGAGCGCCGGTCAATAAAAAGTGCTGGCTTGCGGCAAGCCACGCGTGTATAGGTACCGCCTGCATGTAAGGTAGTATATAGTAAAATCATGCAGTTTTGGAATACTAAAAAAAGGGTATATGCCGACGCGGCCGCGGCCACGCCTTTATCAACTCGCTCAAAAAGCGAGTTGGTGCGCCTGCTTCCGGTCTATGGCAACAGCGGCGCGCTTCACACCGAGGCTCTGGAGGCAAAAAAAGAGCTCGATACTGCACGCAAAACGATTGCCGATGCTATCGGCGCTCATGCCGACGAGATTATTTTTACCGCGAGCGGCACTGAGGCAAACAATTTGGCAATCCAAGGAGTGCTGCGGCCGCTGCTCCAAACCTATAGCGAGCTCAACGCGATTACCTCGGCTATTGAACATCAATCGGTGTTACAACCGCTCGCTATGCTCGAGCGCGAGGGCTTGTACACAAGCGAGCTGCCGGTCGACGAGTACGGATTTATTTCGCCGGAACAACTTGCCGAGGTTATCAATGACGAAACGGTGTTTGTCTCCATCCAACTAGTGAACAGTGAGATTGGCACCATCCAGCCCATTAAAGAAATCGCAAAAGTAATACGTGCCGAGAGGAAGCGGAGAGGTCTCTCCGGGTACGGCAATTTTTCTGCTGAAAAATTACCTGAAGTTGCCTCGCCAGTCGCTCGGCAAACCCCCTCCAAGACCTCTCCGCTTCCTCTCTACCTTCATGTTGACGCTTCGCAGGCGCCGCTTTGGATATCACTAAAAGTAGATTCGCTCGGATGCGATTTGCTCACGCTTGATGCGCAAAAAATACAAGGGCCCAAAGGCGTTGGTGCGCTCTACGTGCGGCGAGGCACAACGATAGAGCCTGTCATTTGGGGCGGGGTGCAAGAGCACTCTTTGCGTGCCGGTACACCCAACGTGCCACTTGCCGGTGCGTTTGCCGTTGCACTCGAGGATGCGCAAAAAGAGGTGGAGAGTCGTGTACAAAAAATTGCAGAGGTTCGAGATTTTTGTTTTAAAAAAATAAAAGAGTTTTTGCCGGATGTCATGGTAAACGGCCCAGAGTTAGAGCGAGGACCGTCCTTGCTATCAGAGAGCAAGGACGGTCCTCGCTCTCTTCGAGTTGCTAATAATCTAAATATTTCTATCCCGCATCTTGAGGCGCAGATGGCGGTGATTGCACTCGACGCCGAGGGCGTGGCCGCCTCGACCCGCTCGGCATGCAGCCCCGGGAGCGAAGAGCCTTCACATGTGATAAAAGCGATTTTGGAAAATGACTTGGGCCCCACGGCGGCACTCCGCGCAGGTACGGCAATCCGCATAACGTTTTTACCGAACGCCACCAAAAACGATGCACTGTATATCGCCGAAGCATTAAAAAAAGTTGCGAAAAGGTACAAAAATATGGCATAATGGGAGCCTATGGACATTGAGCATTTGAGCAAACATCAAATTGTTCTGCTGGCTTTTTTAGTCAGTTTTGTCTCTTCCATAGTCACCGGCATCGTCACGGTCACGTTGCTTGACCAAGCGCCGCCGGGAGTTACCAAAACAATCAATCAGATAGTTGAGCGCACCGTACAAACGGTCGTGCCGGCAACGCAAGGCGCAGCCGCCACCACAGTGACGCAAAAAACGGTGGTCGTTAAAGATGACGACCTCACTGCGCAGTCGATTGCCGCCGTACAAAAAAGCATTGTGCGCATCGTGGGCAAAGGCGACGACCAGCTCATTGCCAGAGGAGTCATCATAAGCAACAAAGGTGATGCCATAACCGACGCCGGCGCGCTCGATGCATCCGCGTTTACCGACTTTGAGGCAATCATGCCGGGAGGCGAGCGCGTGGCGGTAACGCTGCCCAAGGCGCACGGCACCTCTACGCCGCTTATGCTAGTGTCGCTTGCCGTAGGCACCAGCACCGACTTTGCACCCGCGTCTCTTGCCGACACGAGCCAACTTGAGCTCGGACAAAGCGTGATACGCATCGGCGGCACAGGCACCGATGTTGCGGGCGCCGGCATTGTGGCCGCACTGCCCACGTCGGGCAGTAATGAGATGCAGGCAAGCGTTGGCTCTAGCGTGCCGGGCTCGCTTATCATGACGCTCTTTGGCGATGTGATAGGATTTGCCACGACACAATCGCTTGGCGACGGCTCCGACTTTTACACCTTGGCCGCGCCGGTGATTTCAACAGGAACCGCAACATCGACTGCAACCAAAGCTTCATCAGGTTCGTAATACAATTATATATATGCCGCCATTCAACAACTTCACTACCAAAGCGAAAGAGGCCGTGCGCCGCGCGCACGAGCTTGCCGTCGAGCGCGGGCAAAACCAAGTAAGCCCGATGCATCTTTTGGGCTCGCTCCTCCTCCAAGAGGAGAGTCTTGTTATCTCTGTGCTCGACAAGCTTGAGATAGACGTGCTCTTGCTTACCGACACCACGCTTGAGGCGCTTGAGGGCGCCACGGGCGGCTCGGTACTCTCTCCGAGCTATCAGCTCTACCTCACGCCCGAGCTGGTGCAGGCAATTGAGCGCTCCGCCAAAATAGCAACCGAGCTCCACGACGAGTTTGTCTCAACCGAGCATCTCTTTCTTTCGCTTATCGACGTGCCCGGCTCGGCGCGCGAGCTCTTGGCGCGCTTCCGCATTACGCGCGAGGCGGTACTCCGTGCACTTACCGAGCTCCGCTCGCAAAAACAGCCGCAAAACGGCGAGTCTAAAAAAATGCGCGCGTTGCCAAAATATACGCGCTCGCTCACGAAAGCCGCGCTTGAAAATAAACTCGACCCCGTGATTGGCCGCGACGAAGAAATAAAACGCGTCATCCAGATTTTAAGCCGCCGCACTAAAAACAATCCGATACTTATCGGCGAGGCCGGCGTAGGCAAGACAGCCATAGCCGAGGGTTTGGCACAGCGGATTGCAATGAATGATGTGCCCGAGAGCTTGCGCGACAAAGACCTCGTGTCGCTCGACTTGGGCTCGCTCATTGCCGGCACCAAATACCGCGGCGAGTTTGAGGAGCGCCTCAAAGCCATCATGAAGGAAATCGAAAAGAGCGACGGCAAAATACTCCTTTTTATCGACGAGATACACACCATGATAGGCGCGGGTGCGGCCGAGGGTGCGATGGACGCAAGCAATATGTTGAAGCCTGCCCTCGCGCGCGGCGACTTGCACGTGATTGGCGCTACGACGTTGCGCGAATATCAAAAGCACATCGAGCGCGACCCGGCCTTCCAGCGGCGCTTCCAACCGGTGTATGTGCTTGAACCGTCGGTTACCGATGCCGTCGCTATCATGCGCGGCCTTAAAGAAAAATACGAGCTCTTCCACGGCGTGCACATTACCGACGAGTCGCTCATCGCCTCGGTGGAGCTTAGCGCCCGCTACATTGCCGACCGATTTTTGCCCGACAAAGCGATTGACCTCATCGACGAAGCGGCATCGGCCTTGCGCATCTCGCTCGAAAACAAGCCGCCTTTGCTTGAGGACGCGCATCGCCGCATCATGCGGCTCGAGGTAGAGAAGGAGGCGCTTAAAAAAGATGCCGAGAATCCCGAAAGCCGCACCGCGCGTGCGCGTGTAAAAGACATCGAGCGCGAGGTTGCCGAGCTTAAAGAAAAAACAGGCGAGCTCGAACTTAAATGGAAAAACGAGAAGCAGGCGCTCACCGACATCAAAGCAATAAAAAAAGAGCTTGAGAGTTTGCGCATTGAGGCCGATGGCGCCGAGCAAGCGGTAGACCTCTCGCGCGCGGCGGAGATACGCTACGGCGAGATACCGGCGCTCGAGCGCGAGCTTGATCAAAAATCCAAGCGTCTTAAAAAACTGCAAAGCACGCGCCGCATCTTAAAAGAGGAGATTGTCGAGAGCGACATTGCGAGCGTTGTTTCAAAATGGACGGGCATCCCTGTTTCGCGCATGCTTGAGGAGGAGGCGCAGAGGCTCTCGCATATCGAAGACGACCTCACCAAGCGTGTGGTAGGGCAGGCAGAGGCGGTGCAAAAGGTTTCTGACGCGGTCAAGCGCTCGCGCGCGGGCATTGCCGACCCAAACCGGCCGATTGCCTCGTTTATGTTCCTTGGCCCCACCGGCGTGGGCAAAACCGAGCTCACGCGCGCGCTCGCGGAGTTTATGTTTGATGACGAAAAGTCGCTCATCCGCGTTGACATGAGCGAGTATATGGAAAAACACAGCGTGAGCAAAATCATAGGCGCGCCTCCGGGCTATGTGGGCCACGAGGAGGGAGGTGCCTTAACCGAGCTCGTGCGTCATCGCCCGTACTCGGTGCTCCTCTTTGACGAAATAGAAAAAGCGCATCCGGAAGTGTTTAACATTTTGCTCCAGGTGCTCGATAACGGCTACCTCACCGACGCCAAAGGCCGCAGGGTCAACTTCCGCAACACGATTATCATCATGACCAGCAACATTGGCGCGCAATACATCGACAAGATGGAGCAAATCGGCTTCTCCACGCATGCCGACGCCACCAGCAACTACATAGTAGCCAAAGAGCGCGTTGAGCAGTCGCTTAAAGAGTACTTCCGCCCCGAGTTTCTCAACCGCATCGACGAAATAATTATCTTCAACATTCTTTCGCCCGAGGCGGTCAAAGAAATTGTGGGCATTCAGGTTAAAGAGGTGATTGAGCGCCTCAAACAAAAAGACATTACGCTCACGCTGACTCCTGCTGTGTACGCATACCTCTCTAAAGAAGGGTACAATCCGCGCTACGGCGCGCGCCCCTTGCGCCGCCTGATACAAGACAAAATCCTCACCAAGGTGGCGGGTTTGATGGTTAGCCGCGGTGTGCTCTCGGGCGGCTCGGTGGTTGTCGACTTTAAAGCAGGCGAGTTTACCTTTGAGGTAAAAAAGAAAGGCAAAGGTCCCAAGCCGATAGCCTCCACTGTGTTAGAAGAAGAAAAAGTGAGCGCATAAGAGCCCTTTATATTTTAGCCTTTTTAAGGTATTTTATAGAGGTTCTTACATGCGTCGGTGGTAGAGTGGTCAATTACAACAGGCTGTAAACCTGTCGGCTTCGGCCTACGGAGGTTCGAATCCTCCCCGGCGCACACGTGTATTACTTGGCAGCGGTTTAAAAACCAATGCTACAATTGTGAGTATCATATGAAAGCGCTCCATAAGCTCTTTGCGTTTGTCGCTATCGCTTTTTATATCCTTTCGCCTGCGACTATTGTGTTTGCGCAGGGTAATGGCTTTTTAAAAACTGCCACCAGTACATCTCCAACGGCAGTCACGTGCAAGCTTACGCTGAGCGCTTTGAGCATCACGGTGGGGAGCAGTGCCAAGCTTAGTTGGACAAGCACCAATGCCACGAGTGGTGCGATTGTTGGCGTCGGCAATGTGGGGCCGTCGGGCTCCACAACTGTACAACCCTCTCAAGCCACCACCTATATAGGCTCGTTTACCGGCACCACAGGCACAGCCAACTGCTCGATTACGTTGAGAGTAGGCTCTGCAAGCAATGGGAGCAATTCATATAGCACGCAAAGCGGAACTACCGGGAGCGGGGGAGGTACGCAGAGTGCTACGTTGGGCAGTGGCGGCGGCACACAAAATGCGACGGTAGGCAGTACCAACTCTTCGGCAAGTACTCAAACATCAAGCAGCGGCTCGGGTTCAAACACCTCAAGTAGCAACACTTCAAGCAGCAATACCGGCTTTTTGGTTCCGTGCGGGTACGGCACTTTTAATCCCAACGATACCTCCGGTACCGCTACTGACCAAAACTCAACCGGTTGTCAGGCGTGCAGCTTGGCTCAGCTCGTGCAAAACATCATCAACTTTTTAATAGGCCTCTCCATACCTGTTGCGGCAGCGCTCTTTGCGTGGGCAGGCGTCCTCTACTTTACCTCGGCAGGCGACACGAGTAAGCACTCAAAAGCTAAAGGGATATTTACCAACACATTCATCGGCTTTGTCATTGTTATCACCGCATGGCTTGTTGTTAACACCCTCCTCCATGTCATTTTTCAACAAGGAGCATTCTCTGGTGGCAGTTGGTTTACCATCCAATGTTCGGCAAATAGGCCAATTACGGGCACCATTGGCGGTGTATTAAGCAGTGTACTTGGCACGACGGGAGTGACTACGTTGAGTCCGAGCGCTTCGCCAAGTGCGGGGAGTGCAAATAACAGCGCATACTCATGCGCCAACGGATACGCCCTCACTAATACCGACGGCCTCGTCTCATGCGTTATGACCGATAGTAATGGCAACTACGTGGATAGCCAAGCGCCTACTTGTGCCAACAACGCCAATCCGAACATCGACGGCCAGTGCCCCGACGCAAACGGCAATATAGTTCTTCCTACTACTACCGGGGGAAGTGCTACTGGCGCCAGTAGCAGCCTTATAAATTCCGTGTATGCGCAGGAAACAGGTTCCGGCGCGGTCGGTGCGAGCGTTTGCAACAGCTATGATGCATGCGGGCCGATGCAGATTCAGCCTGGCACTGCCTGCAATACGGATAGCAGCATCCCGGGTTGCAACGCTGATGGTACGGTTGCAAACCAATCGCAGGTTGAAAATTATCTCAACACCGCTGGTGTAGCAGCCAATCAGGCTCTTGCGGGGCAGATACTTACTAATAATGAAAACAGCAGCTATTGCAATGGCAGCGTAACCTGCGCTCTTGCGGAGTATAATGGAGGTGTTAAGGCGGTCATGCAGAGTACAAATTGCCCCGGGGAGCAAGCCTACCAGTGCACGCTCAATGCCGGTTATCAGCAAACACGTAATTATGTCGCATCGATTTGTTCCAAGACCTCGTGCAATTAATCTATAGCAATACTTATGCAATCATCAATTTCAAAAATACTCGTCATTCTCATACTGCTTGGTGTGGTATGTGCCGCTGGACTTGCATGGTATGTGCTGGATTTGCATGCCTCGCCGACAAATTTGCAAACTCCGCAGGGAAATAATCTTCCTGCTGTGCCGGCCTCAGGGGGTGGTCAACAGCAGACTCAAGCGCAAACATCCGCGAATATTGGGCAAACATATGGAACGCTGTTTCAAACATTAGGAGCACAATCCGTTGCCTTTACTGTTGTGTCGGCGTCTTCGGGTGGTAGTGCGGCGGATATATATGCTCTTTATAGTAACGATATTGCAGTCAGTAAAAAATTAAACCCTCCCGTTACAAGCTTTCCTTTGCCTGTCGCCTTTGTTAATCTCAATAGCGGTGGCGTTTCCGGAGCGTTTGTTTATGAAAATTTTCCCAGTTTCTGCGGTTCTGCCGGTTGTCCACTTACTTTATACATACAGAAGAATGGTATCTGGACTAATGTGTTGGATACGCTTGGTGGAAAAGATGTAGGGATTTCAAATAATACGACCAATGGGTATGCAGACATCTTTATTTCGGTTGCCGGCGAGACTAATTCCCAGACCAATGTAGTGCGCTATGCGTGGGATGGCACCCAGTACCAGCCTAAAGAAACTGTGGCTACCTGGGACGGTACGACCTTTAATCTGGCACACTAAGTTGCGTAAAAGAGGCTTATGGGGTATGCTGTTTCCACATGTCCCAAGAACGACTTATCAAGCTCGCCTGCAGCAAATGCAAGCGCATCAATTATTGGTCCAGCAAAAACAAGAAGCTGGTGACCCGCAAAATAGAGCTTAAAAAGTACTGCAAATGGTGCCGGGCTCAAACCGTGCACAAAGAAGCCAAGAAGTAGTAGTTAGCCACTAGCCAATAGGGTGTAGGGATATTACTATTGGCTAATGCCTAGTCGCTAGTGGCTAGCTTAGGGCGATTGGTGAAATGGTATCACAACGGTCTCCAAAACCGTTAGTGTAGGTTCGATTCCTACATCGCCCGCATTTCTAAAAAAGAGGCATTTTTGCCTACTTTTGCTATCACGTGATAGGGGCTTTTGTATTGCACTGAAACGATTTTTCCGTTCTCGATAAAAAGGTTCCAAAGTAACTTTTCCACGATAGTGCGCTTTTTGGCTTCATCAGCATCCACAAATTCTTTTTTGGCTCTACTGCAATCTAAAAACACTTCTTTGGTCGGTTCTAAAGTAAATAAGGGTTGTCCGGATTCGAGTTTTTCTACCTGCTTGGTTAGGTCGATGCGCTCATGCTGTATCTCAGCAACTTTTTGGTCGTATAACTCTTTGGATATTTGTGCTCGGCGAGAAAGGTATCCAGTAGCCGTGATTCTCGCGCTGGAAGCGATTGCAGGCGTTTTTGGAGGGAAGCTATGGCCTGCTTTGATTCGTCGCCGGTGCCCTCGCTTTCTTCTTTGGCGGAGCGGTACAGGAGCTCAACCTTTTGCTCGGTAAATGGGAGGTTGTCAAACACACCACCTACAAGCGCATACACTTCATGTTCTCGCAGATATTTTTTATGTTCGTAACAGATGCGTTTGGCGTTGGTGCAGTGGTAGTACTGGTGGCCTTTCTTGAGCGACGCGGTGAGCATGCATCCACAGGTAGCACAAGTTAAAAATCCTCTCAGTGGGAAGAAATGTTTTTGAATGTTGGGATGTGCTCGGCCGGTGAGCGCGTACTGTGCATCGTCAAAGAGTTTTTTGCTGATGAGCGGTTCGTGTATACCGTTGTAAATTTTGCCCTGCTTTTCCATGACGCCGGTATAAAAAGGATTTTGCAAAATGCGGTGTACAGCACTTCGATAAACTCTATTGCCGTTGATGGTACGAAAACCCTCGTCGTAGAGAAATGTAGTAAGGTCGTTAAGGCCAGTGCCGCCCGTGGCATAAAGCTCAAAGGCACGTTTGATGTAAGGGGCGCGTTCGGGGTCTACGTCGATAAGGTGATTGGCCTTGTTGTTTGTATAGCCCATAGGTGCGCGGCTGGGCCACTCACCGCGAGCAAGTTTCTCCCGATTGCCGCGCTTTACGTTAACACTCAAATCATCGACATATTTTTTAGCCATGCCAAAACTAAGGCCCATCATAAATTTATCGTCCGGCGTATTGCGATACGTTTTTTCGTACGTGCGAATTTCTAATATTTTACCCTCGTCCATTAGTTGGAGGAGCATACCTCCATCCACCATATTGCGTGCAAGACGGTCTATGTTCCACACGAGCAAGCTCACGCCTTTGGATTTTGTGATTGAACGAAGCATCTGGTTGAACACCGGACGGCCCGACCGCTTAGCAGACATGCTCTCCTGATATTTCGCCGCGATTTGGTAGCCTTCTTTTTCTGCAATCGTTGCAAGCTCATTTTCTTGAGCAGGAATGGAGAGCATCTGACGCTCCTCGGACTCGGACGATTTGCGGCAATAAATGAAATACTTCATGGCCGTATAGTATCGGGAACATCGAATAATGCAAAACGGGTTTTGGTGGATGGAATAACTAACTGCTCCAAAATGCCTTTACCCATGCCATTATCCTTATCACTCAGCACAAAGCCGACTCCCACTCTTTGCAAGTCTTTTTTGTAACGGTAAATAGTTGACCGGTTGAGACCACCTTGTAAAAACATGGCTTTCATTTCCTCATCAGGATAAATTATTCAACACAATTGGTGTATTCAAATTATCAGACGTGATTCCCCCACAAACGAACGAAGAAGATACCGTTGAACCAATTCAAAAAAATGCATAACAATCATAATAAAAAGAAAACAGCCAAGAATATTTCTTGACTGCTTTCTGAGCGTGGCCTAGGGGGTTTAACGCAGTATTGGCATCTTTGCTTTAACTCAATCTTTTCTCGATACCTCAAGCTCTTTTACTAGCCCTAGTTTTGCTCAAGTGGGCCATGTTCTTTTACGCGCGGCAATCTCCCAACGAAAGGAGGTTATCGTTCCAATCACGATCTGCATACGTACGCAGATAGGGAAGCCCTATAGTGGGGCGAACAACGCCAACCCATGCGTATATTTTTCTTGCGTCATCGTATATGTAGAACTCGTTGATCTTTGCATCAATTTGGCGTATTGCCTCCTCACGCGTAATGTACCACCCTGCACCACCTATATGAGTAATATGCTCATGTCGGTTTGAGTGAGGAGGGTTTTTTGTAATACACGTAACTCTATGTTGTGCCATATTGTTAACTTATTTTGGTAATGCTGCCGGTTCGACCTTACCGTCAGAGCCCATCGTGTCACTCGAAAAGCTAAACCAATCGTATCCCTAAACGCCATAGACGGGTACACTTATTTATTGTGTACAAGAAGTGGATAACGTTATACTATAAGTGTTCTAACTTCGTCCCATGCGGCCCGCTGAGTTTATTTTAAGAACTCTTTTGAGAGTTTTAGGGCTTCCGACTTGTTTTTGACCCACACGATGCTCGGGTTGCGCTTAAACCACCGGAGTTGGCGCTTTGCGTAGTGCATTATTTCACGTTCGAGTTTTTGCAGAAGGGCACCTTCTGCGGCTTTGTCTGCAGAAGGTGCCCTTCTGCTTTTGAGTATACGAGCTAAATATCGGTACTCGAGCCCGAGCGCCTCCATGCGTTTGTAGGAGAGGCCTCCCGCGTGCAATTTTTTAGCTTCGGCTACCATGCCAGCTTTGAGGCGTGCATGGAGGCGCTGCACTATTTTTTTGTGTAATATTTTTTGTGGCGGATTGAGACCAAGCCATAGCACGTCATAAACACTGCCCGCCGCATCCATTGCGCTGGCTTTAGCAGGGCTTTTACCAAGTGCGTCGGCTATCTCGAGTGCGCGCACGAGGCGGCGCTTGTGATTGGGCTCAATGTTGTTTGCGCGTTCGGGGTCTTTTTTAAGCAAGAGTGCATACAGCTCTGCAACGCTCTTTGCTTCGAGCTTGGCACGCAGCTTAGGATTGGGCGGCACCTCGGGGAGAGCCATGCGTCCCAGCAGCACGTCGGCATAGAGGCCCGTGCCGCCAACCACAATCGGTATTTTTTTACTATGATATATCATAGTGATAGCGCGCTCGCCGAGCTTTTTAAAATCATCGGCGCTAAAAACGCGTTTAGGCGATGCAATATCAAGCAGGTGGTGGGGGATGCCCGTCATCTCCTTTTTTGTCACTTTGCCGGCGCCAATGTTGAGCCCTTTGTACACCTGGCGCGAATCGGCCGAGATAACCTCGCCACGGAGTTTTTGTGCAAGGTAAATGCCAAGGGCAGTTTTGCCCGACGAGGTCGGCCCCACAACTGCAACCACCCTTGGCTTGCCAAGGGAAATATAAGAAGATTTGGCGTGAACTTTCATTCTTGGTCTACACTGTAGCCGATTTTGCAAAAAAACAAAACTAAAAAATTTGCTATGATATAAACGGATTTGTTTCAACGTACTAAAAAAAGAGGCTCACATGACGTTTGACCCATATCAGGCCCATCCTCTGCCTAACCCCGTGGCAGAAGTAGAAGGGAACAGTGTAAGACTGAGAGAAAGCTACCACGGCGGCACAACCTTAATTATTTCCATTCCTGAGTGGCTCGACTTGGTTAGGCGTGTTGCCCTCGCGTTGGAGCGGGCAAAGAAGGTCTCTCCCGCAAAACTGTAAGACCCAAACCCCAAGCCGCCCGGTTTACCCACCAGAGCGGTCTTTTTATTAGTAAAAATAAAAAACGCCCGCCCCGATGTGGGGTGGGCGTTGGTTGGTTACATGGCGTAGACAACATAGGTATTTTTGTCTGCCAACAGGTCGTTGGGTTTAAACACAAAGAGCCACACGCCCGTTGCCTTTCGCGCTGTCTCAAGCAACTCATGCATTTCGTTGGGCTTTGCGAGGCGAAAGCGGTGATCCGGAAGTTCGATAGCAACTTGGCTTGAAGTATGGACTGCTGCGTCGAGCTGTCGGACGCTCACCAGCAGAGCCTGCTTCTTGAGCTTTTCCTCTTTTTTCCCAAGTTTTTGGAATCTGAAGTTTAACCATGGTCGCCACCAGGTGCCGCAATCTAGCATCATTTCCAATAACTTCTCGCGACGATCCTGCGTTCGACGGAGAGCTAAAGCCAGTTCGGTTATAAAGCCACCCTCGTCAAGGATTCTGACGACAGTCTTAATCTTAGAACCTTCTGCAATTCGCTCTGAAATATCGGAGAGAAATTCTTGAGTCGTCCCACTGTCTAGTTTGACATGGAAAAACTCGATTTGAGCGATGTTCGGGCGTTGAGTCATGCCAGCTCTCCCAAGCCTTGGTTTGCTTCCGCGAAGCACAATACCACAACATATACAAAAATCTACTTTGTGCCGGGAGGGAGAATCGAACTCCCATGACCTTGCGATCGAGGGATTTTGAGTCCCTTGCGTCTACCAATTCCGCCATCCCGGCTTACCGTGTTAGAATATCCTCAATGTCGCAGTTTTACAACAACGCCATTTTTTGGGTCGAGGTCGACAAGATTAAGCCGAACCCCTTCCAGCCCCGCAAAGAGTTTGACGAAGCCAAGCTCAACGACCTTGCAAAGTCTATCCGCCAGTACGGCGTGATACAACCCTTAACCGTGGCGCGCAAAGAGGTGGAGAAGCCGGACGGCGGCATCATGACCGAGTATGAGCTCGTGGCGGGCGAGAGGCGTTTGCGTGCGGCAAAAATCGCAGGGTTGCCAACAGTGCCCACGCTTATCCGCGATGTCGAGGATGACGACAAAACCAAACTCGAGATTGCCATTATCGAAAACCTCCAGCGCGAAGATTTAAACGCCGTTGACCGCGCCAAAGCGTTTTCGAAATTGGTGGAGGACTTTGGATTTAAACACACCGAGATCGCCGAAAAGGTGGGTAAGAGCCGCGAGTATGTCTCCAACACCATCCGCCTCTTGGCACTGCCCGAGGAGATACAAACGGCGCTCGCCGAAGGCAAAATATCCGAAGGCCACACGCGGCCGCTCCTCATGCTCGTAGATAAGCCCGAGCAGCAAAACACGCTCTATCGCGAGATTATGTTTAAAAAGCTCACCGTGCGCGATAGCGAGGCGATAGCGCGCCGCATTGCCACCGACAGGGTCCGCAAAAAAGAATATTTGTACTCGCCCGATGTGCTGGCCATGGAGCGCGAGCTTACCGAGGCGCTCGGCACGCGCGTGGCTATTGAGACCAAAGAAAATGGCGGCAAGCTTTCTATCGACTTTAGCAACGAGGACGACCTCCGCGCGATTTTTAATACGATTGCAAAGCATCGCGAGGAGGTGATGGCTTCGCCGGAGATTGCCTCACGGCCGTCCTTCTCTTCGTCAGAACTTGCCTCCCATTCCCCCTCAGCCGAGGACGGCCTCGGCGCTCGTGTCCAGCAAGTTACTGCCGAAGAGACTGCACCAATAGATGATCGGAGTGCGCAAGAAAAAGAGCTGGACGAAAACACCTTCGACCCCGGCAGTTTTTCGCTTTAATTAGGCTTTTCTTTTTCTATCGCTAGGCGGATGTGGCGGCGGGCTAGTGTGGTGCGCACATAGCCGAGCCACTTGGCTTTGGGAGTGGCGCTTTTTTTAGTGATGATCTCCACGATGTCGCCGTTGTGCAGCTGATAGTCGAGCGAAATCATTTTACCATTGACTTTGGCTGCCGAGACATGGTCGCCGATGTCGGAGTGTATCGCGTACGCAAAGTCGATAGGGCTCGATTGTGCAGGCAAATCAACCACGTCGCCGGTGGGTGTAAACACAAACACGCGGTGCGTAAAAATATCGGAGTGCAGTGTGGTCTCCAAATCGGGGTCTTTCATTTCCTCGGGCAGCTCGGCAAGCCACTCGGGAGCCGATGGGGCGCCATAACGCGCACGTTCTTGTTTTAAGGTTGGCACCGCAAGCTCGCCGCCGTGCTGGTGGTCTTCTTCTACTATTGTTGATGTAGTTTGTTGCCGCCCAAAACTCGGAAGCAAACTTTTTATCCAATCAAAGCTCGACTGTTTGCTGGTTCCTTGCGCAACGGGAGAGGTAGCGTTTGTGTCGCCGTCTTGCTCTTTGTAGGCCACGTGCGCAGCAATGCCATACTGCGCCTCATTGTGCATCTCCTCGGTGCGTATTTGCACCTCCACAATGCCGCCATCGCCGGAGAAGACAGTGGTGTGCAAACTTTTATATCCGTTGGGTTTGGGGAAGGCGATGTAATCTTTAATTTTATTCGGCAGCGGCTGCCAAAGCTTGTGCACGAGCCCCAGCACGTGGTAACAATCGGCAACCGTAGGCACCACCACGCGCATCGCCGATATGTCATAGACATTTTCGATATCGCCGCCTTTGCGCTCGAGCTTTTGCCGCAAGCTCCAAAGACCTTTCACGCGATAGTCGGTGTGGAAGTTCTTCATCCCTTCCTTGGCGAGCTCTTTACCGAGCGTGCGCGCCATTTTTTGCAGGCGGTCTTCGGTTTCTTGCGCGTGCTGGCTCAACATTTTTTTGGTTGCCTCGTACTCCTCCGGATATGCATACTCAAACGCGCGGTCCTCAAGCTCCTTACGGACCACTCCCATACCCAAGCGGTGTGCGATAGCTGCATAAATTTCGATAGTTTCAAGCGCGATGCGCCGGCGCTTTTCGGGAGGGACAAACGCAAGCGTGCGCATGTTGTGGAGGAGGTCCATGAGCTTGATGATAAGCACACGCGCGTCTTGACCGGTTGCTACAAGCAACTTCCGCAAACTTTCGCGATGGCGCTCGGCGCCGCGATATTTAAAATGTCCGAGCTTGGTGACGCCCTCCACTAAAAAGAGGACTTCTTTGCCAAACTCTTTTTCGATTACCTCGCGTCTTATGCCCGCATCCTCGATGCTGTCGTGAAGGAGGCCTGCGGCGATTGTCTTGGAGCTCATACCGAGCTTGGCGAGCTCTTTGGCAGTGCCAACCAGGTGTACCAAATAGGGCTCGCCGCTAAAGCGTTTGTAGGGTTTGTGCGCCTCTTCGGCAAAAAGATAGGCCTTTTCCACCAGAGCCTTGTCCTCGGCGGTGGGCGAGCTCATCAAGTCGAGTATGTCCTTGACCCCAGCCATTATTTTTATTATAACTCTGTTTGCTGGTTCTTCATAGCAAACGCGAAAGGCTGGTCATGATTGGCATGTTGAGAGCTCTCCTTCTTGCCTCGATAGGGTCAGGGCCTGTGTTTTTGTATGTCCCCGAGCCTCGACCAATTGAAGCGAAAAAAGCTTCCCATGGGGGATACCCCAAAAAGATTAGGAAGGCTGGCCAGAAAAAAGCCGCTCTCATGCAACGCAGACGGCGAGCGCAAAGCAAAAGGCACCATTAACGCGGACAGTTGTCCGCGTTTTTTCTTTTATTAAGCAGCTCCTTATTAAGCCTCAAAATAAGGCCTATTTGACAGCTTGACAATAACGTTGTTTAGCTATACACTTATAGGGAATGGTCATTGAGGGGGCAGCTATGTGGTATTTGCTGGTCATTACCTGGTTCACCGCAACTGGGCCGGTGCACGAAGTGCACCGCGAGCTGAGTTCGCAAGTTCAGTGCCAAATGACAGCAGAGGCGTTGACGGCGGAGGTGAGGGATTTATATCCCAACCTACGTTATCTAAGCCCTACCTGTCACAAAATTGAGGACTAATAATCCTCTGATTCTCAGCAAATTAAACCCCCGGACTACAAATCTGGGGGTTCTACTTTTTATACTATGCTTTCTTTTTTTTGGCGAAGCCTCTTTTCTTTTTTTCTTCTTTAAAGATTTCGAGCGCGCGCGGGAGCTCTATCGTGTACACGTCGTCGGTTTTGAGCGACCTAAAATCTTTTTGATGCACAATAAACGGTCCAAAGCGGCCTATGGATGCGGTGATATCTTCGCCAGTGCTGGGATGTTTGCCTAAGACGCGCGGGAGCGAGAGGTACACAAGCGCGTCTTCGAGGCTCACACTCGCAGGATCTTTTTCTTTAGGGATTGAAGCACGGCGCGGCTTGGCGGCCTTTGCACCTTTCTTTTTTGTTTCTTTATTGGGCAGGTCGCCTTGCTGCACATACGGCCCAAAGCGGCCGTTAAGCACGTAGATTGGTTCGCCCGTGTCGGGATGCGTGCCAATTGGTTTTGCCGGCTCGTTTGAGATAATCTCGCCGGTTTCTGTGCGCGCGCCGATGCACTCGGGGAAGCGGTTGCAACTCATAAACTTGCCTTGTTTGGAAAGTTTAAAGACCATTGGGCTCCCGCACACCGGGCAGGTAAACTCTGCCGGTGCCGGCCCCAAGTCGGTAATCTTGCCAGCCTCTTTGTCTTTTGCTTTTACCTCTTTTAAAAATGGCGTATAAAAATCGCTGAGTGTTTTAACATACTCGCGCGTGCCGTTGGCAATGTCGTCGAGCTCGTCCTCCATCTCGGCGGTAAACGTGTCGCTAATGTACGTGGGGAAGTACTCTTCGAGGAAACTGGAGACAACGTCGCCGGTGTCGGTTGGCTTAAGCGAGCGGCCTTCTTTAACGACATAGCCGCGCGCATCGAGCGTGCGCATAATAGCCGCGTAGGTTGAGGGGCGCCCAATACCGCGCTTCTCCAACTCTTTGATGAGCCCTGCCTCGGTGTAGCGCGGCGGCGGCGTTGTCCACTTTTCTTCGGCGCTAATGTCGTCCACCTTGAGCTCATCGCCTCTGCTCACTTTTGGTAACTCGACATCCTCGCCGCGCGCGTCGGGGTCGGCGCGCAGCCATCCATCAAAGAGGACACGCGAGCCATTGGCGACAAAGCTCGGCACCTTTTCATCTTTTGTATTGGCCTCAATTTTTGTGCGCAACACTTTTGCATCGGCCATTTGCGACGATACCACGCGGCTCCAGATAAGCTCGTACAATTTTTTTTGCTCGGGCGTCGTGCCGGCGCTTAGTTTCTCGATATGGCTGGGGCGGACAGCTTCGTGCGCTTCCTGCGCATTTTTAGATTTGGTGGTGTAGGCATGGCGCTCGGCATACTCTTTGCCGTACTTCTTTTCTATTTGTGCAATAATCGCATCTTGCGCGGCTTTGCCTATGTTGGTTGAGTCGGTGCGCATATAGGTGATATGGCCGGCTTCGTAGAGGCGCTGTGCTACCTGCATCGTGCGCGATGGAGAGAAGCCAAGCCGCGAGCTGGCTGTTTGTTGCAATGTAGATGTGGTAAACGGTGCACGCGCCGCGCGCTTTGCCTCGCTCTCGGTTACGCTCGCCACGGTGAGCCCGTCTTTTTTAACCGCATCAATAATATGGTCGGCCTCAGCTTGTTTTTTGGGCTCCTCACTGCAGGTGAGTGTGAGCGCCGCCTTGCTCGGCGTTTTAGTGTGCGCGGTGATAACAAAATATGCTTGCGGATTAAACGCGCGTATCTCGCGCTCGCGCTCCATGATGATGCGTAGTGCCGGCGACTGCACGCGCCCGGCCGAGAGTCCGTAGCGCACCTTTTTCCAAATCAATCCCGAAAGGTCGTAGCCCACGAGTCGGTCGAGCACGCGGCGTGCCTCCTGCGCCAGGCGCAAATGCTCGTCGATGAGGCGCGGATGCGCGAGCGCCTCGGCAATCGCCTCTTTGGTAATCTCGTGGAAGACAATGCGCTCCGGCTGCTTTAATTTAAGCTCCTCCTTTATATGCCATGCAATGGCCTCGCCTTCGCGGTCGGGGTCGGTGGCGAGTATCACCTCGCTCGCTTTTTTGGCAAGAGTTTTGAGCTCGTGGATAATGTCTTGTTTGCCCGGCACCACCTCGTAGTGGGGGACAAAGCCGGCGGGGATGTCGATTGCTTTTTTATTGCTCTTGGGCAAGTCGCGCACATGACCCACCGATGCGCGCACCAAAAAATCACCCGACTTATCGATGTCGGTTAAATATTTTTCGATTGTTTTGGCCTTTGCAGGCGACTCGACGATAACTAATTTCATGAGTGTGTGCTTACATTGATATAACAGATATCCAAATTATGCAAAGGTGTGGGTAAAAATAAAAAAGAGGCCCCGACCGAAATCGGAGCCTGTGGTAACGCGTTGTGCTGGCTACAAGCTGTCATATAATCCGACTTGTATGGCACGCAATTCTTCTGCAGTTATTTCATTCTTTGAGGGGTAGGGCGAGTGTTTGCCTCCCCGCGGCGCTTCGTCAAAATCTACATGTCGGAGTGCTGGCGATGTGCCAGGTTCGTGCTCCGCAGGTTTACGAGGTTTTACCTCGAAGCTTTTAGCGGGGAGCTTTCGTTCCGGTGGCATCTTGCTCGCGATAGGCACGACGTCGGCAAGTTGCGGAGCCGGCTTAGGCTCTATAGGTTTATCGACTTTGAGCTCGGCGACTGCCTCGATCGCTTGGAGCGTGACCGTAGTCGGAGCAGCGTCTTCCCGAGCAAAACGGCCGAGACCCAGCCGCTGGTTGCGGTCATCCCGAACCCGAGCGACCGAGTTAAACGACAACAGCTTGAACACCTCAGCTATCGCCCGGTTGCTCTTGTTTGCCGCAAAATACGGCTCAAGGGCAACCGCTTTTTCGGCTTTTGACAAACTCCTCCACCACACATCCCCCGTGCCCTCTGGGGTTGGCAATCCGGTATCATTCATCACCTTGTTCCTTGTGCAAGTGATTTGTTTGTACGCGATACTCCGCTATTGTTATAACACACTTATTATATTCTTTCAACTTTGCCGAGGCGCTCCACAATCAGGCCGCGGATGAGGAGCGAGGAGAGTGCAATGCTCGCGTCTTGCGCGCTGAGCTCCGCCTCCTCAATCAAATCATCTTTCACTTTTGCTTCGGTGAGCGCCTCCATTATTTTTGTCTCGGCCTCGGTTAAATCGGTGGGAAGCGTGCCTTGCAACGGGTCGACCTTGGGCTCAAAGCCGAGCGCGAGCAAAATGTCGTCGCTTGTGCGCACCAAGGTGGCGCCCTCGCGGATAAGGCGATTGACGCCTTTGCCGGTTTCTTTGCCGAGCTCGTGCGGTACGGCCAAGACCTCGCGGTTGTAATCGAGCGCGAGCCGCGCGGTAATCAGTGTGCCCGATTTTTCGCCGGCTTCGATAATGAGCGACGCGTGCGCCATGGCCGCCATGATACGGTCGCGTTTAGGAAAATCATAGATGGCAGCTTTGTGTGGGCTCTTAGTTTCCGAAATAAGCACGCCACCGCGCGCCAAAATGCGTTGCGCAAGCGCGCGGTTGGTGCTCGGGTAAAGGCTCGCGTCGTCAACCGATGAGGGCAGTATCGCTACAGCCGGGAGCCCAACGTCGAGTGCCGCTTTGAGTGCCTCGCCATCAATCCCAAGTGCGAGCCCCGAGACAATCGCAATAGGGTATGATGCCAAGCCGGCAACGAGCGAGGCGCACACGCGGCGGCCGTAAGGCGAGCACGCGCGCGAGCCCACCACGCACAGATACTTGAGCTCCTCGCTTGGCATGACCCCACGCATATAAAGGAGTGTTGGCGCGTCGGGGATCTCTCGGAGGAGGGCGGGGAACTCGGCGGGTTTGAGTTGTTTTTGCGCAAATTGCATTGTAGGCTATACGGTATACCACATTATGCTCGATATTACATTCATACGGGAAAATCCTGACATTGTCCGCGCCGCGCTCAAAAATAAAAACCGAGAGGGGATAGACCTCGAGAGGATTTTGGCCTTGGCCGACCTGCGCAAAGTGGCGGCAGGCGCCGTGAGCGACATCAACCAAAAGCGCGGGCAGGCGCAAGCCGCGCGCGACATCGAGGCCGGCAAAAGGCTCAAAGATGAGCTAGCCGCCGCCGAAGAAAAATATAAAGAGATAGAAAAAGAGCTGGTTGCGCTCCTCATAAAAGTCCCCAACATCCCCTCGGCCGACACGCCGGTTGGCCCCGACGAGAGCGGCAACAAAGTGGTGCGACAGTGGGGCGATAAACCCGCATTTACCTTTACACCCAAAGCGCACTGGGACATCGGCAAAGAACTTGGCATCATCGATACCGAGAAGGCCACCGAGGTTTCGGGCGCGCGCTTTACGTATCTCAAAGGCGACTTGGCGCTGATGCAGTTTGCGCTCATCCAGCTGGTGATGAGCGTGGTGACCTCGCGCGAAACATTGGAAAAAATTATTGCCAACGCCGGCCTCACGGTAAGCTCAAAACCATTTGTGCCGATGATAGTGCCGGTGATGGTAAAAAAGCAGGTGCAAATCCGCATGGCGCGCTTTTTAACTCCCGAGGAGCACTATCTCTTTCCCGAGGATGACACGATGCTCGTGGGCAGCGCCGAGCACACACTTGGGCCGTTGCACATGGATGAGACGCTCAAAGAAGAGCGCTTGCCGCTGCGCTATGTGGGATACTCAACCGCTTTTAGGCGCGAGGCGGGTGCTGCCGGCAAAGACACGCGCGGTATTTTGCGCCAGCATCAGTTTGATAAAGTTGAGGCCGAGTCTTTTGTGCGGCCGGAGGATGGCATGGCCGAGCAGGAGCTCCTCGTGGCAATCCAAGAGTATTTGTTGCAACAATTAAAACTGCCGTACCAAGTGGTGCTTGTGTGCACGGGCGACATGGGCTTTCCCGACCAGCGTCAGATTGATATCGAAACGTGGATGCCGGGGCAGGATACGTACCGCGAGACGCACAGCGCCGACTATGTGGGCGGATTCCAGGCGCGCCGCCTTAACACCAAAATAAAACGCGCCGACGGCTTGAGCGAGCCGGTGCACATGAACGACGCCACGATGATTGCAATAGGTCGTACACTCATAGCAATTTTGGAAAATTATCAAAACGAAGACGGCACAGTGGCCATCCCCGAAGTCCTGCGCCCCTTCATGATGGGGAAGGAGAAAATAGAAAAAACTGCATAAAATATCAAGGACGGTCCTCGATTCCCAACTAATAAGACCCCACTTTAAAGAGCTTAATATTAGGGAATTCTCACTTTATCCACCTACTGTGGAGTGGTATGACACATATCGTCATACCCTAGATACGTATAAGCAATTCCATTCACAATATTACCCTCGCAAGCCGTAGAAGTCGCCATTTCGTATACATATGCTCGTGCGCATTGAGGGGTTGGGTAGGAATTATCTTTCTCTATGAGGGCACACTCGCCACCCATAATCTCTCCGCTTTTAGTCTTAATGGCGTCACAAGTCCAGGTATGGAAATACTTTTGATACCAATCATTGTCCTGTACCGCTATGATTTGTTGGCAGTTGGAGTAGTCAACAGTTCCCTCCAGTGTATGACCAAAGTTGAATCCAAACAGTCCCAAAACACCAGCGGCAAACAGAGCAAGAAATATAAACCCTACAAATAATCCTATTTCTTCTTCCATGCCTCAATTATACACCCAGAGTTTGAGCGCGGCCTGTCAACCCAACCAAAATGAAAATGGGGTCAGGTACCTTTTCTAAAACTTACGCACTTTAGCTTTTCCGCAACGTGTTTTTGTTTAAGGCTATAATAGCTCTATGGCTCGGGTTGATTTGCCGGCTTCTAAAGTTCGCGCTCGCCGTCACCGGCGGTGGGGAGTTTTTAGTGCGCTCATTATAATTTGTCTATTGGCGCTTTTTGGCGGCTTGGTTTGGCTCTCGCATGCAAGCTTTTTGCGCATCACTGCCGTGCAAGTGTCGGGCACACAAACGTTGAGCGATACCGAGGTGCAGGCTACTGTGCAAAACCAACTCGCTGGTTCTTACTGGCACTTGTTTGCAAAAAATAATATTTTTCTTTATCCCAAAGCCACCATTACCAACACGCTTGTTACAAGCATGCCGGTTATCGCAAGCGCCGAGGTCCGCACGGTCGACTTCCACACTATTGGCGTCTTCTTAATTGAGCGCCAGCCTAAAGCGCTCTGGTGCCCTGATACCGACAAAATAGTTCAAACCGGCAGCGCGGCAACGTCTACACTCGCGGACACAGCCACCTCCACACCTCCCGAGAAAGACACAAGCGGATGTCTTTTGCTCGACCAAAATGGCGTTGCATACGCGCCTGCCGGCTTTGCGGCGGGTGGTGGCGCCTACAAGCGCTACTACGGCGCGATTACAGGCTCTGCATTGCCCGAGCAATATCTTGCACCGGGCGCCTTTAGTTCGCTCAGCGCGCTTGTAGATGCACTCGCGCAAAATCAATCGCAAGACGCGATAACGAGCGTTGAGGTAGACTCCAACAACGACGTGCACGTGGGATTTGTAAGCGGCTTTATGCTACTCTTTCCGCTGTCGGCCGATGGCGGCGATGTATACAATCGTTTTATGTTGGCATTGCAGTCGGACGTGTTTGCGGGCCACACGATTGCCGACTTTCAATATCTCGACCTGCGCTTTGGCGACAAGCTGTACTACAAGCTCAAAGCCACTAGCCAATAGGGCATAGGTGATAGTACACTCGAGCAATGCAGAATTTTTGGGAAAAGCTACCTAAGCCTATTTTTGTATTGGCTCCCATGGCCGACGTCACCGACGCGGCTTTTCGCCGTATCATCGCCAAATATTCTAAACTCGAGCCGCTTGCCCTTCGAAGCCTTGGCGGAGTAGGGGGCGGAGTAGGGTTTGTCACTTACACCGAGTTTGTGTCGGCCGACGGGTTGGCGCTCGCCCCCAAGGAGGGGAGAGACAAACTCTTGCGCGACCTCATGTTTAGCGATGCCGAGCGGCCCATTGTCGCGCAATTTTTTACCTCAACGCCCGCGCACATGGAGGCCGCTGCAAAACTAGCACAAGAGTTGGGTTTTGACGGCGTCGATATCAACATGGGCTGCCCCGACAAATCGATAGAGAAGCAGGGTGCCGGTGCCAAACTCATCCTCAACCCTGCGCGTGCGCAAGAGTTGATTGCGGCGGCCAAGCGCGGCGCGCCCAACCTGCCTGTCTCGGTTAAAACGCGGCTCGGGTACAACAAAGATATGTTGGAAGAGTGGATGCCAGCGTTGCTTGAGGCGGAACCCGCGGTAGTGACGATACACGCGCGCACGCGCAAAGAGATGTCGCTCGTGCCTGCACGATGGGAGCGGGTTAAGCGCGCGGTTGAGATACGCAACGAGCTTGGCTCAAAGACGCTTATAATCGGCAATGGCGATGTGGTAGACGTTGCGGATGCAAAACAAAAAATAAAAATGTCGGGCGCCGACGGCGCCATGCTCGGTCGCGCAATCTTTGGCACCCCGTGGCTTTTTGCCACACAACCGGAGGCATATGATGTCTCAGAAAAGGTCCTCGGGTCGGCTTCGCCTCAACCAGACCATTTTCCTCAACAACATATGCCTCCGCTCGAGACGCGCTTGCGCATCGCGGTTGAGCACGCCAAACTTTTTGAGGAGCTGCTTGGTGATGTCAAAAACTTTGCGATTATGAAAAAGCATTTTAAGGCCTATGCCGAGGGCTTTGCCGGCGCCAAAGAGCTCCGGATGCAATTGATGGAAACAAAAAACGCCGCCGAAATCGAACAGGTTATCGAGCGTTTTTTGTGTATACTATAGGCAATGGCAAAACAGGTTGAACCGGAGCGGGAAACTCTCTCGCTCTATCGCAAATATCGCCCGGCCACATTTGCCGAAGTGCGCGGGCAAGAGGATATTGTTGCCGTGCTCGAGGCGGCTATTGCGCACAAAAAAATAGCGCATGCCTATCTTTTTGCGGGAGGGCGTGGCACCGGCAAGACATCAATGGCGCGCATTTTGGCGCACGCGCTCGGCACAAGCGAGGAGGACATGTACGAGATGGACGCCGCGAGCAACCGCGGCATCGACGAGATACGCGCCTTGCGTGAGGGTGTTTCGACTTTGCCGTTTAACTCAACCTATAAGTTTTATATTATCGACGAAGCACACGCACTCACCAAAGATGCATGGGGCGCGTTGCTTAAAACACTCGAGGAGCCGCCGGAGCACGTCATTTTTGTACTCGCGACCACCGAGCAAGACAGGGTACCCGAGACAATACTCTCGCGCTGTCAGGTATTTAATTTTAAAAAGCCGACGCACGCGGTGTTAAAGAAGCTCGTACTCGACATTGCCAAAGCCGAGGGTGCAGCAATTGCGCCGCAAGCGGCCGAGCTGGTGGCGCTCGGCGGCGAGGGCTCCTTCCGCGACACACTCGGCATACTCCAAAAGGTGCTCACCATCTCCGGCGACAAAAAACTTTCCGAAGACGAGGTTGCAAAAGTAGTGGGCGCGCCATCATCGCAATTGGTGAATGATTTTTTGGGAGCGCTTGCAGATAAACAAGCGGGAGACGCGATAGCACTTTTGAGTGATGCGGTGGCAAGCGGCGTAGAGCCGCATGTGTTTGTACTTTTAACAATAATTAAAGTGCGTGCCGTGCTCCTCTTGCGCTTTGCACCCAAAATGGAGGGCGCACTCTCCGAGCAATTTGGCGAGGACGACCTCGCGTATCTCAAAGAGCTGGCAGGCACCAAAGGTGCTGCTATAAACTCCGAGGTATTAGCCGAGCTCATCCAAGCACTCCTTGAGATGCCAAGAGCCCCCATGCCACAAATCCCCTTAGAGCTTGCGCTCTATAGGCTTTTTGGCGAAAAATAATAAAAGGGTTTTATAAAAAAAAGAACCCCGCACCAAGTGGGACACGAGGTCCTTTGGTCGCGGGGTGGGGTGGTCAAAATCTCTTTAAGGAATAAAGGACGCGGTGCGCTTCAGACTCATCACGAGGAGAGCCTCTCGTGCTCGCAAGCCGCTGCGTTGGTGTGTCGCTTATAACGCGCAGGCCACCAACGAGTAGCCCGAGACGAGCATAAATGCTCGTCTCCATGTCGACAACTTGTGCACCCGAACGTTTGCGGAGTTCGGCGCGCTCTTCCACGCTGTCGACCATATGGTCGGCGCTGACCACTACGACTTGGTGCGCGTTTTGCACAACAAGCGGCTTACCTCGCCACAACACGTGGCCGTTTTCATCGACAACGGTGCTTATCACTACCGCTGCTGCCATGGGGAGTGTATCGCACAATGCTCCCGCAAAGCCAAAGGATATGACCGGTCTTGTAGGAAGCTGTAGTTTGCATGCAATGCCGACCAACAATGATTGTCCCAGCCGTTGCGCCGCGCGATGCTCCACTGGCATGGCGCTGGCAAACAACCTCTCTTCAGTAGCGCTTATCGCCATTGTGTTTCGCGTCCTTTCAACACATCTGATTATTTGAAAAGAACTGTACTCGATGAGACCGCGATAACTCGTGGGCTCAATAGAGTGGGAGAGGCCGACGGTCTCTCCCTAGTCTGATTAGCGCTTCATGCATTTGCCGAGGCCGTCGTTCTGCATCCAATCGTCGTAACGATCGAATGCGACGAACACCGGATACCATCGGCCGCCATTATCGGCAGCTTTGAAGGTGTCAAGTAGAGATTGTTTGAGCGCTTTTTCCTCTTGGACGCAAGCGTGGAGCGTTTGCATCGAAAGGTCTTCCGCGTATGCCGCGGTGCTGAGCAAAGCCAGCAGTGCGAGTGAGTAGCGCATGGAACCCCCTGTATGCGTTAGAATGGAAGGTGAATTCATTAAAAGAACCTAACTACATAGTACACCCAAAAAATGCTTTTGTCAAGGTGTCAAGTGTGGGTTTGAACCCTACCTATAGGCACTCAAAATACCTTGTAACATAAGCACTTTCTGACATTTTTACTAGTTAAGCGTGATGCTTTTGAGTACCACCGGCGTGAGCGGCCGGTCGGAGCTGTCGGTGGGCACATTGTTGATAGCAGTTACCACATCCATGCCTGCAGTTACTTTGCCAAAAATGGTGTAGCCGCCGTTGAGGCTTGGGTTGTCTACCGCATTGATAAAAAATTGGCTGCCGCCCGTGTTGGGAGCCCCAGTGTTGGCCATCGCCATAGTGCCCGCAACATTGGTAAGGTTTGGCGAAATTTCGTCGGGGATAGTGTAGCCCGGACCGCCGGTGCCCCACGCTGCCATTTGAGAGTCGTCTTTGGTCAAAGGATCGCCGCCTTGGTCCATAAAGCCCTTGATGACGCGATGAAACTTGGTGCCGTCGTAGTAGCCGCTCTCAGCGAGCTTGATAAAGTTGGCCACCGTTTTAGGTGCCTCTGCCGGATAAAACTCGATGGCGATGTCGCCCATGCTGGTCTCGAGTGTCGCGCTCATAATGTTTTGATTACTGGTAGTGGTTGCAGTAGACACTATAGCAGGCGCGGCGGGCGCTGTGCTAGAGGCTAGCGTTGCAAGAGGTGTGGTTGATGCGGTTGGAACATTAGCCTGCATAGAGCTTTGCGAGTAGAGAAAGAAAGCGCCAAACACAACTACCAACACACCAATAATAGTTGCAAGTATTTTAATCATATATTTTTAATACTATTAATTTTTTAGTTAGCGGGGAAGAGGTCGGTAAGCTCGCCCGAGTCGTAAAAATCTTGTCCCAGCTCGCCGTAGGTATAGTTTTGTCCGCCTGTTGCTATGACAGCGCCTCCCGGCATGGGGTTGGCATGCGGATGCGAGTTTTGGAATCCGATGTTAAACAGCGTTACCACGACGCCCGGATTTTTACTGATATCAAAACCCGCGGCACTCCACTGACTCTCTACTTCTTTAATATACACAGCGGTGTACAGATACGAGTAGTAGTGGTCGTTTGCGTCGGTGAGGCGGTCATACAACTGCGCATCTTGAGGCGTGGTGCTCGCGGCATATGCGAGGAGTGGCGCGTAACTAGCCCCCGGATAAAAGGGAGAGGTTGGGTCGGCGGCATAGGCCTCAATGCTGTCGGCGGTGTCTTGCTTGATGCCCGAGACGCCGAGAGAAAATTGCGAGAGCGAGCCCAATATTTTGAGCGGCTCAAAGTAGCGTTTAAACACTTCGCGCTCGGAGGTAAAAAAGCGCGTTTGCTCGGGCACCACCACGGCAACAATCATGCGCGCCGGTACGCCGGTCTCATTGCTTACTTTTGCAATGACGCCGCTGTCTTTAGTTAAACCGCCCGCAATAACCGGCCACTCGGGCGTGTCGCGCCAGTCGCACACCGTTTTGCTTGCATCGATGCACGGAGGGGTCGAGGTGGCGGCGCCCGGCGCTGCGCCAAACTGTGCAAAAAATGCGTTGCGCTCGGCGATGGAGCCTTGCACGTTGAGGAGTCCAAACTGCATGGCAACAAAGACTCCCGTAAACAAGAGGCCAACAAGGGCAAACAGCCCCACCAGCGCAAAAAGTGCGTATCGTAAAAACTTTTTCATGAATAAATAGAGAATACTACTATTGGTACTGTATAAACAAGGGGGAGGGCGTGAGGCCGAGCACTTCGGCGGGGGTGAGCATGCGCGTGGAGGGCGGCTTAATATCATTTTTATAAAATAATTTAAAGCCCGTAAACTGGACTGCCGTGTTTGCGATAAACGCGTTGTAGGTGCCAATTTTTTTAGAAGGTGAGCCCCAACCATCCATGTCCATCACAATCTGTACTTCGGGCAAGGGCTCAATAAGCGACGCGTGCGTAACCATCGGTTGTGTAAAGCGATGCACGACAAGTATTTTTGGCGGCAAATTATTGTCGCGCACCAGTTGTGCAAGGTAGTTTGCCGCAAAGTTAATGTCGGTTGCGTCGAGTGAGCCTATAACCGTGCCCGGTTTTGCACCATTGTGCATGGCAAACTCCGGGTCGAGCGCAAGCTCCACGTTGGGCATCGATAAATATTTTTTAAGCAAAGGCACTTCGGTTTGCACATTGCTGAGCCCCACCTGCACATCGAGTATCACGATGCCGTGCACTTGGTTGGCAAGGCTCACGGCCTCGTCCATTTGGCTGTCGGGCATGCGT
>DATKGU010000014.1:0-15876 GCA_035510635.1 Minisyncoccota bacterium | reverse complement strand
GAAAGTTATAAAAAACGGCGGGCGCGTGATGGTCACGACACTCACCAAAAAAATGGCCGAAGATTTGGCCGACTATTTAAAAGACCGGCAAATTAAAGCGGCCTACTTGCACAGCGATGTCGAAACGCTGGACCGCATTACGACGCTCACCGACCTGCGCAAAGGTTTGTACGATGTGCTCGTGGGCGTCAATCTTTTGCGCGAGGGTCTCGACTTGCCCGAGGTTCAGCTGGTGGCGATACTCGATGCCGACAAAGAAGGATTTTTGCGCTCGGAGACGTCGCTGATACAAACCATCGGCCGCGCGGCACGCAATGTGGAAGGCCGGGTGATACTCTATGCCGACCAAGAAACAGAGTCTCTCAAAAAAGCGATAGGCGAGACTAACCGCCGCCGCGCGGTGCAAGTTGCGTACAACAAAGAGCATCACATCACGCCGGTCTCGATCCACAAAGCAATACGCGATATCACCGACGAGTTGCGCACCGAGCACGGCAAAGCGGTGCACGAGATGCTCGAGATAGAGCAGGGCGAGTATAAAAAGAATCCGCGCGGCTTTATTGCGCAAAAAAAGCGTGAGATGTCCGAAGCGGTTAAAAATCTGGACTTCGAAACTGCCGCAATCCTAAGAGATGAAATAGCGGCCTTAATGGGTGGCGCTGCTGTTAAAAAGAAACGAGCTGCGAGAAAAAAATAGGCGTTTGTGATATAGTGTAGTGACATAGATGACCCCTAGGACGATCCTCGGGGCTATTATGGCGTTTATGGAAGACCACATCACTATAAAAGGCGCGAAGACTCACAATCTCAAAAATATTTCTTTGAGCATCCCGCGCAATAAAATGATTATTTTTACCGGGCTCTCAGGCTCGGGGAAGTCTTCGCTTGCCTTCGACACCATTTTTGCCGAGGGCCAGCGCCGCTATATCGAGAGCCTCTCGGCCTACGCGCGGCAGTTTTTGCGCCAGATGCAAAAGCCCGATGTTGAGGAAATCACGGGCCTTAGCCCTGCAATCTCTATCGACCAAAAATCGCGCTCCAACAATCCGCGCTCAACCGTGGCAACGATTACCGAAATTTACGACTACTTGCGTATCCTCTATGCACGCGTGGGCAAACCACACTGTTTGGTGTGCGGCCGCGAAATTAAAAAGCACAGCAATGAGGAAATTATTGCAAGTATCGTTGAGGGCGTTACCAAAGCCGCGCCAAAAAAAACGCGCAAAGTAATGGATGTGGAGATCAACGACGACACCGTTAAGATTTTTGCGCCGGTGGTGGTTGGCCGTAAAGGCGAGTACTACCAACTTTTGTACGACCTCCTTGGCAAAGGATTTGAAAAAGCAAAAATAGATGGCACAACAGTAAGCTTGCGCGAGCAAATTATTTTGGCCAAGCACAAAAAGCACAGCATCTCGGCAATGGTTGATGAGATATTGGCCGCAGACTTTGTACGCAACAAGCAAGCAGCATACGAGCGTTTGAGCGAGGCCGTGGAACGTGCGCTTGCCGAGAGCGACGGCTTAGTTGAGGTAGAGGACGCCACCGGCACACGGATGGTTTCGGCAAAGTTTATGTGCGCATACGACGGGTTTTCGTTCCCCGAGGTTGAGCCGCGGCTCTTTTCGTTTAACTCGCCGTATGGTGCTTGCCCGGCATGCAACGGCTTGGGCACCAAGCACTTTTTTAGCGATGAGCCGTGCCCCGTGTGTCATGGCGCACGTTTGCGCCCCGAGGCGCTCAATGTGTTTTTGAGCGAGACGGACAAAAAAAGCATTGTTGATATAACAAACTTCTCGATACAAGATGCGTTTGATTATTTTGAGCTGCTCGACCTCTCTAAAAAAGACCAAGAAATTTCCAAAACAGTTATTAAAGAAATAAGCGCGCGTCTCAAGTTTATGCTCGACGTGGGCCTCGACTATCTCACGCTCAACCGCCGCGCCAATACGCTCTCCGGCGGCGAGGCACAGCGCATTAGGCTTGCATCTCAGCTCGGCTCGGGGCTCGTGGGCGCGCTTTACGTGCTCGACGAACCAACTATTGGCTTGCATCAGCGCGACAACGAGCGGCTTATCAAAACGCTCGTCAATTTGCGCGACTTGGGCAACACCATCATCGTGGTTGAGCACGACGAGGACACCATTTATGCGGGCGACTATCTCGTGGACATTGGGCCGGGCGCAGGCGTGCACGGCGGCCATGTGGTGGTGGCCGATTATCTCGAAAAATTGCTGACTGCTAAAAAAAATGACAGCAACTCGGTTACGCTTGCGTATTTGCGCGGCGAGAAGGCAATACCCATACCAGATGCACGAAGAGAAAAAGACAAAGGCTCGATTGAAATTAAAGGAGGCCGTGCATTTAACATACACAACCTCTCGGCCGAGGTGCCGCTCGGGAGGCTTACGGCTATTACCGGCGTCTCGGGCTCGGGCAAGTCGACCTTTTTGTACGACATTTTGTACGAAAATTTGCGCGCACGCTTCGACAAAAAATATCGCAGTAATAAAACATTTAACGCGGCCTCGTTTAAGGGAAGCGAGCATTTGAGCCGCGCTATTTTAATTGACCAAAGCGCCATTGGCCGTACGCCGCGCTCCAACCCGGCCACCTACACCGGCGCGTTTTCGTTTGTCCGCGAACTTTTTGCCGAAAGCACCGAGGCGCGTGCTCGCGGATGGAAGGCCTCGCGCTTTTCGTTTAACGTGCCGCAAGCGCGCGGTGGCGGGCGATGCGAGGCGTGCGAAGGCAACGGCACGATTGCGGTGGAGATGCATTTTTTGCCAACCGTCTACGTTACCTGTGATGTGTGCAACGGCAAGCGGTTTATGAAGGAGACGCTCGAGGTCAAATACAAAAAAAAGAATATTTTTGAAGTGCTCTCAATGACCGTTGAGGAAGCGATTACGTTTTTTGAAGACATCCCCGCGGTGTACGACCGCCTCAAAACACTCGAGGAGGTTGGTCTTGGCTACTTGCAGCTCGGCCAAAGTGCCACGACGCTCTCCGGCGGCGAGGCACAGCGCGTCAAAATATCCGCGGAGCTCTACCGCCCGCATTTGCAAAAAACAATTTACCTGCTCGACGAGCCAACGGTGGGTTTGCATTACGAAGATGTGCAAAAGCTTATCGATATCCTTAACCGCTTGGTCAACGCCGGCAACACCGTGGTGCTTATCGAGCACAACATGGACATTATTAAAAATGCCGATTACATACTCGACTTTGGACCCGAGGGCGGTGCCGGTGGCGGCAATTTGGTGGCCAAAGGCACGCCCGAGGAGGTGGCCAACAATAAACACTCGCACACCGGCAAGTATCTCAAACGTGTCCTCAAGGGGGTATAAGATAAGCCTATGACGCTCGAGCAGTTTAAAAAACGGATGAGTACTTTGCCCGACACGCCGGGTGTGTACTTTTTTCTTGATGCGCGTAAAAAAATCTTGTACATCGGCAAGGCCACGAGCTTGCGCAGCCGCGTGCGCAGTTACTTTGCATCCGATTTGCACCGCTCGCGCGGGCCCTTGATTGTGGAGATGGTTAAAAAAGCCACGAGCGTTGAGTGGCGTGCAACCGACTCGGTGCTTGAGGCATTGATACTCGAGGCAAATTTAATTAAACGCCACAAACCCAAACACAACACCGATTTAAAAGACGACAAATCGTGGAACTATGTGATAGTTACCAAAGAGGATTTTCCAAGGGTATTGTTGGTGAGAGGGAAGGAACTGGCTTTTAAAAATTCCCTAAAAGGGAGAGATGAACGGGACCCCAACTCCCTTTTAGGAAACTTTGTAAAAGCCAGCCAAGACAAAACACAAATAAACCCAGCTCACATATTTGGGCCGTTTCCGCACGGCGCGCAACTCAAAGAGGCTCTCAAAATAATTAGAAAGATTTTTCCGTATCGCGATACCTGCACACCGTGCGCCGAGCAAGGACCGTCCTTAAGACAGGGAGCCAAAGGACGGTCCTTGATTCGGTGCAAACCTTGCTTTAATGCCGCGATAGGGTTGTGCCCCGGCGTGTGTTCGGGCGCTATCAATAAAACTGAGTACCGCAAAATCGTGCGCCGCATGGTGATGCTCTTCCAGGGTAAAAAGAGCGAGCTTATAAAATCGCTCGAGCGCGACATGAAGCGGCTTGCAAAAGCCGAGCGCTTTGAGGAGGCGGCAGTATTGCGCGGCCAACTATTTGCATTAAAACATATTCAAGATGTCTCTTTGATAAAAGAAGAATTTCGTAGCCCTTCGGCTTCCCTCGGGGCGATTCGCGGGATGCGAATCGAGGCCTATGACGCGGCACATTTGGGCGGCAGTGCCATGGTGGGGGTGATGACCGTTGTTGAAAATGGCTCCGTGCTCAAAAACGAATACCGCAAATTTAAAATTAAAAGTGCGAACGCGGGAGATGACATTGGCGCTTTGCGCGAGATGCTCTCGCGCCGCTTAGCGCACGACGAGTGGCCTTTGCCGCGCATGATTGTCGTTGATGGTTCAACTGCACAACTCAACGCCGCCGACAAGGCACTCGCGGAGTATGGCATTCGCATCCCGGTGGTTAGTGTTACTAAAGACGACAAACATCGTGCGCGGGCGATACAAGGCGACAGGGGAGTTATCACCGGCCACGAGCACGATATCCTGCTTGCCAACGCCGAGGCGCATCGTTTTGCGATTGCGTATCATCGGAAACTTCGCAGTACAGAAATGGGGTTATAATGTGTGTATGCGCACCGTGGTAGGAGTGTTACGCGGCGGGCCAAGCAGCGAGTACGAGGTGTCGCTTAAAAGCGGCGCGAGCGTGCTCTCGGCATTGGACCAAGAAAAATACGAGCCGCTCGACTTATTTGTCTCGCGCGAAGGACAATGGCATTTGCATGGCGTGCCAGTGTTGCCCGAGAGGGCGCTCAGCCAAGCCGACGTGGTATTTAATGTCATACACGGTGAGTATGGCGAGGATGGCCGCCTGCACGAAATACTCGACGCGTTTAATATCCCGTACACGGGCTCGAGCGCTGCGGTTTCAAAACTCGCGTTCGACAAACAGCGCACCAAAGAGGCTGCTGCATTGCTTGGCGTTAAAGTGGCGCACGGCATTGTGGTGGATGCTTCAAAAATTTCCGACTTCGACAAAACCGCGCAAAACATCTTCCGCACATTTCCGCATCCGGCGGTGGTTAAACCAATCGCAGCAGGTTCGTCGGTGGGCGTTACTATTGCCAACAGCTTCCATTCGCTCATGCACGGCCTCGAGCGCGCGAGTACAATAGGGCCAAAAATAATAGTCGAGGAGTTTATTCCCGGCAAAGAGGCCACGGTGGGTGTCATCAATAATTTTAGAAACGAAAAATTGTATGCGTTGATGCCGGTTGAGATAGTCCCGCCAAAAAATCACGGATTTTTTTCGTATGATGCCAAATATGGCGGCGAGACAATCGAGCGCGTGCCGGGAAACTTTAGCCGCGATGAAAAAGACCAGCTCATCGCCATTGCCAAAGCGGTGCACGAAGGGCTTGGCCTCTCGCACTACTCGCGCTCCGACTTTATCGTTGGAAAGCGCGGTATTTATTTTCTTGAGGTTAACAGCGCACCGGCCGTGGGGCTCACGGGCGAGTCGCTCCTGCCCAAAGCGCTCAAAGCGGGAGGCGCGACGCTCTCGCAGTTTGTCGACCATGTGCTGACGCTTGCGCTTAAACCTAACCTTGAGACCGAATAAACATATGGACACTCCACTCACCGAACAAAAGTGCGTTCCGTGCGAAGGCGGCACAGCGCCTATCGTGCCTGTCGACGCGCGGGCGTTGTTGGAAAGGCTCCAAGGGTGGACGCTCGCAAACGATGCACTCTCGATTAGCAAGAGCTACACGTTTGCCGACTTTAAAGCGACCATGGTGTTTGTAAATAAAGTGGCCGCGATAGCCGAGGAGGAAGGGCACCATCCCGACTTAGCCGTGAGTTACGGGAGTGTAAAAGTAGACCTTTCAACACACGCCATAAAAGGCCTCTCAATAAACGACTTTATCTTGGCTGCCAAAATAGACGCTATCGGCACAATTGCGTAAAACTCTGTGACTCCGAGTCGACTTTGCTCGTCAGCAAAGTCGCTCATACATAGTCTTAGCTCGCGGTTTTGCAAGTGCAAAACATCGCTCCGCTGTCCACAAAATCAGAAAGCCTGCCGCAGGGCAGGCCTTCTGTATGTTGTGGACCCTACCGGGATCGAACCGGTCACCTCCTCATTGCAAATGAGGCGCTCTACCAAATGAGCTAAGGGCCCTTGCCTTATTACTTTACTAAAATATCGATATATTGCAATCTGTATAGTATCGCACCCTTAGTCCCGACGCTCAGGTCGGGATCCCGACAGAATCGTCGGGACTCAGAAATAGGGTTGATGCGTATGCACCCTTAGCTCAGTTGGTTAGAGCGCACCCTTCACACGGGTGAGGCCTCAGGTTCGAATCCTGAAGGGTGCACAAAGACACAAGCATCCCGCCTGCGCGGGATGTTGTGCTTTGTGCAAGCCGGAACGTTGCTACGCACTTGCGTAGCAGTGAGGCGGGGTAGCGAGCGATTTTGCTGACGAGCAAAATCGACTCGTGACCACAAAAATGTACAAAAACTTATGAACAGTGGCAATTCTGGACAGAGGTAAATTTAGTGGTAAAGTTTTCAACGTGCCTTTCAGTAATGAAACTGAAAGGAAGATGTAGCACATTGTTGAAGCGGTCCAAATTTGGAATTAGGGAGGCCTATCTTGGGATGCCACGCTGTACAAGAACGGGTTGGGAAGCCATTTCCCGTCGAGGACAAATCTATCGTCAAGTCTATGGAAATCAGTGGCGATTTCCCAGTCAAAGGCGTTTCAGTTGTATTTGACTTTGGGGGTGACGAGGACGAGATGTGGGTTCATCTCACCCGCAAAGAGGGGAAGGGTACGATTTGCGGCTACTGGAAATTGAAAGCAGTCGAAGACCGTGATTCCAAAGGTCTCGACAGGTTCAAGGAATTTGCCGAATCTCTCGGCATAAAGGGGCATCAGCTGGCGCACCTCATTTCGGGGCTTAAGCCGTCCTGATGGCGGCCAAGGGTCGAGCATCGCGCTCGACCCTTTTTATTTTTACTGGTATATTCTTACAGTTGCTCCCAGATGAGCATCGGGATGTCTTATAGTGGCATTATACGCCCTTCGGGTGGGCGAAACCCGAGTTCGATTCTCGGCATCCCGACCAATTTTTTACAGGGCCCGTAGTTAAGTGGTAAAACGCTGCATTCGCATTGCAGAGGCACGAGTCCGATTCTCGTCGGGTCCACCATGACTTTAACGACACATGCCGTTGTGGGTGCCGCTATGGCAAGCTTGGTGCCCAATGAGCCTTTGCTTGGATTTGCACTCGGATTTGCGAGCCATTTTGCTATCGACTCTATCCCGCATTGGAACGAGGGCCACGCTTTTATGCGTTCGGTGGTTAAAAACAAGCATGATGTTTTGCAAACGCGCATACAACACGGCAAAGATTTTTTGCACGACATCGCGATAGTGCTCGCCGACTCTATGCTCGGCTTTGCGTTGGCTGTGTTGATTCTTTTTTACTTTTTCCACGTGCCGCTTTACATCGTGTTGCTCGGCGCATTTGCGGGGCAGACACCCGACGGCCTTCAGTTTGTTTACTATAAAATGCACTGGCGCTGGATGGAGCCATTGCAAAAGTTCCACTCTAAAATCCAAAAAGAATCTACCAACCCGCTCTACCTCCTCCGCGAAGTCGGCCTCATTGCAGTGGTTGTCGCATTAGGAGTGTTTGGCGTTTTTGTGTTATAGTGGGCCGTATATGACAGGTGGCTTGCATATTTCGCTCGCGGCGGAGCGCTTAGGGAGTGTGTTTGGTATCCCCATTACCAACGGGCTCATAGCCGCATGGGCAACTATCATTTTGCTTATTATTGCGGCTTTTTTTATCGGCCGGAAGCCAACACTCGTCCCCGGCAAAGTGCAAAACGTGTTTGAGATGCTTTTTGAGTTTGTCCTCAACTATATGGAGGAGACACTCGGCTCGCGTGCGCTTGCGGAGCGCTTTTTCCCGCTCATCGTAACGATTTTTCTTTTTGTATTTACCGCCAACGAGCTTGAGTTTTTCCCGCTTATCGGCTCGGTAGGCATTACGCAAAACGGCGTGTTTGTGCCGATACTACGCGCCGCTACTGCCGACCTCAACATGACGCTCGCGCTCGCGATTATCTCGTTTGTCACGATTGAAGTCTCCGGCATCGCCGCATTGGGTGTCTTGAAGTATGGCTCGAAATTTGTTAGCTTTAAAACAGGCGTGATGGGCTTTTTTGTCGGGCTTTTGGAGATCATCGGCAACCTCGCACGTCTCGTGTCGTTTTCCTTCCGTCTTTTTGGAAACATCTTCGCCGGCGAGGTGCTGGTGGCCGTGGCAATGGCATTTATGCCGTATCTCCTCCCGGTACCGCTCATGTTGTTTGAGACTTTTGTTGGTCTCCTCCAAGCGGCAATATTTGCGCTTCTCACCTTGGTGTTTATTAAGCTAGCCATTATGGAGCCGCACTCGGCGTCTTCCGGGCAAGCTCACGGAGAAGGGGCGCATTAAATTATTTATTAGTTAGCATTAAAAAAACAGAGTTATGGATTTAGATTCGGCAAAGACAATCGCTTTTGCGTTGGTAGTAGGCCTCGGCGTTATCGGCCCGGGCATCGGTCTCGGTATTTTGGTGTCTAAGGCGCTTGAGGCCATCGGCCGCAACCCAGAGGCGTCGGGCACCATTCAAACCACCATGTTTATCGGTATCGCCGTGACTGAGGCGCTCGCTATCTTTGCGCTGGTGGTCGGGTTCATTATTAAGTTCACGTAAACACAATTGAAGTAAAATCTTTTATAAAAAGTCTGGTTGAGCGAATAGCGACCCGAGGACTTTTTAGAAAAGATTTTATGTAAAGAGAACTATGTCAGCGGTATTTGCAGCATTCGGCATTGATTGGAGGCTCCTCCTCATCGACTCGATTAACTTCGGGATTTTAGTGCTTGCGCTGTGGTACTTTCTTTATGGGCCGCTTACACGCATACTCGAGGCTCGCCGCCAAAAGATGGCCGAGGGCGTACACAACGCCGAGCAGGCTGCAATTAAGTTGCATGAGATAGAGGCCGCAAAAAGCGGCATCCTCGCGGAGGCAGGGCAGGAGGCTGATGAGATGCTTAAAAAAGCGCGCAAAGCCGCAGAGGAAAAAGAGCGCGCTATGGTAGCCGCCGCCGAGGCGGCGGCGGCCCGCACCACTGCCGAGGCGGCAGCGGCGGCGGTCGAGCTCAAATCGCAGGCAATTGAAGGAAGCAAGCAAGAAGTTGCCAAACTGGTCGTCCTCGGGATGGAAAAGATGCTCGCAAAATAATATATGACTATTGCCGCATCCTATGCACGCGCACTTCATCAGCTTGTCTCAGACAATCCAAGCAAGAGCGCCACATACATTGCCAACTTGCGTGCGAGTTTGGCAAAGCGCGGCCATCTCAAACTTTTGCCAAACATTGTCAGCGAATATCAAAAGCTGGATATTGCGGGTGCGCGGGCCGCGCGAAGCAGCGCCGTCACTCCCGAAAAAGAACGCACGCGCATCTTGCTCGGCCTCTACAAGAAACTGATTGAAACAAAATAGCCATGGAAAATTTTATAGAACAATTTAAAAAAGAGATACAAGGGTTTACGCCCGAGGCCATGCCTAAAAACACGGGCCATGTGATACGCGTCGGCGACGGCGTTGCCGAAATCGAGGGCCTCGAAGGCGCCGTGATGTCCGAGATGATCCGTTTTGAAACATACGAGGGCAAGCCGCTCGCTAACGCGCTCGATAGCGTCTCTGAAGTGTTTGGCGTTATTTTAAACCTCGAGGAGGAGTCGGTCCGCGCAATTATTTTGGGCGATGCGGGCAAAGTTAAAGAGGGCATGACCGTTGTTTCAACCGGCGAGATACTCTCGATACCGGTGGGCGAGGCACTGCTCGGCCGCGTGGTGTCGCCGCTCGGCGAGCCGCAAGACGGTCTCGGCAAAATGGAAACCTCAAAGCGCAACCCGGTTGAGCGCGAGGCCTATGGCGTGATGGACCGCAAAGGGGTCAACACGCCTCTGCACACCGGCATCAAAGCTATCGACTCGATGATCCCGATTGGCAGGGGGCAGCGCGAGCTCATCATCGGCGACCGCGGCACCGGCAAAACAACCATTGCGACCGACACGATTTTAAATCAAAAAAACGAGCCTAGAGCAACCCGCCCGATTTGTATTTATGTTGCCATCGGTCAAAAGGAGAGCAAGACCGCGCGCCTTGTGGGTATGCTCAAAGAGGCGGGCGCGATGGAGTACACGATTGTGGTCAACGCCGGCGCAGCGGCTCCCGCGGCACTCCAATATCTCGCGCCGTTTGCAGGCGCGGCTATCGGCGAATATTTTATGCAAAAGGGCATGGACGCGCTCATTATATATGACGACCTTTCCAAGCACGCCGTGGCGTATCGCCAGCTCTCACTCTTGCTCCGCAGGCCGCCAGGCCGCGAGGCGTATCCGGGCGACGTATTTTATCTCCACTCGCGCCTCCTTGAACGCGCTGCAAAGTTAAACGAAGCAAACGGCGGCGGCTCGCTCACCGCGCTGCCTATTATCGAGACGCAAGAGGGCGATATCTCCGGTTACATCCCGACCAACGTCATCTCGATTACCGACGGGCAAATCTTTTTGGAGACCGACCTCTTCAACAAAGGCTCGCGCCCTGCCATCAACGTGGGCAACTCGGTGTCGCGCGTGGGCTCGAGCGCACAAACCAAGGCGATGAAAAAAGTTTCCGGCAAAATCAAGCTTGAGCTCGCACAATTTAGAGAGCTTGAGGCGTTTATGCAGTTTAGCCAAGACCTCGATGCCGACACCAAGCGCAGCATCGAGTCGGGACAGCGCCTTACCGCGGTGTTGCGACAAAAAAATGCGGAGCCGCTGCCGTTTCAAGAGCAGGCGGTTGTCATTTACGCGGCGGTCAACGGCTACCTCACACAAGTGCCGGTTGCGCGCATTGGCGAGTTTGAACAAAAGTTGCTCGCATTTTTGCAAGCCGAGGCGCCTGAGATACTGAAGAGCATCGCAACCTCGCACGAGCTTGCCGCACAGACCGAAGCAGAACTCAAAACGCAACTTGGCGCGTTTAAAGAGACGCACCCAGACCTCTTCCAATAATCTATGGCAGGACTTAAAGCAATAAAAACAAAAATACGTTCGATCGAAAAAACTCAAAAGGTTACCAAAGCCATGGAGGCGGTTTCGGCTGCAAAAATGCGCAAGGCGCAAGGCAGGGCATTTGCCGGCCGCGCATATGCAAGAGCGGCCGTCTCCATCCTCGCGCGCGTCTCAGGCACGCGCGAACTCATCAATAATCCATTGACACGAGGCGCCACAACCCCCCGTCACGCTCTATATATAGTCATCACGTCCGACAAAGGCTTGGCTGGCGCACTCAACTCGGCCGTGCTCCGCGCAACCGCCGCCGACATTGTGGCAAGCGGTTTGCCGCGCGAGCACATTTCCATTGTTGCAATCGGCCGCAAAGCCAACGACTTTTTTACCGCACGCGGATATATCGTGTCGCTCTACCATGCCAACACCGACGAGCTCGATCCGGTTTTTATTACCGAGCTGGTGCACGAGGCGGCTGCGCGTTTTATGCGAGAGGAGGTGGATGTCGTAAAAGTTGCGTATCAAAATTTTATTTCCACCTTTGAGCAGCGCCCCACATTGCGCGTTATCTTTCCGCTCTCTCTCATTGAGCTTGATAGGGTAGTAGACGACATTCAAATTAGACGCGGCGCGGCACATGCCACTTCGCTCCCCCTCGCAGACTCGGCGCTCGCATCCGTGGCATCTGCCACTCCTCGTATCTCAAATTATACGGTTGAACCATCCGAGAGCGAAGTGCTTGCCGCAATCCTCCCGCGCCTCGCCTCCATTTTTGTCTACCATGCACTGCTCGAGTCGCAGGCCTCCGAGCACAGCGCCCGCATGGTGTCGATGAAGTCGGCTTCGGACAAAGCCGTGGAGCTTACAAGCACCTTTACGCTCCAATTTAACAAAGCGCGACAAGCGTCGATTACGCGCGAAGTGAGCGAAATTACTGGCGGTATGGAAGCCATGGCATCATAAAAATTACATTTATTATATGAAAGAAAATAACACAGGAACTATCAAGCAGATTATCGGTCCGGTCATCGATGTGTATTTTGAGGGCGAGCATTTGCCGGCCATACGTAACGCACTCACCACCAAAGTGGGCGAGCGCGGCATCGTGCTTGAAGTTGCACAACACTTAGGCCTTGGCCGCGTGCGCGCGATTGCTCTCCAAGACACCTCGGGCCTCGCACGCAACGCAAAGGTGGAGGACACCGGCGCGCCGGTTTCTGTCCCGGTAGGCGAGATGGTACTCGGCCGCCTTTTTAATGTCATCGGCGAGGCTATCGACGGCAAACCGGCGCCGGTTAACGCGCCGCGCATGCCGATACATCGCGACCCGCCTCCTTTTAAAGAGCAGCGCACCAAAGCCGAGGTGTTTGAAACAGGCATCAAATCAATCGATCTTCTTGCACCGTTTATCCGCGGCGGTAAAGTCGGCCTCTTTGGCGGCGCCGGCGTCGGCAAAACGGTGCTCATGCAAGAGCTCATCCACAACATTGCCAAAGAGCACGGCGGCTACTCGGTGTTTGCGGGTGTGGGCGAGCGCGTGCGCGAAGGCAACGATCTCTATCACGAAATGACCGAGAGCGGCGTTATCGACAAAATGGCGCTCGTGTTTGGCCAGATGAACGAGGTGCCCGGCGCACGTGCGCGCGTCGGTCTCTCGGGCCTCACGATGGCCGAGTACTTCCGCGACGAAATGGGCAAAGACGTGCTTCTTTTCATCGACAACATTTTCCGCTTTGTGCAGGCAGGCTCCGAGGTTTCATCGCTCCTTGGCCGCGTGCCATCAGCGGTGGGTTATCAACCAACACTTGCCGAGGAGATGGGCCAGCTCCAAGAGCGCATCACCTCCACCAAAAAAGGTTCCATCACCTCCGTGCAAGCAATTTATGTGCCGGCCGACGACCTCACCGACCCGGCACCGGCCACTACCTTTGCACACCTCGACTCCACAATCGTGCTCACACGCTCGCTCGCTAGCTTGGGCATCTTCCCGGCCGTTGACCCGCTCGACTCGAGTTCAACCGCGCTCACACCCGAGATTGTGGGTGAGGAGCATTATCGCGTGGCGCTCGAAACAAAGCAGGTGCTGCAACGCTATAAAGATTTGCAGGACATCATCGCAATCCTCGGCATCGAAGAGCTCTCTGACGAAGACAAACAAATAGTGTATCGCGCGCGCAAAATACAACGCTTCCTCTCGCAGCCGGTGCACGTGGCCGAGGTCTTCTCCGGCATCCCCGGCGTGTACGTGCCGGTTGCCGAAACAATTCGCTCCTTCCGCGAGATTCTCGACGGCAAGCACGACGACAAACCCGAAAGCGCCTTTTACATGAAAGGCAGCATCGATAGCGTAAAAAGTGAGTAGCCACTAGGGTCTAGGGTATAGTGAGCTCAGCTCTAAACCCTATTGGCTAGTGGCTAAACCCTAAATCCTATGCACGTAACAATTGCAAAAGTAAACGAAAATCTTTTTGACGGCGAAGCCGCCTCGATGACGTTGCCCGGTGCGGAAGGGCAGTTAACCGTGCTCCCCGAGCACATGCCGCTCATCACCACACTTAAACAAGGTGTAATAACCGTGCGTCAAAAAGGCGGCGAGCCCGATCAAACCTTCCAAATCCTTGGAGGCGTCTTGGAAGTCCGCCGCGACGGCGCCATCGTAATTTTGTAAAATAAAATCAAGGGCCCGTAGCTCACTTGGTAGAGCGCTTCCATGGCATGGAAGAGGTAAGGGGTTCGATCCCCCTCGGGTCCACCAAAAAACTCGTGATACAATTTTGGTATGTTCTTTAGTGCAGATTTTTTAAATCTCATTTTTTATTGTGCACAGCAATTGGGCGTGACACTCGGTGTTGGCGCCGAGACCATCATGCTCGCCGCGTATCTCATCTCGATGCGCGACGGCGTTGTCGACGAGAAGGAAACGCAGTACGCGCGTGCCATCAAGCGTGTGATGGCTGTTGCGCTGTGGCTTATTGTTATCTCCGGTATTGGGATTACTTTTCTCACTGTTATTGCTACGCATAGTACTAACCTAGAAATTGCTGCACAAAACAATCTAGTCCTGCACTCAGCAAGTTTTTATTTTAAATGGATTCTCATAGTATTGGCGGTGGGGCTTACCTTTTTGCGCCGCGTGAGCAAACTCAGTGTTGTCGAGGGAGTTATTGGCGGCACATGGTACGCGCTTTTTTTGGTGCACATTTTGGCGCCGGCAACCAGTTGGTTTAATCTCAGCACGCTCTACGCCGTGTGGCTTGTTGGGTTTGTGCTGTGTTGGGAGGCACTCGTAGTGCTTCGTCGTGAAAAAAAATCAACGCCAACAAAAAAACCGGTGCCTCCTCCTGCAACTCCTATAAAAATAGCTCAAGTTGCTTCCGCACCGATTTCCACTCCTACACCTGCGCCAGTTAAAGTTGTTCCACCTCCTCCGGTTGTCGTTCCCATTACTCCGATTGTTCCGACTGTCCAAGCAACTATGCCCCCACCTCCGCCTCCGCCAGCTCCTGTACCAGAGCCAATTTCTGTTTCTGTGCCCAAAGATTTTATTCCGCCAAAAGAAGTAAAAATCACGCTGGGTCCATCCGCGCCTGTGCCTACCAGTCCCGCTTCGCCTGGCATCAAAGTAACCGACACGCCGTTTTTGCCAAAAGTGCCGGCACTCCAGCCCATACCCGCAACTCCTGGGATGGACACTGTTTCGCTACCCACAACACCAACGATGCCGGTGCCATCTCCCGAGCCAAAGTCGGCACTCACGACGCTTCCGGGCGGGACATCCTCGATGGCTCTCAATGTCATGCCTAAAAATCCTGCAGACTTAGAGACAAAAAAATAAAAATAAATTTATATGGGATTTTTTAGCGACCACCAAAAGAAAAAGATAACGATTTTACTCGGCCACCCCGACTCGGGCGAGACGCTTTCGGGCGAGCTTGCAACCATATATGAGGCTGCGGCAAAAGCGGCCGGTCACGAGGTGCAATTAATAAAACTTGGAGACCTCTCGTTCGACCCAATCCTCCACAAAGGCTACAAAACAATCCAAGAGCTTGAGCCTGATTTAAAAAAAGTGCAGGAGGCCGTTGCATGGTGCGACCATTTTGTTGTGTTGTATCCCAATTGGTGGTGTACGATGCCCGCGCTCCTCAAAGGTATGTTCGATAGGATGTGGCTGCCGGCATTCGCATTTAGAATGCGAAAAAATAAAGAGAGCGTTTTAACTATGGGTTGGGAAAAGTTACTAAAAGGCAAAACTGCACGTGTGTTTGTGCTCTCGGGCACGCATCCTTTTCTTATCATGCTGATGTTTGGCGACTACACCAACGAAATTAAAAAGGGAATCCTCTGGTTTGCCGGATTTAACGTAAAGCTTTCGCGCTTTGGCCCCACAGAGAAAGCTCCGGAGTGGAAGAAAAACGAGTGGCGCCGCAAAGTTCAAAAACTCGGAACATTGGCTGAGTAGTCAAAAAAAGTATATAGTGCAAGGCATATGGGACTATCAGTAGGCATCGTGGGGCTGCCCAATGTCGGCAAGTCGACGCTCTTTCAGGCTATTACCAAAAAGAGCGTTTTGATTGCCAACTATCCTTTTGCGACCATCGACCCCTCGGTGGGCGTTGTTGCAGTGCCTGATGAGCGCCTC
>DATKGU010000013.1:0-44142 GCA_035510635.1 Minisyncoccota bacterium | reverse complement strand
TGCGGTGCTGAGCGTCTGCACTGGCGTGTCGCTTGAGGTGACTTTGCATGAGGCCATGTTTGAAGTAGACCACGTGAGCGTGGTGGAGTTGCCGGGATGGACGCGGCTTGGGGTGGCAGTGAGTGCGGAGCTGATGGAGCCGCTAGGTATCAAAGTACAATTGCCGCCACTCAAGGTGTAACCAGAGTTGCATGAAGAACAGGAGCCAGCCGCGCCGGAGCCATTGGGACACTGCAAGGCGCAGTTGCCTCCACTGAGCACATAGCCTGAATTACAGGAGGTGCATGAGCCGGCAGGACCTGAGCCGTGGGGACAATTTATATAACAAGATCCGCCATTCAACGTGTAGCCGGAGTTGCATGAGGTGCAGGAGCCAGCCGCGCCGGAGCCGTTGGGACACACGGCATTAACGGTAACGGCGGCAGAGGAACTGTAAGGATTACCTGAAGCATCCCAAACCGTGCAGGTATAGGTCGTTGTTGTGATTGGATACATAGGAACAGGGCCGCCGTTTGTATTTGCACTGACTGGCCCGACAACACTAATAACCATGCCTGTGGCTGGGTTGGCATTGGCGGAGGTGTATGAGAGGTTGGTGCTTTGTCCAGCAGTGATGGTAGTGGAAGAAAGAGAGATAGAACAAGTGGGAGTCCCCCATGATATAAAAACCTCTCCATTGCCACCGCTACCACCACCGAGACCCAAAAAACCGTAATCGCTACCATAGCCACCAACACCAGCGCCCGCGACATAATTATGGCTTGCAGTGCCGGCTGGTGTTGTGCCTGCACCTGCTACCGTGGTGCCGTTTATAACACTCGGGTCAACATACCCTGAACCTCCTCCACCGCCTGCATCGTTCGAACCACCCTGGCCCCCACCACCGCCATAGTAGCCGCCACCGCCTCCTCCACCGCCGCCAGAACCAGAAAAGTCAATCCCATACCCGCCGCCGCCGTATCCACCTAGTGCCTTGTCTTGATTTCCTAGTCCATTTCCTCCCTGAAAAGAACTCCCATTGGGAGAACCCCCGGCTGACTGCGTACCGCCGCTGCCGCCAATATCACCACTTCCTACTGCACTCGCCGTTACCCCAGCAAGCCCCCCGCCCGCTCCCCCGGGGGTTACGGATCCTGAACCGCCGCCGCCGCCGGCGACAAGAACCTCATTGTTTCCTATTGCGACACTCGAACGACCTCCAGCACCGCCTTGGTATGCACCATCAGTGCCACCCCCTGCAATGATCAGTGTAAGTATGCTCCCAGGTGTAACGCTTAACGTTCCTGTTGTATAACCAGCTCCGGCGCCGACGGCGCTGGTACTCTTGCCACCACCGCCACCTCCTCCCCACTCTTCCACAGTGACCGACGAAACATAGCTCGGTACAACGACGGTACAGGTGCCGGGGTTCGTTACCGTGATTGAGTTGGCGGTGGATGAGCTTGGCACGCAGGACAGATTGACTTTGGAAATGGTGTTGGCACCACTATTCGCCACATACAAATTGCCGGAGGAATCAAAGGCAACGCCTTCAGGCGCATTAAGCCCACTGCTGACGATGGTCGAGACCAAACCAGTGGAAGTTACCTTGGAGATGGTGTTGGCGTTTGCGTCCGCCACCCAGAGATTGCCGGAGGAGTCAAAAGCGAGGCTTAAGCAATTGTAACCGCCGCTAAATCCGCTGGCGAAAGTAGTGGCAACGCCTCCGGGAACCGTGATCCTCTGGATGGTACCGGCATCCCCCACATACAAGTCGCCATCGAAGGGGCTATAGACTATTCCGCAAGCGGCAGTAGCAGGCAACCCGGTGACGAAGGTGGTGACAGTTCCTCCGGAAGTGACTTTGGAGATTTTGCTAGCAGAGTAGTCGTTGTAGTTTGCAACATACAGGTTGCCGTCTGTGGGGTCAAAGCTGATACCTTGGGTTCCATAAAAACCACCACCGGAAGCAAAGGCTGTGACCGTTCCGCCGGGGATGGCAACCTTGGAAACAGAGCCGCCATAGACGGCGTAGTTCGTCACATAGAGATTGCCGGAGGGGCCGATAGTAATGCCGTCTGAGTTGCTGAATCCGGTAGCAAAAGTTGAGACGTTGCCGGTTGAAGTAACTGCATAGACACCACTGCCACCTGTCACGTAAAGAATACCGGAAGGGGCCATCACCATCTGACCTGGGCTGCTAAGCCCGGTAGCAAAGGTGGTAAGGGTGGCTGCGTAGGCCGAACCGGCGGCACATAACACGAAAATAACGGGTATAAAAAACGCGATGGAGGCGATAATCTTTTTCATATGCATATCACTTTACGATGACCGCACCCTGCGTCGCGGTGTTGAGAGTATCCATGTAGAGGAACGCGCCCTTCGTAGAGAAGGTAAACTCGGCAAAATCGCCACGCTGAAGCGTACGGCAGGGGTTGAAAGAAACTCCACAGGATTGGGCTCCAGGACTAGCCGGCATGTTCTCGCTCGCAAGCTGCCCTATTTGCACGCTCTGTGAGGAGTTGTTGGTAAAACGGATGGTCTGCCCCACTTTTATAGTGGTAGTTGCAGGCTCAAATCCGCTATCAGTAATGGAAACGAATGCCTGAAATCCATGGCTCTCGGCGAGCTGCTGCATAACAGCGGCGCTTGGCGGCACAACTTTGCCGGAAGTTTGTGAGGTTGATGATGTAGAGACTGGAGCTACCGTGCTTTGTCTCGGCATATATACATAGGTGACATATGCAATAAAAAGGAGTACCGTCACACCAAGTAGCATAATCAGGACCCCAATTATTTTGGTGCGTTGACTGTCCATGCATATATAATACCCTCGATTTTTACCGGTTAAAAACAAATGGGGATAACTGTTATGAACTTTTCTTTTGAGGGTATACTTAACTGTATTAAAGGAAACATTATATGTTGAACAAAAAACTTTCTAACAATCAGATTTTTTTTACCATTCTTGGGGTTGTCGTGGTGCTTGTGTCAGCGTTTTTATTGGTGCGCACGCCTCTCTTTTCGCACGGTCCGACTGACGCGGCGCCGGTTGTAGTCTTGCCCGCTCAAAATCCGTACTCGTTTTCGACCTCCTCGCCTTTGGTGATTACTCACGCAACCACACAGGTACACGGCATGGGCACCATGGTGAGCTATGCCGGCACCTTGCCTGCGGTCGGCTCTTGCCAAAGCGTGAGCGTGCAAACGCCAACCTATGGTACCAACCCGGTGAGCTTTGCGTTTATTGTTAATACGAGCGCCACAAGCTCATGCGCCGACCCTAACGCGCCGCAAACCTTTACCGCTAGCTTTGGAACAGACAGCACAGGCAGTGCGCCTGTGCTGAGTGCGGTGTTTGTGAACGGCGACAAAGTGGCGTACGCTGTTAACGATAATTAAAATAAAACTTTTTACGCGGCAAACCCAAGCTTCGCGGCAACTTTTTCCCTGTCAAAGCCAACCATGATGTCATCGCCAATGACAATGACTGGCACACCAAGCTGGCCGGTGAGCTTGATCATCTCGGTGCGCTTTTCGGCATCGCTGGCGACATCATAGGCAGTATATTGCACATTTTTTTCGGCAAAAAACTCTTTTGCCATCTGGCAAAAGTGGCAGGTTGGCGTCGAGTAGATGGTGATTTTTTTGTCCATAAAAATTATATTAGTTGCTAGCGGATTTAGTATATCATACTGATCTTTGTGCGGGATGCGAGAATCGGACTCGCGCCTAATGCTTGGGAAGCACTCGTTCTGCCACTGAACTAATCCCGCAGACATCCCTAATCTAGCACGGTGAGATACTCATGGAAATATCGCGTGCCAGAGGCGCGCAAAAATGTTTTGCGGCGGCGTTTGCGGCGGAGTGCTCGAAGGAGCTTCCTCTATTATCTGTATCTCGCCCTCGCCCGGCAGAGCCACGCCGTAGGTTTGGCGGAGCGCGGCCTCTTGGCCGCGCTCACTTCCGAGCGCCTCTACGGTGGCACTCATCTGCGTCTCCTCGGCGGTAAGTTGGCTTAGGTTTTGCTCGGCAGTGGCGTTATCCCCTGCCGCCTCGGCAAACTTGCCATACATGCCCCATGCGGCATGCGCCGCGCCAAAGGTAATAAAACCAAGCACCAAGAGACCCAGTATCCCGGCCCAGAGCCGAAGCTTCTGCTTTCGAGAGCCGCTGTGCTTGGCAAAGTCACGCATATCTGTTTATAATAGCGCATATATGAACATGTACGGACTAGACAAAGCCAAGCACGCCAGACGAGTCAAGGTATTTGGATATATTCTTGCAATAATAGTCATCCTTTCGATGATATTCTCCTACTTCGCACTGGTCGTATAGAAAAAGAAAAAAATTATATTTTGTGAGCGCTGCGAGCTGCCAAGGGGAGCAAAATGTAAATTTTTTCTTTTTCTAGGCATCCGACTTCACCATTTTTAAAAATACTTCTTCGGGGATGTTGACCCGCCCGCGGTTGAGCATCCGCTTTTTACCTTTCTTTTGCTTTTCGCGCAGTTTCATTTTGCGGGTGATGTCGCCGCCGTACATGTGCTGCGTGACATCCTTGCTCATAGCCGAGAGTGTTTTGGATGAGAGTATGCGGCCTAAGGCTTGGCCTTGGATTTTGGTGGTAAACAATTGCCGCGGCAAAATTTTGTACAATTTTTCTACCGCAGCCACGGCCTCCTCGTAGGCGCGATGTTTAGCGACGATGCGCGTAAATGCGGCCACTGGTTCGTCGGCCACGAGCAAGTCGAGCCGCGCTACCTCGGCCTCGCGCAACTCACGCAGGTCGTAGGATATTGAGGCGTAGCCTTGAGTCACGCTCTTCATTTTGTCGAAAAAGTTGCGCATGAGCTCCCGAAGCGGCATCACTACTTTAATAATGAGCCTCCCTTCCGAAAAGTTTTCGGTACTCTCTATTACCGCCTCGTGCTCGTAGAGGAGCGGCGTGACCGGCCCCACATACTCGGCGGGCACCAAGATTTCGGCGGCAACATACGGCTCCCATACTTTTGCAATATCACCATACTCGGGAAACTGCGGCGGCGAGTACACCGATACGCGCTCGCCGCTTTTGAGCTCCACCTCGTAGGTGATGGTCGGCGTGGTCACTACAAGCGAAAGATTTGCCTCGCGGCGCAAACGCTCGGTGACAATCTCGAGGTGGAGCATGCCGAGCAACCCGCATCTAAATCCGCGGCCGAGCATGCCGGATGACTCCTCCTCAAACGAGAGCGACGAGTCGGAGAGGCGCAGGCGCGTGAGCGCTTGGCGCAATGCCGTAAAGTCATCCTGACTTTCGGGATACACCGAGGCCCACACTACCGGCCGCGGCTCGGCGTAGCCCGCAAGCGGTAAAGAGTTTGAGCCGCGCGCGTGTATCGTGTCGCCGACGCGTGCAAAGCCCGGCTCTTTAATACCGGTGACTACATAGCCGATGGAGCCGCTCCCCAACTCCGCGCGCGGCGTAGGTTTTGGCGAAAAGGTGCCAACCTCGAGCGCCACAAATTTTTTATCGCTCGCGGCAAACTCAAGTGCGTCGCCTTTTTTAATGACGCCCTCAAACAAGCGCAAAAAAACAATCACGCCTTGATGGTCGGAATATTGAAAGTCAAAAATAAGTGCGCGCGGTAGCTGGGAGGCAAGGTTTGCTGAAGCTTTACCGATTTCCTCACGAGGAGGCGGCACGCGCTCTATCACCGCTTGGAGCAATGCCTCAACACCCTCCCCTGTTTTGCCGGAGCAAAATAAAATAGTCGCAGGGTCTATCTCAAGTAGTTTTGCTACCTGCGCGGTGACATCATCAACATTGGCTAAAGGCGAGTCTATTTTAGATATCGCAGGCACGATAACGAGCCCCAGCTCGCGCGCACTGCGCAAGGTGGTGAGCGTCTGCGCCTGCACGCCCTGCGTGGCATCAACCAAGAGTATCGTGCCCTCCACGGCCGTGAGCGCACGCGAAACCTCATATGAAAAATCGATATGCCCCGGCGTGTCTATTAAATTAAGTTCATAGTCTTCGAGAAGGGCACCTTCTGCAACTGTTGCAGAAGGTGCCCTTCTGTATGAGTAATGCATCCTAACCGGCTGCATCTTGATGGTGATGCCACGCTCACGCTCGAGGTCCATCGAGTCGAGCACTTGCTCGCGCATCTTGCGTTGCTCGATGGTGTGGGTAATTTCCAAAAATCTATCCGCGAGGGTAGATTTGCCGTGGTCGATGTGGGCGATGATAGAAAAGTTGCGTATATGCCGCATGGGCACACTTTACCCTTTTTTACCCCCAAAAACTACTCTGCTTTAAAACTTTCTCAATGAGACCGCGAATAAATTCGTGGGTTCAATAAAGGGGAGCATATTGTAACCGTGCTCCCAAGTCGGTCTTTGACTAGATGAGTTTTGAGGCGTCGCCAAGCATGTCCGCACTGACGTTGTGGCCTTTGTTGCGCAGATAGGTCGAACCGTGCCTTGCGGCAAAAGCCAAACCGATCTTCGCCAGCCTGTGAACCTTCTCCTTCTGGGAGTCGTCAAGCGCTTGGTACGCCTCGTAGACCACTTTGACAGGAGCAGGACTGATTCGCTTGCTGGTTGCGAAGCTGAACAGCACCGCAAACCACATGCTCGGCAGAGCAAGGAGCCCCGCCATCACCATACCCACCATCGCCGTCACCAGATCGAAGTGAGCCAAGCCGTATATCATGGAGACGACGACAAGCGCCGAGACCAAGACCATCCAGCAAGCAAAGAAGACGAGCGCGCTGTAGAGCCGCGCAACTCCCAGCAAGAAGCCGAGAGCGAGCAGCACGAGCGGCAGAACCATGAATATTCTCATCTGTCCCTCCTCGGACTAGATTTAGATTAAGTATGCGAATGAACTTTCTATTATATAGTACACCTAAATAATATATTTGTCAATAGCTCAAAATCATTGGAAAATAAGGACATTATAGCTTAACTCGACACATCGGTTGGCTCGAGCGCCACCTGCGGACTGTCTTTAAAGTAGCGGGTAAATGCTCCAAATGCCTCGGCAAGCTCTTGATTTTTAAGGAGCCACAATACCAACACGGTCACGAGGAGGCCGGTGCCCCCCGAAAGAAGCCCTTGGAACACCAGGCCAAACAGCGTGTTAACCTCACCTGCAATGCCGGTTAGGGTGAGCACCAAGTAACTTGCGGCACCGCCGAGTATTGCCGCGCAAAAACTTTGGAAGCTCAATGTACGGAGTTTATCAAAGGAAATTGCAAAGTCGCGCAAGACAAATCTAAAGCCGACAAAACACTGTGCAAGCGCGCCGAGCGTGTAGCCGAGCGCCAGCATCAGCACGCTGGTGCCGGGGATGTCGGAGACGCGCAGGAGCGACTCGACAAAATCGCGGACAAATAAGCTTTGATGAAAAATCGCGACAAACAAAAACGCACTGCCTATCGACACCACGATGTCGATGACACCGCGGTACAAGGGCTTGCGCGTGTCGCCCACCGCGTAGTAGGCGCGTGCAATAAGGAGCGATATGCTTTGCGCCGCAAGCGAGAGTATAAAGAGCGCGAGCGCTGCGGCGGTGAGCCTTGTGGCCGACCAATCAAACGCGCCGGCGCCGAGGATCACGCGCACGAGCTGGGCGCGCAAAACGATAACAAACACCGTTGCCGGTATCGCCCAAAAGAGCATATGCCGGAGCGCTGCCTCAATATGCTCGGCAAACTCTTGCCGTTTGCCCTCGGCATGCAGGCGCGCCAATGTGGGGAACGCCGCAATCGAATATGACACGCCAATAATAGTGAGAGGTACCGCCTGCAAGTTAAACGCAAACGTAAAAATGGCGATGGAGCCGGGCGCGAGAAACGACGCAATCGCGACAATCGCAAAGAGCGATATTTGGCTTGCGGCAAGTGCGAGCGTGCGCGGCACCGAGAGTACGAGCACGCTTCCCACTTGTTTGAGCATTTCGGGAAACGGCACGCGCGCTGTTGTTTTTTCGCTAAAGAAAAATGGCAATTGAAGCGCCATGTGCATGAATGCGCCCAGCACTACGCCCCACCCCAAACCCGCGAGCCCCATGCGCGGATACAAAAACACCGCGCCAAAAATAATGCCGATGTTATAGAGGAGCGGCGACACGGAGTAGAGGATAAAACGATGACGCAGCTGCGTGAGCGATGCGAGCGTGTTGGAGGCACCAAGAAATATCGGTTGGAGAAGCAAGATGCGGATAAGGAGCACAAGCGAAGCATATGACGCCGGATCGCCCGCGAGCCCCGGCGCAAGCAGGTGCACCAACTCCGGCACAAAGAAAAAGATAATCGTCGACACCACGCCCATGCCGATAAAAAACACAAACAGGATGTCGCGCAAAAAAGATACCATGAGCCCTTCCTCGCGGCGCTCAAGTTTTGAAAGCACCGGCAATAATGCGTACAGCGAAAACAACGACGCAACGGTCGCAAAAAGAAAATCCGGAACGCGGAACGCCGCGTAGTAAAGGTCGAGCGTGTGCGACGCTCCAAAGTTGGCCGCCAAAATCCTGTCACGCAAAAGGGCGAGAATCTGCGAGAGAAGCCCGAAGCCCGCGAGCACATAAGCGGCTTCGTGCATACCTCGCACTTCTCGCCCCACCACGGAGAGAAAGCGTACCTTCATGCGCCCATTCTAACTCAAAATCCCTATAGAATAAAGGATTTTATTGAGTAACCGGTGCAGTTGTCCTGTTTTGAGGTGTTGAGGTTACCGGCGGCTGTGCTCCGGCAAACGGATCTTTGCCAGCCTGTAAGTTGCTCAAGATAAGCGTTACTTCGGTATTACCCGGATTGCTTGCGGCCAAATCTTGGAACTGCTTGATAGCATCCGCATTGTCTTTGAGGATGTAGTCGGAGAGGCCAAGGAAATATTTGGCATTGGCGTAATCGGGCTGTATCGTAACGGCTTGTTGCAATGCTTGCTCGGCATGCGTTGCATCCCCGCTTGAGTAGTAGAGGAGGCCAAGCTCAAACCAGATAGGTGCATCACCGGGAGCTGTTTGCGCCGCGGCGGTTGCCGCCTTGATAGCGTTGGGGATATCTTTGTTGGCGACATCAAGCTGGACCACCAACAATATTGCGTCGGTGTAGTTGGGTTTGAGTGTAAGTGCCTGCGAGAGAAAGGTGGTGGTAATTTGTTGATTGCCTTGGTTGGCCGCGAGCCGCGCTATATCGAGCGGGATGGTTGGGTTGGTTGGATCCTCGGCGGCAGCCTGCTGATAGGTGTTGAGCGCCGTTTGCGCGGCAGCTTGCACTTTGAGCGTTGAAAGGAAGTCATATACCTGCGCAAGCGCAAGCGTTGGACGGTAATCGGCCGGATTGAGCTTTTGCGCCTGCTGGCTCGCCGTGATGGCCGACTGTACCGTCGCCGTAAACTGCTTTTGCAAATCGGGAGAGGTGGAGGTTGATGCTGCCATTGTTTGCAGCTGCGTGCCATAGGCATTTACCAAGAGCCGCAGAGCGTCGCCATTGGGGTCGATGTTTTGTGCAAACATACCGCTTTGCACTGCGCCATTAGCATCGCCATTTGAGAGCTGCTCCGTGCCATACCCGGTGTATGCCTCGGCAATAAGACGGCGGCCTGTGACAACGCCGACATAGGCCGCAAGCGCCACCACAATAATGATTGCAGCGAGTGTGCCGTACATACTCAGGCGAGTTGTACTTTCTTCTTGCGGAGCGGCACTTTGGCCCTGCCGCCACAAAAATCCAAATGTGGCGCCGGCAAGCGCAAACGCCAAGATGATAATGTTTTGGCTCGGCTCGTAGAGAAATATCGTGAAGAGCAAAAAGAGGCTCGTAACCGAGAGCGTTGAGGCAACAATATTGTCCTCGCGCGACAGCACCCCAAGGCGCACGACGCGCACAAGCGCGGCAAGAATAAGGAGTATCGGTATGAGCCACATAAGCGCGCCGAGGAGGCCCACCGTACCGAGTGCCGTTACCAATGTTGAGAAGCCGACGTTAAAATCGAGATTCCAAAATTCCGATTGGTTGACCTCGGCAGGTTTGTGGAGGAGCCACTCCTGCCCAAAGGTGTTGGGGCCGGTGCCTATAAGCGTGCGCTCGAGGGAGCCCGCGCGCGCGGCGTCGATAATGGTGAGTGTCGAGGAGTACGAAGGGCGCACTTCGAGCGACGAAACCGGGAACAAGCTGGTGAGGTGCGTGTTGAGCATCGAGCCAAAAAAGAGAAAGAGTATCGACACCAGCGCCGAGCCTATCGCAAACCACGGCAAACGTTTAGCCCAGTGGCTAAAGGCCGCACTCTCTCCTCCGCGCCGCATAAGCAAGTGCAGGATAGAGATGACAACGGCAAAGCCAAGCACCAACGCCCACACGAGCGAGAAGTTGATGATGCCAAGAAGCAACGCGAGCGCGGCGAGCGCAATACCAACCACAATGCGCCACGCATTGGAGGCCGTTTGCAACTCAACACGCACCAAAAGGAGCATTGCGAGCAAACCTCCGATGATGCCGAGGTCGTTCCACTTGCCGATGAGGTTAACCGAGCGGTCGGCAAATGTTGCGAGCGGTATCGCGGCAGAGCCAAACACCACCGATATAAGTTGGAAGATAACGGCAACGATAAGAGACCAAAAAACCACCGAGAGCAGGATGCGCACCGTGCGCAGCGTGCGGAAGAGCACAAACGCAATTGCAAACGTTAAAAAGAGGAGTGCGGTGAAGAGCACCGTGTCACTCTCAACGCCAAACCCCGTAAACGCAACCGAGCGGTCTATGGAGAAATACGCGGATATGAGATACGCAAGCGGCAGGAGCGCCACAAGCAGCACACCAAAAAACCCGCGCGCACGCACGACCTCGCGCGTACCGCGGCCAAACACAAACAAAACCACAGCGACAAGCGCAAGGAGTGCAAACACCGCTACTTTAGCTAATTGGAACGGGAACCATGCAGTTGGGATAACGAGCACCAATGCAAGTACAATACCTGCAAGGAACGCGTATCTCGACCACGAGATAAGCTTCGAATACATATTCGATTCGATTAACAATAAATCGACGCCGACGCACAAGGTCGGCGCCCCGACTAAGCGTCGGGGCTGCTTAATTAAAGGGTGACTAACCCTGTTTTAGACCAGCCACCTACTACTATAACGCAAACAACTCACCTTTAGGGTGAGTTGTCCACATGCTTGCGCGCGCGCCTGTAAGCCGAATTCTGTCGAGAGTAACAATTTATCTGGGCCCCGCCTCACGGCGAAGCTCGAGCGGCACTTCCCACCTTGCGGTGGGACACGGCCTTGCACTTGGGTAAGGATTTTGCCGTTTCACCCGCACGACTCCTATAAAGGAAGCCATGCGATTCGTCTCTGTTCGCACCTCTTACGCCCGCAAAAAGCGTATGACAGGCGTTACCTGCTACCTTTCCAAACTTAATTGGTAAGTGTTCGGACTTTCCTCCCCCGCTCTTGCGAACGAGGGCTGTTACTCAGCGCGCTAGCTTCTACAATACCACATTTATAAATTAAATTGAAGGGACGTCCCTTACTTAAATCCAAGTATCGCCGTCCTCGTTAATGGCCCAAGATAACCTGTTTGAGGAAGTCCCTGATTTGTTTGGAATTTGATGAGGGCTTTGTAGGTTAATGTGCCAAACGTGGAGGTTTCGTTACCCAGAGAGCCTGCTCCTGTGGTTGCAATGGTAAAGCCGTTTGAGTTGAGCCACTGCTGGAGTGTCTTGATATCTGCACCCGTGTCCCAAAGTGAATGGTTTTTGGTGAGCGTGAGAGGAGTGGCACTAGAGGCAGAGGGTGCAGATGGTGTTGATTGGCTAGATTGGGTGGCTGGAAACACTGTTGTGGTCGTTGTGGAAACTGTTGTTGGCTGTGGGTTGGTGTTGACGTATCCAGGAGCAAGAGGACCGGAGCCGTAGATAAAGCCTCCGCCGGTGTTTGTTGGCGTGGGAGTTGCCGCAACATTGTTTATTGTTACTGTAACTGGACTTGAAGTGGCAACGTTGTTGTAAGTGTCTAGAGCTACTGCGGTTAAACTATGAGAACCATTGGAAGTGCCCGTAGTATTCCAGCTGTAGGAAGGCGACGAAGTTGATACAGACGAGCCAAGCAAAGATCCATCGAGATAGAACTGGACAGAAGATATCGCAGCTGGACTCGTGGCAGAGGCTGTTGCGGTAACTGTCACCGTACCCGTGGACGAAGGAGTAGATATCGACACCGCGGGTGCGGTGGACTGTGTGTAGACGTATGCGCCAATGTCCCACCCTGCGCCGTTGGCGTTTTGGTTGAGGGTTGAGACAGAAGAAGGCCATGTAGAGCCTGGCGCCAAACCAAGTTGGTAGGTTGAGCCGAGGTTAACGCCTGCGTCGATGGCTGGAGAGGTTGATTGAAGTGCAAAGTTTGGTGTGGTGGTACTAATAAAAAGCGGGTCGGATTGCACGGAATGAGAACAACCCGTTGTGCCACAGTTGCCAGTTGCGGCTTCCCACGCAGCATAGGTGCTGTAGTAAGAGCTCCCCCACCGGATGAACTGCGCCCCTCCGCCCAACGACTCGCCTGGGGCACCAAAGCTGTTGTTTGTATACACGTTTCCACTTCCAGCGGTTCCTGAGTTTTCACAACCGCTAGTCACCCAGAGTTGCTGCCACCAAACCGTAGCACCAAACGCTATGTTATTTATGATCTTGTTGTTCACGCACCCATTAGCCTCACCGGCGCCTGTCACAGCCAGACCGAGTCCAGCATTACCGAACGACGTGTTATTGGATATTGTACTGTTTGTCAGCGGGATGGCTGAGTTGTCTGCCGCAATACTAATCCCCGTGCCATCGACTGAGTTAAGTGTGTTGTAAACGACGTTGCCAATAATGTTTACTGCGCTGTCGGCCTCGGCACGTATCCCCTCGTAGTTATTTCCATACACGTTGTTATATTTTGCCGTAAAGCCATCCGCAACGGTGTCGGCCCAAATACCCAACCCGAACCATGCAGGCATACCGACTCCGTTGTTGTAGGAGGTCGAATACTGTACCGTCATATTAGTTCCTACCGGAGTAGTCTGATCATTGAATTTAATTCCCGCACTGGATTCAATAAAGCCGAATGCGGCGGTGCCAGCCTCGGCGTTATTATGCGCCGTTAAGTGGTCGAACAGAAGGCCTGGTGAAGCGACCCCCTCGAATCCCGAATCGCCATTGTGGGCAGCCGTAGACTGAGTAACCTCTGCGTTTGTGCATGTATCAACACGAATTCCCGATACAAGGTTCCACTGAGTCAGGACGCCGCTTATGAGGACGTTGTCGCACGAATAAAAGAACATACCAGAAGTATTAGGGGCGGAGGTAACAACATTATTGCCGCTCTTGTCGGTCTCCAAATTTGAAACGGTTATATAGTTCTTACCAAAATCATAAATGTCATAAGGTCGCTCGCTCGCCTCAACCGTATGACCTACTGGATTGTCGTAGACATAGACGAAGTAGTATGCCTGACCGTTGGAGTAGCCCCACCAGTCACCTGTTGCCAAAAGGGACTTACTCCCAACTAGATTTAGGCGCACGTTATCGCGAAATATTTGGTTCGGGTTAGCCGAGAAAAATCCGTAATAGATTGAGTCGGCCACGACGGAGCTGCCCGGGACAAGTTGCGCATGGGTGACAAACACCGTTCCAGTCCCGACACTGTCCCGTTCCAAATATACATTAATTGATGTGCAACCTGCCGGCGTGGTGAATGTCACAGAAACCGTACTGAACGTGCTGCCATTGATTGAACCGGCATATGATGTTGCGGACACAATATCTGCGCCGTGGGTCACGTCGTAGACACTATATTTGGGAGTAGCCAACGTCCCCGCTTTTGCTTGAAAGCTAAAGGTATATTGGGTGGACGGCGATACTGTGACTGCTTGGTGTACGTTAGAGGCACCCGACGCTGTCACGTTGATGGTATCAAAATTCGTAGCGGGCCAAGTAATCCCGCCACCTCCCCATCCGCTTGTAGAACAAACACTGGGGGACTCATTGCAATCTAAATCGCTGCCGAAATTCAGCAGGTTGCTTGGCGTGTCGGCCGTCCATTGCGCCGCGCCGCTGGCTGGAATGGTGGCTAAGTCCGCGCCATTAATAATCGGCATAGCACCGCTCCCATACGAGCTAAAGGTAATCGGGTTGCCCGCAGTGCCGGATGATGGGATGGTGAGTTGTTCGCGCCATGTGTCACCGGCTTTAAACAGAATGGAATCGCCAGGAGAGAAGGTGCGCCCGTTTACTTTGGAAATGGTTTGCCATGGCACACTCGAATCGGTGCCAAGATTTGAGTCGAGACCTCCAACGGAGTCAACATAGTAGGTCGCGGCAAGTGCAAAACTTGGGGCTAGAAAAAATAAACTAAAAACAAGTAGCCCTAATAGTCGTTTTACCCCCCCCCATTAAGTTGGTGCTCATATTTACCTCGCTATTTTAGCACTTAATTTTTACCGTCGCCCCCTTTTGTAAATATCTGTGTATAACCGTATTTATTGCAATTTTACGCTCGTCCCCGGCACCACGCCATGCGCTGCCGCAAAGCCCGCAGGAACCTCAAGCACATATCGCACCGCGAGCGGCGGATAAAAAACTTGCGGAGGATTTTGATGATAGCCCTCGGGAGATGCATTGGGCACGACACTCACCACCGAACCCGCGCCCGGTGTTTGTGTTGCGCTGATAAAAATAATATCTATCGGAAAATTCATGTCCTTCATCCAAAAGCCCCAGTCGCCATCTTGTTGGAAGACAAACAGCATGCCCCGCCCATCGGGCAAACTCGTGCGGCCCGAGAGCCCCTGCTCACGCGCAGCCTCGGTAGCCTCTACCTCAACCTGGAGGGTGGTAGTGCCTATCTCAACCTGCGTAGTGCTGGCCTGATTTGTTTGAATAGGCGCAGACGGTGTGTGCGATACCATAGGGTAATAACCATACACCAAAAATGCGGCTACCAGTATAGCTATAATGACGAGCACAAAGAGTATCCCCTTTTTTAGTGGCATATGCATATATTATAGTATACCGTGCTATACTGTAGGGGTGATACAAACATGATTACTCATCTCGTTGGCGACGATCCTTTCGCCAATACCGAGTTAGGCAACGCTCTTACGCGAGCAATTGTTGATACCATTCATGAACCATTTTTAGTGCTCGATGCCGACTTGCGGATTATTGTCGCAAGTCGTTCGTTTTACGAAAAATTTAAAGTGAGTAAAGAAGATACCCAAGGAGAGCTGCTCTACGAAATAGGCAACGGACAGTACGACATACCCGCGCTCAGGCACTTTTTAAAAAATATCATCCCTGAGCACGCAGTCATGAAGGAGTACAAAATTGTGCATAATTTTTTGAATATCGGAAAACGAACGATGTTCTTGAGCGCCCGCGAGGTTGTCTACGAAAACAGCCAGCGCAAACATGTGCTCTTGACTATGGGCGATGTCACCGGCCAAGAACTGTTGGATGAAGAAAAAGAAAAGCTCTCAAACGAGAAGGATTTGATGATACGGGAGATGAAGCACCGCATGGCAAACAGCCTGCAGCTTATCGCGAGCATACTTATCCTCAAGTCGGAGGTGGTGGAGTCGCCGGAGGTCCGCACGCATCTTAAAGATGCACACGAGCGCATCATGTCGATTGCCACGGTAGAAAAGTTCCTCGACACCACCAGCTTAAACGAGGAGGTCGAAGTGGGCCCCTATCTCACCGGCCTTTGCGAGAGCCTCTCGGCAAGCATGATAGGAAGCAACAAGCCCATCACGCTTACCATAGAAGCAGGCAGCGGTCTTGTCACTTCGTCGGTAGGCATAAGCTTGGGGCTGATTACCGCAGAGTTGGTTATGAATTGTCTCAAACACGCATTTCCAAACGGCAAGCATGGCTCCATTGTCGTGACCTATAACGCACACAAAGACGGCTGGGAGTTGGCAGTAAAAGACGACGGAGTCGGCGTGTCAGTCAATCCGCTTCGGAAAGAAGGCCTGGGCACCACCATTGTGCAGTCGCTCGCGCGCCAGCTTGGCGCGGAGGTGCATATGACTACCGGCTCGCACGGGACTGCCGTTTCTATACACTCTGTGCCGCAAAAAGTTCTCAAGCAATAGGCTATTTTTTTGAGGTGTGAGGTATGTGCCGAAACGCTTCCTCAATTTCGGCAATCCCCACGGGCTTTACCAGATGAGCACGAAATCCCGCTTTGCGGGCGCGTTCTTTATCCTGAGCTTGTCCATAGCCGGTGAGCGCAATCAGGATGGGAGAAAAATGTTTTTCCTGCTGCAAAATGTGCGCAACTTCGTATCCGTCGATGTCCGGCAATCCGATATCCAAAATGATAACCTCCGGATGAGACTCTCGGACGGTGCGTATCGCACTCGAGCCGTCAAACGCGAGCGTAACCGTGTGCCCGCGCAACTCAAGGAGCCGGCCGAGCGCTTCGGCCGCCACCTCGTTGTCGTCAACCACAAGGATAGTGCGCGCTTGACTGGTTTGCGGCACTTTGCGGCCGCCGTGCAAGCGCGACTTGGCGGTTGGCGCAAGATGCGCATGAGCCAAGATGGGCGATTTGACGGGCATAATGTCCCGCCACGCCGGTACAGGCATGAGCATGTCATCGAGTATGTTGGTTATGGCATGGACGCGCTCCTCTATCGTCTCAAGGAGGACCGAAGCGTCCGGCGCAAATGTCTCCTGCAATTTTAAAAGTTCGGCAGAACTCATGATGGCCGCGAGCGGGTTGCGGAGTTCGTGCGCAAGGACTGCAAGCAGTTCCTGCTTCTTTTCTTCCTCAGTGGAAGCCGCAACCAAAACGCGCTCCGGTTTACTCGTGAGGCCCAGTTTTGAGCCCAGCCATTGGAGGTAGTATGCAAGAGGTTGAGGGGTCATGCGACAAAACGATACCCGACGCCGCGCACGGTTTCAAAATGAGCCGAGTCGCTTTCTTTGGAAAGTTTTTTGCGCAGATTTTTCATATGCACATCAAGGACGTTGCTCAAGGTGAGCGCGTTAAAGTCCCACACGCGGCTCGAAAGTTCTTCGCGCGTACACACCTCGCCCGGCCGCTGGAAAAAACACTCGAGCAAAGCATATTCTTTTAAGGTCAAAAGTATTTCCGTGTCCCCTACCATCACGCGGTGGGTGGCAGTGTCTATCGTAATGTTGCCGATGGCGCGCGTGACTTTTTGCGGCGGCACCGGCCGGCGTGCAACCGACATAATGCGCGCAATGAGTTCCTCCGACGAAAACGGTTTTACCACGTAGTCATCGGCGCCGGAGTTGAGCAACTCAACTTTATACTCTGTGCCCGACTGGCCGGTCAAAATAATAATAGGAGTATCAATGCCCTCCGCCCGCAGCGTTTTGGTAAGCGTGATGCCGTCGAGGCTGGGCAGCGTGAGGTCGAGCAGTATCACGTCGTAGTCTTTGTGATAGAGTGAGATGCGGTTCCGCGCTTTTTCGCCGTCGGCAAGCCAATCAACGGCAAAACCCTTCAGCTCAAGATATTTTTTGAGGTTTTTTGCCAGTGCTTCTTCGTCTTCTACAATAAGTAACCTCATAACTACATGCTACTCTACTCGGGGCTCCATGAACATCTCATGAAGAATGCTCAAAATGCCAGCCTGCCGACGGGGCGCATGTCGTAGATGTCATCCGGCACCCTGTTGTATATCCGCATAATCCGCTCCGCCACATGCGGGTGAAACTTTTGCATATGATTCCACATGATTATTTTGTTCATCAACACTCTCCCCGACGAACCTGCCGCCTGATAATCGCACTCGGTGCACATAAGTATCGCGTTCATATGCTCACCAGTATGCCGACGTATGTCTGAGTGTGATGTGAATATGTGCGCATGAAAGATTCACTCCACCTACAGTGCATCTTTGCGATTATAAAACAACTTTTACCAGCTAATGGGCACCCTCTTATCAATTAGGTATTAATCATATGCAAAAAACAATGTTATCAATAGGCCGTAAATCACTTGCCGTACTCACCATGGGTACGTTGATGATTGGCACGTCCGTCTTTTCTCTTGCAGCCTTTACTTCGGTCGCGAGCGCTGCCGTAGGCCCCACTCCCGCTCCTGCTCCCGCACCGTGCGATGTAGTAGGAACTCCGTTCCTTACTCTCACACAGCCCATTACCGAACCGGATTCCGGCACCGGTGGAAACTGGGCCAACGATACCTTAACTGAAAATGTAAATGTATGGGTAGGTACGGACCACACCACGTTCTGCGCCAATGGAAATACAACCAACGGTACGTTTACCACGACCGGCCCCCATTCTCCGCAAGCTAGCGCTCCGCTCGCTTCCGGTATAACCGGCACGTTTACCGGAGGTGAGACATGGGTTCTCCCCGCAGGCACGGCAACAACAACATCGGCCTCATCGTTGACCCTTGCTGCCGACAATTCATCGGCAGGTTCACAGTTTAACAACTGGCAATCGCAAGTGTTTAACGCCACGGGCCAAGGTGTGGGTGCAAGCACCTACGCGTTTACCTATGTGACCGCCAACAACGGCACGTGGACTAACGCCGACCCCGCTTCCGGGAGCAATAGGGGCGACATCATCGGAGTGTCCGCGCAATCCTCCGTAACCGTAGCTGCTACCAACGTGACTTCGACCGATGCTACGCTCAACGGCACCAACGGAGATGTTGCCGCAAACAATACCGGTTTGTGGGTTGCAACAAGCACCTTCAGCACCACAAGTACAACACCTCCACCTGGCGTCTATACCGAGACTCTTCCTGGAGCCGCTGCAAATGCCCCTTTCTCTGCGGAGCTTAGCTCAGTTGCAGGCCTACCCGCGATAACTCCAAACACCACCTACTACTTCGCTGCGTGGACTGAAGTCGATGGCACTTGGACTCCAGGCGCAGTGCTACAGTTCACCACGAGCGCTGTGGTAACAACGGCACCTACTACCGCCGCAGCCACAAGCGTGACTTCGACCGGCGCAACACTCAACGGCGCCAACGGAGATACCGCAGCTACCGACTCTTCGTTTTGGGTCGCAACAAGCACCTTTAGCACCGCAAGCTCGGCGGCGCTCCCCTCCGGTGTCTTTTCGACTCCTTCCCTTGGAGCGCTCGCTCCGAATGCCGCTTTTTCCTCTCCTCTTTCGTCGGTAGCAGGCGTCCTCCCCATTACTCCCAACACGACATACTACTACGCGGCATGGTCTAACATTGGCGGCACGTGGCAACCGGGCGCAGTCTCGTCGTTTACAACCGGCTCTGCGGTTGCCGCAGCACCGGTAGTGTCCTCGGTATCTCCAAGCGTTGGTACAACAGCGGGCGGCACGGTGGTAACCATCACCGGCACCGGCTTTACCGGCGAAACTTCCGTGACCTTTGGCACCACTTCCGCAACAGGAATTGTAGTCAATAGCGACAGCTCAATCACTGCAACTTCTCCCGCAACAACCACCGAGGGCACAACCGACATTATGGTGACGACACCTCTCGGTACGAGCGCGATTAATGCAGGAGACCAGTTTGTCTACAGCGCGTCGTCGGGCTCAATCGGCGGCACGGTTACCGGCGGCCCGGGCGTACTCGCGGTAACCTCGATTACTCCGGTACAAACAAGCGCAGTATCCGACAACACCTATGCCGACGGCTGGAGTTATATCTTCAACGTCACGGTGCCAACGAACGAGCCAAATCTCTCGATGAGCTTTGCCAACTGGCTTGCGGCTGATTCAAACACAATCCCGGTTGCAGACAATATGCAAATCTCGTCCGCGCAGGCACTCGCCAGCACGACACCGGTGACACTTACCGCCGCCAACGTATACTCCTCGCCGCTCGACATGGTTGGTGACCTTAGCACCACCACGCCCGGGCTCCAAGTGCAGGTGTTGGTGCAGGTAAAGATCCCTCTTAACACGGCAAACGATTCGTACACCACCAACTATGGCGTCCAGACGTTGCACTAATTAATTAGTATCTTCTCTCATGAAACACAGTCTTAAAAATTTTGCCGGCGTTGCGATGATAGTAATGCTGGCAAGTCTCGGCAGCTCAATCGCCAGCGCTTCGGTGGTAACGGGCACACTCTCTTCGAGTGGAATCTCTTCCTCGGACACAGGTACAACCGGTTCCCTCTCAGGCACGGTCTCTAATCCCGCAGTCGCTTCCAACAGTGGAGGCGGCGGGGGCGGAGGTGGAGGAGGTGGTGGCACCATCTCGGGCCCGCTTGCGGTAGGTACGACAAACGGTGGCGGCTCAGGCACAGGAGTGGTGTCAACGCCGCAAGGAGAGGTACTCGGCGCATCGACCGGCCCCACCATTGTTTCCGGAGCGACAGGCGGTAGCACGGTGCAACCGCAGGGAGTTATCGGAACCGGCGCTACAGTGGCTCTTGCAGCTACACCGGGCGCCACAGACCTTGGCACAGCAGAAGCGGCAGCGGTAGCTGCATCAGGTGCTGGCTCGGGAGCATGGCTCTGGTGGTTGCTTCTACTCCTCGTACTTCTTGCTATCGGTTACTATAGCTACACGCGCTACACAAACAACCAAAACCGCAGAGGAAGTTTCTAGCAAAAAGTAGATTGTAACGTTCACACAAATCCCGCCACATGGCGGGATTTGTCATGGCGGCGGCACTCAACCGTTCATGAGAATCACACGGTACGTGTGGGAACATTGAGGATGTAAAAGGTCGAACATTACTAATATCGTACACATAGTATACTTATGAAAACAAACAAAACATACGCGGCCCTTTCGATAATGACAGGCATCGCATTTATGGCCTTGAGCTTGGGCTCATTGGGTTTTGCACAGACAGTCACGCCGGTGGGATGTAGTGTGAGTGCGTCCTCGGTAAGCACCAACCAAGCGGACGTCTTTACGGCAACAGGCGGTAACGGAACCTACACTTGGTCTGGTCCGAACTTGAGCGTCACCAACTCATCAGGCAGCCAGTTTGCAGTCAGCTATCCAAACCCGGGCACCTACACCATTACAGTGGCAAGCGCCGGGGAGACGGCAAACTGCAACATGACTGTTGTGACAGCAGCTACGAGTGGGACACTTGCCTGCTCACCGGCAACGCAAAACGTTACGCTTGGACAAACCGCTAGCTTCTCGGCAACGGGAGGCAATGGCGCATACACTTGGTCATCACCCGACATCTCCATTACCAACTCGAGCGGCTCGGGCTTCAGCGCAAATTATGCGTCGACGGGACTTAAAACCATGACGGTTTCGAGCAACGGCGCTACTGCCAGCTGCATAGCAAATGTGTTGGCGGCTAGCCCTGTCACTACAACTACTCCGAGCTTGCCGGACACAGGCGGCGGTTATGGACAACAGTAACAAACACATAGATAAGAGCTTTTGGACAAAAGGATTCCTTTTGTCCTTAAGCGTAGGCCTGCTTGTGGCAGGCCTTTCGGTTTTTCTCCAGACCAGAGAAGCGACCGTTCAAGCTTTTTCTGCGGCAACCTCCGCGCTCACAGCGGCAGCAGCAGCCCCGGCGGGTCTCGGCTCCTCATTTGTGGAGCCGGGGCAACCTTCGCGGCTCATCATCCCCTCAATCGGCGTTGATGCGCACGTACAAAGTGTCGGGCTCTATTGGAACGGCGACGGCACCATGAGCATCCCCACCAACTTTACCGATGTCGGTTGGTACAACGGAGGGCCGCTGCCGGGTGCCGTGGGGAGCGCGGTAATAGACGGACATTACGACGGACGCAATGTGAAAGAGGCGGTGTTTTACAACCTCGGCAAACTCACGCCGGGCGATTTGGTGGAGGTGGTGGACAATGATGGGACTACACTCAAGTTTCAGGTTGTTGGGGTTACATTGTACGATTACAATGCAACCACGACCGATATTTTTAGCGGCGACACATCGGAGGCGCGGCTCAATCTCATCACCTGCGCAGGGAGTTGGGACAAAGCACAAGGCATCTATACCAAACGGGTTGTCGTATTTACCAAACTTATAAAAAATAATTAAACATATATGGGAGTCATTATCTGGATAATATTTGGAGCATTAGTCGGATGGGTTGCGTCGATGCTTGTAGGAGGCGGCGGAGGGTTACTTGCCGATATCATCATCGGCATCGTGGGCTCGCTCATCGGCGGGTTTGTCATGAGCTTTTTTGGGTATGGCGGAGTAAATGGTTTTAATCTGTACAGTTTTCTGGTGGCTCTTCTTGGAGCATGTGTACTGATTGCCATCGTGCGCGCGGTTCAGTAATCGTTTAGGTAATTTATATGAGCAACAAAAAAACAAATAAGTCCTGGGACGCGGCAAAGGCTACGCGCGATGTCGTGGTGGAGACCGCCCGGCAGGTACAAGTATTAAAAGACGAAACCACCAACCTTGCACACAAGGCCGGTAAAAAATGGGAGGAGTCCAAACCTCAGCGTGAAAAAGCAAAAAGCGAAATGAGGAAGGCCACCGACAGCGTCGTTAATTTTGGCAAGCAAGTAAAAGAGGGCTTCAACCAAGGCATAGCCGACGTCCAAAAAAAGAAAAAGAAAGCCTAATAAAACTCCCGACTTGGCGGAGACGGAGAGATTCGAACTCTCGGTGGGTTGCCCCACACACGCTTTCCAAGCGTGCGCACTAGACCGCTATGCGACGTCTCCTCGTCCGTTACCTTATCAAATTATGGCATCTTATGCCATTTTTTATCTTGTACAATAGAACAATATGAAATTTGTGCATCGTGTTGCTGTTAGCCGCAATAAAGAACCCTACCCCGCACGTACCATGCGCATGCGTTTGCTCGACGTGCTCGTGTATGTTGTGGGCATCTTGGGACCGCTCGCCACCATCCCGCAAATCGTGCAGATTTACACGACGCACAACGTTTCGGGCATCTCCTTTTTTACGTGGAGCCTCTACGCGCTGTTTGATATCCCGTGGATTATATACGCCGCCGCGCACCGCGAGCCGCCGCTTATTGTGTGCTACTCGCTGTGGCTTATCTTTAACTCGCTTGTCGCAATAGGTGTGCTCCTCTACAGCCCAACACTTATTTTTTAGTTTCCACAAAGAGCTTCGGCAATAATTGGTTTTAATTTTTTGAGCGCCAAAAAACGCTGGCTTATACTTTCATACTGCTCCTGCGTTAATTCAGAGCGAGTCTTGCCAAACTGCGGGATAAAAAGTACCGAGTCAAACGGCAAATGCGGCAAAATAGTGTTGGATGCCTGGAGCGGCACATACCCTTCGGTTGATGCGTGTGCCACATGCTCTTTGCCATCCGCATCCACAAACGTCATGGCCATGCTAAAACGCGCCGTTCTTTTTTCTACAGGGACGCCTCGCATTTGTTCGATAGTAAACTCGACAAGCTCTTGGTCGGTCACCTGTTCGTCGCCGGTCTTCCACCGGCGGCTCGTAATACCCGGTTTCCCTCCCAAAAAATCTATTTCAAGACCGCCGTCGTCGGCAATGCACGGCAAACCCGATTGGTTAAAATAGGCGCGCGCTTTGAGCAAAGCATTTTCTTCAAACGTTGAGCCTGTTTCTTCGACCGGAGAAAATCCCAAATCTTTAAGTGACACAAGCTCGAGCCCCAAATCCTCAAGACCTTTGCGATATTGTGCCACCTTGCCTGCATTGGAGGTCGCAATCAAAAGTTTTTGCATACTACTCCTTCCCTACCAAAGCCTCAATGCGCTCTTCAATTGGCGGATGGGTGGAGAAGATGCGCGTCAAAAAGTTTTTGGATGCACCGGGGCCAAACGGGTTGGATATATATAGGTGTGCGGTTGCGTTGCTTGCGGTGCGCATCGGCTGCGAGTAGGCGCCAATTTTGCGTAGCGCCGAGGCGAGGCCCTCCGGATAGCGCGTGAGCAGTGCGCCGGATGCATCGGCCAAAAACTCGCGCTTGCGCGAGATGGCGAGCTGGAGGAGCGTTGCAAAAATCGGCGCGAGTACAAGCAATGCAATTGCAAAAATCATAAGGATAGGATTGTTGTTGTCCTTATTGTTGCCGCGGTTGCCGCCAAAAAACATCGAGCGCAAAAAAAAGTTGTCGGCAATAGAGATAAACCCCACCAGTACCACCGCCACGGTAGAGACAAGCATGTCGCGATTGCCAATATGCGAGAGCTCGTGCGCAATCACGCCCGAAAGCTCATTTTCGTCCATCATGTTTAAAAGGCCGCTCGTCACCGCCAGTGCCGCATGCTTGGCGTTGCGGCCGGTGGCAAACGCGTTTGGGGCGGGATCGTTAATAATATAGAGTTTTGGTTTGGGCAAGCCGGCTGTGATGCATAAATTTTCTACCACACGATGGAGCGTTGGATATTGCTCGGGGCTTGCAGGCACGGCACGCGCCGAGGCTATCACGACTTTGTCGGAGTACCAGTAGCTCGCTACATTCATGGCGACGGCAATAATAACCGCAATAATTAAAATGCCGGGGCTGTTAAAGTACCACGAGATTGCCCAGCCGAGCCCTATGACGAGGCACAAAAACACAAACATGAGCGTCCATGTCTTTGCAATATTTTCGTCTTGGTGAGTGTAAAGTGTTGCCATTAAAACTGAACTTTAACTGGCTCGCGGGCTGCGGCATCGGCTTGGTCAAGCTGGAAGTACTCCATCGCCGTAAAGTGAAAGGCTCCGGCGATAAAGTTGCCGGGGAAACTAAGCAGAGCGGTGTCGAGGTCGCGCACATTACCGTTGTAAAAACGGCGCGCAGCCTGGATTTTGTCTTCGGTGTCGGCCAACTGATGTTGCAGGTCAAGAAAGTTTTGGTTGGCCTTCAAATCAGGGTAAGCCTCGGCAACTGCAAAGAGGCTTTTGAGTGCGCCGCTTAGCATGTTTTCGGCAGCCCCCTTTGCGGCAGTGCCCGTGGCACCCATCGCAGCCGAGCGTGCGGCAGTGACGTTTTCAAACACACCGCGCTCGTGTGCGGCGTAGCCTTTGACCGTCTCCACCAAGTTAGGGATAAGATCGTAGCGGCGCTTGAGCTGGACATCGATGTCGGCCCACGCCTCCTTAGCGCGCTGCACCATGCGCACAAAGTGGTTGTACGCGCCCACTGCCCACAGCACGATTAGTACTAAAACTATCAAAACTACATAGAGTATAATCATGCTGCAATTATAACACTTCTACCCAAATTGCAAGTTTTTAAAAATGTGGTAGTTTGACTATGGACTTGTAGCACAATGTGGAGAACGAGCGATGAGACGACAACCGATATATACCGGTAGCGCAGTCCTTGGACAGGGAGCAACTACTACCCCTCTACAGAACGAGGCCTCAAGCCAAACTCCTGTTGAGGCGGAGGAAAATACCGAGGCTGTTACAGAGACGGCCCCTGTGATTCCACTATCACGGAACGAATTCCGAGCCAAAATGAAAGCACAGGCCATGTCGTCTGTGGCCATTGAGCGGACCGGCTATCCGCGGGAGTCAATTTTCGTGATAGGCACTCTGGTCAACGGCTCGGGTCAGCGGGAGTATCGTATCGGAATGCTCACACACAAGGACCTCCAACATCATTTGATCGACCAGAGATATCCCGCAGGCAAACTCTTTTTAAATCCTCTGATTGCCGTACGTTGTTTTGGCAAGTCGGCGGTGTATGAGGATCCGCAAACCGCTGTATCCGCAGCTCAAAAGCGCTGGTCCAACGCGGAGTGCGGCGTAAAAATAGTCCCATTCCAGTGCATATTTCCCCACAGTACGGCCAACTAGTAGACAGACACGAAACCGCCCCGGATTTCCGAGGCGGCTTTTTTATTGGTACACCTTTGGAAACTATATTAATAGTCCATGCCGCCCATGTCGGGATTTGTGCTCTCTTTCTCTTCTTTTGGCTCCTCGGCTATCGCAGCCTCGGTGGTAAGGAGCATAGCCGCGGCACTTGCAGCGCGCTCGAGCCCCGTGCGCGTTACTTTAACCGGGTCGACAATGCCCGCGAGGAGCATGTCGGCAATAACTTCGTTTTTAACCGCGTCGTAACCCGCATTGCCTTTGGCATCGCGCACTTTCTCTACCACTACGCCGGCATCAACACCCGCATTGTGAGCAATTTGTCGGAGCGGCATCTCGAGCGCCTTTACAATAATTTCATACCCAACCTGCTCCGCGAGCGGCACGCCTGCTTTATTTTTTGCAAACGTCTCCGCAATTTTTTGTGAAGCTTTTACAAGCGCGGTGCCGCCGCCTGCAACAATGCCCTCTTCGATAGCAGCTTTGGTGGCATTAACTGCATCCTCAATTTTAAGTTTGAGATACTTCATTTCTGTTTCGGTGGCTGCACCCACGCGTATCACCGCGACGCCCCCTTGGAGTTTGGCGAGACGCTCCTCAAGTTTTTCTTTATCAAACTTGCTGTCGGTTGTTTTTATCTGCGCACGTATCTCCGTTATGCGCTTTTCGATATCTTTTTTAGCACCTTTGCCTCCCACAATTACGGTGGAGTCTTTAGTTGCAATCACTTTGCTTGCGTGGCCAAGCATCGAGAGCTCGGCTTTTTCAAACGTGATGCCGACATCGTCGGAGATAACCATGCCTCCCGTGGTGGCTGCAATGTCGCCGAGCATTTCTTTTTTCTTGTCGCCATAGCCGGGCGCTTTTACCGCAAGCACATTAAAGGTGCCGCGCAATTTGTTGAGCACCAAGGTGGTGAGCGCGTCGCCGTCGATGTCGTCGGCAATAATTACCAGCTCTTTTTTGCCGCTGTTGGCAACCTTCTCAAGCACAGGGAGTATCTCTTGTATCGATGATATTTTTTTGTCGGTAATCAAAATGAGCGCCTCTTTGTGGATTGCTTCCATGCGCGCCGCGTCGGTCACCATATAGGCGCTCACGTAGCCGCGCTCAAACTTGAGCCCCTCAACAAGCTCTTTGTCGATGCCAAGGCTCTGGCTCTCTTCCACCGTTACCACGCCGTCTTTGCCTACCTCTTTAATAGTGTCAGCAATAATCGTGCCAATCTCTGCGCTCTCTGCCGAGATGGTTGCCACTTGGCGCACCTCCTCGTCGGTCTTAATTGGTTTTGCAAGCGACTTGAGTGCAAGCACCGCCTCGGCTGTCGCTTTTTCTATCCCCGAGCGAACGCCCATGGCCGAGAGTCCCATCTCGGTGTGCTTCATCCCCTCCTCGACTATTGCTTGGAGGAGCACAACACTCGTGGTGGTGCCGTCGCCGGCGATGTCGTTGGTTTTGGTGGCAACCTCTTTCACAATCTCCGCGCCCATGTTTTCAAACTTATCTTTGAGCGTGATTTCTTTTGCAATGGTAACACCGTCGTTGGTAATGCTCGGCGCGCCGTAGCTGCGCTCGATAACCACATTGCGACCACGGGGCCCCAGCGTCACCTTGACGGTGTTGGCTGCTTTGTCGATGCCGCTTTTAAGTGCGCGGCGCGCACGCTCGTCAAAAAGAATTTGTTTTGCCATACATTAATCGAGGATAGCTAGTATCGAACTTTCGGTCACGATGTAATACTCAACGCCGTTTACTTTTATTTCATCAAAACCATATTTGCTAAACATTACTTTGTCGCCCACCTTAACGCTCATAGGCACCACGCGGCCGTCCTCGTTTTTTTTGCCGGGGCCCACTGCCACTACCGTGCCTTGCTCGGGTTTTTCTTTAGCAGACGTGTCGGGGATGATGATGCCAAAGCTCGTGGTCTTGTGCGCGTCTTCGGGTTTAAAAGGTTTTACCAAAACGCGGTCGCCAAGAGGCATAACTCCCGCTTTGCTTTTAGGAGAAGCTTTTTTTGTTTTAGCCAAAGGTTTTTTGTGCTTTTTCATGCGGCAAATATAGTTAACTTTTGGAGAAATGTCAAAGTAACGGGCCGATTGCGCACAAAAGGCTCTTGTGCTATATTCCCTAGTAATGACTTCGGGCGGCATTTTGCCCCAGATTTTACCAGTAGTGCAAATAGTACTTTCGGTACTGCTTATTGGTTGTATCTTGCTCCAGCAAACAGGTGCATCGCTCGGCGGCGCGTTTGGCGGCGACAATTTTAGCGCCGCTTTCCACACCCGCCGCGGCTCGGAAAAAGTCTTGTTTTACGCTTCTATTATTCTTGGTATTTTGTTTGCGCTTTCGTGCATCGTTGCGCTAATGCTCAACAAGTAACTACGTAACCTCCATTTCCTTATGCGCGACATATTGCGCACGGCACAAAACACTTATGAGTCGTTCTCTGCCAGCGGGCGCACGCTGTTTCTTTTTTTTGCGGGCGTATGCGTTGTCTCTGCGATAGGGCTCATCTATTTGCTTAACGCTTCGTTCCTCACCTCGGTGCCTGCCTATGGCGGGAGCTTGAGCGAGGGGTTGATAGGTAGCCCTCGTTTTATCAACCCGGTGTTGGCGCTCTCCGACTCCGACCACGACCTCACCTCGCTTGTGTACTCGGGCCTGCTCAAAGCAACTCCCGAGGGTGACTACGTGCCCGACCTCGCCGAGAGCTACACCGTCTCCCCCGATGGAAAAACCTATACCTTTATATTGCGCAACAATGCCACCTTCCAAAACGGCACGCCGGTAACGGCCGACGATGTCGTGTTTACGATACAAAAAACGCAAGATCCGGCGCTTAAGAGCCCGCTTCAAGCCAACTGGAGCGGCGTTACCGTCACCGAGATAGACGCGCGCACGGTGCAGTTTACGCTAAAGCAGCCGTACGCTCCTTTTATTGAGAATCTCACCATGGGCATCTTGCCTAAGTCGCTTTGGCAAGACGTCAGCGACGACGAGTTTTCTTTTAGCAATCTCAACATTAGCCCCATCGGCTCCGGGCCGTTTGAGATAGGCTCAATTTCGCGCAACTCCTCCGGCATCCCGTCCTCGTACGATCTCAAAGCGTTTAACAACTACACGCTCGGCAGGCCATACCTTGATGACATCACGCTCAACTTTTATGCCAACGAGAGCGAGGTCGACTCGGCGCTCGAGAGCGGTGCCATAGAAGCGGCAAGCGGTCTCACACCCGCCAACTTACCTACGCTTGGCAGCAACGAGCGGGTGGTGAGCGCGCCGCTCAACCGCGTGTTTGGCGTATTTTTTAATCAAAATCAGTCAACCGTTTTGCGCGACCACGCGGTGCGGCAGGCTTTGCAGGATGCCATCGACCGCAATGCGCTCATCAATAGCGTGCTCGGAGGCTATGGCACGCCACTTACCGGCCCCGTGCCGCCAAGCGTCTCGGGTGTGAGCGAGACTAACTCGAGTGCTGCGAGCGCAACCTCAACCGACCCGGCACTCGCGGCGCGCGCAGAGCTTATCAAAGCCGGATGGGTTGCGGGCCCGGGCGGTGTCCTCCAAAAAACAACCGGCAGCGGCAAAAGTGCGCAAACCACCGTGCTCGAGTTTAGCCTCGCAACCGACAACGTGCCGGAGCTCCGCGCGGCGGCGCAATACGTGCAAACCGAGTGGCAAAAAATGGGAGCCAAAGTTGATGTGCAAATTTACGACCAAGGCGACCTTTCGCAAAACGTCATCCGCCCGCGCAAATACGACGCACTCCTCTTTGGCGAAGTTATCGGCCGTGAGCTCGACCTCTTTGCGTTTTGGGACTCAAGCCAGCGCACCGACCCGGGCCTCAACATCGCGCTCTACGCCAACTCGACTGCCGACAACATCTTGGAGCAGTTGCGCACCACCGACGACGACGCCACGCGCGCAAAGCTGTATAGCCAATTTGAAGCGCAGCTTAATGCCGACATCCCCGCCGTATTTCTCTATGCGCCCGATTTCGTGTATATTGTACCTACTAATTTGCAAGGTCTCGATATGGGCTTTATCGAATCACCCAGTGACCGATTTCTCAGCGTCACCAATTGGCATCGCGAAAACGAGAGCGTGTGGCCCATCTTTGTACGAAAATAAAATATTAATAGTTAATTATCAGTATGGACGAACAGACAAAAAAATTTATTCCGCGCCCTCACAGGCATGTCGGAAACAAACCAATAGGAAGAGGCAAACTAGGACGCGGTAAACTGCGCCGTGAGGGCCCACGCCCGCACCAAGCGCACCCGGTGCGCATAGTGGCCGAGCAAGGCTCCAACCCCGACGAAAAGCCCATCCCTCCGCTTGAGGCAGGCAATATCCGTATCATCCCGCTCGGCGGCGTTGAGGAGATAGGCCGCAACATGACCGCAGTCGAGTTTGGCGATGACATCGTCATCGTCGACTGCGGATTCCAGTTTAAAGAGGAGGACACGCCGGGCATCGACTATATTTTGCCCAACACCAAATATCTTGAGGACCGCCGCGATAAAATCCGCGCGATGTTTATCACGCACGGCCACCTCGACCACATTGGCGGTATCCCCTACATCATCGACCGCATCGGCTATCCGCCGATTTACACCCGCGAGCTCACCGGCCTCATGATTAAAAAACGCCAAGAGGAGTTCCCCAACCTCAAACCGGTTACCATCCACGAGGTTGAAAAGGAGGACACCGTGCGCGTGGGCAATTTGCGTGTGCGATTTTTCTCGGTGACACACACCATCCCCGACTCGATGGGCATCATTATCGAAACACCCTACGGCGAGCTGGTGTTTACCGGCGACCTTAAGCTCGACCATGTCGACGGTGTTCCTACACCTCTCGAAGAGGAACACTTTGAGTACTTTAAAGACAAAAAAGTGCTCTTTCTTGGCGCCGACTCCACCAACTGCGAGCGGCCGGGCTTCTCCACCCCCGAGCGGCTGGTGCAAAAAAATATGGATGAGATAATCCGCACCTCCAACAACCGGCTCATCATCGGTACTTTTTCATCGCAACTCGAGCGCATCATGCGCATCATCGAGAGCGCCGAGCGCGCAGGCAAAAAAATCCTCGTCGAAGGCCGCTCTATGAAGGTAAACATCGAGATAGTTAAACAGCTTGGGCTTCTTAAAGTGTCCGAAAAGACTTTTATCGGCCCCGAGGCGCTCGAGAGTTTGCCCGACAGCAAGATAGTTATCCTCGGCACTGGAGCACAAGGCGACGAGTTTGCGGCACTCATGCGCATCGCGATGAAGACGCACAAATATGTAAAAATTAAAAAGGGCGACATTATTGTGCTCTCATCCTCGGTGGTGCCGGGCAACGAGCGCTCGGTGCAAAAACTTAAAGACAATCTCTCGCGCCAAGGTGCGCGCATCATCCACCGCGACACAGCCGACGTGCATGCCTCAGGCCATGCCAACCGCGACGAGACGTTTTGGATTCATCAAAAAATAAACCCGCGCTTCTTTATGCCGATGCACGGCTATCACTACATGTTGCGCGTGCATGCCGACATCGCCAAAGCATGCGGCAGGAGCGAAGACGAGATAATCGTGCCCGACAACAGCTGTATTATCGAGATACGCGATGAGGGTCAAAAAATCGTGCGGCTTAAAGAGTCCGCTCCGGCAGGCTTGCGCCTTGTTGATGGCTTTGCCATCGGCGATATACAAGAGGTGGTGATACGCGACCGCACGGTGCTTGCGCAGGAGGGCATGTTTGTCATCATCGCAACGGTCAACCCCAAAACCGGCCGCCTACGCAAGAGCCCCGACATCATCTCGCGCGGCTTTGTGTATTTGCGTGAAAATCAGGAGCTCTTAAGCCAAGCGCGACTCATTGTTAAAAAGACGATCGAGGAGTCGAGCCATGGCCAAAACCCCATCAACTTCGACATGGTTAAAAACGAAGTGACCGACGCGGTAGCGCGTTTCCTCTTCGAAAAAACCAATAAAAGACCAATAGTGATACCGGTTGTTTTGGGAGTGTAACATTCATAGCGTATCGGTTGTTAAAAAGAGCGGATGCGCTATAGTTGTGCGCAGATTCTTTGTACGGGAGGAGGCCATAATGGGTCGCGCATGGAATGCTTGGTTTGGGGAGATAGCTTCATCTCCTGAAATAACATACCCCATTACAACCCAATGTCGCCTGTGTGGGCGCTTTGGCATTAAGCTCGTTCAAGTTTGTCCGGCAAGTGGTAGCTTCTTCACCAGAGGGGGTGATTATTATAGATTTAGTTATCACTTGAATGAGCAGGGCGAGCTGTGTGAGAACTCAGGACACAGTCCCGAGTTGGGAGGTCCTACACGACCTCAAAATTGACACTCCGTTTCTTGAGTAAACCCTCTTTCTTGAGACGCTCCAGTTCTCTTGCAATCTCTCTTCGCGTACGCGGCGAGAGATTTTTTTCTAATTGGATAAGCGTAGCCGGTTTTTTAAAGAGTTCGCGGAGGATTGCTCCCCGCAGTTGCCGCGCGGAGCCCTCAAACTTTGACTGTTTAACATAATGTTTGCTGCGTGAGTTTACTTTGACGCCGTTTTGCTTGAGATACGAGCCGTAGTCCATCAATGCCGCATAAAAATCGCGCGGCTCCATCTTTGATTTTTTGAGCGCTTCTTCTACTAGCGGCAAAATTTCAGAGTCAGCAATCTGCAGAAGGGCACCTTCTGCATCTGTTGCAGAAGGTGCCCTTCTGTTAAAAAAGTAATGAAAGAATACTGTGCGTATGTTTGTCTCTATAAAAACCTCTGACCTATTAAACGCAAATGCTAAAACCGCGCCTTGCGTATATGGACCAACGCCGGGGAGTTTTTGGCCTGTAAACCCCTCTTCTGTAATTATTTTTGCCGCCTCATGCAAAAACTTTGCTCTCCTGTTGTAGCCCAAACCTTGCCACTCTTTTAACACATCGCTTAGTGTTGCTTTGGCAAACGCTTTGGGGGTAGGAAATTTCTTTATAAATTTGTTATAGAAAGGTATGACTCTCTCCACCTGTGTTTGTTGCAACATCACTTCTGATACCAAAATCTTGTATGGGTCGCGAGTTTTACGCCAAGGCAAATGGCCCCGCGCTTCTTTTTTGTAAAACGTCTTGAGATCTTTGAGTAGTGTACTGATAGATTGCATAGTTCCAGCAATAGTAATACCTGGGTCACCACAAATTTTTTGCTAAAAATTTGCTATGTCTCGCCTCGTCAGGCTTCGACTTATTGCCCCATGTACTACTATTGCTTGCACCATGATAACAAAAAACTCCCCGAAGGGAGTTTTTTGTAAAACAGTAATCGTGAGATTACGCTGCTTTGGGACGTGCCTCGGAGACTGTGAGCATGCGACCACCGAAGTCCTTGCCATTCCACATGGCAATTGCACCTTCAGCATCACCGTCATTGACCATCTCCACGAAGCCGAAGCCCCGGGAGCGGCCAGTCTCGCGATCAGTCACGACAGAGGCCGATGCGACTTCACCCGCTTGAGCGAATGCGTCGCGAAGCTCGTCTCCGGTGGTGCGGTACGGAAGTCCGCCCACAAACAATTTACGTGCCATATTACGCGAAATACGTTGTACTAATTAACTAGTTCTACGTAAGGCGACCCTCCGCTAGGCGTAATAGCCATAAAGGAGAACTTACTCGAACGCCCCTACCCTACCATGCTTATTGGAGCGTTGCAAACACCTCAAGGCGCTGGTCAAAACTCTTGGCATCCGGCACCCAAGTGCCATCGCAGGTAATGAGCACGAGGCTGGCGGGCCCTGTTGTCGTAAAAATAGACGCATCCGGCGCAGAGTCGGCCGGAACTTCTTGGATATTGTTGACCACAAAGGTGCGCGTGGCACCCGACGCATCGGCAACCTCTATGAGGTCGCCCAAATGCACCTGCGAGAGATGCATAAAGACGCCCGCCGTGGTGAGCGCATTGTCGACATGGCCGTCGATAACCGCGTTGCCCGGGCTTCCCGGCTTTGCGCCGAGCGCATACCATGCAACATCGCCAAATGTTTGCGGCGTGCCCATCGAGCCGTCGGCTTTTTTGCCGACCTGCTCAACGTTGGCATTAACGCCAATCGAAGAGATGATAAGCCGCGCGGGAGTAATAGGCGTGGTGGTTGCCGAGCTTCCTGTGGTGAGCGCAGTCGAACCAGTCGAAACCGTTGCAGTTTTAAACGAATTGAGCGCCGAGGGATCGGTCACGGCAATCGCAGGCGCAAAGATATCGAGCGAGGCGTTAGGGCCGAGCGTATCCGCAAGACGCGTTGCTATATTTGCCGCGCCAACGAACACGACAAAAAATCCCATGGTAATGGCGGCAACGCGCAACCAGTTGCTGCGCGGGTTTTGCACAACCACAACCGATTTAGCCGAGTACAACAGTAAAGGCTTTTCTGACATAAGGGAGTGCAACAAGCGCCATGGCAATCATGAGCGCAACAGCAGACGCCGCCTCGGCGCTCGACATCGGCGCAAAGCCGGTGTTGGGGAGGCTCGGGATATACGTTGGCGTTACATACACGCCGTAACCGGAGCCGGAGGCAGTTCCGTAGGTGTTGTTCGGATACACCGAATTTACAACAACCGGAGCGCCGCTTGCAACCACATTGACCGTACACGACTCAACATCGGTGCCGTTGGTAACGCTCACGGTTTGCGTGCCGGTTTGGGTAAAGGCAACATTGAGCACTGCGCCAATATTAAGGTATGAGCGCTGAGGAGTTTGCCAATTGTACTGGCTGTAGTCGCCGCCGTTGGCGGTAAAGGTCGCGGTCTGGCCGAGGTTAACGGTTTGATACGACGGCGTGCAGCTAAGCGGCACATTGTAGTAATAGTTGTACGGATAGGCGCTCGGATATTGATTGTAGTACGAAGAGGTGTTGCTCTCGGTGATTACACAGAGTCCGCTCTCGCCTTGTTCAAGCGTGCCGGTGCAACCGCTCGAGTAGGTAGCGCTGTAGCCGCTAAGCTGGAGCGCCGTCACGGAGTACGAGCCGCCGACGGAAACTTGCGTGCCACTGAGTGAGCCAGCAAAGGTTGCAGGGCTGGCGTTGAGGCCCGACACGGCAACGGTAAAGTTGGAAGGCGCCTCGTTGTAGGTGGTATAGCCGTTGTTTACATTATTGGTAACCTGCACATACACCAAGAGATCCCCCGGAGTGCACGCGGTGGTATTGCCGTTGTTCCAAAAGCTCCAATTATTGGAGCTGCCACCGTTGGTGCAATTGTATGACTGGGCAAACGCAAAAGCCGGCACAAAAGCAGCCGTTATAACAAGCGCACCGAGAAATGTGAGGAGAGAGCGATACAGTGACATATATAATAGAGTAAATTAATAAGAATACAGGCCATCCGGCCAACACAGCCCAAAATCGGTCTGGCACTACAATACCAGAGCTTTAGGCACTATGCAAGGGGTGCCCTTTTTGTCCACAACTCGCTTCATAGACAAACCAGGATTGGTGGTATATACTTAGTAAGTCTAACTATTAGAGTATGGAACATACCCCGGGGACCGATACCACCGCCACATTGTTTACCGAAGTGAGTTTGCTTATTAAAAGTCGCCTGCAGGGGGCTGTAGGCATGCCTCTTTCGCAGTGCCAAACACTGTGGTTTGTGGCGCAGCAAAAAAAACCGGGCGCGCATACCTCCATGCAAGATGTGGCGCGGTATTTTAACATCAAGGCTCCCTCGGCAACCTTTTTGGTGGAGGAGCTTGTGCAGGCGGGGCTGCTGGAGCGCCGCGCCAATACCAAGGACCGCCGCCGGGTGGAGCTTATGGCCACTCCCAAGGGCAAGCGTGCGTTTAAGACGTTTGAGACAAAAAAGCATGCCATATTGAGTAAACTCTTTGGCCCTCTCGACGCACGGGACCGCAAGGAGCTCAACCGGATTTTGCAGGAAATTATTAAAAACAACGCGTAACGTAATTTATATATTATTTTTTGGATATGAAAACAGCATCAAACACTTTGTTTACGCATCCGCTCGTGCTTGGCTCTATCGCACTCGTGGTGGTGGTCGCGATTGGCAGCGGTATTTACTATCATATTGAAACCGCCGTACCAAATAGCACTCTCAGCGCCGCCAACGCCACAAGCACGGCACAAAGCCTCACCGCTACCGGTACGGTGGAGCCCGCGCAAAATCCTAACGTTGCCTTCCAAAGCGGAGGTCTTGTTGCAAGCGTGGCAGTGAGCGATGGCGCACACGTGTATGCAGGCGAGGTACTCGCATCGCTCGACACCGCAACGCTTAACGCGGCGCTTGCGGGAGCCTCAGCCACGCTTCAAAATCAACAGGCAAATCTTGCGCAGCTCGAGGCCCCGCCGCGCACCGTAGATGTAACGGCAAAACAAACCGCCATCGACCAGGCACAGGTTGCACTCCAAAACGCGTACACCAATGCGGCCACGGCCATAGCGGAGGCGTATGACAAATCATTTAGCAGTGTCAGCAGCAACACCGATACGCTGTTTAACCAAGCAAGCTCCAACAATCCAACACTCGTATTTACCACCACCAACACGCAAAACTCTGTCAACGCGGTAAACACCCGCGCCACGGCCGAAGCGAGCCTTGCGGCATGGGACACCGAGGTATCATCGCTCCCCAGCGATTCTCAATCGCAAATTGAAAACGAGCTCATACTCTCGCTTACCCACTTGAATGATGTGCGCGCGTACACCGATGCGCTTTTGGTGGCGCTCGGCAGCGCAGTCCCCTCTTCAAACTTTGGGAGCGCGTCGGTTGCAGGCGCAGAAGTTTCGGTGGGTTCGCTGCAAGCCTCAATCAACGGGCTCATCAGCTCAATCCAAACTGCACAACAACAAATAGCGGCGGATAAGCTTGCGGTTACAAGCGCACAAAACGCGCTCGACCAGCTCAACGCTGCTGCAACGCCAGAGAGTATCCAAGCCGCAGAGGCGGAGGTTGCCGCGGCACAGGCGCAAGTGGAAAACATTGACGCACAGATACAAAACTCGATAGTGGTTGCTCCGTTTGCGGGCACCGTTGCGAGCGTGCAGGTAAAAACAGGAGACACTGTAGCTCCAAACACGGTCGCTATCTCGCTCAACCCTGAGAGTGCCTTGCAGGTGGTGGCATATTTTACCGCAATCGACATCGCCAAAATAAAAGTTGGCGCATCGGCCGATGTCACACTCGATGCCTACGGCAACGCGCGGCACTTTGCGGCACAGGTGGTGTCGGTTGATACCGCACCGAGCCCCACAAGCGATGCGGCAGGAGCGCCGCAGGGCTACAAAGCAACCCTAGAGTTTCTAAGCGCCGACCCGGCCATTACCTCCGGCATGAACGCAAATATTACTATCCCCTCGGCTAACTAATATGGAAAAACAAAAGACTAATCCAAAAGTACTGGCACTCGCGGCCTTTATCGTTGTGGTCTTGGGCGGCGGCATCGGCGCCATTGCCTACTTGGCGGCGTCAAGCCACACCGTGTATATCGACAAGGCGCAAATAGAGGCGCCTATTGTTGATCTCTCGCCCACCACCTCTGGCACGCTTAACGACGTGTATGTGCAAGTGGGCCAGACGCTCCCGCCCGACACGGTGGTGGCAAGCGTCGGCACCGAGCTTATCAAATCGACCTCAGGAGGTTTGGTCATTAGCGTTAACAACAATATCGGACAAATCGTCGGGCCATCCGATGTGGTGGTGAGTACCATCGACCCGACGCAATTGCGCGTCGTGGGCCAAGTTGAGGAAGACAAAGGCCTCGTTGATATACAAGTCGGACAAACGGCGGAGTTTACCGCCGACGCGTTTGGCAGCCAAAAATTTTATGGCGTCGTCGACGAAGTATCGCCCACCTCGGAAGCATCCGACGTGGTATTTACCGTGAGCGACAATCGCGAGGAGCAAAACTTTGACGTCAAAATAAAATTTGACACGAGCGCATATCCGCAGCTTAAAAACGGCATGTCGGCAAAAGTGTGGGTCTACAAAACGCAGTAACCATACCTATTCAGGATGCCCGAAAAAAACGACAATTCAAAATGGCTTATTTTAGCCACCGTGATGGTCGGCACTTTTTTGGGGCGCCTCGACCAAACGATTGTTAACCTCGCACTCCCAAAAATAATAAACGACTTTGCGATTACTGTCTCCGCTGCAGGCTGGATAGCCACCGCTTACATCTTGGCCAACGCCGTGTTTGTGCCGGTATGGGGCAAGCTCGGCGATACCGTGGGGCGCAAAAAAGTGTATTTGATGGGCTTTGGCATTTTTATCATCGGCTCCGCGCTGGCGGGGCTTGCGTGGAACTTGAGCTCGATGATTGTGTTTCGCATCATACAAGCGATTGCCTCATCGGCCGACTACCCCACCGCCATGGCTATACTCGCCTTTACCTTTAAAGAAGGGCGCGAGCGGGCGCAGGCGCTTGGCATCTGGTCGAGCGTGTTTGCGGCATCGGCCGTGGTCGGACCGCTTTTGGGCGGCCCTATCATCGACAACTTTGGCTGGCGGTGGGTATTTTTTATCAACATCCCCGTGGGGATAATCGGCATGCTGATGGCGCTCGTGTTTGTGCCGGAGTCTACCGGCCGCGAAACCGTCTCCTTTGATTGGTGGGGAGCGCTCACGCTCGGCACGGCACTCTCCAGCCTCGTGCTCGTGCTCGACCAAGGCACCAGCTGGGGTTGGACCTCGCTTAACAGCGTGCTCTGTTACGCTGGCGTCGTCATTTTTATGACGGTATTTTATTTTATCGAGCGCAACCACCCCGAGCCCATTGTCGACCTCAAGTTTTTTAAAAACTCGGTATTTGTCAATACGCTCACCAACAACTTTATCGTGTTTATGGGCCTCTCGGGCAGCATCTTTCTCATCCCGATTTTTGCACAGACGTTTCTCGGTTATAGCGCCACGCAGTCGGGCTATCTTTTTATCCCGATGGCGGCTGCGCTCATGCTTGCCTCGCCGCTTGGCGGCGCGCTCACCGGCCGCATTAAAGCCAAGTATGTCATTTTTGCGTCAACTGCGGTTGCGGCGTTTGGCCTCTATCTGTTTGCCTATTTTATAGACGTGCGCGCCACGGCAATGGACATCATGATACCGCTCGCGGTCATGGCGTTTGGGCTTGGCTTTGGCATGGCACAGCGCACCGGCGCCATCGCGGCCATCGTGCCGGGCGAGGAGATGGGCGTTGCCTCCTCGATACTCGCGCTCGTGCGCAACATAGCGGGCGCATTTGGCATTGCACTGTTTGGCACCATCCTCCAAAACGCCACCGACAGCAACGTGCTCTCAATTGCAAGCAACAGCGTGCTCTATGTGCACACGGCTGTAGCGACGCAAACATACATTGCGCTCATAGAGCTCAAAGCGCAGGTTGACGCGTATCACACCATCTTCCTCACCGGCATGGCACTCCTCATAGTGGGCGCAATAGCCTCGCTGTGGCTCAACATCCCGGAGAAAAAACTCGAAGGCCCGATAGTGATACATGAATAAAAAAGGCCGACGCAAAGTTTTGCGTAGGCCTTTTTTGATGGATAATAAAGGAATCTTTACTGCGCAGTAGTTGAGGCTGCTGCCGAGGCAGGCGCTACTGCTTTGAGACCTGCAGTAACTGTCGTTATGTCTTTGCGAGCGGCTACCAAATCGGCCTGAGCGGTTTTTATATCACCGCGTGCCGCTTTAAGTGCCGCGGTATTGCTTGCCATTTGTGTTGCATTGCCATTGTCGGGCGTGAGCGCAGCGCTCGTGCTCACCGCAGCCTCGGCCTGCGTTTGAGCGTCTTGCAACTTGCTTGCCATGTCGGTGAGTGCAGCCGTGAGTGCGGTGACATCAGCGCCGCCCTGCCCTGCCGTTTGCACGCGCGCCTGGAGCTTGGCACCAAGCGTCGACATCATCGAGACAAGCGTTACCTCGCGGTCGGCGGCAGCGGCGATGCGGCCTTGCGGCAACACCAGCGCAAACACGCGGTAGGAGGTGGTAATCGACTGGAGGTCGGTCTTGAGTGTCGCAGCATCGGTGTCGGCATCAATTTTTGCCTTGAGCGTGGCGAGTGCGGATATCTCGCTTGTAACCGTGGTGCTGAGCGACTGCTTAAACGCATCGGTCACTTTTTGCATCGCCTGCACGCGGGTGTTGAGGTCGGTGAGAGCGGCAGTGCGGCGGTCTATCTCGGTATCGCCGCGCGTTTTTGCTTTGGCGAGCGTGGCAGTAATTTTGGTGCTCGCGGATACGGTCGCAGACGTGCCGGTGACAGACGCGCTCGCATTAACACCGGTAGTGACGCTCGTTTGCGCCAGCACCAGCGCCGGCGTGAGCGTGATAAGCCCCAAGAGCAGTGCGGCGCGGAATATAAATTGTTTTAGTGTCATGGTGTATGTATGTTATGAGTAATGATTACTGCACCGACTTGTCGTTGAGGCTCGTGTCGACATTAGCCGAGTCGGTGGTAAGGCCCTGCATCTGCGCGTCGATAGCCGCAGTGTCCTGAGTAATAGCTGCGTCCGAAGCGTCGTTGTTGGCGCTCATGCCATCTTCCGGCTGAGCTGCCGCTTGCTGTGTTTGGGGTGTAGTAGTCGCTGTTTGTTGTACCGGAGCAGGCGGCGTCATAAAGGTGCCGAGCACGCCGCTATACCACAAACCAACCCCGATGAGTATCACAACGACAATACCGATAATCCATTTAGCCATAGTATGTAACGTATATTAGTTAACAATAATAGTATGAACGCGAAACTAGCCTATTATACCTCTCACCCGCACTGGGCGTCTACCCAAAGGTAAAAGTGTAGGCCTCAAGCCCCGCGTTTTCAACGCGGATTTCGATAGTATGCACGCCCGGCGTGGCATCGTGCACCAAGTTATAAAGACGATCCTCCTTTATATATGCGGTTGAGGTGGTAGCGCTTGTGTCGGTGCCCGCCAAGTTCCCTACCGGTTTGCCGTCGAGCAAAATATCAAGCGTAACACCCGCCATGCCGCCGCTTGCAACCAAGTTTATGTCGTGCGCGCTGTACTCATACACGATAGAAGCCGGCGCTTGATTTGCGGCGTACTCGGGCTCGACATCCCAACTGCCGCCTAGATATAAGGTATTAGGGTTTAGGGTATCGGGTATAGTAAAAGCCTGCACGCCGCTTTGCCCTTGTGTGCCATTGCCCAAAAACTCGTTGCGACTGGAGCCAAAATATGTTTCGGGGCTTTGTATGGCGCTTAAGTTGGCCTCGGGAATATTGACCGTACTGGTAGCTATCGACATGGTTGTGGTGCCCATGCGCGCCGCGCGCTCGGCGAGCGCTTGTTGTATCGCGGCCTCAGTTTGTGCGTAGTCGCCCTCGCCCGAGTGTTGGTCGACAATGTAGCCGTCGATGTCTACCAAATAATCGTTGGGCCAATACTCATTGTTAAAAGCGTTCCAGGTTGCATACTCGTTATCCTGCACAACAGGATATTGTATGCCGAGGCTTTTAACCGCAGCCTCCACATTGCTTTGTACATGTTCAAACGCAAACTCCGGGGTTTCAACACCTATAATTACCAGCCCTTGGTCTTTATATTTGGCATACCATGCATTCTGATACGGTATCGTGCGCAAACAATTGATACAGCTGTACGTCCAAAAATCTATCAGCACCACTTTGCCGCGGAGCGAAGCGAGCGTTATCGGTTGGCCCCCAGTATTAATGTAGCCGTCGATGCCGGCAAGCTCGGGAGCTAGCTTGTACTGCGATGCTTTGCTTAAATTTTGAACCCCAAGGAGATGCTGCTCTATCTGCGTAACATCAAAGATGCCCGCGTGCGAGAGAATGGTACTTTCGAGTGAAGTGCTGTAACCCGCGGCAATGATGATGCCAATGAGTAAAAACAGTGCGCCAATGGTGCGTTTAAACCATCCGCGCGGGTTGGAGGCAATGCCAAGCCACAGCACAATGCGCTGGCCTATCACCGACACCAAAAGCAGTGAGAGAATGAGGCCCGCGCAATACGCCAACAAATAGAGTGCGCCCTCGGCAGGATGCACCGGCAACACCGTGGCAAGCACAATAAAATAGGTGGGAGAGCAGCTGCTAAACACGGGGCCGAGCGCCGCGCCCATAATAATGTCGCCTACAATGTTTTGGCGCGTGTAGCCCTGCGCGAGCAAGCGATTCCCTTGGAGGTTGAGTGTGTGTGCAAAACCAAATCGCTCCCACATGCCGGGGAAAAGAGTTACGAGCCCAAAAATAATAAGCAAGCCGCCCGAGACTATCTGCCAAAAACTTTGCGGCACGTTTATAAAAAGAGTGGAGACTTTGAGAAGGAGCGTAAATAAAAATACCGACGCACCGAGCGACGCAGAGATAACGAGTGCGCGCCATGAATTTGATTTGCCGGAAATAGAACCGCCGATAATCACCGGGAGGAGCGGCAACGTGCAGGGAGCAAGCACCGTGAGCAACCCTGCGACGAATGCGATTACCAAAAGAGTCATGAATGTGGAGCGTCGGGATGATTTTTGTAATACTCGGCGAGCGCGGTTTTGTCGGCCTCGCTAAACTCGAGGCTGACGCCGTTCATGCAATATCGTTTGCCGCTTGGCGTGGGACCGTCGTCAAAAAGGTGCCCCAAATGCGCACCGCACTTGCTGCACACCGCCTCGGTGCGGCGCATACCGAAGGAGTTGTCCTCATGCAAAGCAACCGAGCCGGGGATAGCATCGTCGAAGCTCGGCCAGCCCGAACCGGAGTCAAACTTGGTGTCAGAGGTAAAGAGCGCTTGCCCACACTTGGCGCAAGCATAAACGCCGGTGCGCGCCTCATGCAAAAGCGCACTGCTAAAAGGAGGCTCTGTTTCGTATGTGCCCATACCTCTATTCTACCTTACTGCCAAATGGGCGTCGTCGTTGGCGCGCCGCCCCATGTCGGCTCGCCGTCGCCCTCTATTGGATACTGCGCGCCCAAATATTTTGGCACGCGCGCAAAAATAATGTCGTACACCGCTTTGACCGACGAGGGTATCTCGCGCACGGAGTTGTACAAATAGAGCTCGCCGTTGCCTGCAGAGGCGCCGTAGGCGGTGAGGCCGAGCGATTGCGCTATAAACACCGCGCGCGGCAAGTGAAACGGTTGCGATACGATGGTGACCGATTGCACCTCAAACACGTCGCGCGCACGATACATACTGCTGTAGGTATCAAACCCTGCGTGGTCTAAAAAAATATCGTCTTTAGGAATGCCGAGCGCCACCATATACTTACCCACCGGGTCGACCTCGTCGTGGCTCAAGGTTGCGTTGTCGCCGGTCACTAAAATTTTATCAACCTTGCCCGCCTGATAGAGTGCAATTGCCTCATCGGCGCGCTCTTTTAAAATCGGCGAGAGCACGCCCTCGGCGGTAACCGATGCGCCCAAGACCATCGCCACTTGTGTGTGCGGCAAGTTATCCATCGAGCTAAAAATACTCGCGCTCGTTGCGTGCACAATATAAAGGTAAAGCGCGCCGCATAGGAGCGCCGCCAAAATACAGGCTTCCACTATATATATGACAACCTTGCGTAGAGTCATGTATGTACTCTACCATTTTGCCCGCGTTACTTTTTTATTGTTCAAACGTAAAAGGGATGGTGCGATATGGCAAATCATTTTGAGGCAGCGTATCACCGGCAACATAGGACGGCGCAAACTCGTCATCGCGTATAAGCCGATGTCCGATGGTGAAATAGGATATAAAACCGCCAACATCGTCTTGAAACGGGTATGTGTTTAAGCGCTCCTGCCATATCGCGACAAAATAATGGTCGCCATTTTGTGCATCTTCCAAATGATCGCCCGCGCCATACTCTGTAACAACACCATCCCCTACGGTTGTTCCACCTTGCACATATACACTTACCAAAGTTGAGCTGCCAACATCTCCTTTAAATATGGCGCCAATTACTATCCCTGGCCATTGGATAAACCGTCCGAGATAACTGCAGTTGGCACCAGGCATCGATGAGTGTACTACTTGGTCGGTGCCGTCCGAAGTAATAAGACGCCCTCCCGCACTAAAAGGAAGAGGGCCGGGAGTCGTGTTGCAATACCAACCCGCTTCCGGCAGGTGCGCGCTGTTATCTTCTCCGAGTGTTGCATAGAGAGGTTGCCCGTAACCGCCCGGCATGTTGGCACTGGCCGAGTAGGTGTCGTTGCTTGCCCAATTTAATTGAAGCAAACCCGATGCATCGGCGCTTACGCGCTCCATCGAGAGCGTCGCACCGATAACGCCGCTTTGCTCAACGGTGCTCCCTGCACACCAGCCGTTGCAGGTGGCTATCGCCGGAGTCTCGTCGAGCGTTGTCGTGCCTGCGCCACTTTGCCACCCGAGTGCCATTTGCTCGCCACTATCCGCCAGCTGATCGAAAGAGTTTATCTCCACATGTGGACCGGCACTCGTAGGAGCA
>DATKGU010000012.1:0-10730 GCA_035510635.1 Minisyncoccota bacterium | reverse complement strand
TGCGGTTTGCCTAAACACATGGCACTCGAGCTCTTCCGCCCGTTTGTCATCGGCAAACTTCTTGAGAAGGAACTTGCATACAACATCCGCGGCGCCGGTCGTCTTATCGACGAGGGCGTGCCGGAGGTGTGGGCAATCCTCGAAGATGTCATCAAAGACAAATACGTGATGCTTAACCGCGCACCAACCTTGCACCGCCTCGGTATACAGGCCTTCCAGCCGGTACTCATTGAAGGCAACGCTATCCAACTCCACCCGCTCGTATGTCCGGCATTTAACGCCGACTTCGACGGCGACCAAATGGCCGTGCACGTGCCGCTCTCTCCGGAGGCGCAGGCCGAGGCGCGCGAAATCATGGCCGCTCCTAAAAACATTCTTAAACCGGGCAACGGCGAGCCGGTGGTTGCTACCAAACTTCTCGACATCTTGCTTGGTTCATATTGGATGACCAAAGAGGTCGAGGGTATGAAGGGCGAGGGTATGGCGTTTTCTAACCCGAACTCCGCGATACTCGCGTACGACTACGGCCATGTGGGCTTCCAAGCAAAAATAAAAGTCTTGCCGAGCGAAAAGGAAAAATACGCGCAGTTTGGCGGCCAGCTCTTTGAGACCACGGTGGGCAGGCTCCTCTTCAACACCGTCTTCCCGAGCGACTATCCGTACATCAACTACGCCATCGACAAAAAAACAATGTCCAAGCTTGTTGATGACCTCATCAGCCGCTACGGTCTTGAGCGCATCCCCGACATTCTCGACAAAGTTAAAAACTTTGGCTTCCGTTATGTGACCAAGTCGGGCATCACGTGGTCCTTGGACGACATCCGCGTGCCACCAGGCAAGCAGGCTATCATCGACGCCGCCGACGAAAAGAGTTCGCAAATCATCCAGCACTGGAAAGAGGGCTTGCTCTCCGAGGAAGAGCGCTACCGTATGAACATCGAGGTGTGGCACGCTGCAAAGTCGCAGGTGGAAAAACTCATCCCGCTCTCGTTGCCTAAAAACGGTTCGGTAGAGGACATGCTCCGCTCAGGCGCGCGCGGTTCTCTTGCACAAATGACACAAATGGCAGGTATGAAGGGTCTTATTGCATCGCCAACCGGCGAGACGATCGAGCTCCCGGTTACCAAGTCGATGAAGGAGGGTCTTTCGCCAATCGACTACTTTACCACGACGCACGGCTCACGTTCGGGCTTGGCCTCAACCGCGCTCTCAACAGCCAAAGCAGGATATCTTACACGCCGTCTCTTTGACGTTGCGCAAGATGTGGTCGTTTCGATGGACGAGTGCGGCACCAAAGAAGGCATTAGGGTGTACCGTCAATCCGCTTCGGGCATTGGCACCTTTATGGCAAAAAATATCCAGGGCCGCTATCTCGCGGAGGATATCGAGCAGGGCACTGCGTCCTACAAAAAAGGCCAGATGCTTACCGAGCACGATGCAAAGAGCATCGAAGAGAGCGGCATCGAAAGCGTGTACGTGCGTTCACCTATCAGCTGTAAAGCGGGCCGCGGCGTGTGCGTTAAATGCTATGGCTCCGACTTGGGCACCATGAAGCCGGTTGCGCTCGGCGAGGCAGTGGGCACCGTTGCCGCACAAGCTATCGGCGAGCCGGGCACTCAGCTCACCATGAACATCAAACACGCCGGCGGTGCCGCGAGTGCCGAGGGTGACGTGACGCAGGGTCTGCCGCGCGTTGAGGAAATCTTTGAGCGCCGCGCACCGCGCAATCCGGCCGCTATTGCCACTGTCTCTGGAGAGGTTGTGGAGATAAAAATTGAAGGCAAAGAAAAAATAATCGTTATCGCGCCGGACCTCGAGTATCGCGGCAAAGGTAAAAAAGACAAAGAGACAATCGAGTATGAGGTAAGCTACCGCCGTATCCCAACCGTTAAGGTAGGCGACAAAATCGAGAAGGGTCAGTTCCTAACCGACGGATCGGCCGACCTCTCGGAGCTCTTTGCCTACGCCGGCAAAGAAAAGACGCAAAGCTACATCATCAGCGAGGTGGTAAAAATCTACGAGCTCCAAGGCGCAAGCGTGTCTACCAAGCATCTTGAAACCATCGTGCATCAGATGTTTAGCCGTGTGCGCATCAAAGAGGCGGGTGACACCGAGCTCTCGGTGGGCGATGTGCTGAGCGAGGCTGATATGAATTTGGCAAACAACACCATGATTGAAAACAGCGGCGCATCCGCAAAAGGCGAGCCGCTCATCATGGGCATCCTCGATGTGTCACTCTCGCGCGCGAGCTTCCTCTCGGCGGCGTCGTTCCAAAACACGACACGCATGCTTATCAAAGCGTCTGTCTATGGCGCAGTCGACAAGCTCGAGGGCTTGAAGGAAAACGTCATCATCGGCCGGCTCATCCCGGCAGGCACGGGCTTTAAAGGCTCTCCGAAGGAAAAACTGGTCAACAAATACGCGCCCGTTTCTCCCGAAGCAGTGGGCGAAAAGGAAATAGCATAGTATTAAGAGCGAAATATAAAACCCCGAGGCGCAAGTCTCGGGGTTTTATATGTGAGTGTACACTAGGGGTATCTATGGCAGACTCTGAAGTACAGGATATAAAGGATAAACTCTCAATCAATGAGGTGGTGGGGCAGTACCTCACCCTGCGGCGTGCCGGGCGCAACTTTGTGGGGCTGTGCCCTTTCCACAAAGAGCGAACGCCCTCCTTCCACGTATCTCCCGAGCGCGGCTCGTACATGTGCTTTGGCTGCGGCGAAAAGGGCGACATCTTTAGTTTTGTCGAAAAAATGGAAGGCGTCGACTTCCCAACGGCACTCAAGCAGCTTGCCAAGCAGGCAGGCGTAACGCTCAAGCCGCGGCAGTTTAATGCGCATCACGAGGAGGACAAAGATAAAGAAGAACGTTTGTACGAGGCGTGCGAAGCAGCAGCGAGTTTTTTTGAATCAATACTAAAAAACAAAAAAGAAGTGCAGGAATATTTGCACACACGCGCCGTGCATGAGGACACTATTACACACTGGCGCCTTGGATATGCGCCCGCAAGTTGGGAGGAGCTTGCTACTCATTTGCAAAATCTTGGATTTACCAAAGACGAGATTGTAGATGCTGGGCTTGCGGCACGAAGCGAGCGCAAGCCGCCAGCTGGCGGAGGCGAGAGAATATACGACCGCTTTCGCGGGCGCATCATGTTCCCGCTGTTTGATGCGGGTGGCAGAGTGATTGCCTTTTCGGGCCGCTTTTTTGAAAAGGTGCTGGGCTCTCACGAGGAGGGCGACCCTGCAAAATATGTAAACTCACCCGAAACGATACTCTTTAAAAAATCGCGCGTGCTCTATGGGTTTGATCGCGCAAAAAATGCCATACGCAAAAAAGATTGTATCTTGCTTGTTGAAGGGCAGTTTGACCTCGTGCTTTCGCATCAGTCGGGTCTCGATTACACCGTGGCGGTCTCCGGCACGGCACTCACGCCCGAGCATCTCTCATTGCTGGGGCGTTTAAGCAAACGTTTGGTGCTTGCACTCGACGGCGACTCGGCGGGCATACGCGCGGGCCTCAAGAGTGCCATCATGGCGTTTGGTATGGGGTTTGATATAAAAATCCCCACGTTTGAGGGAGGCAAAGACCCTGCCGATTTGGCAAAAGAAAATCCGGAGCTTCTCAAAGCTGCGGTGCGCACATCCAAAACAGCCGTTGAGTTTTTCCTCGATGTGCTCCGGCGCGGCGCCAAAGACGACCGCGCATATAAACTTTTGGTGCAAAACCAAGTATTGCCCCTTATTAAAGCTATGCCAAGCCGCATTGAGCAGTCTCATTTTATAGGCATTGTCGCGCAAAGGCTCGAGGTGCCGGAGGATGCCGTGCGAAGCGAGGTTGCAAAAGTACGCAGCGCTCCTCTCGAAGTTTCTGATAACGCCGAGGCGCCGGCGGGTTCTCCTGCTGAAGAACTTGTGCCGCTCGAGCACGCTGCGGGCATGTTGTTGTATCAGTTTGAAGATGATGAGGCTGTACAAACAAAACTTACAAGCTTGCTCGGCGCCCTGCGCATTGCCGCGCTTAAGGAGAAGCTCGCTCCGCACGCCGAGCGCCTGCGTTTTGAGTTTGACGCGCTTGGCTCTGTACCCAAAGAGGAAGACGAAGGACAAGCAGGCACGATGGCAGAGACTCTGCTCGAGAGTGTTGAGCGCATAATCATAGAGGAGGAGATGCGGGAGCTGCGGCAAAAACTGTATGGTGGCAACGAAGTTGATGCAGAATTGGGGCAAAAACTGGCCGACCTCAAACGTCGTGAACAACAATTGAGAAAATAGCAAGTGTGTGGTATATTGTTGTAAATGGCAAAAAAGAAGGCTAAGCCCCGACGCAAGGTCGGGGTCCCGACCAAAGCGTCGGGAAAAAAAACTACACGCTCAAAAAGTGTTGTAGCAAAAGCTAAAAAGTTTCGCACGGCAGCCGCCAAGCGTCGCGCTAAGCTCGCGCCTAAATCCCGACGTATAGTCGGGACCCCGACCAAAGCGTCGGGGAAGCCTGTGTTGTCTAAGGAAAAGATTAAAAAGAACGATGATCAAAGCAAAAAAGGCGAGGCGCTCATGGTGCGCGGGCGCCAGCGCGGCTTTGTCACCTACGACGAAATCCTCAAAAGTTTTCCGACCATCGAGAGTGATGTCGCATTTTTGGAGGAGCTCTATGACAAGTTCCAGACTGCCGGCATCGATGTGCTCGAGGGCGGCGGCATGCTCGAGATAGCCGAGGACGCGGCGCCCGAGCGCGGCTATGCGCGCTCCGACAGCCAATATGACTCGATACAAATGTACTTGCGCGAGATAGGCAAGTACCCGCTCTTAAACGCGCAGTCCGAGCGCGACTTGGCAAAGCGTATTGTCGACGGCGACGGCGAGGCGCGCAACTTGCTTGCAAGGGCGAACCTGCGCCTTGTGGTTTCCATTGCAAAAAAATATGTTGGCCGCTCGCCCGACCTCACGCTCCTCGACCTCATACAAGAGGGCAACCTCGGCCTCTTTAAGGCTGTCGATAAATTTGATTACACCAAGGGCTACAAGTTTTCGACCTATGCCACGTGGTGGATACGCCAAGCCATTACCCGCGCGCTTGCCGACCAAAGCCGCACCATTCGCATCCCGGTGCACATGGTGGAGACTATCGCCAAATACAAGCAAGTGTCGCGCCGCCTTTCGCAAGACTTGGGCCGCGACCCATTGCCCGAGGAGATTGCGCTCGAGATGGGCGTTGATGTCGACAAAATATATCAGATAGAAAAGATTGACCAAGACACCGTGTCGCTCGAGAGCCCGGTTGGCTCCGATGATGACGACGGCAAGTCGGTCTTGGGCGATTTTATAAAAGACGACAAAATACTCGCGCCCGACCAAGAGGTGTCGCGCCGCATTTTGGGCGACCAGTTGCGCGAGATACTCGACGAGCTCTCACCAAAAGAGCGCGAGATACTTAAACTCCGCCACGGGCTCGAGGATGGCATTTACCACACGCTCGAGGAGGTGGGTAAAAAGTTTGGCGTCACGCGCGAGCGCATCCGCCAGATAGAGGCCAAGGCATTGGAGCGCATCCGCACCCATGACAAGGCCAAAAGGTTGAGGAGTTATTAACACATCCTCGCTTGCGCCAACATACAAAATTCTTGGTATACTAACCCCATGCCAGCCAAAACACTGCGGGGGGGGTTCTATTAGCGCCTTTTGTAATTTCTCTCCTTTTTCTTGTTTCTTTTCTCTTTAGTGGAGGTGTAGCGCTTGCTGAAACAACAACTTTCTCACAAAATCTCCAACTCTGGGACACCGGTGCGTCAGTCCACGCGCTGCAAGTATTCCTCAATTCAAACGGATATCCGATTGCGGCAAGTGGAGCTGGTTCTTCGGGGCATGAGACCAGCACGTTCGGCAATCGCACCTACCAAGCTGTCCTTAAATTTCAAGCTGCTCACAATCTGCCGACGACCGGATTCTTCGGGCCGCTAACGCGCGTCGCGGCAAATGCGGTCGCCGCGTCTGCTGAGAATTCGTCGGGCAGTTCCGCTCCAAGTGCGGCCAATCCATCCACGACGAACAGCACAACGTCGCCGAGTGCAACGACAACCCCCGCCTATATTCCTGGTTGGAGCACACTGCCCGGCTACGCCCCCGGTCAGATTATATTCGGAGGAGGCTCGCCTGCGGCGACACCGCCAGTCACAATCTCTCAATCGGCACCGACGCTCTCGGTCACCAACTCACCGGTGACCTACTCCGGCTCCGCGCAAGCGGCGATGGTCACCGGCTCTGTCGCTGGCACCGTCAGCAGCGTTCTCTACAACGGCTCGGCAACCGTGCCGACCGCCGCGGGCACCTATGCCGTCACCGCGAACTTCGCACCGACCGACTCGACTGACTACAGCTCCCTCACCGCCGCCTCCGCCGGCAACTTTGTCATCAGCAACGACACCACTCCCCCAACCGTCTCTCTCACTGCGCCGACCGCGAGCTCGACCGTCTCCGGATCGTCCGTCACCCTCACCGCGATAGCCTCCGACAACGTCGCGGTCGCCAATGTGCAGTTTGAAGTTGATGGCACGCACGTCGGCTCGGCGGTCACCACTTCCCCGTACGCGGTTACGTGGAACAGCACAGGAGTTGCCGATGGATTGCATACGCTCTCCGCCGTTGCCGAGGACACATCGAGCAACTACGCGACCTCGAGCGAGAGCATCACGGTCGACAATCCACCCATCATCTCTTTGATCTCTTCGGGCTCGCCGACCACCACCACCGCCACGATCACATGGACGACAAATGAGCCGGCCAACTCCGAAGTCGTCTATGGCGCGACGACGAGCTACGGCTCCGCAACCAGTAGCGCGTCGCTTGTCACTACGCATTCGTTAGCGCTTACCGGACTCAACCCAGGCTCAACGTATCACTACGCTGTAGTAGCGACCGATGCAGGGGGAAACACCGCGACGTCCACTGACGAGACATTCGCGACCGTTCCCGACACGACGCCGCCTAGTATCCCGAGCAACTTGTCCGCGGTCGCTTCGTCGTCCCCAACCGAAGTTGATCTCTCCTGGACGGCGAGCACGGACTACGTTGGCGTCGCCGGCTATAAGATACTTCGTGTGACCTCGCCGGCGAACACCGGTTTCCAACAGGTCGGAACAACGACGCTCACCTCATACGCCGACACCGGTCTCTCCGCATCCACAACCTATAACTACGAAGTGGAAGCCTTCGACTCCGCGGGCAACGTTTCGTCTCCCTCGCAAATCGCTACTGCGCCTGCTTTCCTCTATAATTGGAACCCTTCAACGCAACTCACCAATTGGCATGTGGCCGAAGCGGCTGTCGCTGGCGGCACTCGCAACGCTCGTATCGCAATTGCCGGCGATAGTCAGAGTCGAGGATTTATCGACGGAGGGGTGGGGCCGGCGGGAGAAACAACGGATCAAATCGCGTCGTCGTGGCCGACCATGTTGGCGGAGGACATTACTGCCAGCAGCACTTACACCGGATCGTGGGAAAATTGGTTCGGCTCAGGCAATTACAAAGCCTCGATTGCCGACACTCGCATCGTCACGACCGGCACCTTCACGACCAATCAGGGCGATACCGCCGCGCCCTCGCTTGGCGGCCCGATGCTGGCAAGCTCGGCAACGACAAGCAGTCTGACCTGGACGACACTCACAGCCGCCGACACTATCATCATCTATTACCCGGACTACAGTTTCTCCTTCACATATTCGATCGACGGCGGGAGCGCAGTCACAGTCAACAACACGACCACGACCGGAACGCTGAAGAGCACGACCATCTCCGGCCTGACGCTCGCAACCCACGCCGTCCTGATTACTCCGGTCACTGGGACGACCTACTTGACCGGGATGGAAGCCTATAATTCGAGCAAAAAGCAGATTTCGGTATTGAACACCGCATACGGCGGCGCATGGTTGGAAGCGACGACATCGCCCGGCTTGCTCAACACGAGCAATCCATATGGCTTCTCCTCTGACCTGCCGACTCTCGCTCCAGACCTCACCATCATCATGGTTGGCGTGAACGACATGATCAACACGGAAGGAACCTCGACCTTCCAATCGCGGCTTGGGACGATGATCGCGAAGGCCCGCCAGACCGGCGATGTCGCTCTCGCCAGTTTCCTGCCTGCGCAGAACTCTGTTTCCAACCTGAGTCAGACGAATCAAGCGTCCTTCGAAGCGGCGATCGACGCGGCAGCCGTCGCCAACAATGTTGGCGTGATCGACCTGTGGACCCTATGGCAAGGTCCAGCCGGCGGTTACACGATCCTGAACCCAGAGGGATATTACAGCGACTATGCACACGGAAGCCCCTCCGGTTACGCGAATGTCGCCCGCTGGATTTATAGCGCCCTCTTCCAGCACGGATAACGCGTTGCACAATGACCCTTGTGCGACCTATGCATGCGGGCGTTAAGTCGATCTCCACGGCAAATTCGACGCAACTGGTTTATGGATAGTGCGCACCTGGATAAAACCCGTATCCGTGACCAGCTGTGCAACCTTGTCCTCTACAATTCCAAGGATGCACCCCGAGTGGCCAACATCCAAACCGCGACGCTTCACTAGACTTTACAAATTCAAGATAGATATCAGAATTAATTCCCGTTCCGTTGCCAGCTTGAGCGCTAAGGGCAGCGTATAAGCCAAGCCCATCCTTTTGAATAATGCTTGCAAACGTCGATTGCGAGTCAATACCTGTATGTGCCCAGTCGATTTTTGCCTTACAAATAATATAGCCCTTGGGAGAAAAATATTTCCCATGGAATTGATTGCCGCTAGTATTCCCAGAAAACGATAATAGTTGCGCAAGACCGAGTGCTTCGCTTGAGCAATCCGTGCCGTATATGGCACATCCAGCCGCAAGCGCCGCGCCAATTACATTCGGGTCAGTGATTTTGTCCAATATCATACCGGCAAAATTTGCGTTCCTGTCGAGATCAAATCTGACCTTCACGGAAACCGCAGAAGGATCGGCCGCAGCGCTAGTCACTAGTAGCAGCGACAAAAAACTCCCGAAGATTAATCGGAACATGTTCGCCCTCCCATTTTAATAGTATTGAGAGCCAATTTAACCGAGTGCGTGGCGTCCACGCATAGAGCCTACTCAGCGGCGAGAGATAATAGGCACATGTTGACTGACATCGCCACTCCCAAACGCGCCAGGCGCTTCTATCGCTCTCAAGCCGTGTGCCGCAGCATATGCGGACGCGCCGGGAACGGAAACTTCCCTGTCTCCCCTGTTCGCGCCACCATCTTGCGGAAGCCGGCCGCCGTCTTTGGTGCGCGGCGCTCGGTGACGAAGACGTAGCGCGATTCGATTTTCTCGCGCTTCAAACGCCGCAGCGCGCGTATACCGCTGCCGCCCATCAGATGCACGCTCGGCGTTCCGTTGTTGAGACGCCGCACGTGGACGAGCCCGCCCTCCAGATCGACTTGATCCCAGCGGAGCGCGCACAGCTCCGACGCCCGCAGCCCATGCCGATATGCGACGAGGATCATCGTCGCGTCGCGGTGACCGTATCCCCCGCGCGAGCGCGCACGCTCGACGAGCTTCCTCACTTCCTTGCCGGTGAGGTATTCGCGTGGCCGGCGCTTCGAGGAAGAGGAAAATGGGGTCAGGTACCTTTTTCTACTAACTAACCACTAGGGAAATAAAATAGGGGTCAGGTACCATTTAAATAGCACTGTGGTATGCTCCTGCCAATGGCACGGAAACCACGCATCGATGTTGGTGGTCAGGTATATCACATACTCAACCGTGCTAACGCACGCCTGCCTATCTTTTTTAAAGAAGAGGATTACAAGATGTTTGAAACAATTTTGGAGGACGCATGTGTGGCGTATGATATGCGTCTATTGGCGTATTGTTTGATGCCGAACCACTTTCATCTTGTATTGCATACGCGACGCGACGGCGATTTGCAGAAATTTATGCAATGGGTAACGCTTACCCATACGCAACGGTGGCATACAAAAAATAAAACGGTCGGTACGGGGCATCTTTATCAAGGACGCTATAAATCACTGTTGGTGCAAGATGATAATCACTTGCTTGGCCTTATCCGGTATGTTGAAAGGAATCCTTTGCGTGCGAAACTCGTTAAAAATCTTGATAATTGGAAGTTTTCAAGCTACTGGAGGCGCAAGTATGGCACTGACAGCCAAAAGAAAATGCTGGCCGAATGGCCTGTTGGTATGCCGAAAGAGTACGAGACATTTATATATGAGCCGATGACAATAGAAGAGCTCGAGAAAATTCGAGATGTGGTCCAATACGCACAGGTACATGGGTCGGATCAATGGACTGTATCCGTACGAAAGAAGTATAAAATATCCGAGGAGAAACAAAGAGGGAGGCCGAAAAAAGGTACCTGACCCCATTAAGAAGTAATTTGGGGGTGGGGTATACTGCTTGCATGGCTAAGACGCTGGCTACATCTTTACCCATTAAGCACTGGAGCCATAGCTCTTTGATGGCTTTTTTGCGCAATCCTTTGGCTTGGCATAAGCGCTATGTGGAGCTGGTGTACGACATGCCATCGTCGCCCTCGGGTATTGTGGGGCGCGCGGCGCATACCGCGCTCCAGCATTTTTATGGCGGGATAGATAAAGAGGGCGCTATACAACTCGGGCTCGAGTATCTCAAAAATGTACCCGATTTTGAAATCAACTTTGGCAAAAAGGTGCACTCTAATCGCGCGCGCAAACAAAAGCG
>DATKGU010000011.1:0-15115 GCA_035510635.1 Minisyncoccota bacterium | reverse complement strand
CACCGCACTGAGCTCCACCGGCCTTACTACTCCTGCTATCACTCGCGCAGAGATATATACGCTCTTCTGCCTCGACGCCAACAGCACTCCTTATGTGAGCCAAGTGCAGGTCAAGCTCGTACCGGTGGTGCAGGAGTTATAACTTCTTCAAATCAATGTGCCCTTGGCAGGAATCGAACCTGCATCTACTCCTTAGGACGGAGCTGTTCTATCCATTGAACTACAAGAGCAATAGAAGAAATGTACCATAGGATAACTCTCCGTGCACCGCTTTTTAATTTGCTATAGTTACTAGCGTGGATCCGCGTATTGACGAGATTTTACGTATCACCAAAGACACCAACCGCATGGTGCACAAGATGCGCCGCTCGCAGTTGTGGGGGCGGTTTTACCAAGTGGTGTGGTGGATAGCGATACTCGCCATCTCCGGCGCGGCATACTATTACTACGCGCAGCCATATGTAGATAAGCTTACGCAGCTATATGCGCAAGTAGAGAGCGGAGGGGCTCAAGCACAAAGTGTTGGCTCACAGCTCTCAAGCTTTTTTGGCAACTGGCTACCCGGCGCAGTATCTACAACTACGGCTAAGTAAGGCCATTTAGGGTGATGAAAAAAGTGTGCCGCTGTGGTAAAGTGGCTTTGTTTGTCCAAGCGGGCAAGCAGCTGCCTGGGTAGCTCAGTTGGTAGAGCATTTCCCTGAAGAGGAAGGGGTCGCCGGTTCGAGCCCGGCCCCAGGCACAACGATTGAAGTTATGCTTTTAATAAAGGCAAAAACGGGGCCAAGTACCATTGCAGGGACAGGACTTTTTGCTGAGGAACTTATCCCGAAAGGCGCACTTGTTTGGAGATTTTCTAAAGATGTAGATTCGGCTGAGCCTTTTGATATTAAAAAACAAAACCTATTTTATTCTTACATCAGCAAACAAACAGGAAGATGTATTACACCGGGCGACATTTCAAAACATATTAATCACTCAGACACTCCCAATCTCATTACTCACTACCAAGAGGGAGTTGAGGAGGATATGCAAACGGCGGCAAAAGATATTGCCGCCGGAGAAGAACTGACTGCAGACTACCGCACCTTTGCACAAGAAGGCGTTGATTTTAAAAACTAGTTTGAACGAACTTTGAGTTTTGCTTGGCGGCCTTTGTCGAGCTTGGGGAGTCTGATGATGAGCAACCCGTGCTTTTCGGTCGCTTCGGCCTCTTCTATCTCAACCTCTTGGGGCAGCACGATAGTGCGGCTAAACGAGCCCCAGTACAGTTCTTGAAAGAAAAAGTCTCCCGCGTTTCCCTCGATGGCACGCTCGCGCTTGCCGCGTATAGTCACCAAGTCGCGCGTGATGGACACATCTAAATCCTCGGGCCGCACCCCTGCTATCATGGCTTTAATAAGCAGATGCGTCGGCGTTTCGTATACGTCCACGGCAAGCTCGCCGTCTGCCTCCTCTTCGGGGAGGTCGAGCGTTGTCTCACCTCCGCGAGGTTGCGAAGGGCTTAGTTTGCGTGTAGGAGCCTGTGATTGAGGCGCATATCCTGAGCCGCCGCTCTCCAAATCTTCAAAAGAGTAGTTGCCATCGGAGCCGGAACTGCCGGTGAGCCACTCAAAAAGGGATTTTTTTTCTTTTGCCATGCAGGTTTCTCTATATCAATTTAACAATAGTCGCGCACCGGATCTTTTATCCGCTCGACGGCGAGCAGTATGCCTACGAGACCGATCCAGATGACCATAAAAATGAAGAATGTTGTATCTCCACCAGTCCCCAGTATAAAAAAGTTAAAGAGCGTATGCAAGGCGGTTGCGAGGATAACTCCGAGGAGTGCATACAACCTGCGCATCGGTACACTTTTGTAAAACGAGAGTGCGAGCGTAACGCCGATGGTGGCCGACGAGAGCGTGTGGAGCAATGTCGCGCCGATAAAACGCAGGTCGCCGGTGATAATGCCGTGCAGTACTCCTTGCTGGAGCGAGCCAAAAAGAAACAGCGCGTTTTCGACAGCGGCAAAGCCGAGTGCGGCGGTTACGAGGTATATCACCGCGTCGAGCGGCTCATCAAACACATAGGCGCGTAGCGACGTAATGTAGGCCGCTCCAAATTTAAACACTTCCTCGGTAAAAGCCCACGCCAAAAGGAGCACTGAGCCGGTAAATATACCCGCAGCATACTGCTCCAAAAAGAGCACCGGCGCCACTGCGAGGCCGCCCACGATAAACGTAAAAAAGATATAGCGCTTGGGCTCCGGCTCGCACCGGTCTTCAAAAAGCCAAAACGCCAGCCATAAAAGCGATGGCACGATACCTCCCAAGAGTGCGATAAAAAGCGTAGGCGAAAGGGCAATCACCTGTTTAGTATACCCTCTAATTAAACGGCCAAGGCTCAACCATCAACAACCTTCGAGGTTGCCCCGACTCTTGCGTCGGGGCAGGCAAGGAGCCCCAGATTTCTTCCGTGATAAACGGCATAAACGGATGGAGGAGCTTGAGCGAGTTTTCAAGAATATAGTAGAGCGATGCGCTGTACTCAGGTTTGCCTTTGCTCTCCTCAACTATCTCGGCGGCAAAGCGGTCCCATACATAATGGTAGAGTTTTTCGGCAGCCATATAAAAGCGATACTGCTCAATATCTTCGGTCACCTCGCGAGCCAGCGTATCAAACTCTTGTTTGAATTCGGGTTTAATGTCACCGGTTTTTTCTTGCGAAAGCACAAAGCGCGCGATGTTCCACAGTTTATTGGCAAACAGTTTGTACGATTTTATCTTGTCGTCGTAGAGCGCGGTGGGAGTGCCGGGCGTGTTGCCGATGATAAGCCCCATGCGGAGCGCGTCGGTGCCAAATTTCTCCGACATCTCGAGAGGGGAAATGACATTACCTTTGCTCTTGCTCATTTTTTTGCCGTCTTTGGACGTGACCATGCCGTGCAAATACACCGTGCTAAACGGCACCTTACCGGTGCGATAGAGGCCAAGCATAATCATGCGCGCGACCCAAAAAAAGATAAGGTCGCCGCCGGTCTCCATCACTTGTGTGGGGTAAAATGTTTTAAAATCATTGGCGTTTGGAAACCCCAGCGTTGCAAATGGCCATTGGCCCGACGAAAACCATGTATCAAACGTGTCCGGGTCGCGCTCCCAACCTTCGCCAGGAGCTTCTTCGCCGACAAACACCTCCTCGCTCTCGCCGTTGTGTTTATACCAGGCAGGTATCGGAATACCCCATACGATTTGGCGTGAGATGTTCCAGTCTTCGATGCCCGAAAGCCAGTTGAGCAATATTTTTTTAAAATGGTCGGGATAAAACACAATGTCGCCGCGCTCGATGGCCTCGATTGCCGGCTGTGCAAGCTCTTTGGCTTTGACAAACCACTGGCGTTTAACTTGTGGCTCTATTTCGCGCTCGCATTTGTAGCACACCGGCACTTCGTGCACGTACTCCTCGTCGACTTTTACCACCAAGCCTTTTGCTTGGAGTTTTTCCACAACCTTTGCGCGCGCGTCTTTTATATTGAGGCCTGCAAACTCTCCGGCAATCGGCAGGAGCTTGCCGCGCTCGTCGATAATCTGCTCGTAGGGCAGGTTGTGCCGCCTCGCTATCTCAAAGTCGATGCCTGAGTGCCACGGCGTAATGGTCATGACACCGCTCCCAACTTCTGGGTCGCTGGCTTCGTCTTTAATGACCGTTGCGATGATGGGACCGTTAATCCACTCGAGCTCCATCTGGTCGCCCTCTTTATATTGTGCATAGCGCGCGTCGCTGGGATGCATCACCACGTACTTGTCGCCAAACTTTGTTTCGGGGCGCACGGTGCCGATGACAAACGGCCCGTATTGAAAGTAGTAAAACGGGTCTTTGCGCGAGATGCGGTTGGTTTCAAGGTTGGAGAGCGACGTTTGATGCTTGGAGCACCAGTTAACAATGCGGTCGCCGCGGTACAAGAGATTGTCGGCATACAATTTTTTAAAAGTGTCGTAGACAATTGCGACGATGTCGGGTTCAAGCGTAAACTTTTCGCGGTTCCAGTCGCACGAGGCGCCAAGCTGACGCATCTGACCCTCCATAAAACTTTTGTTGGCCATCGTAAACTGCAATATCTCATTGCGGAGCACGCTGGGCTGCATGCCAAAGCGCGTGCGGCCTTCTTTCTCGAGTTTTTTTTCGTACACAACTTGCGTTTCAAAACCGGCATGGTCGGCACCGGGGAGCCACAGCGTTTTTTTGCCGCGCATGCGGTTGTAGCGTATGAGCAAATCTTCGAGCGTTACAAACACTGCGTGTCCGGCATGCAAAGAGCCGTTGGCGTTTGGCGGCGGCATGATAATGGTATAGCTTTCGGTACGCGGTGTGCCTGCTGGCGAGGGGGGCAGCTGGTCGGGATTAAAAAAGTCGCTCTCGGCCCATTTTTTGTAGATGGCCGGCTCAACCTCTTGCGGTTGGTAGGGTTTTGTAAACTTTTCGGGAGCTTCTTTAGCCATACGGCCAATTGTACTTTATGTTAGGCTCGAAATCGAGAGATTGCCTTTGGCAACAATCTCGCCCTCGACCTCGTCTTTTTTGCCCGCGAGAGCGCGGCCGAGCGCGGCCTCGGCTATCATGACCGCATTGTCGCCGGTAATGCCGAGCTCAGGGAGGCGCACCTCCACCTCATTAAACTTTTTGGCAACCATTTGTACCAAACGTTCGCGGATATGTTTGTTGGCTGCAACGCCGCCGCCTATGACAAATGTTTCGGCACCCGTCTCATCGAGTGCGCGTTTGGTTTTGTGCACCAACACATCGGCCACGGCATCCTCAAACTCGCGCGCAAAATTTGCTACTTGCTCACTTGAAAGATTTTGTATCCCACCCATGTCGCGCAGAGCATAGAGTGCGGCTGTTTTGAGCCCCGAAAAAGAAACGTCGCAATTGTTGGTGCCAATCATCGGTCGCGGGAGTTTGGGCGAAGCAGAACCTTGTTGAGGAAAATGGTCTGGTTGAGGCGAAGCCGACCCGAGGACCTTTTCGGAGACAAGGTTTTGTTTAGTTCTCACTTCTTCGGCAAGTCTGCTAATGTGCGGGCCGCCGGGGTAGGGTAGGCCGAGCATGCGCGCCACTTTATCAAACGCTTCGCCCACGGCATCGTCGAGCGTCTGGCCAACTATCTTGTAATTAAACCAATCCTTCATCAGCACAAACTCGGTGTGTCCGCCGGAGATAAGCAGTGCGAGCACGGGCAGCTTTACCTCTTTGAGCTCGCCGTCTTTAACGAGTGATGAGAGCAAGTGCCCTTCGAGATGATTGATAGGGAGGAGCGGGAGCCCGCGCTCGTGTGCAACTTTTTTTGCAAACTCAATGCCACTCCAGAGCGCCGGCTCGAGCCCCGGGCCGCGCGTTACGGCGATGGCATCGGCCTCTAACTCGGCAAAGGGTGCGTACAAAGCAGGCAAGTTTTTTTCGTGCTCGCGTTTGGCCAAGTTGGGATACACGCCGCCGTACTCGGCGTGCAAAGCCGCCTGCGAAAGCAGCGCTGATTGTAAAACAGTAAAAGCGAAACCGCTTGCGGTTTTTTGCCCTTCAACAAGAGCAATGCCTGTCTCGTCGCAGGATGTTTCGATAGCGAGGATTTTCATAGTTTTTAGTGGTCACAAGTTCGCTTGCACCACTTTGACCTTGTGCGCGATAGAGGATTCGAACCTCTGACCCTCCCCACGTCAAGGGGATGCTCTACCAACTGAGCTAACCGCGCATGCCCAAATACAGTAGCGTATTTTAGGCTTATGTTCAATCTGTACCTTTGCCTAAGGTCATAAAAAGTGTTATTTTGCATATGTTCTCACAACATATGGAGAGGTGGCTGAGCGGTCGAAGGCACCGGTTTCGAAAACCGGCATCCGGGAAACCGGATCGAGAGTTCGAATCTCTCCCTCTCCGCAGACCGCGATTATCACAGGCAGTCTTAGTTGCGGTACGCAGACCGCGATTATCACAGGCAGTTTTTAATTGCGGTGCGCGGCCCTATCGTCTATCGGTTAGGACGAAAGCTTTTCAAGCTTTAAAGCCGGGTTCGATTCCCGGTAGGGTCACCAGATTATTTTTTAGCCTTGAGCCAAAAATAAGGCCGAAGACGCCATATTACGTCCTTACGCTCGGAAATAAAATTTATTTTATTTCTCTCGCTTCAGATAGTAATAGATATCTTCGAGCGCTTTGACCGCGTCGCCGGCGGCTATGTTGTTTTGGTGGTAGAGCTCGTCGGTGCAGTCGCCTGCGGCCCACACGCCCTCGACACTGGTGTGCTGATTTTTAGGATTGGTCACCACGCGGCCAATTGCATCGAGCTCTAAAAGATTTTTTGCGTAATCGGTGGAGGGTATCATGCCAATCTCGACAAACACGCCGGTGGCAGACACTTCGCTTGTTTCGCCAGTGTTTATATTTTTTATCACAACGCTGCTCACAAACGCGTCGCCTTTAATTTCAGTAGGGGCACTTTGTGTGAGCGCCTTCATATTGGGATGTTTGAGGACTGCCTCAACGGTTGCCGGGTCGGCTTTATCAAATGCTGCGCCGCGGTGTATGAGCGTCACCGACTTGCAGTAGGCCAAGAGTTGCGCCGCACTTTCAAAACCGGCATTGCCGCCGCCAACCACCACCACATCTTGGCCAGCAAACAATGGGCCGTCGCACGAGGCGCAGTAGGTGAGGCCTTTGTTTTCAAATTGGGCGGCACCCTGCACCTCAAGCTTGCGGCGCGCGCCGCCGCTTGCGATAAGCACCGCTTGTGCTTCATAGGAACCCTTAGACGTTGTTATTAAAAAATTGCCGGTTACTTTTTCTATGGTAGTGGCGCGTTCGCCGATTTTTATATCAACCACCTCGCCCGCATACGCGCGCACGTGCGCTTCGAGCGCTTTTGCCAAGTCGGCTCCCGATATTTTTGGCGTGCCTATCCAGTTTTCTATCCCGACCGACTCGGTGCTTTGGCCGCCAATGACCTCGGCAATCAACACTGTTTTTAATTGTTTGCGCGCCGCATACACACCCGCGGCAACGCCCGCAGGGCCGCCGCCGATTATTGCAAGGTCATACAACATCGCTCTAGTTTACTTTATTTTTGGCCTGCGGAGAAATGAAGGAACTGCGCCCCACTCGTCGTCCTCGTCTTCTTTTTTAGCTTTAGGTGGCTCCTCCTCGCCGATGACGGTAAGCGGCTTCTTTTCTTCAGCCTTTTTCTCTTCTACCTTGGGGCTTTCGGGAGCATTGTAGATTTTGCCCAAGGGCTTCTCGTCTTCTTTGTCGCGGCTAAAAGTAAAGAGCGGCGTGCCGCGCGGCGCAACGCCAGGAGCAGGGAAGCCGGTGGCAATCACGGTCACGCGGATGTCGCCTTTTTTGAGTTTTTCGTCTTTGATGGCGCCAAAAATAATTTTGGCGTTCGGGTCAACCGACTCAGTCACGATTTTTGCGGCTTCGTGCACCTCGATCATGCCGAGGTCGTCGCCGCCTGCGATGGCAAAGAGGACGCCCTTGGCACCGTTGATAGAGAGCTCGAGCAATGGCGAGGACACAGCGGCTTTAGCGGCCGTTTGTGCGCGGCCTTCGCCGTTGGCAATACCAATGCCCATGAGTGCGCTCCCGGCGTTTTCCATCACGGCGCGGATGTCGGCAAAGTCAACATTGATGATGCCCGGATTGGTGATGAGGTCGGAGATGCCTTCCACTGCTTGCTTAAGAATGTCGTCGCAGGATGCAAACGCTTGTTTAAGCGTGGTGTCTTTTGCCACGGTGGCAAGGATGCGGTCGTTGGGGATGATGATGAGTGCGTCTACCTCTTTGCGGAGCTCCTCAAGACCTTGCTCGGCGAGGCGCATGCGCTGCGCGCCCTCAAAGCTAAATGGTTTGGTGACAACCGCCACGGTGAGCGCGCCCATCTCTTTAGCCGCGCGCGCAACAATAGGTGCTGCGCCGGTGCCAGTGCCGCCGCCCATGCCCGAGGTGATAAACACCATGTCGGAACCTTTGATTGCTTGCTGTACTTCCTCTTTAGTTTCTTCGGCGGCGCGCTTGCCGATTTCCGGATTCATGCCCGCACCGAGGCCGCGGGTTAAATTTTTGCCGATGTGGATTTTCTTTTTTGCGAGCGAGTGCTGCAAATCTTGCGCATCGGTGTTGATCGAGATAAAGTCCACACCCCGCACTTTGCTCTCCACCATGTGGTTGACGGCATTTTTGCCGGAACCGCCCACGCCCACTACGCGTATCCGGGCAAACGCTTCGATCTCGGGTTGTATTTGTGCCATAGCCCAAACACTTTACCACCGCTCTCTATAACTATGCAAATCTAGCAGCCTTTTGACAAAATAGCCTTATGTTTCAAATAAAAAAGCCGCGGCCCCGGGTGAGGGTCGCGGCGAAGCCGGATTAGGCAACCAGTGCTGCTCGTGGGATGTGCGAGCACTTGTCATGATAGGCGAACTCGAGTATGAGCGACTCGGCGGTGTCTTTCGAGACGCCGACGTTTACCAGATGACTCACGAGAAATTCACGAGTCTCGAGAGAATCGCCGGCCGTTTTGTAAGTCTTGATGGTGAACGCCCACGTGTCGTTGAATGCGACCAGGGCATTCAGACCATATGTTACGGTCTGCTTTTCCGCTTTCCCTGGGCTGTCGGGCCGACTGGCCCTGATCCGCTCGGCAATTTCGTGAATTGCCCGGTCAGCTAATGTTTTACGCGCTTCCATGTAAGCCTCCTTGCAGGCACTCTGCTGGGGAACGATCAGAGTCCATTATAATATATAATAATTTATTGTCAAATCACCCTATTTTCATAAGTAAAAAAGCTTCTACGGCAAGAACTTTTTGAACCAGCGCCATAGTGATTTAAATGCTTCGCCTATACCGCTCTCGCCCTCGGGGCCCTCAAGCTCTGAGCCTTGGAGGCCCCAAATGGTAAGCCCATAGGCCACCGCCCACGAGCCGTCTTTGAGTTGCATTTTTGGGCCTGCGCCGCCCTCAAACGAGGCCACGCGCGACGGCAAACGGAGCACCGCTTTGGCTAAGTCGGACATAGTTTGTATCGAAGAGCCGCCGCCGGTCAGGATGATGCCCGCAGGCAAGAGTTCATCTTTACCGATTTTTTTGAGATGACTTTCGACAAGCTTAAACATATCGTTGACGCGCTTGGCGATGACGTCGTCGATTTTGCGTTTGGGGTAGGGTGCGCCCAACACCGCGCCTTGCTTGAGTTGCTCGGCCTCCTCGGGTGCAATGCGTAAGCCCAGTGCGAGGTCGTTGGTGATGTCGGTTGCACCAACGGGGAAGACTTTAACCGACACCGGTGTGGCGTCTTCAAACACAATAATTGAGAGCGTCTCGGCGCCGATGTTGGCTAAGACACAACCGACGCGTTTTTGCATTTTAGAAAGTGCGACAAAACTTGCGGCGAGCGGCGCGGCTACGACATCCTCCACCTCGATACCCGCTTGCTCAACCGCTTCTACCAAATCGTTGACATGGCTCTCAAGGCACGTAATAAAAAGAGTTTCAACCGAGAGGCGCTGGCCCTTCATGCCCACGGGGCTCCGGCCCAGCACTTTGACGCCGTCAACCGAGTAGCGCAGCGGTATGGTATGGATTATTTTGCGGTTGAGTGTGGCCGAAGGCGCCAATGCTTTTTCGCTCGCGGCAATCGCGCGCGGGATGTCGCGATCGGTTACCTCGGAGTCGCCGCGCTCCACCACGCTCTCGCCGCGGCTAAAGCTTTCTTCGAGGCCAATGCCGCCGAGGCCGAGGTAGGCGCGCTTAACTTTAAATCGTGCGGCCTTGGATGCCTGATTCACCGCCGCCGCAACCGAGCGCGACACGTCGGCGATAGAAACAATGTAGCCGTGTTTGAGCCCGCGGCTCTCGGCATAGCCGGTGCCTAAGATGCGCGGCGGGAGAGCGGGGTTGTCTCCCGCCTCTGCGATGACCACTTTAACGTGGTAGGTTCCTATGTCGATTCCGACTATTGTTTTGCTCATGAGCATTGATGTCCCACTTTTTTAAGTAGAGGCGTTCAATGTTCTCCATTGTAGCACCATGTTTGTAGCCTTTTAAATGGCACAACCCGTGGATAAACAAATAGTCGGGTGTATAAGGAGTCGCGGCTTCTTTGCAAATGAGTATCTCTCCGGAGTTTTTAGAAAGAGGAAAGGAGAGGACATTGGAAATGTGGTCCTTCTTTTTCCATTTTTTTGTAACAGCGAGCATCTCTTTGGGAGACAAAAATGCGAGCGAAAGCTCGTAGTCTTTACCGAGGATGTCGTCCTTTATTTTTTTATAGGGGAGGCGAGCCATCGGAGGCTACTACTAGCGACGGCGAGGGCCGCGCGTGGTGCGAGGCTCCATTTTGCCGAGCTTGATGAGCTCTTGCACCTCCTCGCGGCGCTTAATAACTTTAAGGGTTTGTTTGCGGCGGACATTGCCCGACTTGATGCGGCTATGGTAGCGGCGCGAGCGCATGCGCTGGATAAGCCCCGCGCCCTGTACGCGCTTGCTAAAGCGGCGGATAAGGTTTACCGCCGTTTCGTTCTCGTTTTTGCTGACCTCTGCCTGTACTGACATGTGCAAAGATATTAACACATGGGGGCGTATTAATGCAAGGTCTTGAGGAAGCGGGGGAGTTGCGAGATTTCGACTATCGTTTGCGATGAGTTGGAGGTGGAGCGCACGATAACCGTGCCGTCGAGCGCCTCGCGCTGGCCCATGATGAGCATGTAGGGCACGCCAAGCTCGCGTGCGGCAACAAGCTGAGGTGAGAGATGCGATGCATCAAACGATTGTGATACCGGGATGCGCGCCTCGCGGAGCATGTCTACCACGCTCAAGCCTTGGAGCTTGGCGCGTAGGCCGAGTTGTACAAAGTATATTTTTGGCGCGGCTGCTTTTGGCGGCGCGGTAAAGCTCGAGCGTGCTGCGCCGCTCTTGCGGAAAAAGATGCTTGCCGCGACACCTGCGCCCTCTTTGCGGCCGCTCTGCCGTTTTATAAAGTCGTCGTAGCGGCCGCCCACGGCAACCATGATAGTTGCGTCGGTGCCTGCGAGGTCGATTGCAAACGAGATATGCGGGTCGCGCGCATCGCCAAGCAAGAGGTCGTCGAGCTCGTAGGGAAGGCCGAGGTTTTCAAGATGCTCAAGTACCGAGCGGAAGTGCACGCGGCTCCGCTCGGACAAAAAGTTGACTGGGCGCGGACCCTCGCTCAAGATTTTTTTAGCAGATTCGCTCGGGCACGCATATGCGGCGAGCGGATTTTGTGCAATCGCCTCGCGCACGCTCTCCTCAAAACTCGGTGTGTGCTTGCGGGTGTATATCGAGAGCTCGCGCAAAAAGCGCTGTTGGCTGTCGCGGTCGCCGGTGGCGTTAACGCGCACGCGCGCAATTGATGCGCCCCACTCGGTAATAATTGCCGAAAGTGTTTTGAGCATGACCACCTCGCCAACGCTCTCTTGCGAGCCTATCACTTGGAGCCCAAACTCGCCGCTCTCGCGCGGCAGGCACGCTTGAGGCAAGTTGGTTGGATACGGCGACGCGTAGTACACGAGCACCGGGTTGCCAGGGTGCATCGAGACGCGCGTGGCGCTCACTTGTGCGACTGTTTCAAACGTGTGGGCTCCTACGCGCTTCACCAAGCGATTTTGCGTCATGCGCTCGATATCGCGCGCAGGGCGGAATCCATAGAAGCTTGCCACATCGGTTGCGTGCCGCAAAAACGATGCGGGTGCGGTGCGTGCCGGAGAGGTTTGCATTTGTTTCACTGTGGTTCTTGTGTGCTACCGGGCATGAGTCCGATATTTTGGAGTGGAAGCAGGCGCACTACCGCGTGGCCGACGATGTCATAGCTCGGCAAGAGGCCCCAGTAGCGGCTGTCGGAGCTGTCGGGCCGGTTGTCGCCCATGACAAAGTACTCGCCGGCAGGGATGGGCACGTCGATGTCGGGGCCGTTGCCGATATTTTTAACGTAGGGCTCGGGCAGTTGAACAGTTTTGCCTGTTGCGGTGGTTATTGAAACCTGATTGTTGTGTATGTGGAGCGTCTCGCCCGGCAAACCGATGATGCGCTTGATAAAATACTGCGACGTGTCTTTGGGATACTTCAAAATGATGACATCGCCGCGCTGTGGCGCCTCAAAACGATAAGAAAGCTCGTCGACAATGAGATATTGGCCGGTATCAAAGGTAGGCTCCATTGATGCGCCGCTCACGATAAACGGTTTGGCCACAAAAAGGCGCACGGGGACGACTATGATAAGGGCAATAACGGCAAATTTGAGGAGTTCGGTGAAAAAGGAATCCCGTTTTTCCTCTGACATGTGACAATTGTAAGCTAATTTTTTAACAATGCAAGTATTTTTGTGTTTGTGATATAGTTTTCCCATATGCAGTGGATTATTGCAGGGCTAGGGAATCCCGATGCAGGCTACACCGGCACGCGGCACAACACCGGCCGCGACTTTTTAATGGCAATTGCAAAAAAAAAGGGCGCAGGCGAGTGGAAGGATGATAAAAAAATAAAAGCGCAGAGTATCAAAGGTGAGTTGTTTGGCAAAAAAACCACTTTGCTTTTGCCCGAGACCTACATGAACAACTCCGGCCTCTCGTTTAAAACGCTCGTGGGCTCAAAAAAGCAGGCCGAGCAGCTGGTGGTGTTGCAAGACGAGCTCGATTTGCCGCTCGGCCGCGTTAAAATTTCGTTTGGCTCGAGCGCAGGCGGCCATCGCGGCATCGACTCGGTGCAAAAGGCGCTCAAGACCAAAGACTTCGTGCGCATCCGCATCGGCATCTCGCCCGCAACACCCTCCGGCAAATTAAAGAAGCCCGATGCCGAAAAGACAGTCGACTTTGTGCTCGGCAAATTTAAACCCGCCGAAGAAGAAAAATTAAAAAAAGCGCGCAAACTTGTTGCCGAGGTGCTCAAAGATTTGCTGATAGACGGCCGAGAAGCAGCCACCATGCGCCTCCACTCAAAATAATTTTTTAGACAAAAACGGGGTTTTGGGGTATGGTAGTGCCCAGAAGTTTTGACTGTAAGCTACGGAGAGAGATATGGCCCACGAGGCGATCTTGAAGTATGGTGACCTCGTCATCGACAAAGTGACTCGAACGGTTACTAAAGAGGGGATTAAGCTCCAACTCCCTCTAAAAGAGTTGGAGCTACTCGTATATTTCGTGGCGCGTGCTTTTACGGGAAATGAATTTTCCTCGCAAGAAATGATAAAAAAATTCTTGTATGGTGCAAATTTTTCTCTCGGCAGCAACGTGATAGCTGTTTATATTAGCAATATGAAAAAGAAGCTCAGAGAGGCTCAATCAATAGTCCAAATAGAAGCGTGGCGTACAGTAGGATATCGCCTTGTGATTGTACCAGTTGAGACCGCCCCCAACTCCTCTTGTGAGTAGCACCGCTTGAAAATAACAAGCGGTTTTTTTATTGGATACTTTTTGCTTTACGCTAGGTTATATACAATAGAAGTACCCATTCACATAAACCACGAGGAATCCCATGCGCGTAGAAATAAAAGATGATGAGGGGAACCGGACGCTCAGTATCGACTTTGATGCGAAAGCGGTATATATCGGTAGCCGAAAGGTATGGCTCTCTGCCGCAGACTACCGTCTGATTAACGTTTTAGGTTTGTGTGCGGGCACCATGGTTTCAAAAAAGTTTGTTGCCATGTTTCTCTATCACACGCTTGAGCCAGCAGCCTTTACTAATGTTAGGTCAGCCGCATGTCGTTTACGCAAGAAGCTCTCCGATGCCTCGGGCGGGAGAAATTACATTGTAGATGTTGAACGTGCGGGCTACATGCTCGCCTAAATCAAAACCGCCCGGATTTCTCCGAGCGGTCTTTCTTTTTTATTTTTTGTCGCCGGTAAAGGTGAGCGCCATGCGCATCTCTTTAGGATCGAAGACCGAGATAGTAAACGGATAGCGATGGCCGAGCTCCAAGGTCTGGCGCAATTTTTCCTCGCTGCCAAACTCGCTTATGTGTACAAGCCCCGCGATACCTTCCTCGATAGAGGCAAGCGCACCGTGCTTGTTAAACTTGATGACCACGCCCTCCACCTTGTCGCCCTTGTTGTACTTAGTGGCGGCAACTTGCCACGGATTTTCTTTAAGCTGTTTGACCGAGAGCGACACTTTGCCGTCTTTGATGTCGATAATTTTTACTTTTACTTTATCGCCCACTTTAAAGAAGTGGCGCGGGTCGTCAACGAGGCCCCAATCGATTTCGGAAATGTGCACCAAGCCCTCAAGACCCTCCTCGAGTTTGATAAACGCGCCAAAGTCTACCATGCCGGTGACTTCGCCTTGGACAACGTCGCCCACTTGGTAGGTTGCGATGAGCTCCTTCTTTTCTTTATCGTCGGCGCCTTTCTCGCTAAAGATGAGCTTACCTTCTTTAGGCGTTGCAGAGATGATAGTGACAGGCAACTTGGTGCCCACGAGTTTGCGGAGCTCGTCGAGGATTTTGTCTTTGTCGCCGTCGGTGACGCGCGGATAGTGCTCGGCCTTGAGCTGCGATGCCGGCAAAAAGCCGCCCAAGCCCTGCCACTCCAAAATGAGCCCGCCTTTGTTGGCCTCTTTAACAAGGAGCTCGAACGGTGTTTTGTTTTTGAGCGCTTCCTCGGCCTCGGCCCAGACAATTGCCTGGCGAGCCTCTTTGAGCGAGAGCTCGATGTAGCCGTCTTTGGTGTCGGTTGCAATAACTTTGGCGGCAACGATGTCGCCGATGTTGGTGCGCTTGATAACCTCGCGCGCGTTCATGTACTCGCGGCCGTAGATTACGCCGGTGCCAAACGGAGGCAGGTCGATATAGAGGCGCGCGCGGTCGAGCGCGAGCACGGGGCCCTCAACAATGTCGCCCGGCTTAGGCGGCTCGGGAGCCTTGTCGACGAGTATTTGCATAGGAGAAACTACTTGAGATTCCTCAAGCGAAGCATCCAAAGTGGCTGTTTTTGCGGGTGTCATAGTATTTGGTTGTACGGCAGGGGCTCAAGGCTAATCCTCAAGGTTACTCCTACGCGCTTGTTTGCTGATAATAAGGTAAGCCCTTATTGCTCGATACTATATATGAATGGTATGAAAAGTTCAAGGGCC
>DATKGU010000010.1:0-66486 GCA_035510635.1 Minisyncoccota bacterium | reverse complement strand
AAATCGGCATAAGTAAAGGCATGGTATGCTCAAAAAGCGCCTACGCCTGCGTGCCAAAGAGGTAGAGGAGGTGCTGAAGAGCGGCCGCTCAGCCCGCTCAGCCCATATGCAGGCAAAATGGGTCGTAGCTCCAGAGCCTCTGCGCAGTGCGGCGGTGGTTGCCAAGTCGGTGGCGCGCAAAGCAAACGTCCGCAACGCGCTGCGCCGCTCTATATATCGAGTGCTTGCTTCAGTAGGTGCTCCCGCCGCCCTCCCCCGCGCCAAAGCAGTGTTCTTTCTCCGGGTGATACCAAACGAGCGGCCAAGCGCGATTCTAAAAGAAGAAATCTCTTTCTTGCTTTCCCAAATGGGCAAGCAAAAATAATATATGAATATATTTGAGACTATACTCATTGCGCCGCTCTATAACGCTTTTATATTTTTAATCGGCATCATGCCGGGGGGCGATGTTGGTTTGGCCATTATTGCGATGACTATCGTCGTGCGCGCGGTGTTTTATCCGGCGTTTAGCGCCTCGATCCGCACGCAGATGGCTATGGCTGCAATACAAGGCGACCTCGATGAAATCAACAGAAAATACAAGGACAATCCGGACGAAAAAGCCAAACACACTATGGAGCTCTTTAAAACAAAAGAGGTCCGCCCTTTTGCCGGGTTTGTGGCCATTTTGGTCCAAATCCCTATATTTATAGCTCTTTATTATGCGCTCATCCGCGAGGGTCTGCCGCATGTTGAAACGCGCCTCCTCTACTCTTTTGTGCACGTGCCGGTCTTGGTTAACACCAACTTTTTTGGGCTGATGAACTTGCTTTCGCCACACAACATCCTGTTGGCGCTCATTGTGGCAGGGCTCCAATATGCCGTGGTAAAACTCTCGCTGGTGCGCACCAAACGCGCTACCACCACACCGCTGGCGCCCGAAAAAGCTCAGGCTCAAGCCATGCAGCAAAATATGATGCTCTATGCCATGCCGGTGCTGTATATCTTTATCGTGTACTCCTTCCCGGCCGCCGCGGGACTTTATTTTGCAACAAGTAATGTTATTTCGCTCGGACAAGAGTTTCTCATTCGCCGAGAATTGCAGAGAGCGAAGTAATGGAGTAGGCTGGGCAACATGGATGCCCAAGCACTCACCACTTTTGTCTCAGAGCTTCTTACCGCGCTTGGCGCCTCTTTTGAGAGTGTCACTACTACCACCGGCCACCGCACGGTGGTGGCGGTTAAAACAGCCGAGCCCGAGCGTCTCATCGGTCCGCATGGCGAGCATTTGCGGGCCCTTACCCTCCTTGCGCGGCGCATAGTCGAGCAAAAACACGGCGAAGCCTCCTCCAGTTTTCTTATTGATATCAACGGCTACCAAGAGGCCCAGCTTGAAGGTGTGCGCCAGCAGGCACGCATGTTGGCCCAGCGCGCCCGCCTCTTTAAGCACGAGGTAGAGATGCCGCCCATGAGCTCATACGAGCGCTTGGTGGTACATGAGCTTTTTGCCGATGACCCGGAGATAAAAACAGAATCAGCCGGCGACGGCAAGTTTCGCCACATCGTTTTAAAATACAGTAAATAGCAGCTGGCTAATTACTGAGCCGCACGCCCCACAACTCACGTGTGCCTTTGGTTGTAAAGGAAAGATAGTGCTCGTCGGGCGAAAGCGCCATTTCTAATATGTCGGAAGCAACGCCGCCTTGGTTCCCGGAACCAGGTGCAGCCGTGAGGCTTGCCGAATCGTCTTGGATATTAAAAGAATAAATTGCGTCGACCGCCGAGGCGGTGCCTTGATGCCATAAATCGAGAAACCCTGGCGCTTCGTAAGAGAGAGGCGCCGCGCAGTACATGCTCGTGCTTGTTGCCGTGCTAAATATGCACTGCTCGGGGAATGGGTTGAAAGGTAGTGGCAAATCACCGCCGGCTTTTATGTTGTGTATATATGTTGCGCTTGAGTTGGTACTCTGAGAGACTGCTTGATAAATAATATTTGCAAAGCTTGGATCGGCAACTGCCGTGAGTCCTTGGGCATACAGTGCAGGGGCAATACTACCGGTGCTTGCATTAATTACAAAAAGCATTCCTTGCGAATTAAAATCGCTTTTGGTTGTCACAAGAATAGTTTTAGATGATGGCCATTGTATGAGTACTTGTGCAAGCGGGAGCGAGAAAAGTTTTTTGGCACCCGTACCATCCGAATTTGCACTATAGCCACTTGAGCCGCTCGGGGTTTTTAGCAAGTAGGCAACGCTTTTACCATCGGGGGATGCGGCTAAGCTGATAATATTGTCGGGCAAAAATTGTATGCGCGTTGCCGCAAGTTGAGTGCTCGTAGTTGCCGCGGGCAATCCGAGGTAGACGCTTTTAACTGTTACACCGTCGGTATCGATATATTGTAAAATCGCGGCATTTCCAGCCTCAAGCCACACCACCCCCTCAATGCCGGGGATGGTTACATCGGACACAACGCGCGGCACTGCGCCCGACACATCAAGCGGCATATCGTACACGTGGCCATCCTCCTGATTTACATAGCGCGCGAGCGTGGTCGTGGGATGCAGTGTTTGTATGAGTGTGGCGCCTGCAACAGGGCCTGCGTTTATCTCAAATATTTTTTGTGTTGTTGATTGTGCGGCAGGAAGTGTACCGTTAGCCGTAGTGCCCGCGCTCGTGTTGGGGGTGGCCGTGGTAGTGTTGTTTGCCGATGCTCCAAATAACGTAGCAGTAGAGGTCACTGGGGTAGAAGTGGTGCGGAAAAACAAAAACCACACACCAAAAACCAAAACTAAAACTACAAGCAGTCCAGAAAGTATATAAATAATGGGTTTTTTACTCATATAGATTTAATTGTTGTACCCACATTCATATACTAAACCAGCAACACCGCCTAGGCCTATTGCCTGAGAAGGTTGGGGTGAAACAATGGACGTGCAATTCGTGTATTTCCCATTACTACCGCATGCTATACGTGGATCATTTTGTGACCCCTCCGTTCCAGATAGTGGAGTGCCATGATTGTAAATACACGCGGTTTGCTGGGTTGCATTTTGTTGCTGAAGTGTTTGTTCGGCTGCTGTTATATTTTGAAGTGACTCAGAGTCTGAAGGATTAACTCCGTTTACGATTGTTTGTGTAGCTTGGGCAGCTATCTGCTCCTGTGTTAAGGCAGGTGTCGCTGCGGTCGGTGCCGCTGTCCCTGTAACCGTACACGTGGTATCGCCCGGCAAACACGGGTTTAAGGTTATCTGAGTCAGGTAGGGGTTAATGGTGTGCAATATAAGCCACGAGGCCGCGATGAGCACTATCCCCCACAATGCGGCTTGCGCTCTTTTAAGACCTTGCTGTTTGGTGGTGATGGCGCTCGAAACCATGTATTGGATACCCCCAATGGTGAGCATGAGCACTGCAAGGAGTGCGCCGACACTTATGAGGATAGTAAAAATCGCGTTCACAATAACCGACAAACTATCAGGGCTCGTGAGATTGGCGCCAGTGGTTACGCCCGGTATAGGCTCAAGCGGCGTGTATGACAGGTTGCAGTTGGTGCATGTGGCGACCGTGGCAGCCAAGGCTATAAAAGGCATCGTTAAACCCGCCAGGATGCCAAGACTTAGTATTGTGCAGGTAAAAAGTTTTTTCATAGTCCAAAGAGGCCGCTGTTTGATGATTGTGTGCCAAAGATTATTTGAAGCGCCGCGTTGGCTGCTTGCACGAGCTTGTCGGTGTCGTTATTTTGCAGTGTCACGCCAAGTGTGGCGCTGCCGCTCCCCGAGCCCGATTGCACCAAGCTTAACTCTCCACTGGCCGAGTTGGGCCCGCTTGTATCGTTGCCGTTGAGAGTCCACGCATAGGTAAGCGCGCCGTTGGCCAAACTGCTGTTAGAAAAAAAGTATGGTACGGCTTGTACGGTGAGCTCGTTGCTGTCGAGTGAGATACCGGCAGGCAGTGCCGAGTCAAAAATAATGCCGCGCAAAGGGTCTTTGTCGTAGAGTACGAGCTCGGGGTCGCTTGCAGGTATAGCTACCGAGCCTGTGCCCACTTTTGTTGAGCCGTAATAGACATCAACCGAAACATCCTCCTCTTTTTGGAGTTGGCTGCCGGTAAAAGTGAGAGAATTTTGTCCAAGGCCCGACTGATCGGGCAGAGGGTCGCCGTCGAGCGTCCATTGAAACGAGAGGCTGCTTACCGGCAAGCTGCTGCCGTTGATCGCGAGGCTTGGGAACGCCACCACTTTAACATCCGAACCGCCGCTGTAGAGTGCTTTGCCTTTATAGAGCGGCGGCACCGTGGTGTCCGCCTCCCACACCAAGTTGACTGCCGAAGGGATAAACGTCCAACTGTTGGTGAGCGTGCCTTGTGTTGAGGAATTAACCGTTACTTTTATCTGCGTCTCGGTACCTATTGCGCCGGTGGTAAATGTAAAGTCGTGCTGGCCAACTCCTTGCGACACCACGGTGCCGTTTTGGCTCCAGGTGATAGTGGAGTTGCCGATAAAGGTGCCCACACCTTGCACCTCGATGGTTACTTGCGTGTTGGGCCCCGGTGTCTCGGGCGAGACAACATATTGTATAGGCGCAGGCACCACGCTTGATTGCGCATGAGCCACTCCCGCCAAAAGAAGTGCGGTGCAAAACAAAAAAATGTAATTAAGCGGCTTGTTGTACATAAGATGGTTGGTTGTTGTTTGCCGGGCGCGGCATGATGTCGTGTTGCATGGTATTTATTTTCCCCATAGTTGATGTGGCATTTTTAATTGATGGCGAGCTTGCCAACGTTGCAACGCTCGCCACAGTGCCAAGTACACCGCCTTCTTTTTTCATATCCTGAACAATCCCGGTGATAACAATTCCCAACCAAAATGGCAAGAAGTCGAGGCCGGGGATAAAGGCAGCAATAGTTCCCGCTGGCCCCCACGTGGGGTGATACATGCCGTTCTTTACGAGAAGTAATATGAGCCCGCTGCCCATGGTGATATTGATGCTGCAGGTAAAAACAAGCGCAAGCGCAATTCCAACACCCGGGATAAACACAAGCGCTGCCGATACTCCATCGGTAATGCCAGTGATAAAAAGAGCATACAGAAGTGGAAAAATATACAAGGGCTTCATAGTGTTATTGTACCGCGCCTTGCGGGGTGCCCGCTTGCGCGTCGGCAACGTCGGCGCGCTGTTTGCGGAGTGCGAGCACCTGTGATGGGTCGGAGGTAATAATCTGGTCTTCGGTATACGAGGCTATCACTTTAATGGCCACGTGCTTCAAGCCTGCAAAAAATATCCCCTCCCCCACATCGCTCTCGAGGAGCAAAAACTTTTCTTCGTCGGAGAGGTTGAATGTTTTTTGCAAATTATCGATAGTGGTCGGCGATTGTTTGAGCAAGATTTGTATCGACGAGTTGGTAATCATCGGCAAGCCGTACGGCGACTTTAAAAAGTCATCGACGTCTTGGGTAATCGTTGCGAGGCCGAGATAATATTTGCGGCCGCGCTTTGCCATGCTGTACAAGAAGCTTGCCGTGTCATCGCTTTTCATCATCCACCACGCTTCGTCGATAACCAGCAGGCGCTTTTTGAGATTTTTGCGCACCGTGTTCCATATAAAGTGCGTAATGATGTACATGGCCACGGGCTTGAGGTCGTCCTCCATGTCGCGTACCGAGAAGACCACAAACTTTTTGTTGATATCGACGTTGGTGGGCTGGTTGATAAACCCGCTCCACGTGCCCTTGGTATATTTGGAGAGGCGTTGCACCAAACTCTCGCTTCCCTCCATGCCGGCCAACACAAGCTCAAAGTCAGAGAGGAGCGGCGGCTCTATCTCGGCAAAATTACTGTCCACCGTAATGTCTTTGAGCGCGTAGGTTTCGGTAATCGCACGGTCGATAATGGCGTCCTCCTCCGGGCTTAAGCCTCCGAGCATGATGCGAAACAGGCCCACGAGCGCCACAATGTTGCTGCGCAAAATGTCGGCTGCGCTCTCATCCTCGCGGGGCGGCGCCAAATCAAACGGGTTTATGTGGTGCTCGGAGTTGAGCGAGATGTTAAAGTAGCGTCCGCCCACGGCTTGCGCCAAAAACTCGTACTCGCGCTCCGGGTCGATAACGATAACCTCGGTATCAAACATGAGCGTACGCAAAATCTCAAGCTTGGTAGCGTAGCTTTTGCCCGAGCCCGACTTGGCAAAAATAACCGAGTTGTAATTCTCGAGAGAAAATCGATCAAATAAGACCAAACTGGCATTATGTCTGTTTACGCCATACAAAATGCCTTTGTCGCTGGTGAGGTCGAAGGAAACGAACGGGAAGATTGAGGAAAGCGGCGAAGAGTTGAGCTTTGAGTTGACGTTGAGTTCGTCGCGGCCGATTGGCAGCACGCTTTTGAACCCCTGCTCTTGTTGGAAAAGCGCCGGTTTTACATACACCAGCCGGCTCTCGAGCATCGACTTAATTTCGCTCTCGGCTTTGTCCAAATCCTCGGCAGTTTTGTCGTAGATGGTGATGTACACGCCGACGTCAAAAAGTTTTTCTTGCGCCTGTTGGAGTTGGTCGCGCAAACTCTCCAAGTCTTGGTAGGCAGTGTCGAGCACTGGGTCGCGCACCATGCCCTTTTCTTCCCGCACCATAATTTGGCTTTGCACCTCGGCCACCTTTTTTTGGAATTTCTTTAAAATGTCGGCCGAGTCGAGCGGATGGATAAAAATTGAGATGTCGAGCACGCGGTCAAGGTTGATAACCGGTGCAAACCAGCTGTCGGTAAGGATACGCGGATATGACATGACAAAAAAGGTGCGCGCAATTTTGTCGCCCAGGTTTATTTCGCGCGGCGTTATCTTAAGCGCCGAAGGCGCAATGACATCTTGGAGCTCGAGCACGCCCTCTTTGTATATTTGCTCGGGCAAAATGGGCGCCACCGGCGTCGCGGCGGATGTTGGCCTGGAAGATTTTAAAAAGTCGAGAAGTGCCATAGTGTTATTTAGCAATCTGCGTTACCTGCAAAGGCTTTTCGAGCTCGCCCGGATTAAAGAGCTTGTAGAATAACTCTATCACCTCCTCGGTGCCGAGGTTTACAATGCGCACGCCGGTGCGCACAAGGCCTTGCTCGATAACCGAGACGCGCTGCTCAAGCTGGGTGCGATATTGCTCAAACTGCTCGTTGGTGAGTGCGGCCGAACCTCCGGAGCTGGATGGAAACAGCGAGCCAATCGCGCCGCCAACGCCTCCGCCGCGCACCATGAGCGCCGGGTCGTAAGGCACGACGATAAAAAAGTTTTTGGTCATGATGTTGGCGCGCGAGGTAAAGTCTTTGATAAACGCCATGTATTCGCGTATTTGTATCTTCATGAGGTCGTCGAGCTCTTGCGCGTAGCGGTCTTCGAGGAGAGCAATATATGGCCGGATGTCCAAGTCGCGGCTTTGGATAAAAAATTGCACCGTAAACTCAAGCGAGTTTAAAAAGCTTTGAAACTGACCGATAATCGCCTGCTGCTCGTCGGCGCCTTTGAGCGCGAGGTTGATAGACGAGGCCATGAGTATGGCGCGCAAAGAGCCGTCTTTGAGTATGACGATACCATCGCGCACCTCTTTAATAGGTACAAACTCCTGTGTGGCCTGCGCTTTTACTGGTGTGCTGTTTGGCATATGCGTGATAGTTATATTTCAAAACCCGTGCGGCTCGTGTCGACCACACCCATCGTGCTCCTGTCTTTAATGTTGAGCGACCAGGCTAGGTCTTTAAGCTTGCTGTTGGAAAGTTTGGGCACGGTGAGCGTGCCCATGGCCGCCGCGGGAGCCTGCGCTACCGCCGAAGGGGTTTTTGCGCTGTGCTGTTTCCACAAATAGAGCTTGTGGCCAAAAAAGTATCCAAACGCGTGCTCGAGCACCACAATAAACGGCCGGCCGTTGACCTTGTAAAAGGCGAGTGCGAAGCCCAGCGCAATAAAAGGAATCATGCAAAGCACGGCGATGTAGAGCGGCAACAGAGTAAAAAACAAAAGGCATACGCCGCCTGCGCCCGCGAGATAAATAAACTGCTTAAAGGTAAGCGGCCCAAATATCTTGTCTTCGATTTCGATAAATTGAGGAACCTGATAGCGCATTAGCTATAGTATATCGCAAAAATATCACTACTCTCCCCTTTTACTCAATAGGTTCGCGATACGGGTCGGCTTTGTAAGTAGTGGGTACTTCTATTTTGGTTGGAGTTGGAGCAGATTCAACCTTTTTGGGCAAGCTAACCGTTGGCTCGCTCAACATAACATCGGCTTCGGGCATTTGAGGTGCAGGAGCAACAACTTTTGCCGGAGCCGGAGTTGGTTGAGTGGCAGGAGGGTCAATCTGCATGTCGGTAGGGAGAGGAGCGGCTGTAGGTGTTGGTGCAACTGGAGCTGTTGGAACAGGTGCAGAGGTGGCAGGAGGTGTAGGCGCAGTCGCAGATGCAGAAGCAGCCATAGCCGAGGGCATAATAACCGACTTATCAGCATCATTCTTTTTCATCGACGAGCGGATTTTATCAAGCAAAAGCAGATTGATATCCGCAACAAGGGCGTTACTTTTTGTCATATCAACCTCTAGCGTGTCGCTGATATTTTGCGGCAACTCTTGCATCTGGCTGATACCAATCATAGCCGCAGCCACCTCGCTTTCCAGCTCGCCGATTTGGTCTATGTGCAGCTGATGTTTGGTGCCAATTTGTTGCATGACATCATCCATCTCTTTGCTGTAGAGCAACGATTTAACCTCCGGTGGCAGTGCCGCTATGAGTTTTTGTATGTCGTCTGAACTTACAGAGTCAGCCATATATAGCCATTATACTACTTTCCGGTGTTAACAAACTCTCCTTCGTTGCGGGTGCCCCCAACACTGTCAGGAATATCCTTAACCTTTTCTTCCAATTTTGTAATATTCTCAAGAGCTTTCTTGAGTTTTTTAGCTGCCTCACCCGCTTCTGAACGTTGTCGTTTGCCATCATCATTTTTTTCGAGGAGACGGTCATCCCGTATCTTTTCTTGTTCCTCTAGTCTGTCTTCGATCTCTTTCTTCATTTTCTTTGTTGTGCCCAAATTGACATTAAAGGTTTGATTGGGCGCTGGTTTTGCAGCGGCGCCGACGGTCTTTAGGTCAACATGAAGTACCTGGAGCTGCTCATGCAGCTCGCCCAGTTTTTTGAGCTGTTCTCTCGATTCGGCTAGTGGCGCTTTGGTGGATTGCTCATTCCATTTACGTTCAAGCGTGTCCTTTTCTGTCCTGCTGTATTTGAGGCTATCTTTGATTGCCTTTATTTGTTTGTCGGAAATATGTTTGATTATCTTTTCGAGATCTTTTGCAGCCAATGCGGTAACCTGAGAGCCTTCCATTTTGCCCATATTGGCAATAAGCTGTTCACGTCGTGGGCGCAGAGGGTCCATTTCTTTTTCCTTGAAATCATCAATTTCGCCTTGTTTGGTTATTACTCGCGTGCCATTTACAGGGTTGGGCGGGAGCGACTTGAGTTGTTTTAGTTCATCCTCCATAGTTTCAAGTTTCTTCGCCAGCGGATTCCATTGTTCATCAAGTTTGGCAAGTTCCTTCTCATCCTCGCGGTTTTTTATGTTAACAAGATGTTCGTCTACGTTTTTATTCCAATCCTCCCTCACTTCTTTTCTGGATGCCACTACATCGGTATACGATTTGGCACCTCCTATTGAAGTTTTTGTCAGAGGAGTCAACACATTTTTACGCAGAGCAAAGTCCATATATTGGCCGACAATATTTCCTGGCGGGTTTTTCTTTGCAGTATCAATAGTATTTTGTGCGTGGTGCCCAATGGTTTCGCGGAAGGCAACGCCTCCAAGCCCCAATGTTGAGGCTTTAAATTTACCGCCTGCCCAGTTGCCGGCTTTTTGGGCTGCGCTAGCACCCATGACGCTCACGCTATCAGCTGCTTTGAGGCCCAGATAAAGGATAGCGATGACAAATCCGAGGCGAATGGCTACGTTGGCAAACGCCAAGCCCATCACGGCAATGGCCGAGCTCGAGCTTGTGGCGCTGCCTTGCAAAGAGGTAAACACGTCGTTGATAAGGCAGCTTTGCGAGCTGGAGCTCCCGTTGCTGGTACAGCTCCCCATCTGGTTGGTAAAATTGGTGAGGATAAGGAAGATAAACATAAACGCCACCGGATAAAAGGCGTGGGAAATAAGCGCTTCCAGCCAATCTTTAAAGTAATGGCGCAGGGGGCCTTTTTCGGGTGTGGCCCGCGCCACAAATGCGAGCGGCGAGAATATGATGAGGAACCACAGTATCACGATGCGCACTAAAAATTTGATGCCTACGGTGACAAAGGTCACCGTAAGGAGATAAAACATGATAGCGGCGCCAATGTACAAAAAGCACAGGACAATTATCTGCGTAAAGAATCCGGCCTGCTGATGAAAAGTGGTGAAAGAGTTAGAATTAAAAAGATTTTGGAGTTGGAGCATCCCCATGATGCTCGCGGTTAAGTCTTTCGTTTGCATGTTCGCGCCCAAGATGGAGCCGGCCGCAGTGTTTACGGCAGACGCGACAGTGGAGCTTTGGGCGGTCGATTGTATGCTGGGTGCCTGTATGGAATTGTAAAATTGTATTGAAAGAATGTTGCCCGCATCTATCACGAGGCGCGTAAAAAAGAAGCTAAAGTTTACCAAGAGCGCAATAACAATGACGCCTGCGAGGAGCGACATGGTATGGCTTGTCTCCGCCTCAAAGATGAGCATAAACGCGATATAAATGAGGATAAAAATAAACGCCATGTTGGCCAAGTCGCGCGCCGTGGTCCAGCCGGTTGAGATAAAAGTGAGCGCGTAGATGGGGCCGTTGAGCGAGAGATTGACCGCCAAGTTAAAAAACTCCGCCGCGACATAGGCAAAGCCACTGCCGATGCCCACGGTAAACGCGTACACTACGTTGGTAAAACAAAGGTCCCAATCGCTTGGGCTCCAACTACAACTTACACCCGTAGGGTCTGTTGCCCCTGGCGTGTTGTTAGTCCCGGCTGCAGTGGCGGTTGAGGCCGGACTCGAGGCACCCGATGAGTCGCCAACAGTAGAATTGATGCCCGTGTTAGTTGATTGCACCGCAGGTGCCGACGAAGTGTAAGACGCTGAGGGCGCCGTATATCCACCGGCAAAACTGGATGTGTCGGCGGGCAATGTGTCAGCCTGTGCAATAGAAGCAAGCTGGGCAAGCGGTGAGAACGCGATTGCGAGAGCCATGCTCGTCGTTACTGAGTATTTCGAGACGGTAATAAGAAATTTTTTCATACGTTAGTGCCCAAACGCTTGGCATTGCGTGAGGCTCTCCTGTGTTGAGGTGTTAAGCGAAGCAAGCTGGCTTTGCAGCGTGGTGCGGTTTTGCTGCGCGGTGGTTACATCGGTTGCCGAGATAAACGGCGTCGTGCTTTGCGCATTGTTGTAGTCGGTGGTGAGCTGGTCGACATCGGCCGTGGAGGCAATCGAGAGCGCCTCGGTTTGTAACTCCTCGATGGTGGCTATCTCGGCATTAACCGCGGTGATGGCGTTGTTGTAGGAGGTTATCTGCGCATCAAACGTGTTGGAGGTTGCCTGCGCATTTGCTGCATTGGATGCGGCCGTGCTTTGTTGGCTCGAGCTAAACGATGTTGACGAAGCAATGCCGTCCCAGCAATTGATAAGGCTGTTAAGAGCCGACTGCGCGTTTTCGATATCACTGATGCTCCCCTGCTCTATCGAGCCGTATTGCTGCGCGTAGCCCACTTGCGCTTGCAGGTTGGTGAGTATGCCCTGCGCTTGAGTCTGCGCAGCTTGCTCTTCGGGGGTTTGATACGAGCTTTGCACGCCGTCGGTACCCGAAAGATTAGAGAGGCCGCCTTGCAGAGCTTGGGTAAGGAGTTGGGTGGTGAGTGCGTTGATAATTTGGTCGAGGTCGCTTGCAAGGCCAAGCTGGTCGACGCCGCTGCCGAGCGTTTTGTTGAGCGAGGCCTCAATAACGCTGCCCGGCGTGGTTGTTTTGCAGGTGCATCCAGAGGGACATGACACTTGGGCAGCTTGGCTGTTTTGACCTGCAGTCACCGACGAGCTGACGCTGGTTACTCCGCTGCAACTTTGTTGCACCATGTTTAAAAATCCTGTTGGTGAGATATTACTCTTGGCGTTTGCCACCGCGTTATTTTGCGCGGTTACCAACCCTATTTGTGCATAGGCATACGCGCCGTAGGGGTTGTTGGTGGGCGTCGTGGTGTAAGAGATAAGCCCCGGCCAGCCTCCTTGCGAGAAGTTGCCGTTCATAAAGCTGTTGATGTTGTTGATGACGCTCGTGAGCGTACATGACTGCGCTCCCCGGTTGGCATAACTTTGCGCCACGGCGATTTTTATTTGGGCTTTAAAAGGTGAGCATAAAAATGACAGCCCCGCGCCTTGTATAAATTGCCCGGCAGCGAGGTTGGCGACATTGTCAAAAAATTGCTGATAGTTAGTTACAAAAGATGGCTGTCCTTTAAAGCCGGAGTTGATCCAGTTGACCACGCTCGCGGTAATTTGCTGCAAAGCAATTTTGGCGAGCACGTTGGTAAGGCAGCCTTGAAAGGTCACAACGTTATGACCTGCGGTATTTGCAAGCTGCGCACCTTGAAGAGTGTGCGTCTCGATATCGTCAGTAGGAACCGCTAAGGCTGTTCCTGCTACGCTAGGGGCTAGGGCTGCCGTTCCTCCTCCAATAAGCGAACCAATTGTTTGTCCTGATGCCTGCAGTGCGCATGAGCCGACGCCTATCAATCCTGCCGCAAGCAACAAATTAAGTTGAGAATTGCCGCCGCTTCCTGAGCCCTTTAAACTGCTCAACGTTGGCACGGTGCCCCCCACTGAAGCGCCGTTTACGCTATTGATATCTGTTGGATTAAAGTTGTTGTCGGCACTGTTGAGCCATTGCACGCCGGCGACGCTTGGCGAGTAGGTGGCAAACGCGCTCGTGGCGCTGCCTCCCGAAGAGCTGCTGTTGCCATTTATACCGCCGCTGTTTGCATTGGTGTTGCTGCCGTTGAGCGGGATGCTGCCGTTGGCGGTGTTTTGGCCGAGGTTGGTCTGGCCGTTGTTGGAGTTGGCGTTTAAGCTTGCGTTGCCCGTGGCATTGCCTGCGGTGCCAAACTGTCCGTTGGTTTGTGCGGTGTTGCCGCCGCTAAAAAGCCAACTCCAGAGCAAAAAGAGGAGGCCAAAAGCGAGTATGGCACCCAAGATGATGTAAAGAATTTTTTTAGTCATGCGTTATTGCGGCGAAAGAACAATACTCCATGCGCTTCCCGGCTCGTCCTTGTTAAAAAGTATACCGTCTTTAGAGAGGTCTTGCGCGATGTTTGTAAACACTCTGCCCAACATCTGGAGTTGTGCTTCGTATGTTTGTATGCCAACGATACCGCGCAGAGGGTCGGTGAGCGACGCCTGCATGTCGGGATAGGTGGCGGCGATGCTTGCGTAGGCGTTTACCACGGAGAGATGGAGAGGTGAGAGTGTTTGCGGTACCGGTAGCGCAAGCAATTGTGTGGTGATGTTTTGATATGCAGCACCTATGGGCGTGAGGGCATCAAGCTCCGAAGGATCGTTTTTACTGGTGGCGTTGTCTATTGCGGTGAGTGTTGCCTGTTCGCTTGCGGTCTGGTTGTTGTCCAAAATTTGCATGACGCCGTTGCCATACGCTTTAAGCGAGGCATTGGAGTCGGCAACAATTGTGAGGTCGGCGGCGGTGTACTGGTGCGTTGGCTTGGTTGCCGCAACCTGCGCCGCGGCCGCAGAGATAATCTGGTCTTGGGTTGGTGTGTCATCGCCAAGGCCTTGCGACTTGGCGTTGCTGAGGTTGATAAGTATGCTCTTGCCGACCGAGTCGGTAATGTTGGAACTTTGCGCGGCGGCCAACATCTGCGCAACCGTTTGAGGTGTTGCACCTGCGAGCGAGCTCGAGGCGTTTTGCGCTTGTATGGCATCGAGCGTTGCCTGCCAATCTTCCGAGTTTGTGTCGGATGCGGAGGTTGTAACCGCACTCACCGTGGCAGAGCTTGCGGGCGGTTGGGTGATAAGCTCCGCGCCGTACACCAAGCCGCCGGCAAAGAGCAACGAGAAAGCAATAACCGTAAACTGTGCGCTCGGCAGATAGCGGCGAAGATACATAACAGTAATAGTATAACAGCGATTTCTATGCGGGTTATACTATATGCACGTATGAGCATCCGATTCGTCTTTGCAACACTCCTTTCTATAGTATTGTGCGGAGCATTTGTTTCAACGGCATCGGCAACGGGAGGAATTTCTACAACACTGCGCTTTGGCGACAGCGGCCCGCAGGTGCTTCTTTTGCAACAACTGCTCAATAAGTCGCCCGATACCGAGGTGGCCGCTTCCGGTATTGGCTCGCCGGGGATGGAAAGCTCCTATTTTGGGGCAAAAACACTTGATGCGGTAAAGCGGTATCAAAACAAATACAGCGCGGAGATACTCGTGCCTGCCGGTCTTGCCACCCCAAGCGGTATTGTGGGTCCGCTCACATTGGCGATGTTGCAAAAAGGTACATCTACTTCCACAACTGCAGCCGCCACGACCTCTTCTACCCCACTCCAACAATATGTTGCGGCTGTAAATCAGGCGGGCGCGCAACAAGGGTACTCATCAACCACGCTTGCGCTTATCACTGCCAAAATATTGGCCACGGCGGCATCAACGACCGACTTCCAGGCAAAGTTTTTTAAAGATCAGCAGACTTTGTATCAAACACAAGCTTCGATTGAACTCAGCAAACCGTTTGCACAAAAAGTTTTTGACATTATCATTGCATCCGCAAAACGTTTGTTGATGCCAGACATTGCACAAGCGGGAGTTGGTCTGCCTTTTGGAGGTTTTGTTACCTATTCCAACCCGCTCATTTGCGATTGTCCTCCGGGAGTTACTCAAATTTTTGTATCACTTGGCGCGCCAACGCCAACTTCAAATCTTTTGCTCGACTATGTTGATGGTACCGAAGCGTTTAACTGGCACACGCTGCCGGCTCCTGGTGTGGCAACGCTCGGTATCTATGAACCGGGAGTACAAAGCTGCATTACCTACATTGGCGACGCATGTTTCCCTGTACCGGCAGTTGGCACTATCACGCCGGAGGCCGGCTCGTCCGTTGTTCCTTAATATTCGGCTAGCGCGAACCACTCTGGGAGCGAGACATCCTCGGCGCGGGCGTTGTCGGCAATACCGGCTTTGGCAAATGCCTCCCCTATCCCTTTTTTACCTACAAGCTTTTCTACATTGCGTTTGAGCAACTTTCTTTTTTGTGCAAATCCGGTTTTAACAAATGCAAAAAACCGTTTCTCCATGTTGGCGTTTGCAAAATGGGTGCGCGAAATATCTTCGATGCGCAAAATGGCCGAGTCTACCGTAGGCGGCGGAGAGAAGGCTCCTTTTGGCACGGTCTTAACATAGGTAGGCGTGCCGTATGCTTTTATCGAGAGCGAAAGGATACTTTCTTTTTTACTCCTCGCAATGCGCTCGGCCACCTCTTTTTGAATTAAAAATACCAAGGTGCTGGGTTGTGCGGCACCCGTTAAAAATTTTTGCAGCAGCGCACCGGTAATGTAGTACGGGATATTGGCAACCACTTTATACGGTTTATTTTTGGGAGTGAGCTTTGCGATATCAACCTCGAGCGCGTCGCACTCGTGCAAAATAAATTTTTCTTTTGCAATTTCTTTTTTAAATTTTTCTTGCAGCACCGGTATTAAGCGGCGGTCTTTTTCGAGTGCCACCACGGTGGCGCCGCGCGTGAGCAACACCTCGGTGAGCGCTCCCTCGCCCGGCCCCACCTCCACTATATAATCGCTCTGGCCAACATTTGCCGCATCAGCCATGAGCCCCAGATAATAGGCGCTGTGTAAAAAATGTTGGCCGAGTGATTTTTTAGGAATCATACCGGTAGTTTAGTCGAGATAAATAGTTTTTCCCAATCGCATCGGCGACTCCCACTCCACGAGGTCGTTGGATATGTCGGACAAAAATTGCGACGGTGCGGTGCCGGTTTTTGAGCCAAACACCGTGCGATATGATGCGTATGAGAGAAACACTTTTTTCTCGGCGCGCGTAAGCGCCACATACATCAGCCGGCGCTCCTCCTCTTGGTTGGCCTCGCTCGTGTCATCTTCGCGCTCGTACGGGAAGAGCCCTTCTTCGAGCCCGGTGATAAATACATACGGAAACTCAAGACCTTTTGAGGCGTGCACGGTCATGAGCCGTACCGCATTTTTTTCGTCTTTTATTTCATCTTGGTCGCTCGCAAGCGCGGCGCTCTCGAGCAATGCGTCGAGTGCTTCTTCTTTTGGCAGCGCATCGTAGCGCGATGCAAGCGAGACAAGCTCGCGGATGTTTTCGAGCCGCTCGGCGCCTTCGAGCTTGTCTTCTTTATACAACGCTTCCATGCCGCTCTCGACCACGACAAATTTTATGAGCTCCGATGGTGTAAGCAGCGACGACGCATCTTTTATTTTTGCGAGCAATGTTCGAAACGCAGCAACCTTCTCGCGCACGGCGCCCGTGAGCTCCGCTCCCCTTCCCGCAAGCATTTTAAGCAGGGTAACTTTGCCGATGCCGCGCGGCGGGATGTTGGCAACGCGCGCAATGTCGACATCGCCGCCCACCAATGCCGCACGTACAAACGAGAGCACGTCTTTTATTTCTTTGCGTTCAAAAAAGCGCGTGCCCACCACTTGGTAAGAAATTTCAGAATTGAGCAGCGCCTCCTCAATGGCGCGCGATTGAAAGTTGGCGCGATACAGCACGGTAAAGTCTTGCGGCGAGGCACCATCCTCAACAAGTTGGCCGATGATGCGCACAATAAAGTTGGCTTCGTCGGTTTCGTCATAGGCTTGATAGAGCGAGAGCTTTTCGCCATCGGCGTTGGCCGTAAACAAGTTTTTTTCTGGCCGGTATTTATTTTTGGAGATGATGTCGTTGGCGGCGGCCAAAATATTTTTGGTCGAGCGATAATTTTGCTCGAGCAAAATAGTTTTTGCCCCGGGGAACTTTTTTTCAAACGTCATGATGTTGGATATCTCGGCGCCGCGCCAGCCGTAAATGGTTTGGTCGACATCGCCCACCGCGCAAATATTTTGCTCGGGTCCTACCAAATGCGAGGCAAGCTTCGCTTGTATCTTGTTGGTGTCTTGATACTCATCTATATGCACATACTTCCATCGCCGCTGGTATGCGGCACGCGCCTCGGCGTTTTCGCGCAAAAACTTTTCGGAGCGTGCAAGTAGGTCATCAAAGTCGAGCGCCGAGTCGGCGGCAAGCGCTCGCTCGTACGAGAGCCAGATAGCGGCAAGCGTGCGCTCGCGGCCGGTTTGTGCGGCCTCGGCATATTGGCCGGCGGTCACCCCCTCGCCTTTGTGGCGCGATATCGTGCCAAGCGCTGCGCGCGGCTCGAGCTCGCCGTCGGCGCCTATCTGCTTAAGCGCCTCCTTTATAAGACGCATGCTGTCGGCGCGGTCATAGATACTTGGCCGGCGCTTAAGCCCGAGCGCTTTAAAATTTTCTTTAATAATCAAAAGCCCCAGCGAGTGGAAGGTTGAGACAAACGGCGGCCGGTGAGGAGCAAACGCAGGCCGGTTGATGTCGTTGTTTTTGGCCAAAAGCTCGAGCGTGCGCGTGCGCATCTCTCCCGCCGCCTTGTTGGTAAAGGTGATGGCCAAAATCTCGTCCGGTGCGACGCCTTCTTTAACCAGTTGCAATATCCGGTGTGTAATCACGCGGGTCTTCCCTGCTCCGGCGCCTGCCAAAACCAAGAGCGGCCCCTTGGTCGCGAGCACCGCCTCCCGTTGAGCGTTGTTGAGACCCTTTAAATGTTCTTGCGATTGCGGCACTTAAGCACTATATCGTGAAAATGCTAAAACAGCCGTCTTTTTTGTTATACACAGCTGCCGGTTTGTCTAGTTGACTCTCAAACTCTAGCTGGTACCCTAGATAGGTACGGGGTGAAGGTTGTATGAAATGGCTCTGTTGAGCCATTAAACGAGGGAACTGGCTGCAATTCCCACAAAATAGGCTTATAGACCAAGACAATATAGACACTTCTTCAGCGGTTAAACGGTTTTTCCTGAAGAAGGCAAATAAAGCGTTATTTTTCAATCTCTTGCTGGGGTCTGCGTCTTTAGGTGTGCTCATTATACCGGTGCTTGCGCAAGCAAGCGCCCTTTCTTTTATAGGGTCTTTGTTTAATCAGACCGCGCAAGATGCCGGCACCGTAAGTTCGGCCTCCAATTCGCAGACCATGCCGCTTCTCTCTGCAATAGTCAATGTCGACCCAAATGCGGCAACTGGCGGCGGCAATATTACCGTAGTCGACGGCTCGGCTTTGGCGCCCGACCAGGGGCCCGACGGTACCGCGGCCGACATTGCAAGCACGCCGGCAAGCTCGCAGATTAGCGTGTACACCGTGCGCCCGGGCGACACGCTCTCGGAGATTGCCGCAATGTTTAATGTCTCGGTCAACACCATTGTGTGGGCCAACGACATACAAGGCGGCGTCATCGCGCCGGGCCAAACGCTCATCATCCTCCCTATCACCGGCATACAGCACACCATTGTAAAAGGTGACACGCTCGCCTCGCTCGCAACAAAATATAAATCAAACGCGCACGACATTGCATCGTACAACGGCTTGGCCGACAGCGACTCGCTCACGGTTGGCGACAGCATCATCATCCCCGATGGTGAAGCGTCCGCTATTTCATCCGGTTCGTCATCAACTAAAAAATCTTCCGGTAGTAGCGTGAGCGGCTCTCACTCTTCGGTGATTAAGAGTATTGCAAAAGGCAGCACCACCGAGCCGTACTTGGGCGGCAGCGGCCCCGCTATCCCCGGCTACTTTGCATGGCCCTTGCAAGGCGGGGTTATCACGCAAGGGTTGCACGGATGGAACGCGGTAGACATTGGCGCGCCAAAAGGCACTCCAATTTATGCGGCGGCAAACGGCACCGTGATTGTTGCAAAAGACAACGGCGCGTGGAACGGCGGGTACGGCAACTATGTGGTTATCTCGCATCCCAACGGCACCGAAACACTCTATGCACACATGAGCAAAGTACTCACCAGCGCGGGTGCGAGTGTGAGCCAAGGCGACACGATAGGCTTGGTTGGCATGACCGGCCTGGCAACAGGCAACCACCTCCATTTCGAAGTCCGTGGCGCCGAAAACCCTTTTGCAAATTAGTTTCTGAAAAATAAATAGACAAAATAAAAAATCCACAATTGTGGATTTTTTATTTACTGTGGGACGAGAGTGGAATATTCAGTCCAAAAGTTTTGAACCTGAGCGACATAGTCGTAGGGTACGTTGTTAAAGACAGCAACTGCTTTCGTAGTGTCTATTCCTGGGGTATAAATCCATACAACTCCACACGACTGCCCAGTGTTAACCTGGACCCAATTTTGTTGTCCCAGCTGATTTCCTGTATTTATAAAACTTGGGAGATTGTTGCAGTCATAAACCCAACCATTGTAGTTGAATTCTCCTGCTGGGAGGGTGCGAGTATTCGAGAGCCATGAACCTGATTGAGGCAAAGAAATACCCGTGCCGGTTATTAAATTATAAAATGATGCATCTATTGTATTCAGAGTCGGGAATTCATACTCAGCCGCATAAACGCAGGTGTTGAGAGAAGGACTGTAACCATATGCATCTCGAATTATACTCTCAGTACCAATAAGACTAGTCTTGTCACTGTTTTCTTTCTGTAATCCTAAGGTAGCGCACTCTGTTTTCATCTGAAGGGTGGCAGCAATGTCTGTTGTAACTCCTGTTGGAGGTGTAACTTTTTGAGTTGGTTGCTGTGTGGGCGTTGAAGATGTGCAATAAGCTTTACCTCCATTGTTAGGGCAAACTAAAGTATTTCCACTCGGACAATTTGTGTAGTAAGTTCCATTGCAAAGGGTTGTGTTTGAAGGAGCCGTTGGCGTGACTACTGGCGCACTTGCAGGTGTCATAACTGGAGGTGTTTTTGTAATTGTAGAAGTCGTGGCTGCCTGTAGATTATTAGTAGTGTTGCTCACGGTACTGGTCGCGATAGGCACTACGGCTATTGGTTGAGCGTGGCCAAAGAATCCTTGTACTACCAGCACTATTGATAAAAATATGTGAGACAAAAAAGTCATGGATTTTTTGTGATTAATAATCTGTTACCAAGATAATATCATCTATTTATAGCTGTGAAACAGGGTTTGGGGTTTTACTCACACACCGCTCTGTTTAACCGGTTTACTTGATTAACTACTTCTACAAAGGTTAAACCTTTGTACATTAGCTCTTGCGCTCTCTATATTGCAGGGCTTCGAGGATGTGGCTCTCTTTTATTTTTTCGGCGCCTTCGAGGTCGGCAATTGTTTGCGCGACTTTTATTACGCGATGAAATGCGCGTGGAGATAGTGCCAAACGCGTGCCGGCTTTCTCGAGCGTTGCACGCACTGCGGGGTCGAGCACCACAAACTCTTCGAGCTCGCGCGGAGAAAGGTCGCTGTTTGTTTTGCCCGGCGTTTTATAACGCGTTGCTTGCCGCTCGCGCGCTTTTTTTACTTGTGCACGCGCAACAAGCGTCTCACTTCCCTGCTTTGATTTTTTGCCAAGCTCGGTCAACTCCACCGGACCCATTTGTATCCAGAGGTCGATGCGGTCGGCAATTGGCCCGGATATTTTGCGGCGATATTTTTCGAGCGCGAACGGGCTGCACGTGCACGCAATCTCGGGGTGGCCATAGTTGCCGCACGGGCACGGGTTCATCGCGGCAATCAAGGTAAACCGCGCAGGGAAAATTGCGGTGCCTTTTGAACGCGCGATTGATATCACGCGGTCTTCCAATGGTTGGCGCAGTGCCTCTATCACTCGCCTATCAAACTCGGGGAACTCGTCTAAAAAGAGGACACCTTTGTGTGCGAGTGTTGCCTCGCCGGGGCGCGGCGTGGCTCCTCCTCCCACTATCGAAACATAGCTTGAGGTGTGATGCGGCGCGCGTATGGGAGGCATCGTTAACAGCTCGCCGCGCAATGTGCCAGCCACCGAGTGGATGCTGTTGACCTCGAGCATCTCATCAAAGGAGAGCGGCGGGAGTATCGAGGCAAGCGCACGCGCGAGCATTGTTTTGCCGGTGCCAGGCGGCCCCGAGAGTCCAAGGTTGTGCCCGCCTGCCGCGGCGATTATGGCCGCGCGCTTGGCGCTCTCCTGCCCGCGGATGTCCTCAAACGCAAACTGCGTTTCGATATCGCTGGCCTCAAGTTTTGTTTGGAGCGCCGGAACTAAACGCTTACTTTCTTTATTACTCTTTTTTCCCGACGCTTCGGTCGGGACCCCGACCTCTTCGGAAGAGCGTCGGGGCTTTTTTGTATCGAGATGCTCAAGTATCTCGCGCAACGTCTCCACGCCGTACACCGTGATGCCGGGCACGAGCGCCGCTTCCCTCTCGTTCTCCTTCGGAACAAACACCGCGCGCTTGCCTCTTTTTTTGGCATCGGCCACGAGCGGCAAAATCCCGCGCACGGCGCAGAGGTGTCCGTCGAGCGAAAGCTCGCCGATAAAAAGATACGGCTCCGGGTCGAAGCGTATGTCGTCGGATGCAAGCAAGTATGAAATTGCAATCGGCAAATCAAACATCGGCCCTTCTTTTTTTAAATCGGCGGGCGCAAGCGAGATAACAATTTTTTGGTTGCGGCTCTTTGGCGAGTCAAAGCCCGCGTGTTTTATCGCAGCCGATACTCTGTCGCGCGACTCTTCAACCGATTTGTCGGGCAAGCCCACAAGTGTAAAAGCGTGCAAGCCTCTCGAGAGGTCGGTTTCGATCGAAACAAGATGCGGTGTTAAAAGAGAAGTCTGCGCCCCGTAAACTTTGGCATATTGCATGCCGCGGAGCTTACCAAATAGTTTTTACAATACAAGTACCAAAGTTTCTAAAAAGAAAAACTCCCGTTTTCTCCGGAGAGATGAACGGGAGCCCTACTCCTCCGAAAAGGGAGTTTTTCTTTTTAGACCGCGGTGGTGTTTACGTGCGCGAGGCAGGTGCGGGCAGCTGGGTTTGCCTCAAGGCGGTCGTCTTCAATAGCAACATCGCACACCTCGCAGGTGCCATAAATATTTTCGTCGATTTTTTCGAGCGCGTGCTTAAGCTCGATATAGCGGAGCTCCAAAGGCTCTATCTCAGCCTGGTGCTCCTCAAGCTCCTCTTGGTTGTCGGCAAGCTCATCCTCCTCCGTGGCCGAGGTGTCGAGGTCGGCGGTGGCCGCCTCCCACTCCCCTGTTTCGGGGTTTTTCCAGCCCAAGTCGTCGAGCTCGCGGGTCACCGTTTTTAACTCGTCCTCAAGTTTCTTTTTAAAATGGTCGGTATTCATATGGGGGATAGTATACCCTATTAGACGATTTTTTACTGCGTGGGGATGGGGGTGACTGGGGCGTTTTGCAGGCGCGAGATAATCTCGCGCAAGGTGGCATCATTGGTGGTTATCACCAAAGTATTGCGGTCGATAAAGGTCCAGAGCAGGCTGATGTCGCCTGTGCTGTTTTGTATCACGCGCGCATCGTGGTTTTCGACAATCATATCCACAAAGCCCGTTTGTATAAACTGCGCGGGCGGCGTGGTGGTGGCAATACCCTGCTCGGGGATATGCGGCGATGGCGTGTAATCAAAGAGCGGTGAGAGGTCGGCCTGCATGGTGGGCTCCCACGCGAGCATGCTCGCATACGCCTGTTCGTAGGAGTCGACGCGTATGATAAAAAATGGCTGGTTGTCGTTGTACACATGCACGCCCAAAAGGAAGGTTGGTTGCATCGTTAGCAAAAGATTTTGCGGTATGTCGGGCGCGATGAGCGTAAAAAAACTTTGTGCGTCTAGTGGCACAAGCACTTGGCCGCTTGCGGTGCTCGAGGCGGTTGTAATAAGGAGCCGCGACATGAGCCCGAGCGAGAGCGCGGTGGCTTGTTTGGCGGCGGTGAGCGTCGACATAAGCGACGTCCGTGTCGTGTACTGGTCTATCGTAATTGTTTTTGTGTCATCAACTGCGATAAAAGGAGCGGTGGGCGCTTGCGGCGTGCCGACCGAGGTGGGGCGCTCTACTATATAAGCAAGCGCGCCCGACGCGGCGACTAAAAACAAAAACCCGAGCGCAAAGAGGCCAATGTTTTTAATCAGTGCCGACCGGTCTTGCGCGGGTGCGCGTTCCTCGCTCTCGTGCGTTTGCGCGCGACGCGCGGCCTCTGCCGCGGCAATCGAGAGCACCGAAACATTTTTATCTTTTACGAGTCCTTCGATATCTCCCTGGTAGGTTTCGATTGGCTGTACCGTTTGCGTCTCCGCCGCAGGCGCGGGCGCGGATGTCGCTCCGTTCCCCCTCGAAGACTCGGCGCTCACATCCACGGCATCCGCGCCCGCGCCTCCAAGCAATGTGGCGTTTTGTTCTTGCTCGAGCAACGCGCCCGCGTTGACGCGGGAGGCACTCGCGGGCGTTTGACCCGGCGTTTCTTTTTTAGGCAGCAAAATCTTCCCTAAATCAAAAGGATCGTGCGGAGGAGTGTTAGGCGTTTGGCCTGCTGCCGGTTCTTGGGGAGTGACTGGTTCCGTTGGTTCCATTGGTGTTGGTTGAAGGTGCGAGTCCTTTGCGTGTTGCAAAGTCCGGGTCCGCAGCTTTTATCGAGAGATTGATGCGGCCTTTCTCATCGATCTCTTTTATCATAACCCGCACACGCTCCCCCACGCTAACGGCCTGTGCAATACGCTCAATTCGAAACGGCGCCACTTCCGAAACGTGCACCAATCCTTCGGCATCTTTGCCGGGGCCGATGCGCACAAACGCGCCAAAGTCCATGAGGCGCGTCACTTCCCCTTCATACACTTCGCCTGGTTTGTATTCTTTAACAAGCGCTTCGATCATTCCTTTAGCTTTTTCGGCCGTGCCGTTTTTGCCGGTGATAAATATCGAGCCGTCGTCTTCAATAGTGATGTCGGAGACGCCGGTTACGTCTCTAATGCCGTTGATTGTTTTGCCGCCGCCGCCGATAACGAGACCAATTTGGTCGGGGCGCACGTGCAGAGTAAGAATCTCCGGCGCGCGCGGCGATATATGCGCGCGCGGTGTACTAATCTCTTTTTCTATCACGTCGAGTATGTGCAGGCGCGCGGCTTTGGCGCCCGCGAGCGCCTCCACCAATATCGGCACCGGCACGCCGCCGAGCTTGATGTCCATTTGTATCGCGGTCACGCCCGCGCGCGTGCCGGCAACTTTAAAGTCCATGTCGCCAAACTCATCTTCCGGCCCTTGGATGTCGGTGAGCACTTTGTATTTTTTGTCAGTGGCAAAATTGGCCGAGAGCATAAGACCCATCGCGATGCCGGCCACGGGCGCCACAATCGGCACGCCGCCGTCCATGAGCGCGAGCGTCGATGCGCACACCGAGCCCATCGAGGTTGAACCGTTGCTTGCAAAACACTCCGACACGAGGCGGATAGTGTACGGGAATTGCTCTGCCGGTGGTATCACCGCACTCAAAGCTTTTTCGGCAAGTGCGCCGTGTCCTATTGCGCGGCGGTTTATCCCGCCCATGCGGCCTGTCTCGCCTGAGGAGTACGGTGGAAAGTTGTAATGATGCATGAAGCGTTTTTTAACATCGTGCTCTTCCATCGTGTCGACAATTTGCGAGTCGCCGGGGCCGCCCAAGGTGAGCGCCGTAAACACGTGCGTGCCGCCGCGATAAAAGATACCCGAGCCGTGGAGTATCTCCGACATGCCGCCGGCTTTTGCAAACAGCGGGCGCACTTCGTTAAACGCGCGATTGTCGGCGCGCTTCCCTTCCTCTACTGCGCCGCGATGTATCTCCTCATCAACTTTGTCTTCCAAAAATCTTTTGGCCACACCCACGTTGAGAGGAGCTGCAAGTTCCGTGGAAAGGGAGTTGGGGTCGTGTTCATCTCTCCCTTTCACGGAAGCTTGCAGCTCCCCTATCGCTTCCATCCACTCATCTTGCACAGTGTGTATGGCATCTTTGCTGGGTGCGCCGCAAAACACCGCCTCACTCAATTTTGTTTTAAATTCGTTTTCAAAAAGTTCAAGCATCGCCGCGGGTAGCGCAGGCTTTTCGGCAGAGCGCTTTTCTTTCCCAATCTCTGCGATAATCTTTTTTTGCCACTCAATTATTTTGTCGTGCTCTTCAACTGCTTTTACAAATCCGGCAGCAATATCGTCCTCGCTCGCTTGCGAGGCACCCACCTCAATCATGTTAATGGTGCTGTCCTTGCCGCATGCAAGTATCTCGAGCGTCATATCTTTCGACTCGCGCTCGGCAAACGTTGGGTTTATTACGTAGCCTGCCCCGACCTTTGCGTCGGGGGCGCTTCTACGCATACCAATGCGCACCGCCGCAACCGGCCCGTCCCACGGGATGTTTGACGTTGCAATCGCAAGCGACGCGGCATTAACGGCAACCGGGCTCGGGTCCTCCTCATCAACCGCAAGCATGGTGATAATCACTTGCACTTCGTTGCGCACATGTTGCGGAAAGAGCGGCCGGATAGTGCGGTCAACCACACGGCCGGAGAGTATTGCCTGCTCAGATGGTCTGCCCTCACGGCGCATAAAGCGGCTGCCGAGTATCGCGCCTGCGGCGTAAAAGCGCTCTTCGTAATCAACCGTGAGCGGGAAGTAATCGATATCGTCGCGTGTGCGAGTTGACATAACCGCTGTGGCCAACACCGCGGTGTTGCCATAGCGCACGATAACCGAGCCGTCGGCTTGCTCCGCCAGGTCGGTAAACTCCGCCGTCATGGTCTTGCCACCAACTTCCAAACTAAAACTTTTGCTTTGCATAGGGCTTTGTGTGCCCTCAGATTTTAGGCCTCAATCATAATTGAGAACTACCTATCCAAGGGCGCTTATATATTAATGAATACCCGTTTACTCTACGCCAAAAATATCCAAAACAAAAGCCCCGCAGGCTCACCTGCGGGGCTCCCAACTTTTTGTGTAATGTTTTTTTTATTTCTCCTCCTCGGAGTCGTCATAGACCTCGGTGCCTATGTCTATGCCTTCGTCGGCTGTTTCTCCCCTTTTGTTGTCGGTACTCTCGTCTTGGTGCTCGTTGCCTGACCCAAAGTTTGGTATCCAAGCACTCTTGCCCCCGCCGCGATAGTTTATGAGATAATTTTTTGGGTTGTCGCACATATCGATAAAGTCATCGACCACCTCTTTGAGCTGGCCCGAAGACGATTTGCCAAAGGAGATAACCTCCACTTGGATGCCCGATGAGTAACGGAGATACTCCACGAGCGGGACAAAGTCGCCGTCGCCGGTTGCGAGTATCACGGTGTCGAGCTTGTTGGCCATCGCAATGGCGTCGATAGCCATGCCAATGTCCCAGTCGGCTTTTTTAGCGCCGCCGGCAAAGATACGGATATCTTTGACCTTGGTCTCAATGCCTATTTTGTTAAGTGCATCAAAAAAACCGCGCTCTTCCTCACTTTCGGTGCGGATAACGTAGGCCACCGCGCGTATGAGCACGCGGCCGGCGAGTGCCTCTTTAACGACATTGCCAAAGTTAACCTTGGCTTTGTACAAATTTTTTGCGCTGTGATAAAGATTTTGCGTGTCTATAAAAATGCCGACACGCTGGCTTTTGTGTTTTATGATAGCCATAAAATGAAACTGCGTTTAAAAATAATGAACCTCTAATAAAATGCTTCCGAACAAAAAAGAGAGCTACGCGTATAAAAGTAGCACGCTTCGCCTATCTATACGGTGAAGATGCTGTAAAAGGTGCCTTATTTCTTGAGGCCGAGCTTTTTAACAAGTGCGTTGTAGCGCTTCTTGTTGCTTCCTTCCAAATACTTCAAATGAGTGCGGCGGTCTGCAACCATCTGCAAAAGACCGCGGCGCGAGTGCGTATCCTTGAGGTGTTTCTTTAAATGGAGCGCGAGTTCGTCTATTTTTTTAGACAAAAGCGCAACCTGAACCTCCGGCGAGCCGGTGTCCTTGTCGTGTATGGCCGCTTCCTTAATGGTGGCCGTCTTCTTCCGCTTGGTAAGCATGCCCGATATGGTAGCACAGGCTCGCAATTTGCGCAAGACCCCACGGTGTGTTCCAACATTCTCGTGCTAAAATTGTGCGACACATGGCAAATCAAAATCTCAAGGAATTAAAGTCGCAATTTTTGGAATATTTGGAGATCGAAAAAGGCCGTGGCGTCAAAACGGTCGAAAATTACGACCGTTATCTCACGCGTTTTTTAGCACACACCAAAATCACTTCCCCATCCAACATTACCGAGCAAATGGTGCGCGAGTTTCGGCTCCATCTCAACCGCCAGCCGGGCACCACCGGCACCATGAAGTTAAAAACGCAAAACTACTACATGATTTCGCTCCGCGCGTTTTTAAAGTTTTTGCGCAAGCGCGGGCTCGAGTCGCTCAACCCCGAGCGCATCGAGCTTGCCAAGGTTGGCCAGCGCGACCTCGACCTCATCTCGAGCCAAGAACTCGACAGGCTGCTTGGAGGCCCAAAGGCAAATACGGTGCAGTCTTTGCGCGACAAAGCGATACTCGAACTTTTTTTCTCCACCGGCCTGCGCGTCTCGGAGTTGTGCTCGCTCAATCGCGACCTCGACCTTTCGCGCGACGAGTTTTCTATCCGCGGCAAAGGCGAGAAGGTGCGTGTGGTCTTTCTCTCCCCCGAGGCTAAAGAGGCAATCAAACGTTACGACGCAAAGCGCACCGATATGGACGATGCGCTCTTTATACAAATGGGTAAAACCTCTAAAGGAGCCAAAGAGTTGCGCATCACACCGCGCAGTATTGAGAGGATTGTTAAAAAATATGCCACGCTGGCCGGCATCACGCGCAAGGTTACCCCGCACGTTATCCGCCACTCCTTTGCCACCGACCTGCTCGAAAATGGCGCCGACTTGCGCAGCGTGCAGGCGCTCCTCGGCCATGCCAACATTGCCACGACGCAAGTGTACACGCACATAACCGACAAACATCTAAGGGAAGTCCACAAAAAATTCCACGGCCAACGCAGGAAATAAATTTGTTATAGTTCAGTCATGAAGCTTATCTCTTGGAACGTCAACGGCATACGCGCGGTGCACTCCAAAGGGCTTTTTTTGTCTTTTGTCGAAAAGCAGAAGCCCGACATCATCTGCTTGCAAGAAACCAAGGCCGAGCAAGGGCAAGCCGTTATAAATTTGCCCGAGTATGTTGAGTATTGGAACAGCTCTAAAGGCAAAAAAGGCTACAGTGGCACGGCCATCTTTTGTAAGGAGGAGCCCGTCGAGGTTTTGTATGATTTCCCTGCTGAGATTACAGAGAAGTATGAGCTAAAGGACAGCTATGGCGACCCAAACCAAGAGGGCCGTGTTATTGCCGCTGAGTTTGAGCATTTTTATGTGGTCACTTGCTACACGCCCAACTCCAAGCCCGACCTCTCCCGCCTAGCGCTCCGCCACACCGGTTGGGACCCGGCATTTTTAGCGTATATAAAGGAGTTGGAGAAACATAAGCCGGTTATATTTTGCGGTGATTTAAATGTGGCCCACACTGAGGATGATCTCGCCAACCCTAAAGCCAACGAGGGCGAGCACGGCTTTACCAAAGAAGAGCGCGAAGGGCTAGACAACGTTGTTGCTGCAGGATTTATTGACACCTTCCGCCTCTTTACCAAAGGTAATGGGTACTACACATGGTGGACCCACTTTGCCCACGCACGCGAGCGCAATATTGGCTGGCGTATCGACTACTGGTTTGTATCAAAAAGCCTTAAAAATAAGGTCAAATCGTCTAAAATCCTCCCCGAGGTTGTGGGCTCTGACCACTGCCCTGTTGTGTTGGAACTAGCATAAAAAGTAGATACGATTAAGCCCCTAACAGGAGGCGTCAGGGGCTGTGTGCCAATCTTTTAAGTCAATTTTTTCGAACAGAACGCGTTACCAATTTTTCCAAAAAATTTATAGAAGTTTGCAGGTTCGCGTACGATTCTTTTTTAAAAGTGAATTTAAAAAATTGCACCTCACACGTGTACAGCGTGTGGTTGTTGGAGGGCGTACAGGGCAGAACGCCAAGCAACTGAGTGATGGAAAGAACTATTGTTCAACCATCTTCAGTTATGCTTGGCAAGAAAGCTAAGACCTTAACGAAAATGATTTAACTCGTCTCTGGTATCAATAGTACGCGCGTAAAGGACATTGTAAAGGACATAAAAGACATACCTGTGCATAACTCCGCATAGGCCTGTCTTTAATCAACAAAATACTTCTTTTGTATGTCCTTTATGTCGGCCTCCTCGGCCTCTTCTTTGCGTTCCTTGCCCTCCTCCCCAAGTCCACTCAGCGCTTTGTCATCAAGTTTTGAGAGCGCTATGGCCCGAGAATCCATATATTCCTTGGTGTTTTTTGCGGGATCATCAAGCACCTCCTCAAGCAGTGCATGCAATATCCAACCAAGGCGCGGGCCCGGTTTCTCCTCCGTTACCTCCATTAATCCCCTGCCGTCTATCTTTAACATCCCTACTGAGATAGGGTCGCGCAGAGCTTGTTCTATCATGGCTTGATATTTACGGAAGCGAAACGGCTGTTCTTTGGGCCGCCCGGTGCCAATGCGATCACACATGCGCAGTTTTACCAAGTTGTCTATGTTTTCCTTGCCTACGTTGGCCACAATGCGTCGCACGGCCGAGAGGGTTATCTTGTCCGGATCGCTAAAAAACATGTGCCAGCGGACTAGCTTTTCGGTTTTATCGATAGTTTCACGTGGAAACTTTAGGTCTTCAAGGATTTTTGTGACCATCCGGGCACCCACAACCTCATGGCCGTGGAAGGTCCAATCGTGTTTTTCCTCAGACCAGCGGCGGCTCTTAGGCTTACCCACGTCATGAAACAGCGCCGCCAAACGAACCTCGGAACTCCATCCCTTGTCGGCCGCATGCTGCAAAGAGCGCAGATTATGCTCAAAGACATCATACGAGTGGGCTTGATTTTGGTCGATGCCTATCCCCTGCTCAAGCTCTGGTGACATATACTGCAATATACCCAAATTATGGCTCAAAATAAGGGCTTTTTTGGGCTGGGGTGAGTTGAGAATGCGCACAAATTCATCCCGGATACGCTCTTTGGATATCTTTGCCAATTGAGAGGCGCTCTTCCCCATCGCGAGTTGTGTTTGTTCTTCAATAGCAAAGTCGAGCTCTGCGGCTATGCGCACTGCGCGCAAAATACGCAAGGCATCTTCCCCAAAACGCTCCTCAGGCTCCCCCACTGCCCGTACAATGCCGGCCTGTATGTCTTTTATGCCGTCGTAAAGGTCAAGAAGATCTCCTTTTTGAGAGTTAAAGGCCAATGCGTTGATAGTAAAGTCTCGTCTTTTAAGGTCGTCTTCTATGTGAGTGCTAAAAATAACGCTATCGGGCCTCCTAGCGTCGCTGTACTTCCCTTCCACCCGGTAAGGGGTCACTTCTATCACCTTTATAGTTTCGTCTTCTACAGAGTCGTTTACGACCCCTACAGTGCCAAATTCGTTGGTATAGAAGGTATTTTCAAACAGTCCTTGTATCTGCTCTGGATTGGCGTTGGTGGTAACATCCCAATCGTTAGGTTTGCGCCCTAAAAACAGGTCACGGACACATCCGCCCACAATCCAAGCCTCGTGGCCGGCTGTTTCCAAGGTTTCGGTTACACGTAAAACCTCTTTTGGTATGTGTTCTTTAAAAAGCGGCATCCGCTCAATTCTAGCAGATGTTTTGAGCTTTGCTGTGTTTAGAGATACTATTGCCTTGCAGGCTCTCGTGGTGAAATGGATATCATCGCTGCCTTCGAAGCAGTTGTTGGGGGTTCGAATCCCTCCGAGAGCACACTATATACATAAGCGCTGGTGATATTAAGAAAATAAGATATACTATTTCCGTGTGTTCGTAAGCAGGTTTGAAGCTCGCGGATATTGTTTAATGGTAGGACGCGTCCTTGCCAAGGACGAGGTGGGAGTTCGATTCTCCCTATCCGCACAGTGTTTTAGTTCTCTCTTTGAAACAAAAGGTAAAAGACAGCTAGATTGGGGATAAAAAATTTGTTGCAAAACAAAGAGAAAAGCCTGTATGTGTGGATAACTCTGTGGAAAGGTGTATAAAAGACATGTCTAAAAGGGTTTAAAGGCAGTCCTTTATGTAGAATACATGAATTATAGGCAAAAGTGTGCCACATGAAACACTTTTCACATGAAAACAGAAAAAAGGCGCAAGGGGGACATAGGTGAGGATGTAGCTTGTAAATACCTTGAAAATAAAGGATATAGGGTGGTGGAGAGAAATTACCTTAAGCCGTGGGGCGAGATAGACATAGTGGCAGAAAAGGCCAATATTCTTAGTTTTGTCGAGGTAAAGACCGTTACATGTGAAAACCTTTCGGGTAACGGTGTGCGGCCGGAAGAGAACTTTCATGCAAACAAACTAAAGCGGCTCCATCGGGCGATACAGACCTATCTTTTGCAACATAAGGTGCCAGAGTCTAAGGCGTGGCAGATAGAGTTGGCCTGTGTGTATCTCAATTTTACGAGTCATAAAGCGCGTGTGGAACTTATGGAGAACATTGTCCTTTAGGAGTTATAAAGGACATAGGATACTATACTGAGTACGGAGTAGTATCAACCGTTTGGTCGGGGCGTAGTATACCGGTAGTACGTCTGCTTTGGGAGCAGTTAGACCGAGTTCGATTCTCGGCGCCCCGACCAAGTTGTGGATAAAAAGAACTATATGAATCGCATCACGCTTATTACAAAACCAGCGAGCCAATATGAACTCCTTGATTCGGGCAGGGGAGAGAAGCTTGAAAGATTTGGCGATGTAACACTTGCACGACCAGATCCACAGGCTTTGTGGGAGCAAAAGCTTTCATATGAAACATGGAGGAGTGCAGATGGCTCGTACGTAAGGGAAGGTGGCGAGGCAGGGAAGTGGACAGGGAAGTTGCCAAAAGAGTGGCACATAGAGTTTGGCGGATTGCAGTTTTTGATAAAGCCAACATCGTTTAAACACACGGGGCTCTTTCCCGAGCAACTTTCCAATTGGGAGTGGCTTTCGGCTCTGATTGCCTCTCGCTCAGCGCCTTCAGTACTCAATCTCTTTGCATACACGGGGGGTGCAACACTTGCTGCGGCACAGGCAGGTGCAGAGGTGACACATGTGGATAGCTCAAAAACTGCCGTGGCATGGGCTCGCGAAAATGCCGCACTCTCTGGGTTTAGTGACAAACCAGTACGTTGGATAACCGAAGATGTGTTGGTGTTTGTAAAACGCGAAATAAAAAGAGGCGCAAAGTACGACGCGATTATCATGGACCCTCCGGCCTTTGGTCATGGTCCTAAAAAAGAGTTGTGGAAGATTGAAGAAAATTTACTCGAACTTATACAATTGTGCCGCGAGCTTGTGAGCAACGAACCTCTTTTTGTATTGATTAACGGCTATGCCGAAGGATACTCTCCGCTCGCATTTGCCTACAACCTCGCAAATTTTAAAGAAAAGTGGGGCGGCGAAGTGGACTATGGTGAGTTAACGATAGAAGAAAAAGGCGGTGGTCGCCTTTTGCCTGCGGGTATTTTTGCCCGCTGGTGCACTAATTAGAAGCTTTATTAAGCACTGCTTCGAGCGTTTGAGTTTCGCTTGGCGCAATGGTGGCATTAAAATTATTTGCCTTTTGAGATACATCTCCTGTAAGAATACCGGTGATACCGCCTTGTCCTAACGCGGTGAGGCTCCGGTTGACGTGTGCGAGCGTTATAGCGTTTAAATCGCGCGAAGCAGTGGTGGTGCCTTGCGTTTCGGTAGTGATAAGCCCTATAAGGCTTCCGGTAGCAGCATTGATAACCGCTCCTCCTGATGAGCCGCTCTGTGCAACGACGGTGCCGCCAAGCGAAACAAGATCGACTTGGGATGGATCGTTAAACGTGTAGAGCGCTTGCACGGTGCTGAGCGCCGATGAGGCATACAAATTAGTTTGTATAGTTGTCCCGCCCAAAAATCCTGCCGGATATGCCGCAAGAAACACGTTGGTGTTAATGCTGGGGTCGGTGGTGCTCATCGTAAGAGCGGGGAAGGCCGATGGATAGGGAACACTGGATGACACAGGGCCGCTGATGAGCAAAAACGAGTAGTCGTTTTCGCCGGTGCCAACCGCCTGTTGCGAAGTAATTTGCGATGCGTTGGCTTCTATCCATGCAGGCGGGAGATACAAAAGCTCGGCGGTATATGTGGGGGTAGCGGGGCTACCGGTGCGTACGACACACTGCACATTTCCTGTGCTGCCGTAGTTGGTAAGCAAGAAAAATTGTCCGACATGTGCATTGGTGAGTATGATGCCGCGGGTGTCTACAATGACACCGCTGCCTGATATGGGTTCGAAAGAGCCGCCCGCTTTGGTGGTACAGAGGATGTTTACCAACGAGGCCCGCGTTTGTGTGTTGAGTTGGTCGAGAGGGAGAAGAGTTGCTTGAATAATAGGGGCAGGTGGAGTGGAGACAGCAGTTGCAACGGGTTTTGTTGCTTTGGTCGAAGAAACTGCTGCGATATTTGTTTTTGAGGGTACTTTTGAGGGGGTGCTTGAGGCCGTTTTGGTAGGAGGTACGGGTAGGGAAGTCGTCGCTGCCGATTGGGGCAGGGTAGGAGGGGAGACAGTTACAACAGTATGGTTGGTTGCGGCTCCTATAAGCACTTGTATAAACAACGCCAAGCTGAGGATGAATGTGTGGAAGAGTCTTGGCAAAGAATTGAAAAACTCCATAACCAAAGTATACCTTTATTTTATAATTTGAACATTGCTTGTATGGTTGTGTAGTATTACAATATAAAAATGCTCCCTATTTCTAAGAAAAATGAGGTATTAAAACTCCGGCAGGCCGGTTATTCCTATTCATATATTTCGCTAAAAACAGGCATAGGAAAAGGCACACTGAGCGCATGGTTAGGACAGGTGCCATATACTCCCAACAAAGAGACAATATTTTCCATAGGCAAAGCTCGTGCGGCTTCGGGGGAGAAAAAAGCTCAAATTAAACGTCAGTCCATCGAAGAGGCAAAACGAGAAGCAATAAAAGACATAGGTGTCATTACTAGGAGAGACCTTTTTATGTTGGGGGTCGGTTTATACATGGGGGAAGGAGCTAAAACCTGTGATATAACACGTATTACCAATTCGGACCCGAAAGTTCTTAAATTGATGATGCACTGGTTTCTGTCTCTTGGTGTCCCGAAAGAAAATTTCATTATTAAGTTGCACCTATATCCAGATACAGACATTAAAAAAAGTTTGCAATTTTGGTCGTCAACGACTACTCTTCCTAGAAGCCAATTTAGAAAAACGTATATAGACATACGTACGAACAAAAAGGCTCGTAATCGGGGCAAGCTCCCTTATGGGACGGCTCATTTGGGAGTCAATGGTTTAGGTAATAAAAAACTTGGAAAGTTTTTTGCGAGAAAGATACAAGCATGGCAAGATGAGGTGGTAAAACAATGCGGGTGTGGTCTACCGGTATGACGTCTGCCTTCCAAGCAGTCAGAGCGGGTTCGATTCCCGCCGCCCGCACAAATTAATGTTCAATTAGACGCTAATGCATATAAAAAAGTCCGCGCATTGCGCGGACTCAGGCATTACACGTTTTGTTTTCCAAACCGAGCAAGAGCTGCGGGACTCAACTGCACGGCAAACTCCTTACTCATGAAATGAATCGCCATCTCGTTTGAGCCTGTTTGAGCCAAGCTCAGCAGACGCGCAACCTTTCTGAATGGGAAATTACATTGACCACGAACTTCGCGCAGAATGTTCCCCAGCGCCTTATACTCCTCATGGTCGAAGCAAGTTGTTTCAAGTAGACCCCGTGCAAAGGTTTCTTCTTTTATACCGTCTTGCGTTTTGCGCCACGCATACAAAAGTGCTTCCCACAAGGCGCCCTTAGTCTGAGGCAACGACCGAAGATTCCCCACTTTTCTATGTTGCAGAGTATTAATTTTCTTAATCAGGCGCAACGCACACTCGGCGCGTTTTACTAAGGAATTTTCATCGATTCCAAAGTGAGCTGCGCCCTCAAGTAATGCATCTGCTACGATCTTGCCATAGGCATCACCAATGGGCATTTCGGCAAGTCGTGCAAGGCACAGCTTCTCAAGTGCCGCGAGATGAGAGCGGGACAGCGTGAACGATTCCAACATGGTAGCCTTCCTTCAAAGAGCTTCTCCCCGAAGGGAAAGGACCTTAAGGCCCTTGGACACTATGTCCGTGCAGGACAATACAACTAAAAGGGTTCAATTGCAAACAACTGCAAACAACAACGAAAAAACCCGCCTGGTGGCGGGTTTTTTCGTCTCGAGAGGATAGAAAAGCTACTTGACTGCCTCTTTAAGCGCTTTTGCGGCTTGGAACTTCGGTACGCGCATCGAAGGCACGTGCACTGCCTCGCCGGTGCGAGGGTTGCGTGCCGTGCGAGCGGCGCGCATCTTGGTCTTAAAAATGCCCAAGCCCGCGATAGATACCTCCTCGTTCTTTTTGAGGGCGCCAACGATAGTAGCTATCATCGACTCGACCGCACGTTCTGCGTCGGCCTTGGTGCCACCGAGCACACCTTGCACCTTTTCTGCGATATCTTGCTTATTCATAAGGTTAATAACTAGTAACTAATAGAACAAGCCCTGTGCGACTAGTATACAACCCCTCAAAAACCGCGCAATAGAGCCATTTGGATAGCAAAAAAGCGGCCTTAGGGTATTAGCGGGCAAATTCTATCGAGCGAGTTTCGCGAATAACAAGCACTTTTATCTCTCCGGGATACTTTAAGTCGCTCTCGATGCGGTTGGCGATGTTGCGTGCGAGCTCGCGAGCGGCAAAATCGCTCATCTCGTCGGGTTTTACAAACACGCGCACCTCGCGGCCGGCTGCAATAGCGTACGATTTTTCGACGCCGGTAAACGAATTGGCAATTTCCTCGATGTCAGCAAGGCGTTTGAGATAATTTTCGACACTATCGCGGCGCGCGCCGGGGCGGCCGCCCGATATTGCATCGGCAACCTGCACAATGACGCTCTCCGGTGTCTCGTAGGGATACTCCTCGTGGTGCGATTGCATTGCTTTAACCACCTCTTCGCTTACGCCAAACTTTTGCAACACGCGGCGCCCTATCTCAACGTGCGTGCCTTGCACCTCATGGTCGAGCGCTTTGCCAATGTCGTGGAGCAATGCTCCGGCGCGCGCCACTGCCGGGTTGGCACCGAGTTCTTCGGCTATCATGCCGGCCAAGTGCGCCATCTCTACCGAGTGTTGCAATACCGATTGTCCGTAGCTAGTGCGGAAGTGGAGCCTGCCGAGTATTAAGATGAGCCTTGGGTCGAGATTTAAGACACCTGCTTCAAACGCAGCTTGCTCGCCCTTTTCTTTAATTATTTTTTGTACATCGTTTTTTGCTTTCTCAACAGTCTCCTCAATTTTTGCCGGTTGTATGCGGCCGTCGAGTATCAAATTTTCGAGCGCGATGCGCGCCACTGCACGGCGCAGCGGATCGTAGCTAGAGAGCACGATAGAGCCCGGCGTGTCGTCGATGATAACCTCGCAACCAGTGGCACGCTCAAAAGCCTTTATATTACGGCCTTCTTTACCGATTATCTTGCCTTTAATCTCGTCGTTGGGGATGGTCACCGCGGTTGCCATCGTGTCGGCGGCAACCGAGTTGCCCATGCGATGTATCGCGGTCGTCAAAATTTCTTTGGCGCGATGCTCGAGTTTTTCCATACCGTCGCGCTCGAGTTTTTGCACGCGCATCATCAAGTCGGAGTCGCTCTCGCGCTCAACCTCGGCCAAGAGTTGCTCCTTGGCTTGGTCTTTGCTTAAGCCTGCCACTTGCGCGAGCGCCTCGGCGCGCTCGCCAAGCAAAGCGTCGGCGCGCTCTTTAATATTTTTTACTTCGTCGATTTTGCTTTTAACAGCGGCAATCTCGGTATCGAGATCGTTTTGTTTTTTGTCGAGCGCTTCTTCGCGTTTAAACACGCGGTCTTCGGCACGGGTTATCTTCTCTTCTTTTTCTTGGAGCGACGCCTCAGCAGTGGCGAGCTTTTCGCGTGCCAAGCTTTCAGCCTCGGCAGTTATCTTTTCGGCATGCTCGCGCGCATCCAAGAGCATGCGCTTAACCTCTACCTCAATAGAGTTGCGGCGCGCACCGACCGACAGCAAACGAAACACATACCCGATGACTGCTCCGAGTAGGGTAGCAACACCGAGGAGGAGAAACAATACTTTTAATGACATAGGCGATTTGGTTTCCAAATCGCTTGAGCAATATATTCGTACGGCCACCCCGCAATATGCGGAGTGGATTACTGTGAGGCAGAGACGATAGCGTTAGAGAGTCGCGCGAGTTTCACAGAGGTTTTGTACTAGTATCAGCGAAGCGAATGAAAACGATTACTAAAAATAAATGATTGATGAATGAAGAACACCAACACAATACCAGTAAAAAAGCTGTCTCGCAAGCTTACTTTTTAAGGCTGGTAATGCCCTTTTGGGCAAAAATCTCATCAACAAGGCCGTACTTTTTGGCCTCCTCCGCAGACATAAAGTAGTCGCGCTCAACGTCCTTCTCTATCTTTTTGAGGTCTTGGCCGGTTGCTTTGGCCAAAATCCTGTTAAGTCGGTCGCGGGTGGCAAGGATATGCTTGGCAGTAATCTCGATGTCGGTGGCCTGGCCTTGTGCGCCGCCCCATGGCTGGTGGATCATCACCTCGGCGTTGGGCAGGGCAAAACGCTTGCCCTTTTGCCCGGCTGCCAAAATAATAGCTGCCGCCGATGCTGCAATGCCAACGCACACCGTGGCCACATCGGGTTTGATGTGATTCATCGTGTCGAGCATGGCGAGGCCTGCAGTGACCGAGCCGCCGGGGGAGTTGATGTAGAGCTGGATGTCTTTTTTAGGGTCCTCGGACTCCAAAAAGAGGAGCTGGGCAATCACAAGGTTGGCGGTGTAGTCCTCAATTGGGCCGCTCAAAAAAATGATGCGCTCTTTGAGCAAACGCGAGTAAATGTCAAAAGCGCGCTCGCCAAAAGGCGACTTTTCGATAACCATAGGCACGAGCTGGTCCCCGATATCATTTTTGTGTGATTTTTGATTGTTTTGCATGCCGAAATTATACTTCGTTTTTGTCATTTGACAAGTTTTAGTGATATTGAGAGAATGTTGGAGCAGGGCAATTTTCTCAGCCGTTTGCATTTCGCATAACGGCGCAACATGGGGGTTATGATGATCGTTCAAACGGGTAACTCCACCTACCAGCTCTCGGGCGTCGGCTCCTCTTTTGAGGTCCGAAAGCTCTCGCAAAATTCCGGTAGCGTAGCTACCGGTCAGTCGATCCTTGGGGATCATTTTAGTCTCCAGATCGGCGAGGGCTTGATGCTTTGGAGAGAGGGCAGGATCGTTCTTGCCACGAGTCCGGTTGTCTCTGTGCTGGGCTGATATTCAGCACAGAAAATCTTCTGTTGAAGTTCTTCTGTTCGATCGAGCTTCCTCGGAAGTTTAAATGGCGCCTATCCTTCACCGGACGGCGCCATTTCTCTTTTCTATTTTTAAATTTTTTATTGGTATACTGTAGGCAATGCTTAAAGAACTCCAAGATATTGGGCTCTCGGAAAAGGAGGCAAAGGTATATCTTGCTTCGCTCGACATTGGCCGTGCTACGGCCGATCAATTAGCCAAGCAATCAAAGATTGTGCGCTCGACCACTTATGTACAAATAGAATCTTTGATGAAAAAAGGACTTATGAGTACTTACCAGGAGGGCAAGAAAACTTATTTTGCCCCAGAGTCGCCCGAATATTTAAAACGCATTTTTGAATTGAAAAAACAAGAGTTTGAAGTTAAAGAACATGAGCTGGCAAACTTTCTCCCCGAACTCCTGAACAAATTTGAAGGAGCCGGCGAGCGGCCAATGGTGCGCTTTTTTAGCGGCAAGGAGGGTATTACCGCTATGCGTGAAGAAACTTTGAAGCTTAAAAAAGACGATGAAATACTCATAATCTACTGCTACGATGCTCTTAAAAATATATATACAGAAAAGGAATTGTTTAGTTATACTAACCGGCGCATTGAGAGAGGAATAAAAGTACGTTCGGTATACACAAAAAAGGGAGTCTCTTTAGCAAGAGATGATATAACCCCGAATGCCGCAAGACGGTTTATACCCTATGACAAAATGCCCATAGGTTCTGATTTTTTTGTATATAAAAATAATGTTGCCGTTATGTCTCTTAATAGTCCTATATTTGGAATAATAATTGAAAGCAAAGAAATTGCAGAAAGTTTTAGAGTTTTCTTTTCGTTGATGTGGAGTATAGGAGTAGAGGATCATTAGAAATAGTTTGGGGCGGCCTTGCTTTACGCAAGAGCCGCCCCGGTAGCACACATGTTTTTTGGATTCTGGCTTAAATCGTCCTGATTTTAGCCAATTTTTTGACGTAAGCCGGTCAATTTACCAGCCGCCGCCATCTCCGGGGGATCTACGCATGAACCCTCTCCTAAAGAGCACCCGATAAGCGGGCCGGGTGCATACCCGGGTTAGCAGTCGGCTTTCAAGTTATCCCAACCACCAACAGTAATAGCTTAGCATTGTCAAAAATAAAAGTCAAGTAGTAAGTTTGTAAATAATTTTATTTGTCATAAATTACTGATTTTATATATCTGTAAATATGGCTATACATAAGGCTATATTTGACATATTTATATACAATGTGCCAACAATGCTTGACAAAAAATGGGAATCGACTATAATACCTCTGTCAATCAAGTTTGACATCTAGAAAGGAGCCGGACTTTGACAGTTTAATACGTTAAAAATGCAAAGAATATGTGATTCCTTTGCCCTACTAATAACCAGCGCAACAGGCCTTTGAGCCCACCCTTCAATATAAATGGGGTGCCCGCGCAAGTTTGTTGGTGGGGTAGTAGGGGTCGCATTCCGCGATTCCGATTGTTTTGGAGGTTCTCATGAACGAATTGAAGTTGTTGAACGCTTTTTCCTTGAATATGGTCAGCGAGTCGAAAGGTTCGCTCCTGTTCAGGGAAATCTCGCTCGACGAGGCGCGAGGCCTTCTCGATGGCGGGTTCGAATCCGCCGTCGGGCATTCCGACACGGCGGCCGTCATGGCCAGCCAACTCGGCGTGACTGTGCCCGCGATTCGCGCAACCATCGCTCTCAAAAAGGGCGACAGCGCAATCGTGGGCCAGTACAAGGGCCCGCGGCTCCCGGAAGGGGCAAGCACTCTTCCGGAAGGTGCCAGCATCGTCTGGTATCTGATCGAAGTCGCCTAGGCCAATCGGAGCGGTTTGACAATACCGCTTGGCAACAGAAACAAAATTGTTCCCAGGAGAAGTGCACGCGCTTCTCCTCTCTATTCAGCTTACGAGCAATCGCGAGCTGATCGAGGTAAAAGTAGGCCATAACATGGCCGAGGGATAGGGTGCGAATGGTTGCCCGAGTCTCTAAAGCCGAGCGATGTTTCCGGCATGTAATCCTCATCCGCAGCACCCCACGATGGTGGGGCAGATGAGGTACGGAATTGAGCTTCCGTTGGGTATGTACGCCCTAAAGTCTTTTGTTGTGTCGGGTCTCATTCCCAACAGCAAAAGACAGCTCAGTACTTTCGCCGCTATTGCGGCAAAAAAGCTATGCCTTGCGGCTTTGAGCAAGGAAGTCAACGCAAGTTGGCGGGCCACGGGAGGAAACCCCATGTGCCAGACGACCCTGGTCGTCACCGAGGACGGGCACGTCCTCGGGGTCCAAAGCTGGACCGAGGGGTTCAAGCCCCTCCAGTGCCCGCGCAAGGTGATGGACGAGCGCCACGTGCTCGCCGTCGCCTCGTGGTTCGAGAAGCGCGGCCGCCGCGAGGAGGCCGATGAGGTCCTGGAGAAGTTCCTCCAGGACCACCGCTTTTTGAACTAGCGCGAATTGTTGGGAGACGGAGGGTCCGTCGTTTGAACCAACGGAGGCAGGAAAGCAACCTGTCTTGGCACCAGAAGCTGCGGTTGGACCACACCCTACATAGTCCAACTTACGCACAAAAACTCTCGCGCTTTACAACCGCGAGTTCCTCGAAGCTTGCTTCGAGGACTCTGTTTAGCTCGCGAATGAATCGTTGGCTGATTGAGTCCAATTCTATTATTTTCGAGGTGAGCAATGGGAAACCAAAGCTCGCCCCCTTTCTCCAGGGCATCAATGGTGGTGCTCTGTAGGTGAGGGAGATGAAAATGTTCGTTGAAATCGAACATTTCAGTGCCTTTGCCGAGGTTGCGATCTTGTACGGCCGCACGACTGGCGGCCCCGTGCTTGGCATCTTTACCGAAGCCGAGTATGGAAAAAAGTACAAGGTCAAGGCTGCTGGCTTCGCCGACTATGTGGCGAAGTGCAACGGCGGTCTGCGCATCCAGGTTGTCGGTAAGCACCGCTCCGGCGGTCGCCCCGATAACAACTGGAAGGCGCAACTCCGCACGGAGTGGCACTGACCGCAACCATCGGCACCGGAGTGTGGCGAGCTCTGTAACTCAATCGCTGTCAGGAGAAGTCTCTGCCTGGCTACTGCAAGAAAATGAGATGTTCTTTAGAGGAGGTCACCATGAGATTGGTGATACAAGTTCCCAAGCCGCGCAATGCTGCAGCGCGTGCGCTTGCGCAAAAGCAGTTCCGTCACCAAGTTGTGACGGATAAAAAGAAATATTCCCGCAAGGGACGCACTTCCTCGATGCGAAAATTCGAGGACTCTGTTTAGCTCGCGAATTGTCGTGAGCTAATTGAGTCAAGGAGACTCTATATGCCCAACGTCTTCGACAGGAAGACCACGGTCGGCGGCGGCGCGGAAAGCGCCATCGTCCGCGCCCGCGCCCGGCTGATGCAGAATCAGCTGGAGCGCGAGGCCACCGTCCGCGGCTTCCTCCAGGAAGCCGAGGCGCGCGGCGACAACGCCGCCGCCGCGGATTTCCGCCGCATCTTGGCGGAGCTCGTTCGGGATCGCGAGAATAGCTGACCCCCACAGTTTTTTGGATGATTTTTCTGCAAAAAATCGTCCACTTTTTTCAGCTTGCGAACAATCGTGAGTTGATTGAGATTTTAGCGGAGGTTTGAAAATGTTTCGGAAAATTTCACTGGGTACGCTCGATTTTGGCGCATCCCTCGAAAAACTGGGCCGGGAATGGGCGTTGCCCGTTCTTGATCTGCGCGAAGAAACCCGCAGGAACTTTTCTGAACTCCTTTTGCTCGCGAGAGCGGAGGAAAAGAAGCGGGGGCGAATGATCGCTCTCGTAGCTGTCGACTCCGAGTCCCGAAAGGGCCCCGTGGTCAATGCCAAAGAGTTCAGGTTGGGGCCGAAGGAAGTCGGGCAGACTATCCTTGGTTTTTCTTTCGCGCGTAAGCGCGAAGGCGGCTACTACGAATATTCCAAACGAGAAGAAGGAATGGTACCTTCTTCTCATGGCGTGAACTTCGTCGAGGGTCAGGCCAGCTCGACGGCCGACCCGAAAAATGAGGAGGCGGCGACCCGTCTTTTCATGAACGAGAAGGAGAAGGACGACATCCGGTTGCTCCTCGCTTCATTGCCGGTTGAAGAACCGGCGCGCTAATCCCAGTTTTTTGGATGATTTCTGTAAAAAATCATCCACTTTATTCAACTCGCGAATCATCGTTGGTTGATTGAGATTTAGGAGGGTTCCATGATTCGATGGATCCGAAACTTCGACGCTCGAGTTATCGTTCTTTGCGAATCTGTTAGCTGGTATGTGTATAAACACACCGGCAAGGACACGTTCTGGCAGGCAGAAGCACTTGCGTGTCTGCTTGCAGCGTTATTACTACTCGGCATTACTTTCGATCTAGAGCACCAGATTGAGACTACTCCTTTGGGAGTCGTACTCGCTGTTGCACTGATCGGATGCGGATTGTATTACTACATACGTTTTTTAAGAGCCGAGGTGTATGTGAGCCGCCTCTATAATAGGCGGCCTGTCCACAACACCTTATGGGTGATAGGTAGAATCGGCTCCATAGTAATTCCGGTTCTATTGTTGCCTGTTAAGATTGTACAATTTATATTCACATCTGAATTAGACCTATCAGGATATTGGGTCGACGGGTTAATTGCAGCAACGCTGTATTTTAGCTCATGTCGACCACGTCCTCCGAGATAGGCTCACAAAACAAAGACCTCGGCGACATAATCGCCGGGGCTTTTTTATTTCCTGCGTTGGCCGTGGAACTTTTTGTGGGCTTCACGCAGGCGCTACTCTTTTGCTTCACCTTCGAGGATTTTTAGGACACGCTCGTTACGCAAGACTGTTTCTATATGGATTTTTAGGAGCTCGAGGTTTGCTTCGGGGAAGTGCTCTACCGCATGCTTCATCTCCGCATCAACCGCTTCTTTTTCGGCATCGATTTTTTCGTCAGCGGCAAGTTTGTTTAACACGAGCTGGAGTTTTGCGCGCTTCGCGCCTTGCTCATAAAAGTCTTGGCGCACGGCCTCCTCGGTTTTATTAACACGTTTGAGGTAATCCTCGTAGCTCATGCCAAAGCGCGCGACATCCTCTTGCATTTGGCCCATAATTTTATCAAGCTCACTCTCGACAAAAATCTTTGGCACTGCCACTTGTGTTTTGTCGAGCAGTTTGTCGATTATTTTGCCGCGGCGTGCATCTTTGGCAGTGCGCTCCTTTTCCTCTCCGATGCCTTTTTTGATTTGTGTGCGTAGCTCCTCGAGTGTTTTAAACGCGCCGAGCGATTGTGCAAACTCATCATTCAATTCGGGCAGGGGAGCTTCCTGAAGGGCACCTTCTGCATCGGGTGCAGAAGGTGCCCTTCTGCTTTTGCGCAAGTCCTCGATAGTTTTTTCTACCTCCTCGTCGGTCGCGAGCGCTGCAGCCTCAAGTGGAGTTTTGCCTGCAATATCCTTCCAATCTTTGGGGATTGTTACAACAGGGTACACAGCCGTGCGCACGGTAAGGCCTACGGGCTCGCTCGGTGCGAGTTTGGTGATGCGGATATCGGGGCGGCCCACAGCGTCTGCAGCGTGCTCGGCAACAAGTGCGGGGTAGAGCTCGCGTATGAGCACCTCGACCGACTCCTCGAGCAAGGCAATGTCGCCCACTTTTTTGAGTGCAATGTCGGTTGGCACGTGGCCTTTGCGAAAGCCCGGCAACTCAAGCTCGCTCGCGATGTGCGCGAGCGCTTCGTCTTTGTAGAGTGCCACCACATCGGCAGGAACCTCACCCTCAAACTCAACCTCCGAGTCGGGGAGTTCTTTTTTTGAAAATTTTTTGCTTATGTCAGACCAGTTGATTTCTGTTTTTGTCATTACTCGGCCAATTTTGGTTTGTAGTCTTTTTCGTAACGCTCTGCGCTTTCTTTAACTATCTTTATGGCTTCTGCGGCACTTACAAACTCGCCGACAACACCGGTTCCCGGTTTTTTAAGCGCTTTGTAGTTTTCCCAATAGTACTTGGTTTCTTTTATAAAATACTCGCCAAGGTCTTGAACCGACTTAATGTGGTCGACACGCTTGTCGCCTGCGAGTACGCCGATTATTTTGTCGTCTACCTCGCCGGTGTCGACAAACTTCATCGCGCCGATTAGGCGCACCTCGGCAACCGAGCCCGGCACAAGCGGCTCGGTGATGTCGACGATCATGATGTCGAGCGGGTCGTTGTCCAAGTCCCACGTTTGCGGGATGGCGCCGTAGGTAAACGGATAGGCAAGCGATGAGTAACCCACGCGGTCGAGCTTAAGCTGGCCGCTTTCAGTGATGAGCTCATATTTGTTAATCGAGCCTGCCGAAACCTCCACAATGGTGTTAACCACGCCCTCTGCTTCTTTCTCAAACGGCGGGAGCACGTGCAGGAGATTGAGCATGTACTTGCTTGGTTTTTGATTAATGTTTGCCATATCAATTAGACTAGCACAATTATTTTTTAATTTTTACTCGACAACTTCTGAAGCTTGCGTCTCGGCGACCTTGGTGCCGCCCATTGCTTGGATGTCAATGCGCCAGCCAGTGAGCTTTGCGGCGAGGCGCACGTTTTGACCGCCGCGTCCGATGGCGAGGCTTTGCTGGTCTTCGGCTACTTTAATATTTGCTTTGTGCTCGGCCTCGTCGAGCTCGATTGAGGCGATGCGTGCAGGGGAGAGTGCCTCTTCGATAAACGACTTAGGGTCGTCGTTCCACTCGATGATGTCGATTTTTTCGCCGCCGAGCTCGCTTGTGACGGTGGAGACACGCACGCCGCGCTGGCCGACGAGAGAACCGACCGGGTCAACATGCGCGTCGCTCGATGCGACGGCCACTTTAGAGCGGCTGCCTGCTTCGCGCGCGATTGCCTTAAAGGTAACGGTGCCGTGCGCGACCTCTGGCACTTCCATTTCAAAAAGTTTTGCCAAAAATTGAGGATTGGCTCTAGAGAGGCGCAAGTAGATGCCGCGCGGCGACTCCTCAACTTGGTAGAGAAGCCCGCGGATGCGCTCGCCTTGGCGATAGCGCTCGCCGGGGATTTGCTCGTCGTACGGCAAGATGCCGGTGGCGCGGCCGAGGTCGATGTACATATTGCCGCGCTCCATGCGCTGCACGGTGCCGCTCACAATCTCACCCTGGCGCTTGCCAAACTCGGCAACTACCGAGACCTTCTCGGCCTCGCGGATTTTTTGGATGATGACTTGCTTGGCGGTTTGTGCGGCGATGCGGCCGTAGTCCTCTTTAACCTCGAGAGGGAAGACGAGCTCGTCGCCCACTTTGGCGTCGCGCTTTATAAACTTGGCGTCGGCAAGCACGATGTGCTGCTCCGGGTTAAAACGGGGAAGCTCACCCTCTTCGGAGCTAATTTCTTCCGCGAAGTGTTTGCGCGGGCGCTCTTCCTCCGGCTCCTCCTCTTCATCGACAAAACGCACGGAGCTTTCGTCGACAACCTCTTTGATTTGTTGAAACTCGGTGGTGCCGGCATTGAGGTCGACATGCGCGCGGATAATTTGTCCGCGTTTTGCATACTCTTTTTTGTAAGCGGTAGCAAGCGCGGCCTCGATGGCCTCGATTACTTTCTCGCGCGGTATGCCGCGCTCCTCCTCGAGCTCGCCGAGCACGCTGTTCATTACTTTTAGGTCAAACATAAAAATGAGGGATTAGTTCTTCGCCACTAGGGTTTAGTAATCGGATGTAATCTCTGTTTTTACTAGTGGCTAGACCCTAGTGGCTAGTATCTAATAAAAAAACCACCCACGCGGGGCAGTTACCAGATGCTCAAAATGTACTCTTATAAACCCCAAAAGTCAAGGAAATATGGTTTTGTCATATATAATAGAAGAATGCAAAAGGCTGCAGGGTGGTTAGGGGCGGAGTTTTTGAGCGATGACGAGATGCGTCGCGCTCGCGCTAAGGCGGCGGGCATTCCTTTTATATTGCTGGAGCGCGACGACATCGTGCCTGAGGCGCTCATGCTCATTCCCGAGCCTGTCTCGCGCACGCACAACGTGGTGGCATATCGCGCGCACGATGGAGCTGTGGAGGTGGCCATGCTCGACATTGCGGCACTTGAACATATTGCCTTTTTACAGCCGCACTTAAAAGTGCACGCACGCATGACCGACCAAGCCTCTATCACGCGCGCATTGCAGATGTATCAAAAACATCTAAAAGAAAAGTTTGGCAGCGAGCTCCAAGCGGGGAGTGCCGATGCACTTGTACTGCACGCGGCTCTAAGCCATGCATCGCATGTGCATATTGAGGTGTCGCCACGAGGCACACGCGTGCGCTATCGCATACAAGGCGCACTCCATGAGGCAATGCATCTTGGCGCCGAGGCCGGCGCTGCACTGGTACAAGGTATCAAGTCGGCGGCAAAACTTTTTCCTATCGCAGTGGCGCAGGAAGGCAAATATAAAATTGAAAAATCTGCGGAAGAGGGCAGTGCGGTGTTGGTGAGCGTTGCCAATGTGCCGGGCGTGGATGGCGAAAAGCTCACGCTGCGGCTCTCGGCAGAGCGTGCAGGACATCGCGGCTTTACACTCTCGGCGCTCGGCCTCCATGGCGCGGCGCTTGAGCGCGTGCACGCTATGCTCCACGCGCGCTCGGGGCTCGTGCTTGTTGCAGGCAAAAGCGGGAGCGGCAAAACAACCGCACTTTACACACTGCTCGACCAACTCGAAGGAAGTCGTGCATCAATAGTAACGGTAGAGGAGGAGATAGAGCACCACTTGCCGTATGCAACGCAAACACGCACGCGCCCTGATGCGGGGTTGCATATGATTGCCGGTGTACGCGCGGCGCTCCGCACCGACCCGGATGTTTTGATGATTAGTAGTGTTGATTTGCTCGAGGTTGCACAACTGGCATTTGAAGCAGCCAACCGCGGCATCTTGGTGTTTGCCGCAATCGATGCAAAAAACGCTTCGCAGGGAATAGAAAAATTATTGTCATTTGATATACCGCCGCGGCTTATTTCCGCCAACATGCTCGGCGTAATCGGCGTGCAGATTGCTCACAAACTTGGCGACGACAAAGGGCCGGGAGAAAAACTTTCGCGCGAGGATGGCGCGCGGCTCGAACAAAAGGCCGACTTTGGCCGCGTACTCGCGGCGCTTAAAGAAGAGAGCCAAGTGCACGAGCATACCGCATGGAAAGATGTTGTTTTTTACAAATCGGAGACCGGCAAAGGATATGTTGGCGTACAAGAGGTGCTCGCGATAACTCCTGTGCTTAAAGAATTAATCTTGCAAAAAGCGGGGGAGGAAGACATTGAGGCGGTTGCAAGGCAAGAAGGCATGCATACCTTTGCCGAAGAAGCGTTATTTAAAGCCGCCCAAGGCTTAATATCTTTAGAAGAGGCCGTCAATCTCGCCAGCGAATGAAAGTGCCCAAAAAGCCTTATTTTGCAAGGCGTTTTGTGCTACCTTTGATAACTATTGACAAAACTTATTTAAAGTGATACCATCTACACCTAGAGGGTTCTCGTGGGCGTGTATTTCGCACGCTGGGTTTGAAAAAGGACAGACGAGCCATGTCTACTGGTATCGAAAATCTCAACAAGCTCCGTCAAAAACAGGCCGCTCAATTGGGGTTACCCAACAATGCAACGTGGGCTGAAATAGACCACGCGGCCGATGAAGCCAGTCGCAAAAAGCAGGCCCTGCAATACGGCCTGCCAGAAAATGCCTCTTGGGCCGAAGTCGGCACTACCGAGCTTTGGGCCCAAGTGGACAAGCGAATGGCAAAGCGTCCCTGAGTCTCTGCAACCGCCCTTTCGTCTCGCGACGAAGGGGCGGCTTTTTTATTACCCAAACGCGGCGCGTGGTATAGTTTTGTCATGTCAGCCAAACGCCGTCTCGTAGTTGCCAACTGGAAGATGTATATCAGCACTCCCGAGGAGGCAAAAAAGTTTGCCACCACTTTGCGGCGCAAGGCGCGGGTTTTTGCCGGCGTCGACGCCGTGATTGCCCCCTCTTTTACACTTTTGCCGCTTGTCTCGCTTGCACTTAAAGACTCTCCGATAAAAACAAGCGCGCAGAGTGTCTCGGTATTTGAAACCGGCGCGCACACCGGCGAGGTTGGTGCGCAAATGGTTAAAAGTTTTGGCGCGAGTTACAGCATTGTGGGCCACTCCGAGCGTCGCGCGCAGGGCGAGACCGACGAGATGGTGCGCGCACAACTTGGTCATGCGGCGGTTGCAGGCCTTACTCCAATTTTGTGCATCGGCGAGCATGAGCGCGACGCCGCCGGTGCCTACTTAGGAGTGGTGGCGGGGCAGTTGCGCGAGGCGCTCAAAAGTTTCCCTCCAAACAAAGTGGGAGCTAAAACATCCGCGACGCCAAAACTGGTGATTGCCTACGAGCCGGTGTGGGCGATAGGCAAAAGTGCGGCCGAGGCGATGCAGCCATCCGACCTGCGCGAGATGAGCATTTTTATTAAAAAAACATTGGCCGAACATTTTGAGCGCACCGCCGCTTTAAAAGTTCCGATACTCTACGGCGGCTCGGTAGAGCGTAGCAACGCGGGCTCGCTTATTGAAGAGAGCGACGTTAACGGATTTTTAGTTGGCCACGCAAGCACCGAGGTTGATTCGTTTGTTGAGATTTTAAAGTCATGCAAGTAAAAGGCGTACAAGATGCGGATGTGGCGGGTAAACGCGTGTTTTTGCGCGTCGACTACAATGTGCCGATCGAAAACGGCATCATCGTGGACGACTCGCGCATGCGCGCGACGCTGCCCACTATCACGCTCTTGCGCGACAAAGGCGTTGCAAAAATTATTTTAGCCACGCACCTAGGCCGCCCCGACGGTAAAGTGGTTGAGGAGCTGCGCACGGCGCCGCTTTTGGCTCACTTGCAAACGCTCGTTACCACCACCAATATCGAAATGCTCGAAAACTTGCGTTTTAACCCGGGAGAAGAGAGCAACGACCCTGCGTTTGCGGCAGAGCTCGCATCCAAAGCGGATATTTTTGTGAACGATGCCTTTGCGGCCTCACACCGAGCGCATGCCTCGATAGTGGGTGTTGCAAAATTACTTCCCGCATATGCCGGCCTGCTTGTCGAGCGCGAGATAGAGCAGCTCTCCCAAGCACTCGCGCCGCAAAAGCCGTCGCTGGCAATCATCGGCGGCGCAAAACTTGAAACAAAACTCCCGCTTATTGAAGTGTTGGCAAATATATACGACAAGCTGTTGGTGGGCGGCGCGTTGGCCAACGAGTACAAAGGCGGCGCAACAAATGTGTTGTTGCCAGAGGACGGCGTCCCCCCAGAAGGGCCCATGTTTGATGTCGGACCAAAGACGCGCGCAGCGTGGGCGGCAGAGATTCAAAAAGCCGCGTTTGTATTATGGAACGGTCCGGTGGGCATGTATGAAAAAAGTGAATATAGCGGCGGCACCAATGCTTTAGCAGCGGCGCTCGTAAACGCCGGGGTGCGTGCAGTCATTGGCGGGGGAGATACCGATGAAGCGCTCGCGAAAGTACATTTCGATCCTGAAAAAGTTTTTATATCAACCGGTGGCGGCGCCACGCTCGAGTTTTTGGCAGACGGCACGCTACCGGGGCTTGAGGTGCTTAAAGATCTCCGGTAAATTTTGTGATGATTACAATTTTTGTGGAATGAGATGCACATGCACGTGCGGCACATCTTTGCCGTCGATCCTAAGTTTTATACAATCTGTCCCGTATTCTTTTTTAAGTTCGCGGGCTATTTTTTTACACGTCCGAAAAAGTTGATCTGACTCATTCTCCGGCATATCTAAAAACCAGTGGTAATGTGCAACAGGTACCACTAACGTGTGGCCGGGCGCTTGGGGGTTTATATCAAAAAACGAAACAATAGTATCGCCCTCATGGTGTATCTTGCGTGTAGGCACTTCGCCGGAGGCTATTTTACAAAAAATGCAGTTTTCCATATGACTCTAGTATACTGATTTTTATGACAAAAACGTACCGCCTGCGCGAGCGAGCACACGATGACCTCTTGCAAGACCTACTGCTCGCACGCGGTGTTGTGGGTGCGGAAGCGGCAGAGCTGTTTCTCTCGCCCGAGTATGAAAGCGGCTCGCACGACCCTTTTTTGTTGGCCGACATGGAAGTGGCGGTAGAGCGGATACTTGCCGCACAAAAAAACGCCGAGCGTGTGGCGGTGTGGAGCGACTACGATTGCGACGGCATACCGGGCGGCGTCATGCTTGCCGATTTTTTACGCGAGCTCAAACTTGCCGTGACACATTACATACCGCATCGGCATACAGAAGGGTACGGATTAAATAAAGAAGGCATAGACGCACTCGCGGAGCAGGGTGTCACTCTTATTATTACTATCGACCTCGGCACAACCGAGCACGAAAACATTGTGTATGCAAAAACAAAAGGCATTGAGGTGATTGTGACTGATCATCATATTGTGCAGGATGAAGCGCCGCATCCTGCTTTTGCATTAATCAATCCAAAACGCCCCGACTCGCACTATCCTTTTGATGGTTTGTGCGGCGCGGGCGTTGCATGGAAACTCGTGCAAGCACTTCTGGTACAAAATCGCCCAGAGGGCTTTACTGAAGGGCAGGAAAAATGGTATTTGGATTTGGTGGGCATCGCAACACTGTGCGACATGGTTCCTCTGGTGGGAGAAAACAGAATGCTCGCGCACTTTGGTTTGCGCGTTATGCGCAAAGGCCGGCGGCCGGGTCTTGCAGCCTTGCTTAAACTGCTCCGTATCAAACTTGAGACGCTCACCGAGGATGATATTGGTTTTATGATTGGTCCGCGTATTAACGCCGCATCGCGCATGGACAGCCCGAGTGTTGCCGCACGTTTGCTTGCGACAACTAATGCCGAGGAGGCGAGGGAGGTAGCATATACGCTCAACAAAATAAACGACGAGCGCAAAGGCGCGGTTGCGGTGATTGTTAAAGAGGTTAACAAACGTTTGCTCGGTTCCGACTTAAGCGAGAGTCCGCTTATTGTGATGGGCAACCCAAAGTGGCGTCCGGGCGTTTTGGGTTTGGTGGCAAGCTCGCTTGTCGGCACGCACGGCAAGTCGGTGTTTTTGTGGGGCAGGGAAGGCGGCGAAGTAATCCGCGGCTCATGTCGCTCCGACGGTGTTATTAATGTGGTCTCGCTCATGTCTCTTGCTAATACTTCCCTTCGGGGGGCCGGCGATTTGTTTGATCACTTTGGCGGACACTTTGCATCGGGCGGATTTTCGCTCTCCGAGGAGCGTGTACACGAGCTTGCCGCAAAACTTAATGATGCGTACGCGCGTGCCGAGCACACGGAGGATACGACGAAAGAAATAATCGTAGATAGGCAGTCGGAGCTTGCCGAACTTTCATTTGCGCTGAAGCGTTTGGAGCGGCTCGCGCCATTTGGTGTTGGCAATGAGCGGCCGCTGTTTTTGTTTAGCCATGTTGCGATACAAAATATACGCACGTTTGGCAAAGCAAACGACCATCTCGAACTTTCGCTTGAGCAAAACGGCGCGCGCGCCGGCTCGATAGCTTTTTTTGCAACGCCCCTCTCGTTTCAAAAACAATGTGTGGTGGGCGACCATGTTGATGTGGTCGGTCACATCGAGCGCGACTGGCGCGGAAACCCGCGCATCCGCATCGTTGATATTGTATAACTATACGTATGGCTGAAGACCACGAGATAACTATTTTTTGCGATGGAGCTTCCAAGGGCAATCCGGGGCCGGGCGGGTGGGGGGCTTTGGTGGCAACGCACTCGCTTGTGGTTGAGCTTGGCGGCCACTCGGCGCACACCACCAACAACAAGATGGAGCTCACCGCGGCGGCCGAGGCTGTTGCACATGCAAGCAAACTCTCCGGCACACGCGTGGCGGTGCACACCGACTCGTCCTATGTCGTCAACGGCATCACCAAGTGGGTCGGGGGATGGAAAAAAAACGGATGGAAAACAAAAGATAGAAAACAAGTATTAAACAAAGAGTTGTGGATGCAGCTTGATGCCGCAGTGCAAAACATTGTGGGCACTATAACGTGGCGCTATGTGGGCGGACATGTGGGTGTCGCGGGCAACGAGCGCGTCGACACTGTTGCATCCGACTTTGCAGAACATAAAAAAGTTGAGTTATATAATGGCCCGCGCAGCGCATACAAAATCGACATAACAAACCTCGGGCGCGATGAGAGTTTGCATAAAGAAAAATCTGTGTCAAAGGCGCGCTCAAAAGCAAAAGCCTATTCTTACGTAAGCAAAGTGGATGGAAAAATTGCAGTACATAAAACATGGGCTGAGTGCGAGGCACGCGTCAAAGGCAAAACGGCCCGCTACAAAAAAGCCCTCTCGCCGGAGGATGAAGCGGGCATCATCAAAGAGTTTTCTGCGCATCAATAGACAAGTGCTTTAATTTTGGTACAACTTCCGCGTGGAAGATGAACATTCAAGTGCCGCTTTTTTGTACGTGTTGGCCGCCGGCTTGGTGGGCGGCGTTGGCTGTGCGCTTGTTTTTGCTATACCCACACTCGCACTTTTGATGTGCATAGCTGCCGCGCTTGCTCTTATTGTTGCAGGAGCTTGTATGCGCAAACGCGTGCTTTTACTTTTTGCTATTGCGCTTATTGCCCTCGTGCTCGGTGCCGTGCGCGGCGATTTGTTTTTATATAAAGAGTCGCAAGAAACTGTCTCTACATTTGTAGGTAAGGCAACCGTCGTTGGAACAATTGCAAACGACCCGGTGCAAAGCGGTGCGCATGTGCAGGCTGATGTGGTCGTGTTGTCGGTCAACGGTGCCCCTGCGCGCGGCACACTGCTCGCATTTTTGCCTCCGTATGTAAGTGCGGCTTACGGGCAAGAGGTAACGCTTGGTGGTACGCTTGCGGCTCCTGCAAGTTTTGTCGGCGACAACGGCAGCACGTTTGATTATCCAAATTATTTGCGGGTGCAAGGCGTCTCGATGTTGCTCAGCGATGCCGAGCTTGAGCAAGTTGCACCTGCAAAACTCTCGCTCTACAGCGTGTTGTTTTCAATTAAACATGCGTTTAATGCGTCGGTTGCACGGACACTGAACGCGCCAAACGCGCTGCTTCTCGGAGGCATTATGCTTGGCGAGCGCCGCGGATTGCCGCAAGATTTGACCGACGCGTTTGTTGCGGCGGGGCTCATACACATTGTGATACTCTCCGGCTACAGCATGTCGGTAGTGTCGGAAGGGATCTTGCGCTCGCTCAAATTTTTGCCGCGCCGCTCCCAAATGGTATGTGCCGCGCTTTGCATGATGCTGTTTGTGCTGATGACCGGAGCTGCTCCCACCACCGTGCGCGCGTGCATGATGGCGCTCGTGGCGCTCACGGCGCGCTACATGCATCGCACCGCACTTGCACTCCGGAGCTTAGCGGCTGTGGCGGGAGCAATGGTGTTGTGGAACCCGCCGCTCATTTTAGGTGACGCATCATTTTTTACGAGTGTGCTCGCAACCTTTGGGCTCATTGTGTTTGCGCCGAGCATCGAAAAAATGTTGCGATGGATACCGGAGCGTTTTGAAATGCGCGCAATTATCACCTCGACCATTGCCGTGCAAATTTTTGCACTGCCCGCGCTTTTGTACTTTACCGGCAACCTCTCGCTTCTCTCCGTACCGGCCAACTTATTGGTGTTGCCGCTTTTGCCGCTGGTAATGATTGCCGGATTATTAACCGGCGTTTTGAGTTTTATCAACACGGCGCTCGCGTTTGTGCCTGCGCTTTTGGTAACACTGCTTTTGCAATGGGTAACACTCGTGGCGCACACGGTGCAAGCGCTGCCGTTTGGGTTTGCCACATTTGCCGCGTTCCCGCTTTGGCTCGCGTTGCTGATGTACGTGCCGCTAACGGCACTTGCTATTGCTGCCCTTAAGTCTGCTACAAAGTAGCAGCGGCTGCGACAAAACGCTCCTCGCATACGCTCCAATTAATATTTTTGAAAAACGCGTCAACGTATTTGGCTTTGCCGGATGCACCATAGTCGAGCAAAAACGCATGCTCCCACACATCGAGCGCTGCAATAATAGGGAGCGTTGCAAAGTGTCCTTGGTGTTGCTCGCCCACAAACCCCATGTGGAACATGTGCGTCTCCGGGTTGTAATACAAAATAGACCATCCGGGGCCCCGCATTGCAGCCGTTTGGCGCATGCGCGCAACTGTTGCGTCGATGCTGCCCCAATGTTTGGTGAGTTCTTTGGCAAGCGGACGGCTTTCATCGAGTTCATGCGGGCCGCCCTCAAATTGCGAGAAATAAAGTTCGTGGAGCTTCATCCCATCAAACTCAAACGAGTGCCGGCGGCGCAGCTCGGCAATAGCAAGCACGTTCTTCTCCGGGTCTTTAAGGAGCTCTTCAATGGCGGCACTTACCGCATTAAAGTTTTTTACATAGGCCTCGTAGAGACCAATGTGCTGCGCGACGCTCTCTTTGGAGATGCCGACGAGCTCCGGCAACTCAAACTTTTTGATTGTGTAATCCATATAGCAGTAAGTATAGCAAATGGGGTGTTTTTGACTGTTATCCCCAGCTCAAAAATAACCACTTGACAACTATTTGGCGCATGTTATCATTCTTGACAGATGTATCGGCCCATGGTGGGCTTTTGAATAACAACCCCCAACAGGGAGGGGAACATGAGAAGCACATATCGTCACGGCGCAATCCTCCAAGCGGGAGCGGCGGTCGGATGCCTTATCGCCGCCGTTGCGGTTGTGTTCGCGGTGTGCGGCGTGAAAACTATCTACGCCACGCTCAAGAGCGACCACGGCGCGCTCGTGATGGGCGAACCGAGCGTCAAACCGATGCAGTCGTTGGCGGACTGGACACAGGAGCAACAGGCGAGGGGGTTTGCTTTCTCGTCCGAAGCGCGGTCGGTGCCGCTGTCACGACAAGTGTCGACGTCGCCTTACGGCGGCATCGTCGAGTTCACCACCGACGACCAACAGGCCTCCAGCCCGTTGGCTGATGCCTTGCGGCAAAGGTTCGGCGGGCGGCAAAGCGGCAAGGTCCGCTATGCCTCGCTCCCGCCTAACGGCGAGGGGTGACAAAATCAGAGGGCGCGGACAGCTTCGGCTGACCGCGCCCTTTTTCTATTCTGTAGTTTAAAGTTTAAAAACTAAATCAAACCGGCTTTTTTGAGCGTTTTGTAGGCGCCGTTTTTAGCAATCGTGCGGAGCGCCTCTGTAGATATCGTGAGCGTGAGCGTTTTATTGATTTCCGGCACAAAAATGCGCTTTTTTTGGAGGTTGGGCTGTTTGCGCACCTTGCCGGTGGGGTTAAATTTGGTCGCGCGGATGCGGTTGCTGTATCCGCCAGCAACTTTTGAGCCCTTTCCTGTTATGTCGCAAACTTTTGCCATATCGTTTTTTAGTGCTCGCCTATGGTACCATACTTTGTAAGCTTCGCAACCATATGCTCGTACTCTCACTCGTTATCCTTATAGTTTCTATCATCCTCCACGAGGTGGCTCACGGCTACATGGCCAACTATCTTGGCGACCCAACTGCGCGCCTCGCGGGCAGGCTCACACTCAACCCGCTTGTCCACATCGACCCCATAGGGTCGATACTCTTGCCGGGCTTCCTCCTTTTTACGCAGAGCCTGACGCACTTTCCATTGCTCATCGGATACGCCAAGCCGGTGCCCATCAATCCGCATTATTTAACAGGGAAGTATGACGAAGCACTCACCGCGTTTGCGGGGCTGGGCACCAACATCCTCCTTGCACTTGTCTTTGGCTTGGCCATCCGTTTTATCGGCGGGCCGGAGACTCCGCTCATCGACGCGTTTACGATGATTGTGTACATCAACATGTTGCTTGCGCTCTTTAACTTGATACCGATACCGCCCTTGGACGGCTCGCGCGTGCTTGCGGCATTGCTTCCGGGCGCGGCAGGGAGGAGCTACGACGCGCTCCGCATGAGTATGGAGCGTATGGGTGTGCTCACCAACACACTCCTTATTATGATTGTGTTTTACTACGTGCTTGCGCCTTTCTTCAGCATTATCTTGAGCGGGCTTTTCCAACTTTTGACAGGCGTACCGCTATAGAGTAGAGTGTGTCCAACGCCTTTGGGGCGTTTTAATTTACAGATGGCACGCATATCACAGCTCGTCCGCAAAGGACGCACTCAAATGAAGAGCAAAACAAAATCGCCGGCGCTTGCCCGCGGTTTTAACCTGCTCAAAAACCACCCGGTGTTTTATCCGTCGCCTTTTAAACGCGGCGTATGCACCAAAGTGACTACCAAAACTCCCCGCAAACCAAACTCCGCTATCCGCAAAATCGCCCGCGTGCGCCTCACCAACGGCATGGAAATCACCGCCTACATCCCCGGCGAAGGTCACAATCTCCAGGAGCACTCGGTGGTGCTTGTCCGTGCAGGCCGCGTAAAAGACATCAACGTACGTTACCAAATCGTGCGCGGTAAGCTCGATGCCACCGGTGTCGAGAAGCGCAATGTGTCGCGCTCGCGCTACGGCGTTAAAGCAAGCTCGGGTGCCGCTCCCAAAAAGAAGTAATTAGCCACTAGTCCCTAGCCACTAAACCCTATACCCTAACTAACATGCGTCGACCAGTTAAAAATCGTAATATCCCGGGTGCAGACCTCAAATATAATTCTCTCCGCGTGGAGAAGTTTATAAACTCGGTCATGTGGGACGGCAAAAAGAGCACCGCACGCAAGGTGGTGTACGATGCGTTTGACCTCATCAAAGAAAAAACAAAAACCGAGAATCCGGTTGAGCTTTTTGAAACCGCAATCCGCAATGTCGGACCTGCCATGGAGATACGCTCGCGCCGCGTAGGCGGTGCCAACTACCAAGTGCCGCGCGAGGTGCGCCCCGAGCGCAAGCAAGCATTGGCGTTTCGCTGGATACTCGGCGCCGCTCGCGGTGCCAAAGGCAAGCCGATGGCGCAAAAACTCGCGACCGAGCTCATTGCCGCATCTAACAACGAGGGTCCTGCAATAAAAAAGCGCGACGACACGCTCAAGATGGCCGAGGCCAACAAAGCCTTTGCCCACTTTGCTTGGTAATTTGCGAAGCAAATTATCCTGAGCGAAGTCGGAGGATTAAAATCAAAAAATAAAAAACGCCTCGCAAGTTTGCGGGGCGTTTTGTGTGATCGGGCCAGCAGGTTTTATATGGCCTCACTCGTTAAAGACTCTATCTCGGCTTGAAGTGTCGTTGCTTCAGCCAAGGCGGTTGTAAGTTTCTTTCTTTTTTCTCTAACGATATATCGCATTCCTGCCTCGAGGCGTTCTTCTGCCATTTTTCCGAACAGCCCCCCATTTCCTCCTTCGCACAAGGGAATCGTTTTATCGTGGAAAAGGTCAGTGACGCGATATTTCCCTTTTTGACTCGCTGGGTCGATTAGCCAGAGGGTGACATGATTGTTTCCCATCAGAAGCATGCCCGGTTCAGCGTTGACGCTGTATAAGCTGTTGCCCGTGAAGTAATAAGGGCCAGTTTGTGTCGCTACAGAAACAGCAACCGCAGCGACCACATGCAATCTAGCCAGGGTCGAAAAATGTAACCGTTGCAACGCAACGATAACCTTCCTGCTTACTCGGTCGAATTTCTCGATGTCTAAGTCACCGATCTCGCTATCAAAGTGATATTCCCGAAATTCCGGGTCTTGCAGGTCGTCGAACTGAAAAACGCGCATGGCTTTTCTCCGAGGTTTGTTCAATTTTCATCCGCCCACACTCTACAAGATGGGGGAGGGCCGTGCAATGGTTGGTAAACAGGTTTACATCTCCTCTTTTCATTTTTATAAAAGTGTTCTATAGTCGGACATGATTGCGTGGATTCCCCACGCATAGGGCCGAGGAGGGCTCAATGAAGAAAGTTCTTTGGTTTGGCATCGCCGCTATGGCGGCTGCGATGACGCTCGCCTCGCCGGCCTCGGCGTGGCAACGTGGCGGATTTATCCGCCCGCCGATGCAGTTCCATCCCGGCTTTGCGCCGCAGTTCCATCCCGGCCCGCGCTTCTTCGGCGGCGGCCCGCGCTATGGTGGTGGCGGCTTCTACGGCGGCGGAGTCATTATCCAACCGCCAGTGATGACTTGTACGAGCTCTCACACCGGCGCCTTGCTCCACTATGGTCCTTGCGACGGTTCCGAGCTCGCTTGTTTCGGTCCCGACGGGGGTTTCCTCTACGATGGTCCTTGTGTGGATTCCGAATAGGGCAACAACGTCGGCAATATGTACCGGTCGCCATAAGCGGCCGGCTTTTTTATTGCATCTCCTAATTTTGTGTGATATATCTGTTGCGGATGTAAAGCGCAATTCGCGCAAAAACCGAGGGAGCCTGCCATGTTTAATGCCAAGCACGTTATCGGCCTCGCAGTCATCGGAGCCATGTTGGCCCTTATGCCGCTGTCAGCAGCGCGGGCGGAAGATACCTTTATGCAAAAGGAGGCGGCAGCGTTTCGCAAGATTGCCGCATCAGAGGCGTTTACCCGCGCGGCATGTGACCGCGTATCGGCGCCTCAAATTTTGGGGTGTCGGGCGCTATATCAGGATCTAACCGATATCTCGATGGAAACCGCCACGGTACTCGACAAATGGCAGGAAGCCTATATCGCAGGCGACAAACCCAAGGGGTGGGAGTTGAAGCGCCAGTATGTGCAGCTGGTAGTCAAATATCGCGAGCTGTCCAATGAAACGTGGAATAAAAATTATTTCTCGACCGAATGGTCCTCGGTGCGCAATGGAACCGCTTCAAGTTTTGCAGAGGGTTATCTTAGAGAGCAGACGCAGGCGCTTGCTGTCCGCAACAACTTCTGCAGTACTTTGGTGGGGGACGCATATACCGCCTGTCAAAAAGATTGGGATGGATATGCGGACGCCATACGCGACATGCTTGTTGTGAGCGCCCAACTCAACCAAGCCAGGCACGACAACGATAAAGAGGCGTATTTCGCCGCGTATGTAAAGGAAGCCCAACTACGAATAAAAGTCGTTGATATCGAGGCGGTTATCAAGCCGCAATATCTCGGCCTGTAACGCGCCAGTGCAAGATGCCAACGCGACCCTCAGGGGCCGCGTTTTTTATTGGCTACTATTTTTGTTTGAAGAGTGTTATATATAGCGGCAAAGTTCTTGGGAGGGCCGCATGTTGGACATACCCCATGTTTGGCCTCCTTCGTATGAAGAGACGCCGGACAACTTTAAACATCGCTACTTTGAACCAGATGGGAGTCGCGTTTCGGAGGATGAACTCTTGCGTATTGAGGAGGCTTGGAGAAAATCAGCTACAGCTCATGCGAGCTTTGTTGATTTTGGGAAGTCGCTCGAACCTCGTCGACCTCAATATAAAAGCGTCTAGCGTAGCATCAACCCTGCCAACAACTTTGGCGGGGATTTTTCTTTTTTGCATTTTTTGCAATTTGGGGTATGCTGGCCACTAACGCCCGAGGGGCTTTTTAATTTATCTATGCCAATAAAACGAGACTATCCATTGGAGAAGGTTCGCAACTTCGGTATCATCGCGCACATCGACGCGGGCAAAACCACCACCAGCGAGCGCGTACTGTATTACACCGGCTCGCAGCACAAAATCGGCGAGGTGCACGAGGGCGAGACAACCACCGACTGGATGGAGCAAGAGCGCGAGCGTGGCATCACGATTACCGCGGCGGCTATCACCTGCTTTTGGAGCAAGACAGCCGAGCTCGATAAAAAAGATCCGTCTAAAAAATATCGTTTCAATATCATCGACACGCCGGGGCACATCGACTTTACCGTAGAGGTTAAGCGCTCGATGCGTGTGCTCGACGGTGCGGTGGTGGTGTTTGATGGTGTCGCCGGCGTTGAGCCGCAATCCGAGACCAACTGGCGCTATGCCGACGAGGCCAACGTGCCGCGCGTATGTTTTATCAACAAGCTCGACCGCACCGGTGCCAACTTTGAAAAATCGTATCAATCGATTTTAGACCGTCTCACCAAATATGCCGTGCGCATGCAGATACCGATTGGCGCCGAGGATAAGTTTGAGGGTGTTGTCGATTTGCTTACGCTCAAGGCGTACAAATTTGAAGGCAACATGGGCGACCACGTGGTTGAGTACGAAGTCCCGGCTAATCTGCTTGAGGAGGCCAAAAAATATCGCGCCGAGCTTGTCGAAAAAATTGTCGAGCACGATGAGACGCTCATGACCGAGTATCTCGACGGCAAAGAGCCGAGCTTGGAAAATTTGCAGGCCACGCTCCGCCGTGCGGTTATCGACAACAAAATCTTCCCCGTGTATTGCGGTTCTGCGCTCAAAAATAAGGGCGTACAGCTGGTGCTCGACGCCGTTGTCGAGTATCTGCCAAGCCCGCTCGACATGCCGCCGGTTAAAGGCATCAATCCTAAAACAGGCGAGGAGGTTGTACGCCACGCAAGCGACGAAGAGCCGTTTTGCGCGCTCGCGTTTAAACTCCAAGCCGACCCGTTTGTGGGCCAGCTTACCTTCTTCCGTGTCTACTCGGGCACTATTGAAGCAGGTTCTTACCTTTACAACTCAACCACTGGCTCCAAAGAGCGCCTCGGCCGCATCGTCCGGCTCCAAGCCAATGAGCGCGAAGAAGTTAAAAAAGTTTTTGCCGGCGAAATTGCCGCAGCCGTAGGCCTTAAAGACACGCGCACCTCGCACACGCTGTGCGATGAGGCCAACCCGATACAACTTGAGCAAATCAAGTTCCCCGAGCCGGTTATCCAGTTGCGCATCGAGCCCAAGACAAAAGCCGACCAAGAGAAGATGGGCATGGCGATGAAAAAACTCGCCGACGAGGACCCAACCTTTAAGGTCTCGACCGATGCCGAAACATTGGAGACCCTTATCTCAGGCATGGGCGAGCTCCACCTCGAAATTTTAGTTGACCGCATGAAGCGCGAGTTTGGCGTCGAGGCAAATGTAGGCAAACCGCAAGTGGCTTACCGCGAGACCATCACGCAAGAAGCCGAGGCCGAGGGTAAATACATCAAGCAAACCGGCGGCAAGGGCCAGTACGGCCATGTTAAGTTGCGCCTCAAACCGCTCGAGCCGGTCAACCCCGACAAGAAGATTTCTAAAAACACTACACGCGAAGACCACTTTGAGTTTATCAACAACATCAAAGGCGGCGTTGTTCCGCAAGAGTTTATCGGCCCAGTGGAGAAGGGCGTGCGCGAGGCCATGGAGCGCGGCATTGTCGCCGGCTTTAAAATGGTCGACATCTCCTGCGAGCTGTACGACGGTTCGTACCACGATGTCGACTCTTCCGAAATTGCCTTTAAAATCGCCGCGTCGATGGGCTTCCAGGATGCGGCAAAAGCAGCACGCCCCGTGCTCCTCGAGCCGATCATGCGCGTCGAGGTGGTAGTGCCCGAGCAGTTCATGGGTGAAATCACGGGCAGCCTCTCCGGCAAACGCGGACAGATAGAGGGTATGGAAGAGCGTGGCCTCGCACGTGCCATCAAGGCCAAGGTGCCGCTCTCGGAAATGTTTGGCTACACCACGGCGCTCCGCTCGATGACCGAAGGCCGCGCAAGTTTTACCATGGAGTTTGACCACTACGAGATAGTGCCGCCCAACGTCGCCGCCACCATCGTTGCTGCGAGGAAGTAGGCGGGGGCTTTAGGGGGTTGCGCTTTTTTGCCTAGTCCTATATATTCTATACAACGCAATAGAGCGTGCTTTCCTGTGCTTGAGTTTTATCAAACAGGGCTTAGAAATTATTATTAGTTAGATACATTAAGTATTATGGCAAACTTTGATAGGCAGAAACCGCACCTTAACGTAGGCACCATCGGCCACGTTGACCACGGCAAAACGACGCTCACCGCGGCGATCCTCCACACGCTCGACATGGCAAAAGCGCAGGGCTATGGCGCTCGCGTCGAGAACGTCGACAAAATCGACTCAGCTCCGGAGGAAAAAGCACGCGGCATTACCATCGCGCTCCACCACTCGGAGTACGAGACTCCTAACCGCCACTACGCGCACATCGACGCGCCGGGCCACGCCGACTACATCAAGAACATGATTACCGGTGCCGCTCAAATGGACGGCGCAATCCTCGTGGTTGCCGCAACCGACGGCGTGATGCCGCAAACACGCGAGCACATCCTCCTTGCCAAGCAAGTGGGCGTGCCGAAAATCATCGTATTTCTCAACAAGTGCGATATGGTAGATGACAAAGACCTCATCGACCTCGTCGAAGAAGAGGTGCGCGAGCTCCTCACCAAGCAGGGTTTTGATGGTGTAAACACGCCTATCATCCGCGGCTCGGGCTTGAAGGCCTTGGAGAGCAACGACCTCAACAATGAGTGGTCGCAAAAAGTGCTTGAGCTCGTCAACACGCTCGACACCTATATCCCGATGCCGACTCGCGAGCTCGACAAGCCGTTCCTCATGCCGATTGAAGACATCTTCTCTATTGAAGGTCGCGGCACCGTGGTTACGGGCCGCATTGAGCGCGGTGTGGTGAAAGTAGGCGACGAGTGCGAAATCGTCGGTCTCGAACCAACAAGCAAAACAACCATCACCGGTATCGAAATGTTTAACAAGCAGCTCGACTCTGGCCAAGCTGGCGACAACGCAGGCGTACTCTTGCGCGGTACTAAAAAGGAAGACATCCACCGCGGCCAAGTGCTTGCGAAGCCGGGCTCCGTAACGCCGCACACCGACTTTGAGGGCGAGGTATATATCCTTACCAAAGACGAGGGTGGCCGTCACACGCCGTTCTTCTCTGGCTATAAGCCTCAGTTCTATGTCCGCACAACCGACGTGACCGGCGAGGTAACTCTTGCTGCAGGCACCGAGATGGTTATGCCGGGCGACACCGTCACCTTTAAAGTTAAGCTCGTAGCGCCGGTGGCACTCGAGGTGCAGACACGTTTTGCAGTTCGCGAGGGCGGCAAGACAGTGGGCGCAGGCGTGGTCACGAAGGTCATAGCCTAGCAGAGTGAGAGAAAAGAAAATTTATTTTCTTTTCCGAACGAGCGACGGCTATATAAGACGAAGTGCTTTTATCGCGTAAATCAAAACATTATAAGAGCGTAAGCTAATCGGAGATAGGTTATCCCGGCTTGCCGGGAACAACTAGCTCCACACAATATGGCTACCAACGAAACAGAAAAAGTTAAAAAAGTGGCAAAGCCGCGCGCCAAAAAGGCCGCGGCTCCGGCCGAGGTGCAGCGTTTGCGCATCAAGGTAAAGGCTTACGAGCACAAGGTGCTCGATGCGAGCGTTAAGCAGATACTCGACACGGCGCTCCGCTATGATGCCACGATTGCCGGGCCGATACCTCTCCCGACAGAAATAAAAAAATACACCGTTAACCGCTCGACGTTTATCTACAAAGATGCGCGCGAGCAGTTTGAGATGCGCGTACACAAGCGCGTTATCGACATCCTCGACCCGTCTCCTAAGGTGATAGAGGCTCTCACAAACCTCTCGCTCCCTTCAGGAGTTACCATTGATGTAAAGATGGCCTAGCAAGGTGGAAATTCATTGACTCTTCATATTGTTTTGATAAAATGGGAGAAAGTTGCTCATTGGTTAATTAGAATGAATTGGTAATACAAATTGAGTGCTAAAATAGATAGACACACATGGATATTAACTTAATGGGTGGAGTACAACGAATACTAGGGTCGTTTTTGTTGATTTTATTTTTTCTTGCGCCCGGGCTCGCTTTTGCGGCGACCTATTATGTCGACTCATCCATCACGGACACCAATGTAGGCAGTGCTACACCTGACTGTACCAACTATGACCCGATTGCTTTTACCTGTAGCGGGGGTTCTGCTAGTGCCTACAAAACGGTTGCCGATATTAATGCTTTTTCTGCGCTTGCCCCAGGCGATTCCGTGCTTTTTCGTAAAGGTCAGATTTGGCGTGAGATGCTGACAGTTCCAAGTAGTGGTAGCGCGGGGAACATCATCACGTTTGGAAGTTATGGCTCAGGAGCGAAGCCGATAATAACAGGGTCAGATTTGGCTACGGGTTGGTCGGCCTACTCAACGAGCGGAAATTATGGCGATACAAATGGCTCAGCGAATGGTACGGAATATACTGGCAATGTCTATTGGCACCAAATCACTGTTGGTGTTACAGGGACGGTTAGCCAAATCCAACTATATGTTGGAGCGTCTGCCCCAGCTGGTCACTACCATGTTGCGCTCTATACCGACAACTCAAACCAACCCGGTTCATTAGTTGCCAACAGTACCTCCATCGAAAAGACGACGCTTACAACAAATGCCTGGAATACATTTACCTTTGCTTCCAATCCATCTGTAACCGCGGGAACATATTGGATTGCCACTGAGGGTGACCATGATTTTAGTCGAGAACGGCCTGTAGCGGGCAGTGGTGGGAGAGAGTCATATCAAACGATAGCTTACGGAGCTTTCCCCGCTACGGCTACACCAGCCTCGACCTTCAATTATGCCTTGGACTATTCCGAATACATTACGGTGCTAGCAAGCTCGACGACGGTATGGCAGGCAACCGACGCAACACAACCTCTGTCTGTCTGGTTCAATGGGATCCACGGGACGCTTGTTGCCGGGACCAGCTCTATAGTATCTGCCAATCAATGGTATTGGGCGTCAAACGTATTGTATGTATATTCCACCTCTAACCCCGGTACGGCCTATACTGCTCCTGGGATCGAGGTTGGGGCTCGAAGCATGGCGATATATTTAAATTGGGTAAACTACATTACTATTGATGGGCTTGAACTTAGACATAGCAACGGGCTTTATTGGGGTTTACTTGAACTAAATACCGCGACTCACAACACAATAAAAAATTCAACCATCCATGAAGGATATTATTCAGATATTCATGTCTCTTCTACAGGGTCAGGGTCAAACAATAATGTGGTTACTAATAACATAATATCCAACAGTTATCTTACCTCTCAACTTGTTATAGATACATCTGGTAGCAATACTGTGCAGCAAAACACCTTCTCTGGTGACAGTGGGTCTGTAGCAGATTTTATTTTCCTCACTGTTGCTAACAACAATATTGTTCAAAATAATACACTCAGCTCGCCTGGGGCAAATTTATTTAACGGTATCTATATAAAAGACGGTTCCAGTTTCAACATTGTCAGATATAACAATATTTCTGGAATGCCTGGCCCAGCAGTACAAATAAGAGGTGCAACTGCTTCAAATCACAGCAATCAAGTTTATGACAATGTCATTTCTGGCGCCGGTCTTGCGATTCAATCGGACGGAGATTTTGGGTCCGGGAACGACGGCACTGTAATTGAAAACAACACGATTTACGCATCTGCATCAAACAGTAACGGAATCCACCTCACTCATACAAACACAAATACAGTTGTCAAAAACAATATTGTTTCGGTTGGGGCAGCAGATGCCTTTAATGTGGCTGCTGCCAGTGAGACGGGTTTAGTTTCGAATTACAACCTTTTTAGAAACACTTCTGGGAATCTAATTATCTGGGGAACAAATAATTACACGCTTGCTCAGTTTGCAAGTTATCAATCTGCGTCTAGCCATGATGCAAACTCGCTCACATCCGATCCTCTCTTCACCTCCACCTCCGACTTTCACCTTCTCGCAGGCTCGCCAGCCATCAACGCAGGCACCAATGTAAGTCTCACCTCCGACTATGCGGGCACTAGCGTTCCTCAAGGTCCCGCTCCTGATATCGGAGCTTATGAGTATATTCAAAACACCGCACCAACGGTCTCAATCTCTCTCCCTTCGTCCTCAGGCAACATCACAGTTACCGCAACAGCCTCCGCCACGAGCCCTGCCGCTATCTCATCCGTCCAGTTCTATCTCGATGGCTCGCCGCTCAATTCTGCGCTTGCCGCAGCGCCATATTCAACAACACTCAACACCGCCTCACTCTCTAATGGTACGCACACCCTCTACGCAGTAGCTACCGACAACTACGGAAACACAGCTACCTCTCAGAGTGCATCGTTTAACGTTAACAATGGTGGCGGGGGAGGCATCGTCGGCTCTGGTCCGC
>DATKGU010000009.1:0-24664 GCA_035510635.1 Minisyncoccota bacterium | reverse complement strand
AGAGGCTCTGGAGCTACGACCCATTTTGCCTGCATATGGGCTGAGCGGGCTGAGCGGCCGCTCTTCAGCACCTCCTCTACCTCTTTGGCACGCAGGCGTAGGCGCTTTTTGAGCATACCATGCCTTTACTTATGCCGATTTGCGGACGCGGCCTTTTTGGAGACGGCGCTTAAGCGTCGCACGACCACCGGGAGTGGCGCTCCTTTTAAGAAAGCCGTGCGAGCGAGCGCGTTTGCGCTTTTTGGGCTGGTAGGTTTGTGACATGCGTCAAATATATCGTATCCACAGTTTTTCCACAACTTGTACACTGATATGCCGTTTTTGACGGGCGAGTCGCACACGCGTATGCTGGGAGGGAAGTATTATGACCACCACGAAAGAACTTTGGGAAAATGCATTGGTAGAGCTGGAACTGACTATTTCAAAACCCAATTTTAATACGTGGTTTAAAGACACGCACATCGTGCGCATCGAGGACGGCACTGTTGCACTCGGCGTGCCGAGCCAATTTGCCCGCGACTGGCTCTCGACAAAATTCCACAAAGACATTTTGCGCTCTTTGCGCGGCCTCTCGGACAGTGTACGCGCGGTGGAGTACGTCATTTCGCGCGGAGTTAAAAAAACACTCGAAGAGCCGGCACATACCGTGCTCCCCGCACCGTCCGAGTTGCCGCTCGAAACCGTGCACGCAAAAACTAATCTCAACCCGCGCTTTACCTTGCAATCCTTTGTCGTCGGGCCGTTTAACGAGCTCGCGCATGCGGCGGCGCAGGCCGTTATCCGAAACCCCGGCATCGCGTACAATCCGCTTTTGGTGTACGGACCCACCGGCCTCGGCAAAACACACCTTATACAAGCCATTGGCAACCACTTTAGGACACAGACGCCCGAACGAAAGGTTTTTTACGTCACCTCGGAAAAATTTTCGATGGATTACGTATCGAGCCTCCAAACGGACAAAGTGCAAAGCTTTAAAGAGCGGTACCGTCAATACGACCTCCTCATCATGGACGACGTACAGTTTTTGGCCGGCCGCGACAAAATTAAAGAGGAGTTCTTTCATCTCTTTAATTTTTTACACGACAACAACAAACAGCTCGTTTTTTCGTCCGACCAGCACCCTAATGTCATCCAAAACCTTGAGGACAGGCTCAAGTCGCGCTTTGCAGCGGGGATGATTATCGCCGTGACGCCGCCCGACCATCAATCGCGCTTGGCAATCGTGCGCGCCAAAGCCGCCACGCACAACGTCATACTCCCCGACGAGGTGCTTGAGTACCTTGCCGCCACCATCGAGGGCAATGTCCGCGAGCTCGAGGGGGCGCTCAACACACTTCTCATACAATTTGAAATGCGCGGCGAGCCGCTTACCATTAACGACGCCAAAGCGCTCCTGCGCAGTATTGGTACCGCAGCAAAAAAAGCGGTGTCGGTACAAGATGTGGTTAGAGTAGTCGCCAACTTTTACGGCGTCGAAGAAAACAGTATTTACGAAAAAACCCGCCGCAAGGAGGTGGTGCGCCCGCGCCAAGTTATCATGTATCTCCTGCGCGAAGACTTCCATATTTCCTTCCCAACTATCGGCGAGAAGCTCGGCGGCCGCGACCACACCACAGTGATCCACTCGTGTGAAAAAATAAAAGCCGACTTGCGCAGCGATAGCGTCCTCAACCAAGAAATGTACCAGATCCGCCTCATGTTGAAATGAGGTGGATAAGTGGTAGTAATAGAAGGGGATAGTGTTGTTGATAACCACAAGGAATTAACCAACCAAACCAAACCACCACCGCAAACGCCAAGTTATCCACCCCACACACAAAACCTACTCCAACAACAAACCCTTACCACACAACCATTAACACCACTTTTCCACCAATCCACACCCTTAATAGTAGTAATAGGTTTTTTATAAAAAATATATGAAGTTTGAATGCACAACCGAACAACTCCTCAAAGCGGTGACAACTGCCGCACGTTTTGTTGAACGCAAAGCAAACCTGCCAGTGCTGGGAAGTATTTTGATAACTGCCGATGGTGGTCGGGTGACATTGCGGGCCACCAACCTTGAGTGCGGTGTTGAGGTAACTTTTGCGGCAAAGGTTACTGATGGTGGTGTTGCGGCCGTACCAGGAGGAGTATTGCTCGGATTTTTATCGAATGCGCGCGGTAAAAACGTTTCGGCGGCGCTAGTGGGGGAGTTATTTAAAATCGAAACCGAGCGCGCATCTGCCTCGATTAAAACAATTACACACGACGACTTCCCGATTTTGCCGCAAGTGTCTGCTGAGCGCTCATTTACCGTTAAGTCTGGCGACCTCACGCGCGCTATACGAAGCGTAGCCTATTGTGCTTCAACCTCAGCCATTAAACCCGAGCAGCAAAGTGTGTTGATTTTTGGCGAGGCGGGTAAAGTTACCACAGCTGCAACCGACTCCTTCCGTTTGGCCGAAAAGAGCATACCGCTCCGCTCCGGAGGTAGTGTGCCGCAACTGCTGCTTCCTGCACGCAACGCGGCCGAGCTCATGCGCATTGTAGAAACAGCAAACACTGAGGTTGAGTTGTATTACAACGACAATCAAATTTCCACCCACGTGGGCGATGTGTATTACACCAGCCGCCTTATCGACGGCGCATTTCCTAACTATCGCCAAATTATCCCCAAGTCGTTTATCTCCGAGGCGGTGGTGTTGCGCGAGGACTTTTCGGCAGCGCTTAAGTCGCTCTCGGTATTTGCCGACAAGTTTGCGCAAGTTACCTTTACCATAGACCCGGCTAAAAAAGCGATTTTCCTCTCCTCACGCAACCCCGACGTGGGCGAGCAGGTTTCAACCGTGCGTGCCACCATCTCGGGCGAGCCGTGTACGATGAACTTTAACGGCCGCTACCTTGCCGACAGCTTGCAGGCAATCACGGGCGACAGTGTGCGCATACACGCCAACGGCGCCGGCAAAGCACTCCTCATCAAAGACGCAGCCGACGAGAGCTTCCTCTACCTCGCGATGCCGATGAATCGGTAAAAATTATTTAACACAAAAATATGGACACATACGACTACAACTCACGCAAAACGGGCACCAACACTATCGACCCCGGCATGGTTACCACCACGTTTGAGCTGGCTGGATACAATACGGTTACCAATTTAGGGGTTGCCCGCGGGATTGTGGTGCGCTCACGTTCTCTTGTGGGCTCTATTGGCGCCGGCATACAAAGCCTCTTTGGCGGCAACATAACACTCTTTACGCAATTGAGCGAAAAATCGCGCTCACACGCGTTTGATTTGCTACTTGAGCATGCGTCCGAGATGGGAGCCAACGCCATTGTAGGCGCGCGTTACGACGCCACAGAGCTCGCCGCAGGCATCACCGAGGTATTAGCCTACGGCACCGCCGTCGTTGTAGAGAAAAAATAATTTTTACTGTGCAGTAGGACCGACGGGGATCATCAAACCTTGCGTTGTTTGCACTTGGCCGCTCGTGCTATTGGGAGTTGAAAGGCCTGTCGGTGTGTTGTGTGTAAGCCACAAGCTCAAGCCTGTTTCCCACAAGCTATATTGCGGGTCGGTTGGGTCGGGCGGTGTCGGGCCCGTTGGGTCACTTTTGTTGAGCCAGTAGAGTATCTCGTGCAACGCACCGTCGCTGCCCGGGATTTGCCAGTCGCCGCGAAGTATTGGCTTGAGGCCGCTCTCATTTACGGTGGTGCGCGTAAAGTATTGTGTGGGGCGCGTGGGCAGCGCGTATTGCATAAATTGATTCCACATAGGGCCGACAATAAATCCCGACACATTGTGCGTCATAGGGCTATTGTCGTTGTTGCCGGCCCAGATGCCTACCACAAGGTTGGGCGTGTAGCCGATAGTCCACGCGTCTTTGTAGTTGTTGGTGGTGCCGGTTTTAACTGCCACGTCGTAGCCGGGGAACTGGAGGTACTCATTTTCGCCAAGCGGCGCGCGCGCCACTGGGTCGGAGAGTATGTCATTTATTTCCTCAGCGACTTGTGGTTGCAACACCTGCGCACCCGAGGGCTGGCTGTCGTCCTCGATAATGTTGCCGTTAGCATCCTCGATTTTTAATATCGCCGTGGGTTGATAGTGCGTGCCGTCGGTTGCAAACGTGCCGTAGGCGCTCGACATATCGAGCAAATTTACTTCGCCGCCGCCGAGCACGAGGGTAAGACCGTACTGGTCGGCATTGCCGAGCGTTGAAATGCCCATCGACTTTGCAAGTTGGAGCGTGTCGGAGATGCCGGCCAGGTAGAGCACCTTAACCGAGGGCACGTTGATAGACTGTGCAATGGCGTCGCGCAAAGTCATCGGACCTCTAAACTTGCCGTCGTAGTTAACGGGCGAGTAGCACGGCGCAACATTGCTAAAGTTGTTGCCGGCGCACGAGGTGGAAAACTGCGTTGGCACATCCCACAGCACCGTGTCGGGCGTGTAGCCTTTGATAAACGCCTCGGCGTATGCAAATGGTTTAAATGCGGAGCCTGGTTGGCGATTGGCGAGTGTCACGTTGTACGCGCCGTCTATTTGCGTATCAAAGTAGTTGCGCGAGCCCACCATGGTGAGGATTTGACCATTGGTGGGGTCGAGTGCAATGAGGCCGGCGTTGCTGGCGTTAAATTTGGTGGCATTGCTGAGCGCGCCGGCTTTGACTATCGACTCGGCCTCGGCCTGCATGTTGGCGTCGAGCGTTGTGGTGACCTTCCAGCCGCTCGTTTGTATCGCATCCTCGCCGTATTTTTGTTCCAAATATTGCTCAACATAAAACACAAAGTGTGGCGCTTGTATCGAGCTGCTTTGTTGCGGGATAAATACCACCTGCTCGGCTTTGGCATCATCGCGTTCGCCTGCGGTGATGTAGCCGTGGTCAAACATTTCGTCGAGCACGAGATTTTTGCGCGTGTCCAAGTCGGTTTTATGCGTGCCGTATGGCGAGTAGTAGCTCGGCGCGGGGAGGATTGCGGCAAGGTACGCGCCCTCGGCGAGGTCAACCTCGCTTGCATGCTTGCCAAAAAATGTTTCGGACGCTTCCTCAACGCCATACATCGTGCCGCCAAACGGCACTTGGTTTACATAGAGCGTCAAAATTTGCTGTTTGGTGAGCACTTGCTCCATCTTGAGCGCCAATATCCACTCTTTAAGTTTGCGCACGAGGCTTTTGTCGTTGGTAAGGACGGTGTTTTTAATCACTTGCTGCGTGATGGTGGAGCCGCCTTGGTCGAGCCCGGCGTGTGTGACGTCAACCCAAATAGCGCGCAAGATTGCCTTAAACTCGACACCGTGATTGGTATAAAAGTTTGGGTCCTCAATAGAGATGATTGCGTTTGTGATATTGGGCGAGACTTGGTCGAGCGTTACGCTGGTGCGCTGGACGTTTTTATTGCTGATGTCGTAGAGCAACACTTGCCCGGTGCGGTCGTAGAGTTTAACCGACTGGTCGACGCGTATTTGCGAGAGCGAGTTTAGGTCGGGCAAGGGAAGTGTGGCCGCCCACAAAAAGAGGATGCCCATGAGTACCAAGTACAAGCCAAGCGCATAGAGTAGCGTTTTAACTTTGTGCTTTTTTATCCATCGCCATAGTTTTTTAATGGAGTGTTTCACTCTTGTGAGCATTGGGATCTATTTTAGCATGCCCATACGACCTTGCAGATATATGATAAAGTGTTTCCATAGCATACGTATGGGATTTTTTACTAAAACATCAGCCGTTTCGACCGACGAACGAGCCATAGACGAGCTACTAGAGCGCGGCGTTGCCGAGGTTATCGTTAAAGAAAAGCTGCGCGAGAAGCTCCTTTCTGGCAAGCGCTTGCGCGTTAAGCTCGGCATCGATCCAACATCACCCGACCTCCACATCGGCCGCGCAGTGCCGCTCCTTAAATTGCGCGATTTTCAAAAACTTGGGCACCAAATTGTGTTTATCGTCGGCGACTTTACTGCCGTCATCGGTGACACATCCGACAAAGAGGCCGAGCGCCCCATGCTTGCCGAGGAAGTTATCGAACGCAATAAAAAATCTTACTTCGAGCAGGCAGGAAAAATTTTAGACCTCTCGCAAGTTGAAACTCGTTATAACAGCGAGTGGCTCAAGCCCTTAAACTACCGCCAGATAGGGGAGCATGCCGACCTCTTTAGCGTTGCCGATTTTATCGCGCGGGAAAACATAGCCCTGCGCCTCAAAGCGGGTAAGCGTGTGAGTTTGCGAGAAATACTCTATCCTCTTATGCAAGGGTATGATTCAGTTGAGGTTAAAGCAGATGTAGAGCTGGGTGGAACCGACCAGAGATTTAACCTTCTTGCCGGGCGGACCATGCAGGAAAAAATGGGGCAAGTGCCACAAGACATCATAATGAATCCTCTTATTGATGGTCTTGATGGAACCAAGATGAGCTCTAGCCGCGGCAATGTTATAACCCTCACTACTCCTGCCACAGACATGTACGGTAAGGTCATGAGCATGAGTGATACTGAGGTTCCAATCTACTTTACTCTGTGTACGCGAGTCCCGCTTGATGAAGCAAAAAAGATTTGGACAGATAGCCACCCTAAAGAGGCCAAGATGCACCTGGCGCGCGAGATTGTTGCAATGTATCACTCTAAAAAGTCTGCAGAGGAAGCCGAGCAAGATTGGGTTAATACGTTTAGTAAAGGTGAGACACCGGAAGATGTCCAAGAAGTTATAGCTGAAGGGTTGCTCAGAGAAACACTTGTAAAAAATGGAATTATTTCTTCCAACTCAGAATTTACCCGTCTAGCTCTCGCGGGAGCAATTCGCCGCATTGACGAACCTTTAGGAGAAGTAAAAATAGAGAGCGCAAATGCTCCTGCTCCATCGGGCGCAGTATTTCGCATCGGTAAACACCGATTCGTAAAAATAAAATAAAAATCCGCCGTGCGGCGGATTTTTTATTTTATTCCTCTTCCTCGTCTCCTTCAGGGTTAAGAGGGTCAACTTCTTCCTCATCCTCTTCTTCCTCTCCTGCGGCTTCCGCCTCGGCTTCGTCAAGTTCGTCACCGTCGAGTTCGCTACCCTCTAGTAAAAAACCTTCTGTTTCGTACTCTTCGTTCATAAAGCGTGTCTTTATATCTTGTAATTATAGTGATGACTCCGATGCATTGTGTTGTAACAAAACTAATACGTTTTGCAAACCGTTTTGGGCGCATCGACTGTGGATAATATCAATGGAGGCGCACGCTGGCAAGACAGGTAAGGCCAATTGCGATAGCATCCAGCTCATCATCGAGACGTTTGCGCTCAGGCAAACGTACCAAACGTGACACCATCATCGCCACGGCGCTTTTGTCACTTTTGCCGTAGCCGGTAACCGCTATTTTGACCTCAAGCGGCGTATAGCCATACACCACAAGGCCTTTTTGCCTGCCGAGATAGGTGAGCATGCCGCGCACCTCGGCTATCTGTACGCCTGTTTTGGCGTTTTTGCCGAAAAATATTTCCTCGAGCGCCATCGCGTCGGGTTTAAACTTTTGTATGAGAGCCTCGGTGGCATTGCCGAGCGCGAGGAGCCGCTCGCTAAAGGGGAGCGAGGCATCCGTGCGCACACACTCGGAGTGTACGACTACTTCCTTGCCATCTATTTTTTCCACAACGGCAACACCGAGCCGCTCAAACCCCGGGTCAAAAGCTAAGACGCGCATGTCTCAATGATAAACCCTACGCGGCGTTGGTGTACACCTCGCTCACATCGTCGTGGTCTTCGAGTGCGTCACTAAGCTCCGCCATTTTTTGTGAGTCTTCATCACTAAGCTCCACCGGCACGGTGGCCTCGAGCTTTCCATCGGCACCTTTGGTAAATGCCCAAATAGCCGCGCCGGGGTTTGCAAGCGTGCCGCCATGGAGCGCAAGCAGATGTTTGATTTCTTGATTGGTGCGATTGCGCGAGTCGGTGTATCCCTCGACAATAATTGCGCATCCGCCGGGGCCGTAGGCTTCGTACGTGACTTGCTCCATTTCGGTAGCGTCGTTTGATGCTTTGCTGAGAGCTCGCTCGATGTTGTCGGCAGGCATGTTGGCCGCTTTTGCCTTCTCAACAGCAACGCGCACGCCGGCCGCGTTGCGGTCGCCCTTGGCTTTTTTGGCTTCAATAGTGATAAAACGCACCAGTTTGCTAAACATCTGTGCCTTTTGAGCATCGGTCTTGCCCTTGGTGTGTTTGAGCTTTGCCCATTTGCTGTGTCCTGACATAAGGTGTAGATTAACGCGCAGTAATTGTTGTTGCAACTGTCTCAACGGGAGGACTTGGCAATGGGCGGAACAGAAATGTCTGGAGAGGAACGCCCTAGCGGGACACACTGGTACTGTCGTTGCGGTAAACGCAACATGATGAGTAGGCTGCGCTGTTTCAACTGCGGCTGTCCTCGATCGAGGCGTAGGGGCACTGCCTATGTCGACGGCCGCGGTCAAGGCACTGACGAAGGCGAGCAAGACCCAAAGATAAAGGCAAGAGTGGCCGCCGAAGAAAGGCTTTCGGAAGTCCTCAAAAAGAATGAACCCACCTGAGACTAGGTGGGTTTTTTATATTGCGGTGTGTCGGTGGCAATAAAAAGCAGAGAAAGTACTTTCGTGTATAATCCAAACAGAGGCACAAAACAGGGATTTTGCCCATGACCATAGTTACAGATTTACACGGAGCAGAGCTTATTGCTCATCTCCAAAAACGCGCCGCATACTTTGCTTCTTTGGCGCAGGAACCAGTAACTCGTATCAGTGAAGCTCCGTCGGCGGAAAAGCAGATTGGCAACTTCATCGGCAGATTTGCCAATCTAGTAAAAAACTATCAGCCCACCGGCGCAATTTCCTTCAGAGTCACCCGAACAAGGTGACTTCTTTTTTACAAAAGCTTGTCACTCAAGTTAAATGGAGCTTGTTTGCCTACATGCTCGTAGGCTTTGGCGGTGGCAACGCGGCCGCGCGGGGTTCTTTCGATCAAACCAAGTTGGAGAAGGAAGGGCTCGTGCACTTCGCTTATCGTGTTGGGCTCCTCTGCGAGCGCGGCCGCGAGCGCCGATACCCCTGCGGGGCCGCCGTTGAAGCGCTCTATCAGCACCTCAAGCAACTTTCTATCAAGCGGGGTGAGCCCCAGTTCGTCTACTTCGAGCAAACTCAACGCATCGCTTACTGCCTTGGCCGAGAGCGGGATTTTTTTAACCTGCGCCCAATCGCGCGCGCGTTTTAAGAGATAGTTGGCCGTGCGCGGTGTGGCGCGCGAGCGCTTGGCTATTTCTTGCACGCCGCCTTCTTCGATATCAACGCCAAGAATTTTTGCCGAGCGCCGCACGATGTGCGCAATGTCATCCTCGCTGTAAAACTCGAGGCGAAACACGCCGCCACTAAACCTTGAGCGCAACGGCGCCGAGAGGTCGGCCACGCGCGTTGTTGCGGCAATTAACGTAAACGGTGGCAGCGGCAAGTCGAGCGTGCGTGCACTCGGCCCTTTGCCGATGATGATATTGAGCGAGCTGCTCTCCATGGCGGGGTAGAGCACCTCCTCGATGGCATGGGAGAGCCTGTGTATCTCGTCGATAAACAAAATGTCGCCTGGGTTGAGGTTGGTTAGGAGCGCGGCGAGGTCGCCCACGCGCTCGATGGCGGGGCCGGAGGTTGCACGCAACGCTCCGCCGAGCTCGTGTGCAATAAGATGTGCAAGAGTGGTCTTACCGAGGCCTGGCGGCCCGTAAAAAAGGATGTGCTCGGGCGGGGTAGAGCGCTCTTTGGCAGCGCTAATCAAAATATGGAGGTTGTTTTTGATGCTGTCTTGGCCTATATACTCGTCCCATGAGGCCGGGCGCAGAGTTTGGTCGAGGTGTGCGTCGTTTTTGAGCTCCTGAGGCTGGTCTTTCGGAAGGCTTGACATAAAATATTGGTATGCTAGGATACTGTTCAGCTTTGCTCTTCCCTCATATGGGGGATTTTTTATTGGTTGGGAAGAGTACACCCTCAAGCAATGCGGCTTAACCGCTTTGGGACCGCTCCAAGGACGCTCCGGCACTATGTTTTATACATCGCCGCGGGGGCTATCCTGAGGCGCGACTCCCGCTTATTCGCTAGTCGAATCTGTGCATTGCTTGGTGGTGTACTACTCCAAACCTCCTTAACAATACTCCCGTTTGGGCAATCGACTAGATTGACCAGCGGGAGTTTTGTGTTTGTAAAAGCTGCTAGATTTTTGCAGTTAAGTCGACTACGCGGCCTAGTTCTTCTAATGAAGTCACTCCGCGGAGGACTTTTAAGACGCCGTCTTGTTCCATGGTGGGTATTGCTTGCGGCTTGGCGGCCTCGGCCACCTCGCGCTCGCTGGGCTTGCTGCGCAAAATTTCCTCGATTTTTGAATCCATAAATATTGCCTCAAAGATACCAATGCGGCCTTTGTAGCCGCGGCCGTGACACTCAGGGCATCCTTTGGGTGACGCAGCCCACAACGTGTTGGTGGCGGCAGGCACAAATGAGCGGTCGACAATGCTTGTAATCGCGCGGTCGATAATTGCTTGCTCGTCTGCCGTTGGCGCGCGCTGCACTTTGCACGCGCTGCAGAGTTTTCGCAAAAGGCGTTGAGCGATGGCAACATTGATAGATGAGCTCAACACTTTTTCGGACACGCCGAGGTCGATAAGGCGGGGAAAGGCGCCGGCTGCATCGTTGGTGTGCAAGGTTGAGAAGACGAGGTGCCCGGTGAGTGCCGCGTTGATGGCGGTTGCGGCCACTTCGTCGTCGCGGATCTCGCCGACCATGATAATGTCGGGGTCTTGCCGGAGCGCCGAGCGCAAGCCCGCGGCAAACGTGTACGTTTTTTTATCAACCTGCGTTTGCACAATGCCTTGCAAGTGATACTCCACCGGGTCCTCGATGGTAATTATTTTTGTGCCCGGGTCGTTTATCTTGCGGAGGAAGGCGTAGAGCGTGGTGGTCTTGCCGCTGCCGGTTGGGCCGGTGGTAAGTATCATGCCGTTGGGTTTTGCAATTTCTTTTTCAATCCTCCCGCGCAGTTTTTCTTCAATACCGAGATCTTCGAGTGGCACGCCTATTGATTTTGGATTTAAAATACGGAGCACCAGCGTTTCGGCATAGTTGCCGGGGAGTATTGAGGTACGCAGCTCTATCTCGTCGCCTTTTATTTTTATGCTAAAGCGGCCGTCTTGCGCCTCGTCGGTCACGTTGAGTTTTAACCCTGAGAGCAGTTTGAGGCGGCTAAGCGTCAGCTTGTATGTTTCGTGGTCGAAGGTGAGCACGTCCACCAAGACACCATCGAGGCGGTACCGCAAACGCACAGCAACCTCCTCGGGCTCAAAGTGGATGTCGGAGGCGCCGGTGGAGAGGCCGCCTGCCAAAATAACTTCGAGGATGCGCGTGATGCGATAGGCGCGCTTCATTTCTATTGCGTCGTTGATGAGCGCGCCGATGTCCTCAAGGGTTTTTACTTTTTCGGCAAGCTCCTCAACCTCCGCATTGGAGAGCTCAAAGACACCGGCCTTCGACTCGGTGGCATAAGAGAGGTCGGCGTAGCGCGCGTAGGCGCGTTTTAAACTCTCTTCGGAGCAGATAAACAGCGTCACTTCATAACCTTGTTCGGTAAGTTTTTGGACCAGCGCCTTAACCTCGTTTTTGCCTGGGGCACGCACAGCCACCGAGAGCCTCTTACCCACGCGACCAAAGGCAACAGCCTCCACGGCGCGGCTCTCTTCTTCGCTGATGATGCGCAACGCGTCGCTGTTAACAGCGACGAGCGAAAGGTCGACATACTCGACGCCGTATTTAGGAGCGAGTGCCTGGGCAAGCTCCTCCTCCTCGCGTTTGCGCAAAAAGTCGAGCCGCTTTGTCGACTCTGCTTCGTCAAATTGTCCGGCCATGCTCGTATTGTACAATGCCTTTTGGTACTCTGGTGGGTATGGAAACGGTTGAGCTCTCACGCCTCGATGATTTTGCACAAAAAATGTTGGACATGTTGCGCTCGCTTGAGCAAAAACCGCAAGCAACGCTTGTGGCGTTGCGCGGTGATTTAGGCTCGGGCAAAACCACCTTCGTGCAAACACTCGCTAAAGCGCTTGGCATTACAGAAACACTGCAAAGCCCCACCTATGTATTGATGAAGAGCTACAATCTGCCAAAAAACACTACGCTGCCGTTTACGAAACTTGTGCACATTGATGCCTATCGTTTGGAAAATCCAAAACAATTTGCCGCGCTAAAACCCGAGCAGTTTTTGCAAGACCCAAAAGCACTTGTGTGCATAGAGTGGCCCGAGAGGGTAGAGGGTAAGCTCCCCAAACCCGACCTGTTTATAAACTTTTCGTCCGAAGGAATGAAAGAATCCGAGCGCGGTGTTGAGGTAGAAAAATAAAGCTGTGGGAGTCGGATTTTCGCAGTTATTTATTGCGCCCCCACTGCATAGAAACTCGGCATTGTCGGATTAGAATTTGTCCAAAATTGCTCCCATGTGGTATATGGGCCACGCACGGGTGCGTAGTTTGCATTCACACTACGCCACAATTCTCCATCGGAGAGAGCAAATACAACGGAGCCGTCCGGGCGGAAGCCTGTCGCAAAATTACAAATTGTAGCCCCATCTGTCGGACAAACGGGGGAAAAGGTTGACCCATATACAGCCGTGTAGCTACTGCCGGAAAAATACGCAAAATTTGCATTATTATTGCCAAATATCATATGGTCTGACGCGGTGGTTATATTATTAATCGTCGTCAGTCCATTAGCATTCTCGACATTAACTATCTCCCCAGAGCCAGATAGGCCTCCAACATTCGAGAATTGTACTGCGTTCGAGACTAAATTCGGTGGATTGGTAAATGCGACCCCACTATATGCGGCTGTGACATCATGGCCGCTATCGGCGGCAAAAAGTTTATCTGACGAAATTGTCGCTAAGACTACCTGTGTCCCTTGCGAGGTCGGCACCTGTACCCAAGATTGACCCGTAGGTGCCGTTCCGATTGCGCCGTCGGCTCTTTGAAAATCATCGAAGAATAGCACGTTATGCAACGCCAGTGCCGCGACCTGTGCAGCCGTATGTGCCGATGAATAAAGTGCCAATTCTCCAATTGTTGAATTGAGATACCCATCTGTACCTCCACCAAGTTGAACTTTGTTAAGACCGGAGGGTGGAGTTAAAGAAATGGTTGTTGCTGATTTGCCGTTCAATGAAGCAATAATGCTAGACGAGGAAACAGAAAGCGCAACAGTGCTCTTCGTCAGAATTGGGACATAACCCAAGTTAGTAGTCGTAAGTGTCGAACCACCAGATACCACAACTACTTGAGCAGTATAGTTTGACAGGCGCACGCTAATGCGATTATTTGCCGTTCCATCAGATGCTTCAAATATTGTTGCAGTGCCATTGAGACGTGGCGGATTAAACGAAACAACGGTCGTCCAAGGAGCAGCACCGATGTATGTACTAGCGTTATTAAGTGTTACAACATCAGCGTTGCGAGTGGCTGTAGGTTGAAATGTCGTTCGAAAAGGCATCCGTTCGAATTGTGGGCGAGAAATGCGGTACGATGCGTTGACTGGAGTTCCAGAAGTAACGTACACCCAAAACGGAACCGGTTGCACATAGGACGTATTAGCCGGCATCGTGAAAGAGTAATCAACCGGCCATGCGATATCGCTATTGGGTGGCGTCCCAAATGCTGACTCATTCATGGTAGAAATATAAGCGCCACCACTATCATAAGTGTAGAGTTGTACGTCTTGTAAAGTAATTCCCGTTGTACTGATCGCTTGAAGCCAACTTGATACGGTCCATGTCTGCCCGGCAGACACCGGAGCGCCGCTTGTCCCGTATGCGGAAGTCGTAATAAAGAAAGAGTTGGACGCTGACGGCGTCCCCGTCAGAGTAAAATTGAACCCGCCGCTATCGACTTCCGTAATAGTGACAGTGACACCTGCCGGTATACCACCAAGAAATCCATTGTAGTAATTATATGACCACCCAGTTGGTAATGTACCGCCCGAGCCAAGTACACCAACTGTCGCGCCAGCAAATGTTGGACTATTGACCTCATTTGCAATACCACTTTCGACCAATAATCCCGATGGTTCATTGAGAACTTCATCCGCCGAAATTCTTGACGTATTAGCTGAAACCGAAGAAAGCGAGCCATTCGTATTAATTACATCGGCAGTTGATGCTCTGGCATCAGAAACAGCACCGTTCCAATATTGGTTATTAACAAAGTTGAGATCAACTTGAGCACCAGACATCACCCAACTTGGTGGAGTTGTAAAGCTCTGGTCGTTCGAGGTGGCAATATTGCCCGAACTGTCCGCGGATTGGATTTGGAAGTGATATACCGTACTTCCAGCGAGTCCTGTGAGTGTGATCGCGTGCGAAGTCGTGAGTGCTGCGGAGGATGATGCCGAGCCATAACTTGCCGTAGTGCCGTAATTAATTTGTGAGGTCGCCGGTTCATCAGTGGTCCAGGTGATGGTTTGAACAGTGGATGAAACTGAACTTGAGGCAATAGCTGAGATAACAGGAGGCGTGACATCAGCAGGAGCTGCCGGTGCGACAGGCGCAGGACCTCCTCCTCCCATGATGATTTGACCTGGTGCATAACCTGGGAGTGTACACCAACCAGGGATGCAGGGAGTGGTTGTGGTAGAGCTACTTGTGGTTGTTGTTGCTGGCGATTGAGTTGTTGCGGTCGAACCGGAAATGCTAGAGGAATTGCTGCCAGTTGAGGCGAGTGAGTTTACCGATGCGCGCGTAAGCGGGCCAAAGAAGCCTGTGGTGGGCAGATTGTGAGCTGATTGGAATTTAAGTAATGCTTGATAGGTGCGACCGCCGAAAGTAGAGGTTTCATTACCAAGAGATCCGGGGCCAGTTTGTGCAATTGGATAGCCGTTTGTATTGAGGAACACTTGCAGGGAGTGGACTGAGGCTCCGGTGTCCCAGATTTGGAGATTTTGGGAGAAGGAGAGAGTGGCAGCAGAGGTTGGAATTGCGTTAGAGAAAAGGAGAAGGGCACCACAAAGGAGAGAAGCTACACAAAGTGCTCGTCGTATCCCCCCCCGTTGTGTCGGCTGTGCCCTTCATGGGTATGGGGTTAGTATACTACTATATCTACTATGGCCACACACACTTCTCCACAACCTAAGGTACACAAACGCCTCGTGATACTCGATATGCACGCGATTTTGCATCGCGCTTATCACGCTTTGCCCGACTTTAGCTCGAGCAAGGGCGAGCCAACCGGTGCTTTGTTCGGGCTCGTTTCAATGCTCGTGCGCATCATCACCGACCTCGGGCCCGACTACATCGTGGCGGCATACGATTTGCCGGGGCCGACCTTCCGCGAGGCTGCTTATAAAGACTACAAAGCGCAGCGTGCCAAAACCGACGACGCTCTTGTCGCTCAGCTCATCAAAAGCCGCGAAGTGCTCGACGCGTTTGGCATCCCGCACTATGAGGCACCGGGGTTTGAGGCTGACGATGTCATTGGCACCGTGGTGGAGAAGATGCGCAAAAGTAAAACGGTGGACACGGTGGTGGCATCGGGCGACATGGACATGCTCCAACTTTTGGATAATGATCATGTGCGCGTCTTCCGCATGCGCAAAGGCATCACCGACATGGTGCTCTACGACGAGGGCTCGTTTAAAGATGAGTTTGGCTTTGCCTCCAATCTTTTACCCGACTACAAAGGTTTGCGCGGCGATGCTTCCGACAACATCAAAGGAGTGGCGGGGATTGGTGAAAAAACCGCGAGTACGCTCATTGCCTCATTCGGTTCGATAGAAAATTTATATAAAACGCTCAAGAAAAATCCCGACGCTTTAAAAAAAGCAGGTATTAAAGAGGGAGTCATTGCCAAACTTGTCGCGGGCGAGGAGGATGCAACGTTTTCCAAAATGTTGGCCGAGATACGCCGCGATGTGCCCATAGACTTTGAACTGCCCAAAAAAGAGTGGAAGGAGAGCGTCTCAACAAAAAAGGCGCTCGACATGCTGGCCGAGTTTGAGTTTCGCTCGCTCGTGCCGCGCGTAAAGCTCTTGCTTGGTGTTGAGGGCGGCGATACCGAGCAGGTTGACCCTGCAGGCCTGTTTGAGGATTCACCAAAAGAGGATGTTGACGAAGCTGAGCTCCAAAAAGCAGCAATAGCGGTGTGGCTTCTTGACTCGAGCGTTACCGAGCCCACGCTAGATGATATATACCGAGCAGGGAAGTCGGAAAAGTTTGACGAAGCGTTTAAACATATTTTGGCGGAGATAAAAGAGCGCAAGCTCGAGTTTGTGTACGAGCACATTGAGGTGCCGCTCGCGCCGGTGTTACGCAAAATGGAAAAGCGCGGCGTGCTTGTCGATAAAGATTTTTTAAAAACGCTTTCCAAAGAGTACACCAAAGAGCTCGGCACGATTGCGAAGCGCATTTATGAGGCGGCAGGCGGCGAGTTTAACGTCAACTCACCTAAACAGCTTGGCGAGGTGCTGTTTGATAAGCTCGGCCTCACGCCGGAGAAGCAAAAAAAGACGGCAGGCGGTGCGCGTTCGACGCGCGAGTCGGAGCTCGTAAAGATGAAGGCGCTCCATCCGATTATCGACGACATTTTGGCGTATCGCGAGCTGCAAAAACTGCTCTCCACCTACATTGATGTTATCCCCACGCTCCTCGACGAGGGCGGACGCTTGCACACTTCGTTTGTGCAAACAGGCACGGCAACCGGCAGGCTCTCCTCCAAAGACCCAAACCTACAAAATATCCCGATTAAAACCGAGCTCGGGCGCGCTATACGCCGCGCGTTTGTCGCCGACAAAAACTTTGTACTCGTGTCGTTTGATTACTCGCAAATTGAGTTGCGTATTGCGGCCTTGCTCTCGCATGATGAGGCGCTGACGGATATTTTTAAAAATGGACGCGACGTACACAGCGAAGTTGCGGCGCGAGTATTTCATGTCCGCGACAGCGAGGTCAACTACGAGCAGCGCCGCCGCGCCAAAGTGATTAACTTTGGCATCCTCTACGGCATGGGCGTGACCGCGCTCCAAGCGTCGCTTGGCACGAGCCGCGCCGAGGCGCAGGAGTTTTATCAGCAATACTTTGCGGCGTTTCCGCGCTTGGCCGCCTATCTCGATGAGATAAAAGCCGACGCGTCGCGGGAGGGCTATGTTGAAACGTTTTTTGGCCGACGCCGCTACTTTGACGGCATCCGCTCGCCGATACCGTTTGTGCGCGCCTCGGCCGAGCGCATGGCAATCAACGCACCGATGCAAGGCACCTCGGCCGACGTGGTTAAGCTCGCGATGATAAAAATAGATGAGCTCTTTGAGCGCGAGGCAAAAGGCCGTGCCTACCAATTGCTCCAAGTGCACGACGAGCTGGTGTTTGAGATAGAGGAGAGTTTAGTTGATGAACTTGCGCCAAAAATAAAAGCGCTCATGGAGGGCGTGATACCTCAAAAAGAGACGCGCGGCATCCCGTTTAGTACGGAAGGGAAGATAGGCAAAAATTGGGGCGAGATGAAAAAACTATGATTAAAGTTTTTGTCGGCAAAAATAAAATAAAAGGTGCAGAAGAGCTCAAGTGGCAAGATATAACCTCTGACGAGTTGCTTGGTCTTGCCTCAACCGAGAGTATGTTTGGTGGCGCGCAAGTTTTTTTGCTTGTGGGCGCATTAAACAGCGAACGGCAAGAAGAGTTTTTAGATATTGCCAAAGAACTTGCCGACTCGCCGCACACGTTTATCTTCGAAGAAGAAAAATTGTTAAAAGCACCCACGGTTGTGCTCGAAAAAGCCGGAGCACACATTGAGATAACTAAAAAAGCTGCTGTTAAAGAAAGAGGGTTCGACCCGTTTGGCCTGACTGCTGCGCTTGGTGCGCATGACAAAAAAAAGTTGTGGCTCAATCTTACTGCCGCGCTTGCGGGAGGGGAGAAGGCCGAGGCGATAGCGGGCCTCTTGGCGTGGAAGGTTCGCCAGATGAACGACCCAAAACTCTCGCGCACGCTTACCTTTATGTATCACGACTCGCATCGTGGTGCAGGTAGCTTGGAGTTGTTGCTCGAAAAGTTTGCGCTCACTCTTTGAGTAGAGAATAAAAACAGCAAAAGTGTTTTCTCCGGAGAGATGAACGGGACCCCAACTCCTCCGAAAATACTTTTGCTGTTTTTATTCTGGCCAAAAGACGCCGCGCTCTTTCATATCGTTGGAGATAACGTTGGTAAAACGTTTCATCACCGGGTAGGCTTCTACCTCGTGCAGCTTGTGAGTAATGTGCATCGTGTAGGTGGTCTTGAGTCGCTTAACCGAGCGCTCATTAACCGGGTCGAGCAGTTCGAACAAGGGCTCAACTTTGTCGAGCGCGTGGGCAAAGTACGCCTCGGGGCACGTGTGCTCCTCGTAGGCTCGCCAACGCTCGTGTGCAACTTCTTGCAATGATGCCGGCAGCGAAGCAAACACCTCCTTGGCCGCCAATTTTTCGCGCTCGGCATGCTCTTTGGTTTTGTAATAGGTTACGGCATCGCCGTGGATGATTTCGCCAAAGTCGTGGTAGAGCAGTATCTCGTAGAGCTTGGCTTTATCGAGTGACCGTCCAACTTCTTCAAGCGGCAAAAAATAGGTTGCCAAAAATATGAGCGCAAACACGTGCTCGGCCACCGACTCGGCGTGCGTCTCCGGGTCGCGCGTGGCGCCGTAGCGTATCGTGCGCTTCATCCCATAAGCCACGCGCAACTGGTGAGCGATGGCAAGTATCTCCGCGTCTGATTTTTCAAGTAGTGATTCGCCAGGGTTCATAGGGTGTTGTATGTATAAAACTCTAGCACAGCTGCCGGTGCCTAAAAACACTAGAATATTGAGACCATTTTTGCTATAGTGCTGTCAATCGCCATTTGGCGTGTTTGCGCCCATAGCTCAGTCGGTAGAGCGGCTCCCTTTTAAGGAGAAGGTCGTTGGTTCAAATCCAACTGGGCGCACAACGTTTATGTGAGCAATGCAAAGAGTGCTATGCCTGCGGCAACTGAGACATTTAAACTTTCTTTTTTGCCGCGCATCGGGATTTCTAACAGCACATCAACTTTTTTGCGCAGGGCAGGCGAGACACCGCGCACCTCGTTGCCCACGATGAGCGCTATGTTCTCCGACGCTTTGGTCGGAGTCCCGACCTCAGAGCGTCGGGATTTAGTAGCATACGCAAAAAGTGGCGTTGAGTTTTTATCTTGCTCCAACGCTGCAAGTACATAACCTTCTTTTTTTAGTTGAGTAAGCATTGGCGCGAGGCTTTTTACTTGCTGCCACGGGACGCTTGCTTCGGCGCCGAGCGAAACCTTAGTAAAATCTTTGCGCTCGCGGCCAAAGCGGTCGAGTGGCGTAGGCGTGTAGCCGCTCAAAATAATTGTTGAAACGCCGGCCGCATCGGCCGTGCGGAAGATAGAGCCTACGTTGTGTACGCTCCGGATATTGTGGAGGATGAGAGTGAGCATCAAAGCGGCAGATCAAACGCAAACGCTCCGGCTCCGGTAAAAATAATAGTAATCAAGATAACTATCAACACTACAACTGTTGAACTAGGTACGATAACCACTTGTGGATAGCGGCGGTTTGCCCAAAGTCCTACACATTGTCCTGCAATTGCGCAGAGCGCGGCTATTTGGGTGTAATAACCGACAAATAGCGCAACTCCGATGACAATATTAACGACGATAGAAATTGCAGGAAATCCGGTCGCGCGAAGATGAGCAATCTCGCTACGCCTCTTCCACTGCTGGTAAGCAAGATAAAACAAAACCACTGCAACCGTGAGACGCAAAAGTGTCGGCGCAAAAAACGAGTAATCGAGCAGAGAAGGGAATACGTTTAACATACGAATTGTTTAGCGATTAATTTTGTTGAGATGTTGTGGTGCCGACTGTGGGGCCGTAGGAGCCGCCTTGGCCAACCGGTGTCGGCGGATGGAGAAAAATGCCTTTAACATCGGCTGCTTTGTGTGCACCCTGTGCAAACCACAAAACAATGAGCACGCCTATAACGCTCAAGATAAAAATAACGTCGCCCATGGGGCCGGCTCCTTTAGGTTTTTCATCTGCCATGTATTAATGATACCCCAGTTTTTTGAGCTCTTCTTCGGCAACTTTTTTATCGCTCCACGGCTCTTTGTTGCCGTGTGCAAGCATGATGTACGGGTCGGTGCCTTTGCCGGTAATGAGGACAATGTCGCCATCCTTAGCCTCTTTAAGTGCGTCGCGTATCGCTTGGCGGCGGTCGAGCACGACCAGCGGCTTCTTTTTTGTAAAACCTTTTGCGATGGCCTCCACAATTTTTTGCGGGTCTTCGTCATAAGGATCTTCGTTGGTGATAAACGCAATGTCGCAGAGCTCATCGGCAACTTTGCCTTTTTCGGGGCGGTTCCACGTGTCGCGGCCGCCGCCTGTCGAACCTATCACGCCGATTACCTGCCTCGTCGAAGACTTCGAGTCGAGGCGGGTTTTTTGACCGCTATATGCTTCAAACAATGCACGGAGTGAGTCGGGCGTGTGCGCGTAGTCGACAATCACGGCAAACGGCTGGCCCTTCTCTACGCGCTCGGCGCGGCCGGCTATCGGTTTGATATGCTCAAGCGCGCGTTGCATAACGCGCTCGTCGATACCCATCGCGTCGCCAAGCGTGAGCGCGGCCAACATATTTTTGATATTAAACACGCCGGGCAATGGCACCGTAAACAATGTGCCGCCGCGCCACACAAAGCGCACGCTTTTTTCGTCGGTGCTGTACGGCTCGGCGTCGGAGAGCCTAAACGGCGCGCGCGCCTCAACGTTGATGGCCAAAAAATCTTTGCCATATTTGTCGTCGGCATTGGCCACGATATAGCGCGGCCGCTTGCTGGAGCTCTCAAGATGCTTAGCAAGCGAGAGTTTGGCTGCGGCGTATTGCTCCATACCGCCGTGGCTCTCGAGATGCTCAGGTTGGAGATTGGTAAAAATTAATGCATCCAGTGCGATGCCTTTGTGTCGATATTGCTTAGCACCTTCGGAGGTCATCTCGATAACTGCGTGTGTCGCGCCTTGGCGCACCGCCTTGCGCAAAAAGCGCTGCAAAAAAAACCTGCCCGGCATCGTCATTTTAAAAAGGTTTGGTTCGCTTTCTTTGCCAATTGCAAATCGTATAGTGGACGCGAGTGCCACGGTAAAACCAGCCTCTTCCAAAATCGCGGCAACAAGCTCAGCCGTCGTCGACTTGCCCTTGGTGCCGGTGATGCCGACAACAAAAAGTTTGCGGGAAGGGAAGCGATAATACACGGCACCCAGCATGGCCATCGTGTAATGATAGCGGTCGAGTGCCGAGCTCGGCATGAGCGATTTTATAAAAGATTTAATGCGATACATCATGACAGTGCGGGAGCGGTGCCGAGTGCTTTGAGTGCCGCGGATATGCGCTCGTTTACGCCAAGTTTTTTAGAAGAATCGATAGCTTTAAGCGCGCCGCGCGCCTCGACAAGCGAGTAGCCGAGCGCGACGAGCGCTTCGATAACATCGGTGTCGTCGCCTTTAATACTCTCGCCGCGCGCTGTTTGCTCCTTTGCCAACTTATCGCGCAACTCAACCACGATGCGCTCGGCGCTTTTTTTGCCGATGCCAAACACTTTGGTGAGAGCGGCCGCATCGCCCGCGGCAATGTTGCGGCGGAGTGTGTTTACATCGGAGACATTTAAAATGCCGAGCGCTGTTTTGGGGCCGATGCCGGAGACGCTCATGAGTTGTTTAAAAAACGAAAGCTCATCTTCGGTAGGGAAGCCGTAGAGGTCGAGCGCGTCCTCGCGCACGGAGGTGTGTATAAAAAGGGATATCTCGCCCAAGGCTTGCTCACGCAGTGTGGCCAGGGCAAAAAGCGGTACGCGCGCCACATAGCCCACGCCGCCTACCTCTATAATCACAGCCCCTTCGGGGGTGGTGCCGCTGAAGCGCCCAGTAAGCTTGCCTATCATGCCTCTATAGTAGAACGGGTGCCTCAGCTAAACAATGTTGTGCAGAATGGGCATATTGTGCTAGTATCTTTTTACCTATGGCAATAACAGAAGGAGCTAAAAAAGCGATCCGCCAAAGCAGGCGTAAACACGCGATGAATGACGCCCGCCGCAAGGCCATGCGCGAAGCGCTTAAAATAGTGCGAGGGGCAGCTAAGGGGGACCAGAAGGCAATAACCGCCGCCTATAAAGCAATAGACAAAGCCGCAAAACGCGGACTTATAAAAAAGAACACCGCCGCCCGCCGCAAGGCAAAAGTCGCCAAAACTCTCAAGGCATAATCAAAAAATCCTCCCAATGGAGGGTTTTTTGATGTTCGCTATGTCTGTGGTCACAAGTTAAATTTTGCCGTCGCAAAATTTACTCGCGACCCCGTCTCGCTATTTTGCCATTGCAAAATAAAGCTCCGACTAGCACCGAAGCACAAAGCCTGCCGCAGGGCAGGCGTTTGTGTCTTTGGTGCTCCCGGCAGGAATCGAACCTGCACCACCTCCTTCGGAGGGAGGTATTCTATCCATTAGACTACGGGAGCATTTTTTTGGCCGCGCACCCACACAATACCTTATTTTGTAACGCCAAAATAGCTATTGACAAAATACACAATATATCCTAAAATATACATCAGCGTTCGCGCACCTTGTCGTCAACCTAAACTCGGTTTTTGGGAGGGTTTTATGGAAGGATTATTTCCGTTTGCGTTCGGTTTTGGTGGCGTGGGGCTTGCAGTCTATTCCATCTGCAGCACTCCGTCATCAACTCCATGCCTGTTGGCGGCGATTGGCTTGGGAGTACCCAGCGCCGTCGTTCTGTTGTGGACCTTTTTAGGAGAGCCGAAGTGGGGAGAATGAATCCACGTCTAGGCCTCTCTCAGCGCGTTCGATTGAAATATATCGGACGCGCTTTTACTTTTTATATATGGCTACGAATTGTTTGTGCTCCCGGTAGGAATCGAACCTACATCATATCCTCCGCAAGGATACGTCCTATCCATTGAACGACGGGAGCATACCTGCCAAACAGGCTTCTCACCAAAATACGTTAAAAAACCTTTTTAGTAAAGCGAGCTACAACCCAATAAGTTCCAAGAAGTGCTCGCCAAAGTGCGGCTCTTGTTCGACCTCTTCTAATTTTGGTCGCAGATACGAGCGCACTTGGTCGGCTTGAGCGACATTTTCGAGCGGCAGGGTAATGTGCGGTGCGACAATGCCTTGTGTCATGAGATAAAGCCGAGGCCGCTCGGGATTTTTGTCGACCCAAAATGATTTGATTGAGCGGTAGTTGTACAGCGTGCCGTCTATTGCGATGCCCTTGTCGCTTATATGCACGCCATGCTCGCGAGGGCCCCGAGCCGCAAGCACGCCGAGCGAGCCGGCACCCAAAATAATGATGATCGAAAAAAGAATGTCTCCCAACCAGAGAGAAAGTGCTGCGCCCGCAAAGGCAACCAAGCCGAGCGCCCAGTACCAATCGTTGGTGCGCTCTTTGTGCACGTGTGTTACCACGTCCCAGGAGATGCTATGTCCCTCCGTTTGCGGCATTGCTAGTAGTATACAACGGATATACGCGCGTCGTGGTTAAAAAAACAGTGAGACAATGGTGGCAACACCCGCGAGCGCCATGATGCCGGTTGCCAACCATCCGAGCCACGTGATAATTGGATTGTTAACATATTGCTCCATGATAGTTTTGTCGCTGCTCAAGCGGACGATGAGCACGAGCACCACCGGTGCTACCAAACCATTGGCCACGGCCGAGTAGATGAGCGCTTTGATGGGGTCGAGACCGATAAAGTTGAGGATGATGCCGCAGAGCATCGAGATGATGATGACACCGTAAAATGCGTACGCCTCTTTAAGTTTGCGGTAGAGGCCGTGCTTCCAGCCAAAGCTTTCCGAGATGGCATAGGAGGTTGAGCCTGCCAAAACCGGTATCGCGAGCAAACCGGTGCCAATGATACCGATAGCAAACAGGAAAAATGCACCGTCGCCCGCGAGCGGGCGCAGCGCGGCCGCCGCCTCGGCGGCCGTGGTGATGTTGGTCATGCCGTGTGCAAAGAGCGTCCCTGCGCACGCCGCGATGATAAAAAACATCACGGCGTTGGAAAAAAACATGCCCGACCATACATCTATCCGGAGGCGCCGTATATCTTTTTTTGCCGGATGTTGATGAACATCGCGACTGTCCGTATGGTTGCGGAGATTTTCCTCCTCAACCTCTTGCGACGTCTGCCAAAAAAACAAATAGGGCGAGATGGTGGTGCCCAAGATGCCGCACACAAGATATATCTGGCTCTTACTAAACTGCAGCGACGGTATAAATGCATGAAACGCAACCGTGTGCCAATTGAGATGGCTAAGCAATGCCGAAAACACATAGGCAAAAAGCACAAGCGCCAAATATTTTAAATATTTTGCGTAGCGCGCGTAGGTGGTAAAAATTTGCAGCAGCAAACTTGCGCACGCAAAGGCAATGATAAGCAGGGGAGCGCCGAGCGCCGGGTCGAGCAAGCGCATGCCTTGCGCCATCGCGCCCAAGTCGGCACCAATGTTAAACGTGTTGGCGGCAAAGAGGAGTACGGTGGTGCCATAGAGCACCGGCCGCGCATAATGGCGGCGTATGTTTGCGGCGAGTCCTTGACCAGTCACCACACCAATGCGTGCGCACATCTCCTGCAC
>DATKGU010000008.1:0-59715 GCA_035510635.1 Minisyncoccota bacterium | reverse complement strand
CAAGACTTCATCCTGGACATGGATAGCTCACTAGGTTTCGGGTCTATCCCACATTACTAACGCCCTATTCAGACTCGCTTTCGCTACGGCTCCGTTCTTTCAAAACTTAACCTTGCAATGTAAGATAACTCGTTGGCTCATTATGCAAAAGGTACGTGGTTGCGCATTACGTATATCGCGCTTCCACCGATTGTAGACAATTGGTTTCAGTTTCTATTTCACTCCCCTTCCGGGGTTCTTTTCACCTTTCCCTCACGGTACTAGTTCACTATCGGTATTTGAAAGTATGTAGCCTTACCGGTTAGTTCCGGCAAATTCGCTCAAGCCATACGTGTCTTGAGTTACTCAAGGACAATTAAGAAGTTGTAAAGTTTTCGCCTACCGGGCTTTCACCGTCTAGGGCTCTGCTTCCCAGCAGATTCGGCTAACCGTACAATTTGTAACTTCGTGGTGCTCAGGGCACCTATAACTGCCTTACAACCCCCGAAGTTTACTAGATCCTACACACAGCAAGCTGCATGCAGAATCTAGTGCTTCGAGTTTGGGCTTTTTCGCGTTCGCTCGCCGCTACTAACGAAATACTTATTAGTCTCTTTTCCTCCAGGTACTGAGATGTTTCACTTCCCTGGGTATGCTTCTTACTTACGTAAGATGATAGATATTTCTATCTAACGAGTTTCCTCATTCGGAAATCTCCGGATCAAAGGTTGCTTGGCACCTCCCCGAAGCGTATCGCCGCCACACCGCGTCCTTCATCGCCTTTCAAATCCTAGGCATCCACCATACACCCTTATTTGTTTCCTCCCCTTTGTGTTGAGAGAGAAGAAACTTGAGAACCGCAATAATTTGTTGTTGTTTCTATTTTTTGTTTTTGATTTTGTTTCTTTGTTCATCTACACATCCTCGAAAAGACCCGCTTGGAAGCGGTTGTGTGATGAGATTTAGTTGTCAAAGAATCTCGCACTCTTCAGACATTTGGCAATAAAAAATCCCGCTTTAAGGCGGGACAGGGCAACATCAAAGTCGCTCTATCCGCGCATGTGTAGCTGATTAGTTATTAACATCTGTACGGGTGAGTATATAGGAGTGCTGTGCAGGTGTCAAATAAACAAAAAAGCCCCCATTTTGGGGGCTTTTTTGAAGCTCAAAATAAGCTGTTTTAGAGCCTGTTGCTCATGCCTTCGCGAGTCTTCTCGAGGAAGCGCGCTGCGGTCTCCTGACCGCCGAGGCCAAACGCCAAACCAAACGCGAGCGAGAGCGCTACCACCAAACCGGTAAAGAGCGTTTGGAAGTAGGCGGTTGCAATACCAATCTGTGAGAGCGCCACGATAATGGCAAAGCCCCAGATTGCCCACTTGGCAACGGTGCCGGCAAACCCCGCCGAGCGGATACCTGCGGCGCGAGCCGCTCCCGCAACCACTCCTTGCGCAACCTCGGCCACAACCGCCGCCACGAGCAATACGAGCACGGCGACAATGACCTGCGGAAGGAAGGAGAGCACAATCTGCTGGAGGAAGAACGTTACCTGTGCCAAGCCCAAGAGCTGGAGCGATGCCATCAAAAAGACGATGATGACAAACCACTTAACCAACGCGCCCATGAAAGCGCCGGAGTTAAGTTTGTAACCTGCACGATGCATCACGTCCTCCACACCTGCGGCGCGCAGAGCATGATCGACGCGGATTGCTTTTATCGCCTCATCGACAACGCGGCCGAGGAGCACCCCGACGAACCAGCCGATAAGAAAGATAATGACCGCAAACACGAAGTTGGGAATAAAACTGACCACTCCCCACAGCAGGTTGTAAAACGACTGCTGGAGCACCTGCACCCATGTCTGAATGACCATATATAAACGCTAAATAAGAACAATTAATAATGTTTAGTAATCGACCTCTTAATTGTACAACATCCGGAGGACACAAAGGAGGGTCTGGGGATAGCAAAAAGCTCAAAAAATGGGCCGCTTTTTATATGGCAAAAGGCTTGAAACGCAAGCTACTTCAATCCTATTTGCAACTTGTCGTGCACAATGCGGTGCGGGTAGTCAAAGACGTCTTTAATCAGGTGGTCGTTTATATTAATCCGGTACAAAAAGTTTTCCGAGGAGAGGAGCGTGTAGCGTATCTCCCGGCCAACCTCGGCCTCGAGCTTGCGGATTTTGTCGCGCAACTTACGCTCGTTGACCCTGTCGCCCACAATCAGCGCATCGAGTGGCGCGTCCCACTCGCCCACAAACACGCCGCACACCACAATAAGCTTGAGCGTGCCGGCGTGGCGTATACGGCTGTAGAGCTCGGCTCCCAACTCCGGCGCGTTGAGCAACAAGTTTTGGAGCGCCGCGACATATTTAAAATCGGCATTGAGGCTCAAGCGCGCGACCCCATTGCGTTTGGCGTGCTTGATAAGTTTTACTTGCTCAAGCATGGCGCACTCGCGGCGGCACTCTTTGTCTTTTATCTGCGCGCGCGTTGCGGCATCGGCAATGGTAAATGCGTGTTTAGGATTGCATAAAAAGAGACGGAGTAATTTGACCCTTCCTTGGCTTCCAAAAAGTTTTGAGAGTGTGTCAGGCATGCGGTATATGAGTGAGCGAACCAACCGGTACTTGGGTATTTTAGTCGAGGACGTTATATAAAGCAAAAACCCCGCACTGTGCGGAGTTTTTGCTTGTTCGACCTCGTAGGTCGAACAATATTACTTGAGTTCGACTTTGCCGCCGGCTGCCTCTACGGCTGCTTTGAGCTTGTCGGCATCCTCCTTCTTCATTCCCTCTTTGAGGACAGTCGGAGTTGCATCGACGAGGTCCTTTGCCTCTTTAAGGCCAAGACCAAGCGCGTCTTTAACTGCTTTGATAACCTGCACCTTTGCTGCGCCTGCATCGGTGAGATGAGCGTTAAAGCTCGACTTCTCCTCGACTGCCTCGCCTGCGGCTGCCGGAGCTGCCGCAACTGCCGCTGCCGATACGCCCCACTTCTCTTCGATTGCTTTTACGAGCGTGTTGAGTTCAAGCACCGACATTTTCTCAACCGCTTCGATAATCTGATTTTGGTCCATACGTTAAATAATGTAAGTTGTAATTATGCGCGCTTTTTAGCCACCTCACTGAGCACAAGAGCAAACCGCTGTCGCGGCGAGTTGATTATTTGTGCAAACATTGCGCGCAATGCCTGCATGCCCGGTATCGATGCGATAGAGATAATGCCTGCCTTGTCGACAAACGCACCGCCAAACACGCCTCCCGCAAAGGAAAGCTGCTCGGGATACTTTTTGATAAACACGGCCATCTCTCTGGCAGGCGCCATTTCGTCGCTTTTTGATTTGTCCGCCGAAAAATCGGCGGGTGCATAGGCTATTGCTATCTCGCCTTCGAGCACAGGCTCGGTGCCGCTAAACTTTGCCTTGGAGAGGCCAAGATTGAGCAGCGTTTTTTTGGCGATGGTGTACCCCACGTTTTGTGCGCGGAGCGCTTTGCGCATCTCGTTTTGCTCGGCGACGCCGAGTTTTTTGACATGCGTAAAGACGATGGTTGAGGATTGCGTTGCAATGCCTTCAACCTTGGCTACCACCTCCTCTTTTTTTTGTCGTGTAATTGCCATAGGGCTAATTCTTTGGGCGCTTACGCGCCACCTATTTATATTTGCAACAGTAAACTGTTGCGCGTTAAGGGCTTGGAGTCGACCGCTCGGCAGGAGTGCTGATGTATTAACCTCTTTGGCAAAGCCTCAGAGTTCCCGCTGTCTTCGTGGCCCTTAGATATCAATTTACTGTGGCAGAGCCACATTGTCAACGGGGGCCACTTGCGGCGGCTCTTTAGAGGCTGCGTAGATGAGCACGCCAAACGCCACGCTAATCATAACGAGAAACATAAAAAAGAATTTGAAAAAAGTTTTAGTAAAAAACTTGTCCATAACCCGTGGCTTTAATCATACGCAAAAACGCCCCTCCGTGCCAGCGTGGCCGTGAGGGGCGTTTTTGTTAGGGGCGCGGATTACGCGCGTGTAACGTTGACTGCGCTCGGGCCTTTTTCGCCTTGAGCGACTTCAAAGCTGACGCTGTCGCCAGTTTTGAGTTCGTCGAACATTACGCCGTTGAGGTCCTTGGAGTGAAAAAAGAGATCCTTTGCCTCGCCTTCGCGTGCAATGAATCCGTATCCACGATCCGTAAGAGTCTTGATTGTACCTGTCATGTTGTTATTTTATGTTGCGTGAGAAACCCGACCCCGTTTCTTAGTCTCGTTAGACTGCCTACTAGCTTACTACACAATGCCCTAAAAGTATATAAGGTCGCGGCCAGCGTTATGAACCGCTCTCGGTGCTCTGATATGCCGCCTTTGAGAGCTGCGCGATAACACTCTCCATAGTGGTGAGCGAGCCTGCCCCCCGCGTCATCACGCACATGAGATAGGGGCTTGGAGCGTAGACAATACCGCAGTCGTGGAGCTCGTGCTCGGTGGTTACCCCATTGGGAGCAATACCCACCAGGCCGAGCTTGTGCGAGACAACCGTGGAGCTTGCCACGCCTGCCACCAAGCCTTGCGTAAAGCTCACTTGGCTTAACAATTGCAAAGCCTTTTCGGAGTCGGCGCGAGAGAGATAGGTGGCGTTGTAGAGCACGCGGAACAGGGTGGCCACTTGATGCGCGGTGATAAAGTCGGCGTTGGCGAGATTTACGTTTTCTTCCGAAGGGATGCCGAGGTCGCCGTATACACGGTTGAGCGTGTCGGGATTAATGTTGGCATCAAGCAATGCGGTGGCGTTGTTGTCGGAGTATTTGATCATGTACTCGATGAGAGCCTCCACCGTGTACGACTGCCCCGGCACAATCGCCTGCGGCGGCGCGATGTCCTGCATCTGGTTAAGATCGGTACTACCCACCGGATAGGTAAGCTCTTCATCAAGAACGGTCGGGTCGCTCTCGGACTCTTGATAGTAGGCAATCATAAGCGGTATCTTGCCGAGGCTCGAGGGATAAAACTCATCGCTCCCGTTTACGTTGGCCCACGCGCCGGTTTTAAAACTCACAAAGTATACGCTTGCTTTGCTTATGGTGCCGTTGTTTTTGTTGGTGTTGATAATACTTTGCAACTCTTGGCTCAACAACTTATTTTGCGCGTAGGCATTGGAGTTGTTGATATTGCACGCAAGGAGCGGGTCGATAAACGAGTAGCCGCCGAGACGCAACGATTGCGGCTGCTGCACATTTGTCGGAGGCGGGAGAAACCAGCCCAGAGTAAAAGCAATAAAAGAAACCACTATCATCAACAGCCAAGGAATGGGATTTTTATACCAAACCATAAATATTTTAGTGCGTACCTAGTTGCGCTTGGAGTTGGAGGAGGTCGGGATTGTTGGGGTTGGCTTTGAGACCTTGCGCCACTATGCTTGCCGCCGCACTGGTGCCGGTTTTGTAAAAGCTCGTGTAAAGCGTGTACAAATCGCGGTAGTAGTCGATGACCGTGGGCTTGATTGCTATAGCCGCTTTGTAGTTGGCCTCGGCCTTGGGGTAATTGACATCAAAGTTCATATACAAATCGCCGAGGTTGCCGTCGGCAACATAGTTGACCGTGTTGGAGCCGGCGGCAGCCACATAGTTCCATGCGGCAATGGCACCTGCGTAGTCTCCCCCAATCTTCCTGTCTACACCAAGCTCAAGCCACAGGTCGGTGCGTGTAGGCGCGGCCTTGAGCTCGGTTATGAGCGTTTGCTCTTGCGTGCGCAAAGCTGTTTGCACATCGGCCGGCAAAGTGGATGAGATGCTGATAGAGCCCGTGAGCGAAGGCGGCGGGGTTTGCGTATCAACTGTAGTAATTGTCGTCCCTGCCGGTACGGTTGCCGTTACCCCATTGCCGAGATACACCTGCGTGGTGCTGGCGGTTTGCGTGCCGGTTGAAGTTGCGGTTTGCGAAGGAGCCAATGCCGAGTGCGGACCGAGGAAAAAGAAAACTGCTGCCAATACTATAGCCGCACCGATACCGATGATGAGCCAAAAAACCTGTTTGTTTTGCATATATATAGTGTACCCCAATACAAAAGCCCTCTCAAGAGAGGTTTTATCGAGGACCGTCCTTGATATTTTTGGAATCCTGCCAAACAAGTAACTCTTCTAAGTCGTTTTGGGTTTTAAGAAAGTCTGGAACATTCTCAAGCGAGAGTATATGCCTATTCGATCGATTATTTGCACCCACGGGATAATCCGCAAAACTTGAGTATGGGTAGCCTAATAGAAATTTCCGCACGCCATTTTTATCTTTTATACCTTCCAACTTCCATCCCGGTTGAAAAATCTCAAGAGGATTGAGATGAACATACGCAAAAATATATCTAAAGTACTCTTCGGAATCTATATAACTACTTTTAAACCTCCCTTGGAAAAGGGTGCCGCTGTGTTCATACTTAGTATTGAAATACATTGAATATCCCGTGGCCAACTTTTTCATAAAAATGGCAATTCCATTATCTTCTTTTTGACGAAGAACTAAATGAAAGTGGTTTGGCATCAAAGAATATGCAAGAATTTCTACCAACCTGTCATCTATCTTTTCGTCTTCAAAAATCGCTGTCGAGGACCGTCCTTGATATTCTTTGAGGAGATTGGAGAGGTGGACAGCAGTCTTACTATTGGCCAGATGTAACAGAAGAGAAAAACGGGAATAGTCTGAGGCGTTAGTAAAAATACGCTGTTTGTGGGCTCCCCTGTTATATATGTGGTACGTCTCTCCAGACACCAAAGCCTGTTTGCGGAACATGTGGGCATCATAGAAAAGTCTGGGGATAATGCAAATATCGAGGACCGTCCTTGATATTTTGAACTTTATCTAAGGAATTCCATGTTTAGAGTTTAAGCGTTAACTTTAACTATGCCAATAACATATTTAAACCAAAGATGAGGTTTTTTCTTATTTTGTGGACCTTTTCCTAGAGCGAGGACCGTCCTTGATATTTTTCTAATTTGCCAATAAGAGAAGCAAAAAGCCCTTCCGATTTTCATCGGAAGGGCTTTTGCTGTTCTTTAAGAACACTTTACTAAGCTCAGCGAGATCCTAAAGAATCGCGCTAGAGGTTAGCTACTAGTCTACTAGAGACCAGTTGACGGAAGACCGCTAACACCGTAGCCGTTTGTCCAGTCACCCGAGCCGATACCGCCGAGGGCATTGGATGCCGTAGAGGTAGCGTTTGGAGACCATACAAACTTGGATGACGATGTCGCAGCAGCAATGTTTTCAATGCCCGCTGTTATTGGAGTGTTGTCGCCCGCAACAGTCGCGGTGACAGTCCAATTGTTTGCACTGTTGGCAATAGCCAAGATGTTACCAGTGAGCGTGAAGTACATAGTCTGACCAGCAGCGATTTCAAGCGGAGCATAGGTGCCCTGCGAGAAGACAAGTGCCGGTGAAGAGGCGAGCGTGGTATCAGCGCCACCAGTGGCGTTGGTTAGACCAAACTGACCACTTGAGCCGCCCGAAACGTTAGCCGGTTGCGAGTAACCAGAGTCGGTGTACGCATGGAGCTGGAGGCCGCCGAGCGTTACCGAAGAGGTTGCAACGTTGATAACGATTTGCTGTATGCCAATCGAGCCTGAAGAGTTTGCAGTGATAGCAAACTTCTTAAGAGCCGCATTGCTACCGTTCGGGTTGGTAGCCACTGAAGGACCAAGCGCGAAGGTAGGATAGCTGGCAAACATGCGTACGCCAGAAGACTGTGCGCCGTTGCCGGTACCATCGACAGTCTTGCCTGAGTTTGCACCCACGCCGCGAGCGCTGTCGTAGTCAACCATTACGAGGTGACCCTCAGTACCCGCCTTGTTGATGCCGATAGTTGCCAAGTCGACCTTGATAACAAGCGTTGCATCAGTGTCAGCCGGAAGCTGAGCAACAGTGCTGAGCGTCGAGGTTGCGTATGCGTAACCGCCGGTAAAGGTTACCGTGCCGAGGAGCGTACCTGAAGAGATAGATACTCCTGCGGTCGTGTAGATGTTGTTACCTGCGTAGATGTACGCCTGTGTGATGTCAGACGCAGTACCGGTGCCGTTAAGCTTGAGGCCAAGCTTCTGCAAGTTAACCGGCTCGCTCGAAGCGTGGAGACGGATAACGTTGGCAGTGACACCTGTCGTGCCGCCCGCGACAATCGCGAAGGACGGAGACGAAGAGTCAGTTGAACCTGCAAGATTTGCACCTGTAGAGATCTTGAGGATCGGTGCAGTGCCGCCGATAGAAGAAACCGTTACTGCTGAACCTGAAGTTACACCAGTCGGTGAGATGCTAGTGAGTGGTGTGAACGAATACGTTTCCGAATTAGGTGCGCTCGATGAGAGGTTACAGATAACCGACAAGCTCATAACCGTACCCTTCGGTACTGTCAATGCGTTGTCAAAGTTGAAGTTCACAGTCTGCGACATTGAACCCGTGAGGGTTGAACCATTGACTACGCGAGAACCAGTGTTAAGAGCAGTTGAACCGTTCCAGATCTGGCACGAGCTCAAGTAGCTCGGACCGCTAGTGTCTGCGGTTGCAAGAGTCATCGGGATAGATGAGATGCGGACATTCTCGCCAGACTGTGAAGCATCAAGCTGTACAGTTGCGAAGGTGATGTTTTGACCGCCAGACACAACAGTAGAGCCGGAAGACGGTGTCGTACCATTGTTTACCGCAAGCGATGCCGCCTGGATAGTCATCGGGTTCATCGTGAAGGTACCAACACCGATAGCAACCGTGTTGCCGGTTGTTACGCCGGTAACATTGCTCCAGTCAGACCCTGACGGAGTCGTCGAAGCCTGGATGGTGTCGCCGTTGATGCCAGCCTGAGACTGCACCTGACCCTCAAGGGTGTACGTTGCCGACCCGGTTGGGAAGGTTGTTGCACCAGTAAAGGTTACAGACTGCGAGTTGCATTGCGCAGCACCGCTGTCGCAAGTTGCGTTATACGGACCAGCAACTACCGAACCACTGTTGCTGACAAGAGATACGTTTTGCAACGGATATATTGCAGCGCCAGTGATCAAGAAGTGGAACTTGATTGACTGTGCCTGGATAGCCTCACCAGTGAGGTTAGTCGAGAATCCGCCGAGAGGCTGATTGCTGACGTTGATGGCAATGTTCTGAGCACCCACGCTCGTTGCGTTTTGGATGGTCGAGAACGTACCTGCCGTTACAGACATCGTTGAGCCCTGTATCCACGGAGTCGGGTTTGTCCCGCCTACGAAGACAGTGGCGTGTGACGAAGAGCTGTTGTAGACACCAGAACCACCGTTGGTTGGCGTTATGCCGTAACCGTAGGTATTGCCAGTGAGGTAGATGTCGGTGTTGCGGTAGATGTCAAACTCCGCGTAGGTGTTTGCAATCGCGTTAGCACCGAGGTCACCCTGGATGTATACATCAAGCGACTGACCCTTCGGGATAACGATACCTGATGGGAAGACGCTGGTGTAGTAGCGACCGGTCGAGTCTGCCACTGTCGGGTACGAAGTACCGTTGACTACCGTGACAAGGTTCGAGATGCCGGATGCTGAACCAGAGCTGTACCAAGTGATCGAGTGGAAGGTCAAGTCCTCAACCGAGCCCGCCTGGAGGCGGATACCCGTGAAGCGAACACCTGTCGTGCCAATTGGCTGGCTACCGGCAACGTTCGGGTCATAAGAAGAGGTTGTGACGCTTGCATTACCAGTGGTAAGGCTGGTGTTGATGGTGTTGCTTGCGCCGACGATCGGGAACGAGCCGGATACGGTTGATGCAGTGTTGACTGCCGTAACCGCAAACGAGGCTACGTCGCCAGAACCTGGGATACCAGAAACGCCGTTCGCTGCAATGTTACCCACAACCCAGAAGGTTACCGACGTGCCAGCTGGGATAGTTATCGGAGTACCGATAGTAGCCGAGTGGTTTGCATCGAGTACGCGTGCGGTGCCGAGCTGAACACCTGTCGAAGCGTTAACCAAAGTTACGCCTGAAAAGTCGGTATCAACTGACGGACCCTGGCGAGTGACACTTACGCTGTTGACGGTAACGTCTGCGCCGTTAGCAGTGACCGTGAAGGCAGTGTACGGAACGCGCGATGCGCCTTGCGGAGCAATCGAGTTAGCAGGCTGAGCTGCTGCCGAAACCGTTGCGGTTCCTGCGGCAGTGCCAGTTGTGCCAGTGCCGGTACCTGTACCGGTGCCAGTTCCTGTGCCAGTGGTCTTACCGCATACAGCTGCAATAGCTGCGCGAGTGATAGAACCAACATAGCCCGCTACCGGAGTAACTCCGTTAGCTGCCTGGAACTTCTCTACCGCTGAGGTAGTGAGAGCGCCGAAGTAGGTCGACTCATTGCCAGGAGAACCTGCGCCAGATGCAGCAACCTGAGTTGCGGCATTGCTGTTGAGGAAGACCTGGAGAGCCTGTACGTCGGTACCGGTCGAACCCTGCGAAAGGTCGCGAGAGAGAGCCGGACATGCGCCGCCAGTGGTTGTGGTAGTGCTACCGGTGCCGGTAGTTGCCTGGCCATTGAGCGCTGCATTGACGTTGTTTATCGTACCCTGATCAGCCCCGAAGGACGAGAGCAACGAAAGGATAGAAGATATCTGAGTTGAGGTGAGGCCTGCGGCAAAAGCCGGAGCTGCCAACACGCTGAAGCCAGACACGACCATCGCAAAACCGATAGCGCCGGCCGCTACGCGGACGGACACTTTCTTTGTAATGCTTTTAATCATGTTTATTTGCACGAACAATTAATAATTACTTGTAATCGACGAATAAAAGAGACCGGAACCGAACGAACTAAAATCTACCAGCACCTTACACTCGATTACGTTCTTGATCATCCCGCGCGCTCACTCCTATTAAAGGAGGAGAACACGAGAAGAACAAAGAACATAATCCTTTTGCAAGGAACCATTGGTAGGCAGAGTGGAGGGGAGTTGCAGACATGCAGCCATTGCGGGACAAGGTGGTGCGGAAATAAAACCGTGTGTTCTTCTATTTAGTTGTCAACGAACGAGCCCTGCTTTTGCGGCCTATACCCAATTATAGGCACATCCTGCACAAGGTGCAAAAAAGCCTTGTGGATAAACACATACGGCAACGAGCCCCAAAGGGGCCCTTCGCCATGTGTATCCACGTACAAACGAGCATACACCAGCAGCTTTAGGGGGTCAATCGAGATAGTTTGGACACACTCCAAGGGCTCAAAAAAACGCTCTATTATATGTACGTACTAGCGGGGATAATAGATGCTCCAACGGCGCTCCCCGCGCTTCTCTACGAGGCCATGCTCGATAAGCGTCGCTAGCTCTCTTTGGATGGTCTTTTCGCTACAACCCTTAACGGCACGGCTTATATCCTTTATAGAGCAACCGGTATGCTTACGGACAAAGCCCAATATAAGGGGCGCCCGCTTGCTCTCTCCCACAGCGTGTCCTTGAACGTGTCCTTTATTTGTAAGGCGCGTTTCCTTTACTTGTCCTTTATTGTCCTTTATATACAACTCTGTCCTTGAGCGGCCATCCGAAAGTTGCGGAGGAGTTTGCGGCTCATCCCCGGCGAGTTGCGGGAGCAAAAAATCTTCGGACGTGACAAAAGGGGAGAGGCGTGCGCCGCCGATTAGGCGCTCGGCAAGCGCCTCGTACTCGGCGGCAATAAGTGCCGCGTTCTCCTCATGGATTGCACCTTTGGTGTTGCCAAGCCGCACCGCCGAGAGGAGACTAAAGAGGTCGGCAAGTACCACCGCAAGCTCTATCTCCCCTGCCGCAAAATGCGCAATGGTCTCGGGCAAGCGAGACGCGCTTGCGACAAGACCCTTGAGATGCGCAGCACTTTCGACACTGGTACGCTCCTCCAAAAGCGAGAGCACGTGTGCAATTTTTTCGGACTTAACGTAACAAAAATATAAATCGCGCTGTCCTTTAAATAGGATTGATTTTAAAGCAAATTCGTGGAATTTTTTGTCCTTCTCCGGCATGGTTTTGGTACTCGATTGTCTCTTATATGTCCTTTATATGTCTCTTATTTTGTAGGACACGTAAGAGACATACCTTGTCGTATAGAGTAGACCCTTCCCCACCTTGCTGCAAGGCAAAAATACTTTTGTGCTACGTAAGCCCCGACGTAAAAGAATTTTTCCCTCGTCATCGGATGCGCAAAAAATTCTTTTACGTCGGGGCTTTTTGTCGTCACGTTGGTGCACAAAGTGGTATGATGATACCTGTACATGGCAGGGAAAAACGGCAAAAAAAACAACGCAAAATTGCAACGCGGCGCGGCGCACATACCGCAAAAAACAAAGCAAGCGGTTGTGGTGGTGTTGCTCATGATTGTCGCGCTCCTTTTGACACTCGCGGGGCTCGGCGTGGCCGGCCCTGCCGGAGCCGATATTAAAACGCTCTTTGCCTCGCTCCTCGGCATAGGATATTTTTTGGTACCGCTTCTCTTTTTTATGCTGGCAGGCAATGCGCTCCGCGAAAACACGAGCGGCTTTACTCCCATTAAAATAATTGCCTCTGCTGTTTTTATTTTTACCGGACTCGGATTTATTGCTATTGCCTCGGGTCAAGGCGGCTTGGTGGGCAACCTCATTGCAACACCCGCCGTGCACTACTTTGATGTCTACGCATCACTCATTATTTTAGGAGGCGTCTCGCTTATCTCTCTCCTTATATTGCTTGAGGGCGACATATCGCTTGAGCCACTCGTGGCACTCGGCCGCGGCGTGCGGGCACTTGTGGCACGCATGACTGCCAAAAAAGAAACTGCCGAACCCGCGATTAGCGGCATCACTGACGAAAAGGAAGAAGATGCCGAGGATGAGGAATATGAGGATGAGCCACAAGAGCGCACCGCACCGATAGCCGCTCCGGTAAGACCACAACCCGACCACTCCGCCGCCCTGCAAGCAAAACGCGCGGCCGACACTTTAAAGAGTTTGCTTGGACAATACACTCCCCCGCCGCTCTCTTTGCTTGAGCGCGACAAAGGCCGCCCCGGAGTTGGCGACATCAAAGCCAATGCCAACATCATCAAGCGCACGCTCGCCAACTTTGGCATTGTGGTGGAGCTCGACGAAATATCTATCGGCCCGTCGGTCACGCGCTATGCCATCAAGCCCGCCGAGGGCGTGCGTTTGCAAAAGATAGTTGGCTTGCAGACCAACCTTGAGCTGGCGCTCGCGGCGCACCCGGTGCGCATTGAGGCGCCGATACCCGGCAAATCGTTGGTGGGCATTGAGGTGCCCAACTCAACCAAAGTAACCGTCGGCTTAGGCACCTTGCTTGAGAGCCCTGAGTTTGCGGAGAGCAGCAAGCCTCTTTTGGTGGCGCTTGGCCGCGACATTGCCGGCGGCTCGCACTTTGGCAACATTGCCAAGATGCCACACGCGCTCATTGCAGGCGCAACCGGCTCGGGAAAGTCGGTGACCATCCACACCATTATTACCTCGCTTCTCTACCGGTGCGGGCCCCAACAAATGCGCTTTTTGATGATCGACCCGAAGCGCGTGGAGCTCACGATGTACAACCAGATACCGCATCTCTTAACACCGGTTATCACCGACGCAAAGCGCACGATTATGGCGCTGCGCTGGGCGGGTAAAGAAATGGAGCGCCGCTATAACGTGCTCGAAGGTAACCGCGTGCGCGACATCGACTCCTACCATCAAAATATTTTGACGCCGCAGTTGGAGCACATCCGTAAAAATGGTTTGGAGGAGGGCGGCAAAGTGCCCGAGGCCATGCCGTACATTATTATTGTTATCGATGAGCTCGCCGACATTATGCAGGCTTACCCCCGCGAGCTGGAGAGCTCCATCGTGCGCCTGGCCCAAATGAGCCGCGCCGTGGGCATACACTTGATACTCTCAACGCAACGCCCGAGCGTTAATGTGATTACCGGCCTCATTAAAGCCAATGTGCCTTCGCGCGTGGCGCTCCAAGTGGCAAGCCAGATAGACTCGCGCACCATCCTCGACCAAGGTGGCGCCGAAAAATTGCTCGGCGCGGGCGACATGCTCTACCTCTCCGGCGACATGAGCAAACCTATCCGTTTGCAAAGCGCCTACATCAGCGAATCGGAAGTAAAAAAAGTGACTTCGTTTATCGCTAAAAACAACGAGGCCGAGCTCCCTATCGACATTGGCGGCCCGGCGCCCGGCAGCAATAATGCATTTAACAGCTCTGCCAGCAGTAACTTTGGCAGCGAAGACGACGAAATAGACGACGACATGTACGAGAGCGCGAGGGCTGCGGTGATAGAGGCGGGCAAAGCATCGACCTCGTATATACAAAGGAAGCTGCGCGTCGGATACTCGCGTGCGGCGCGGCTCATGGATGTCCTTGAAGAGCGCGGCATTATCGGCCCCGCGGACGGATCAAAGCCGCGCGAAGTGCTTGAGAAGGGCGCAAATGTCGGCAGCGGACACACGGAGGATGAGTCTGAAGATCTATGAGGCGGCTCCCTCTCGCGGCACTTGTTATAGCTTTTGCGGTGTTGAGTATTAGCGCGTACGGCTTCTTTGAGGCGCGGCGGCTTATCGAAGGGCCGATTATCACGATTGAGTACCCCATCAACGGCAGCGCCACCTCAAGCACGGGCGTGATTATCTCCGGCACGGCCCAAAATATATCGTTTTTGACCATCAACGACCTGCCTTCGTACACCGACAAAAGCGGACATTTTAGCGAGTTGCTTTCTATCCCGCCGGGGTTTACAGTACTGACCGTCCAAGCAGTCGACCGCTTTGGGAGACGCGCGGCGAAGTCTGTTTCAATACAGGTGCTCAATTATTGTCCGATTACAAACGCATAAGTATTTTTGTATGGCATTTGGTAAACCAAAAAAGGAGAAGGCGGTAAAGACCACGGGCACAAAAGATGAAAAAGGCGCCGTGCGCGACAGCAGCGCCATCGACGCGGCAATACGCGACATACGCACCAAGTTTGGCGACGAGGCAATCATGACGCTCGGCGACACGCCCAAGGTTGACGTCGATGCAATCCCCTCCGGCTCGATAGGACTCGACTGGGCGCTTGGTATTGGCGGCTATCCGCGCGGTCGCATCATCGAAATATTTGGCCCCGAGAGTTCCGGCAAGACAACGCTCTCGCTGCATGCCATTGCCGAGGCGCAAAAAAAAGGCGGCATCTGCGCGTTTATCGATGCCGAGCACGCGCTCGACCCGGAGTATGCAAAAAAAATCGGCGTTAAACTCGACGAGCTCCTCGTTTCGCAACCCGACACAGGCGAGCAGGCGCTCGAGATAGTCGAGGGCCTCGTGCGTAGCGGAAAAATCGACATCGTTGTTATCGACTCGGTTGCGGCACTCACGCCAAAAGACGAGATAGAGGGCGACATGGGCCAAGCGCAGGTGGGCAAACAAGCGCGCCTCATGAGCCAAGCACTCCGCAAACTCACGGCCATTACCGCAAAGAGCAAAACACTTGTTATTTTTATCAATCAGATACGCATGCAAATTGGCGTGATGTTTGGCAATCCGGAGACCACCACCGGCGGCAAAGCGCTCAAGTTTTACACCAGCGTGCGCCTCGATATACGCCGCATTGCACAAATTAAAAAAGGCGAGGAGGTAGTGGGAGGCCGCCACCGGGTTAAGGTGGTCAAAAATAAAGTCGCGGCTCCCTTCCGCAAAACCGAGTTTGATTTGCTCTACAACGAGGGTATCTCGCGCGAGGGCGAGCTCTTGGCACTTGGCGAGAGCTTGGGCGTCGTGCACAAAAGCGGTGCATCATACTCGTTTGAGTCAAAAGAGGGCGAAAAGATATCGCTCGGCCGCGGCTATGACGCATCGCGCACGTTTTTGCGCGAGAACAAAAAAGTTGCCAACGAAATCTTAAAAGACATCCGCAAAGCGCTCGAAACGAGCACCACCGGCGTCTCCTCAGCCAAAAGCGAAGAAAGCTCCGAGGAGTAAAAATACGTTTGTGCTATACTGCACATATGAGCACAGTTACTATAAGCAAAACACAATACGAGGCTCTAAAACAGCGTGCTGAGGCATATGAGCGCATAGTATCCGCGACAAGCGATGAGCTTTTTTCGCCGCCCCCGACACGGGATGCAAAAAAGGTCATTTCGGATATGCGCAAAACGAAGCGCTATTCGGAGGCTTTTCTCAAGAGTCTCGAAAAGGGGTTGAGCCGGACAAATTACTTCTCCAAGTAACACTATGCATATCCTGCCGCTTCGTCCGGAGCTTGTGGAGTATCTCAAAAAACGCAATCTGACAGCAAAGTTCAATAAACAGATGAGGTTTTTGGAAGTGAGTATCTATCATCCAAGCTTAAACGTAGAGCTGATGGAGCCCAAAGCTCTGCGCATTTTTAGTTTCAGAATCGACCAAAAATATCGCGCTATATTTATTTTTAATTCGCGAGATACGATTGAGATAGTAGATATAAATAATCACTATCATTAAAAATGCCGAGTATGGCACCAAAACGGATTACCCTCTCGAAACACGACGCGGCTCATCTGTATGAGCTCGCTTTGGAACATTTTTTGGTTTCAAAAAAGGAAGGCATTTGTTTTGAGTGTCTGGAATTAAAGAAACGTTTAGAAAAGACAATCGGCCAAAAAGAAGCCAAAAGATTGCAAAGACAAACAAAACAGCACCCATATTGCCCGGCACGTAGTAAAAGCAAAGACAACCCCGATGAGTAAAAGAAATTTTGCAGTATAAAAACATTGAAGCCGCATACCTTTTGGGTAGCGGCTTAGAAAACTTTTTTTGTATGCATAAAACGTGGGGCTACATACAACCCAAACTGTTCAAAGAGCATCAGGAGCTTCCGGAGAAGCTACAACTTATCTACCCGTTCAGGAATGAGCCCGAACCGGAGGATAACAATCTAGACAAAGATCATAGCCCATTTCACCACCAATGAAGCAACCGTCAGTGAGCTTATCGCCCTCTTCAAGTACTACAGCGATGGAGTGCGAATAGGTTACGTCTTCCGGAGGGTCGATCTTCATGACTCGATCAATGACAGAATAGAGCTCGATGCCCTCTTCGCCACGATCGCATTCATATTCATGGTACTCAATCTTCCACCATTGACCATGGGCGCAGCAAAACATTTCGTTGCCGCGAGCAAGGTAGTGAATGGTAACCACCCTGCAGGGAGTCCACCACGACAGCATCACGCTGTGGGGAAACTGATTCTCGATAACGATACCGACGGACTTTTGACTAAAGTTGCGGTTGAACATTGGAGTCTCTTTCGAAGTGCGAGCCCCGAGGGATTCGGGACTTCCAGTTGCAAGTATACCTTAAATGATTATTTTGTCAAGTACCCTCTTAGGAATCACAAAATAGCCATATTTCTAGGGCTATTTTGGCTTATTGGAGAGAATTATCAAAAACTAGAAGGAATAGGAGTGGGCTGGTTGGGAAAGTTTGCGGACGGCTTCTACTGCTAGTGATACAAACGCAACTCCAGCTACGAGGAGTGCTATCTGCACGCCCAAGTGGGTGTGTTCGAACGCCGCGAGGACAAAGTTGGACATGGCGGAGAGCCCTCCCTTCTCCACCTCGACAAAGTTGGCAAATACTTTAGAGACCCATACGAGGCGCCCCACCACCCACATGGAGAGTATAAACGCGTACACTTTGAGCGCGGTGGTGCCGGTGAGTGTGCGCGCAAAGTATACAGCGCCAACGCTTGCCATCACCTGGCGCTCTATGGGGCTTATGGTTTTTGGATTTTGCATAGGCTTGCTCATTATCTACAACGCTTGCTACAGCGAAGTAGTTACTGCTTTATAAACTTTTTTAAACTCGGCCTTGGCGCGATGCACGCGGGTTTTTATGGCACCTACCGAAACGCCCTCTTCCCTCGCTATCTCCTCCTGCGTTTTGCCCTCGATAAAAAACGAGGCAAGCACACGTGCAAAGGTGGCCGGCATACGCGAGAGCACCGAGGCAACCTCGTCGACAAACTCCTTTTTTTCAAACTGCCGGAGATTTTTGTCGGGTATCAATGCCCAAATCTCCTCGTCGAGCTCCACTACCCTGCCGCCCTCGCGTTTGCGTTTGGCATAATGAGTGAGCGCTGTGTTGATGAGGATACGGTAGCCCCATGAGGAAAAACTTGCTCCCTCGACCGTTTTAAACTTGCTTGCGTTTATATAAATTTTGGCAAACGCCTCCTGCACAATATCCTCGGCCTCCTCACGCTCGTGCACGATGCTCATGGCCTTACGTAAAAAGGGCTCCTCATATTTGCGCACGAGCAATGCAAAGAGGCTCGGGTGCGAGAGCGAGGCCACGAGTATCTGCTCGTCGCTCATCCCTTCGCCTTTTTCCTCGAGAGAAAGGTGCTCTGTCATGCCAACACTGTACATCATAGCGCGTACTCTTTACAACTAACGCGCCTTGCCCCGGGTTTCGCACGAGGTTGCACAGCTCTACTTTCCCGACGCACTGGTCGGGACCCCGACTTTACGTCGGGGTTTAGTTTGTATATAGTGTAGCCAGCCCCTAGGGGCAATTTTAATGTATGGCAATGCTTGAATACAACGAAATACTCAAAGGCAAAGTTGTTTTGCTCGGCACCGAGCCGTACGAGGTCCTCGACGCGCACGTGTTTAGGAAGCAGCAGCGCAAGCCGGTTAACCAGACCAAACTGCGCCATCTTATCACCGGCAAAGTAACCGAGCAGGCTTTTCATGTCTCGGAAAAGGTGCCCGAGGCCGACCTCTCGCTCAAAAATGTAAAGTTTTTATACAAAAACAAGGGCGAGTGGTGGTTTTGCTCGGAAAACAATCCGGCCGACCGCTTTCAACTGAGCGACGTAACCGTAGGTGAGCAAGGCAAGTTTATCAAACCCAACACCATCATCGAGGCGCTGCTTTTTGATGACCCGGCTATCGACCAAGACGAGGGCAAAATAATCGGCCTTAAGATGCCTATTAAAGTTGACCTCAAAGTAACCGAGGCACCTCCTGCGGTTAAGGGCAATACTGCCCAAGGTGGCAGCAAAGAGATTACGCTCGAAACCGGCGCCACTATCAATGCTCCCCTCTTTATCAACGAGGGCGACATTGTGCGCATCAACACCGAGCTCGGCGCCTACGTGGAGCGTGTAGACAAAAACTAAAAAAGAAAAAATAAAAACTTCCAAAAAAGTCTGGTTGAGCCGTTTAGGTGACCCGAGGACTTTTTTGGAAGTTTTTCTTTTTGTAAAAATTAGCGGACGATATACGGGATGAGCGCCATGAAGCGGGCGCGCTTTACTGCCTGCGCAAGCGCGCGCTGATTGGCAGCCGAGAGGCCCGTGCGGCGGCGCGGCATGATCTTGCCATGCGGGTTAACAAACTTTTTTATGGTATCGATATCTTTGTAATCGATGTGCGGTATGTGACCTGGTGAAAATTCTTTGTTCATAGTGTGTTAGTTAGAACGGGATGTCGTCTGGGTTGCTGTCTTCTGCCGGATAATCGATAACGTCTTCTTTAGGAGCTTTTTGCGGAGCCTCGGCATCGCTTTGGATGTCCCCGGCTCCCCTGTCGTATCCGCCGCCCGTACCTCCACCGCCTTTGGGGCCAAACTGCACGCGCTCGGCGATTATCTCGGTTTTGTATTGTTTAACGCCCTCTTTGTTGTCCCAGCTGCGGGTTTGGATGCGACCCTCAATGTATGCTGGGCTGCCCTTTTTAAGATACTGTGCGCAGGTTTCTGCTTGGCGGCCAAACACCACAACGTTGTGAAATTCTGCGGCTTCTTGTTTGGTGCCATCGGCTTTGGTAAACGTGCGATTGGTTGCAACACCAAACGAGGTGACATTGCCGCCCGAGGGCATTGCACGCATCTCCGGGTCGCGTGTCAGATTTCCGTAGAGCATTACCTTATTGATATACATGGTGTTTCAATTAGGCGACTATTGCATCGATGCTTTTATCAAGCTCCTCCTCGGAGACCTCGCCTGCCTTCTCTACCTCGGCAACCGGCTTCTTAAGCGTCTCACCCTCGAGGCGGTCGGAGGTAAATACGGCGCGGCGCGGCGCAAAGCTGGTGTCCTCGCGCACAGTCTCAACAAGGAGATGGCGCAACACTTCGTGCGTTGCGCGGAGATACTGCTCGATGGCACCAATATTTTCTTTATCGATAGCAAATTTTATAAAACCAAAATAGGCCTCAGCATACTTCTCGCGCTTGCCTTGGCCGCGGCGCTCGATAACATACGCGAGCGGGATTTTAACCGGCGCCACGTCTTTGATAATTTCGGCGGAGCCAAGTGCTTTGCGGAGCGCATTGACTGCAACAACAACCTCCTCCTCGGTGAGAGTAGGAATGAGATGATACCCGATTTCGTAAATCGGTTGCGTGCCCAAAGAGGGGGCAATGTTCGCTTGGGTTGAGGAGACGCTAGCCTCCTGCGACATATCTGCCATGGAGCTACCTTACCATAGCCCATCCCACCCTGCAAGGTTTACACCCCAAAAACTTTTTTGGCGTTTTCGAGTATCTGGGCCGCCATGGCATCGACCGAAACCCCTTTGATTGCAGCAATTTTTTTGACTACCTCCTCAACATACACGGGTTCGTTGCGCTTACCTCTAAAGGGCACCGGCGCGGCAAAGGGCGAGTCGGTCTCGCTCAAGATTTTATCGAGGGGGGCAACGCGGATGCTCTCGTCGTACATGTCGGCGTACGTTATCGGCCCGGGGAATGAGAGATAACAACCTAAATCGAGATACTGCTGTGCAAGCTCGCCGGTGCCGGTAAAAAAATGGATGATGACTTTGAGCTCGGGGTGAGTGCCCGTGTGCTCTTTTAATATTGCCAACATATCGTCGTGCGCATCACGGCAGTGGATGATGAGCGGTTTGCCAACTTCAACCGCAAGCGCTATCTGGCTTTCAAAGCGATGCTTTTGTGCATCGCGCTCCTCATCAGTGGTGCCGGAGCGGAAGTAATCGAGCCCACACTCCCCTATCGCCACCACTTTTGGGTCGGCGGCGAGCTCGCGGTAAATTGTCATGTCAAACTCCTCTGCCACGTTATCATGCGGATGTAAGCCCACCGCCGCCCACAAAAAGCCGTACTGCTCGGCCAACTCAAGCGCTTCGCGACTCGTGGCAAAGTCGACACCCACCACAACGCCGCCAAAATGGCCTTCCTCCATCCGCTCGAGTACCTCTGCCCTATCGATATCAAACTGCGAGAGCTGCAGATGGCAGTGCGCATCAAAAAACTTTAGGTCCATATTAGTCTTTACGCAAAAATAAATTGTCGGGCTTTTTGTTGGCCACAATGGCGTCAATAATTTTTTTACTGGTCCCAGGGAGCAGAGGCTCGAGCATAAGGTCGATGTTGGCCAGCTCTTGCACCAAGCTCGTAATGAGTTCGCGGCCGCGCTCGGGGTCGGTTTTGATTACCTTAAACGGCTCCGTTTGCGTAATGGTTTGGTCGAGCACACCAATGCGTGCAAACACATAATCAAATGCCTGATTTATTTCAAACTTCTCAAGCTTCTCCGCAAATTCTTGAGGGAACGGACTCCATGTAACTTTAACTGGTTCGGGCAAATTAGTTTCAGCAAGCTTCATGATGCGAGATACCAAATTGCCAAGGCCGTTGGCCAAGTTGGCATTGTAGTGCTCTTTAAAACCTTCGCGCGTGATGTCGCCGTCTTCAAACGGCGAGATGTGCCGCGCCAAGTAGTAGCGCACGGCATCGGTACCATACTCTGCCAAGAGCTCCTCTGGGTCGATAACATTGCCGAGGCTTTTGCTCATCTTTTTACCCTCCGAGGTGATAAAACCGTGTACCAAAAGGGTTTTTGGCAAAGGCAAACCGGCCGAGAGCAACATGCCCGGCCAAATGGCCGCATGAAACCGCAAAATATCTTTGCCGATGACATGTACATCGGCCGGCCAAAACTCTTGGTAAAGTTTGTCGTCATCGGTGCCGTAGCCGAGTGCCGTGATGTAGTTGGAGAGCGCGTCGCACCACACATACATCACTTGCGTGTCGTCGCCAGGCACCGGCACACCAAGACCTTCGGGCCAGTCGGCTTTACGTGGGCGCGAAAAACTCACATCCTCGAGCCCTTCGTGTAATAGAGAGAGAATTTCATTTTTGCGCGTCTCGGGTATGATGTGCAACTCGCCTGATTCGACTTTTTGCTGTATAGCGCCGGTATATTTTGAAAGGCGGAAGAAATAATTTTTTTCTTTTAAAAACTCGGGCACCGTGCCATGGTCCGGGCACTTGCCGTCCACCAAGTCCTTCTCGGTGATAAACGCTTCGTGGCCGACGCAGTACAGCCCTTCGTACTCTTTTTTATATATATCACCCGCGTCAACGAGCTTGTTCCAAAGTGCTGTGGCTCCCGGCCAGTGGCGCTTTTGGTCGGTAGTGCGGATAAACTGGTCGTACGATATGTCGAGCTCGTTAAACAACGCCGAAAACTTGCCGACTATGTCGTTTAAAAAAACCATCGGCTCCTGCCCCGCTTTGCGCGCAGCCTCGACCATCTTTTGCGTATTTTCGTCGGAGCCGGTTAAAAAATATGTTTTGTCTTTAATGAGGCGATGATAGCGCACAAGGATGTCGCTGAGCGTGGTGGTATACGCGTGGCCCATGTGGAGCTTCGCGTTGGGGTAAAAAATGGGTGTCGTGAGATAAAACTTTTTTTCGGCCATCGTATTAAAAACCCTACTTCGCTTCGCCGTCGGGCGCAAGGCCTTGGCGCGCTAACAGGCGCTTTTTTTCTTTGTCGATATCGGAGACATACTCTTGTATCGCGCCCGCAACCGGCACCGAGAGCAAGACTCCCAAGAATCCTATGAGCTGAAACCCGACAAGGAGCGAGAGGATGACAAGGAGCGGCGGGATGCCGACCACTTTTTTTACGACGACCGGATAAATGAGGTGCGCCTCAAATTGCTGTATCACGATGTAAAGCCCGGCCACGAGGAGCGCCTCGGTGGTGCCACCGTCGGCAAATGCCACCGCCACCGCAGGTATTGCCGCAAGAAACTGGCCGAAGACCGGTATCAGTTCAAAGGCCGCCGCCACAAGCGCCAAGAGAAGCGGGTGCGGCACGCCGAGTATGACGAGGCCGAGATACAAAAGCACGCCCACAATAATCGCAAGCATGAGCTGGCCCTGCATCCATTTGCCTATTTTTTCTTGCGAACGCTTCCACAAGTTGAGCACGTACACTTGCTGTGCCGCCGGCGTGATGATGCGCAAAAAGTCATCGACACCGGTTTCCTGAACCGAAAAGTAAATCGAGAACACAACGATAAGCACAAAAGAAGTGAGGCCGCCAAAAAACGCCGAGACGGTGCTAAACACGCCGCCGGTGCTGCTGGTGATAGTTGAAGATAGATTTTGAAGCAGATTGGCCGAAGAAAAATTGCTCGTCACCGAGGTGGGCAAAAACCCGTGCGTTGTGGTGGTGAGGTCAATGTTTGCAAGGGTTGCGGGCAGCTGCTCAAGAAAGTTGGCGGCATCGTTAAGAATTGGCGGAATAAAGAAAAAGAGTATCGAAAAAAAAGCCGCGGCGATCAAGAGATATATGAGCACGACCGAAAGCAAGCGGTTGAGGCCGTGCCGCATAAAATACCGTATCGCCGGCTCCGTTGCCGAGGCAATAACAACTGCGGTTAACACCACAAGCACGATATCGCGTAGATACCATAAAAGGAACAGGAGCAAAGCAAAGAGTATCGCCTTGATAATGCTCCCCGCCGTAATGTTGACGTTTATGTGAGTACCCTGCATACGGCCCATAATAGCACAAAGGCTCTATACTGACTCAAATAAAAAAGTCTGATTTTGCTCCCCTTGGCAGCTCACAGCGCTCACAAAATCAAACTTTTTTTATTTGAGCTGACCTACAAGCAAAGGCACCAATTGCGCAATATCCACCCGCTCCTGCTCGCCGGTGTCGCGATGGCGGAGCGTAACCGTGTCCTTGAGGCTCGGATTTTCTCCGAGCGTATCAAAATCGATAGTGATACACCACGGCGTACCTATCTCGTCTTGGCGGCGATAGCGCTTGCCAATATTGCCGTTGTCGTCCCACTCTACGCGCAAAGTCTCGCGGAGCATCTCGTACACCTCGCGTGCTTTGGCAACAAGCTCCGGTTTGTTTTTGAGAAGCGGGAAAACCGCAGCTTTTATAGGTGCAAGTTCTTTCGAGAGTTTTAATACGGTGCGTGGTTCGCCTCCAAGCTCGTCTTCAGTATATGCATCCGACATAAATGCAAGAAACATACGACCCATGCCAACCGAGGTCTCCAGTATCCATGGAATGTACTTCTCCCCCGTTTGAGGATCGGTGTAGTTGAGATCGGTACCCGAGTACTTCATGTGTTGGGTGAGATCATAATCAGTACGATCATGGATGCCTTCCATTTCATCGAAGCCCAATGGATACTTGTATTCGATATCCCACGCATCAGAAGCATAGAACACGAGGTTTTCGTGCTGTTTCCAGCGTAGATTACTTTCCTTGATGCCCATCTTCACATACCAATCCCATCGGTCTTGTTTAATTTTTTCGTACGCTGCTTTATTTTCATGCGGCTTCACAAAATACTGAGTGTCGGCTTGCTCCATTTCGCGCGTGCGGAAAAGAAAGTTGCGCGGTGATATCTCATTGCGAAATGCTTTGCCGATTTGTGCGATGCCAAACGGCACCTTGGCACGCGTGGTGTCTACGACATTCTTAAAATTGAGATAGATGCCTTGGCACGCCTCTCCCGGGAGATACACCGGGGTTTCATTCTTCCCCGTAAAATCTCCCATGTTCGTTTTGACCAACAGATTAAATGCGCGCACGGGAGTGAAATCATGTGCGCCACACTTAGGACATTTTATCTTGTCTTTGTTGGCACTAAAAAGTTCGTTAAGTTCGGCCTCCGACATTTTTTCATCAGCAGTCACTCCAATTTTTTCAAGTTCTTTGTCGACGCGGATGCGCGTGTTGCATTTTTTACACTCAGCAAGGGGGTCGGAAAATCCGCTTGTGTGACCGCTTGCCTCCCATACGCGAGGGTCCTTAAACAACGCTGAATCAAGACCGAAATAATTATCTCGTTTTTGCACATGCTCGCGCCACCACGCGGCTTTTAGATTGTTTAACAACTCCACGCCATAGGGGCCGTAGTCATACATGCCAGCCATACCGCCGTAGATCTCGGAGCCTTGGTATACAAACCCGCGCCGCTTGCAGAGGCTTACTATCTTTTCCATCAAATCATCCTTTTCTTCCATAGTGTATTGCGATACTACCAAATTTAATTGGACCCGACTATATCCATGCCGGTTTGGAAGCCTTGGTCGCCGGTGAGGAGCGTTGTGGGAGCTGCTGCATTGGCCGAGACGCTCACTTGTGCAAAACGGTCTTGGCCCGTGAGCGACGCGTCGCCCGTGAGCGGGGGCGCACTGCCAACCTGGCTCGTACTTGGAGTCAGCACCACTTGGAAGGTCGCCTGCGCCGCGGCGGCGCTGTAGCCCACTCCTGCATTTACATCACCAAGGCTCCACGTAACCGTGCGGCTCGCGTTGTCGTACACAACCCCCGCAGTGTTGGAAGCACCATATGTTACATAGGGCGGCAGTACAGCCGAGACGGTGGCATTGGCAATCGTGTTGGCCGAGTTTTTAACCGTCCACACAATGGTGTATGAGGTGTCGCTGTTGGCCTTGGGCGGCATGGGCCCCGTGTTTGCAAACGTTCCCGTAAAGTGGAGCGCCGAGGCGCTGAGCGAGAGCGCCGACGCAATCGACACCTCCATTGAGGCGGCCGATGCAACCGTTTCGGGCACATTACCCTGGTCTGCCCTCGTACCCTGCACGGCTACATTGAGGTCAATAACCGGGTTAGTGATGAGCACACCGCCGGTACCGGGCGGCAATGATGCAAACGAAAAGTCGAGCGTGCCCGTGCCGCCCGCAGCGATTGAGGCAAGCTCCGGCACCTGCGCCGAACTCCACGTGATGGTGTTGTTTTGCGATTGATAAAATCCGTTAGCAGACGAGACGGAACTTGTGTCGAGCGCGGGGCCGGTAAGCGTGAGCGTAATTTGTGCGTTTGATATCGCCGTCGTGAGATTGTTTGTCCATGTTATGGTGCCGCTCTGCGCACCGGAGCCCGAAACCGAAACGGTTTTGCCGGTTTGCCCTGTCACATTAAGAGTCGCGCTGATAAACGGTTTGTGCACGGTGATAGTTTCCGGCACGGTGAGTATCGGCACGGCAATCGTTGTGTCGGTTGGGTCGGTGTTGGAGCCGGCAACAAAACGGAATACTTTTTGGTCGCCCTCTTGGCCGTCGATAGAGCCGGTTAAGTGCACCACTTCTGAAGCGCCGGGCGCGAGCGTGCCAAGCTGCCAAAAGGTGCCACCCGCTTGCGCCTTGGGAGTCGCTCCCACGACCGAAAATCCAAACGGATATTGCCCCAGAAGCGCCACATTTTGTATAGGAGTGGTCGCGTTGCTTTGCACGGTTATATCGATAGGAAACTGCTGCCCCGCTATTGCCTCACTGGGAACATTAATAGAAAGAGAGAGCGGCGAGGAGCCAATCATAAAGTCGGCCTCGGCACTCTTTTCAAACACGGCGTTGGAACCGCTCACGCTGTACTCGAGCATTACCTGTACCTTTTCTTGCGTGCCTTCTTGCCCATAAAAAACTCCGCTCGCGGTTTGCTTGGTTTGCTGCCCGGGAGCCAGCGTGCCGATACTAATGCGTTGTTGCGAGAGCGGTGAGTTTGGATTTTGCGGGTCGCGCGTGCCGCTCGGATAGGTCACCACTGCATCGACAAGCGAGATTGCCGAGGTGTTGCGGTTGCCGACGATAATCTGCAATTGTGCGGCTTTGCCGGCATCAATGAGCGAGGGCGCTACCACTTGCAGGTCGATATTGTCGGGCGAGACGACATTGCCGCCGCCAAAAAAGAGATACACCGCGGCGGACGCGGCTGCGATAAAAAACAGTAGCGAACCTATAAAAAATTTAGTAGCAAAAGACATTTTTCGTTTTGGCTCTTCGTACAACAATATTGGCTTTTTATGCGCGTCGTTTGCTTGCCCTCCCGAAGCTTCAGCGGAGGAGGGCCAAGACACCGGCGCCTCGGCAGTACTTGGCGAGAGCGGCGTGCGTATGTCGCTCATCGGCTTGGTCTTAGCTCCCCTCGAATAGAGCTTGTTTTTGAGCAACTCAATATCATCCTTCTCCTCCGGAGGCATGCAAAAAGTATACCACCTATAGCCCAGTTGACTGGAGCGATTCGTTTATCGTGCGGATGAGAAGCGTGCGCGATTTGGCAGCCTCTGCTGCAAGCTCTACAGAAAAAAACGTGTCTGCAATAAACGGCGCGAGTTCTTGCGTATGCGGCAAGTACCCCAACTGCGCGAGTACGCGCAACACGAGCACGCACTCCACCGCCTGCGCATCTTGCTCGCTCGTGGCGGCGGCTAAAAAGAGCAAGCCCTCGCGCACGGCGCGGTAAAGCTCCACTAAAGGCTCCTCGCCTTGCACCAATCGTAAAAGTAATCGCGCAATGCGCCCCGATGCTTGCCGGCGCGCGCTCCCCCCACCAATACAATCGCGCGAAATCTGTTCGACGCCTGTGAGCCGCCACTCGGCTTTGCCGCGCACCAAAGCAAAGCGTGCGCGCGTGAGCGGCTCGAGGCCATAGCGCAGTTTTGAGTGCTCAAATCTGCTTGAGCGCGCCGATGCATTAATAAGCCCAAGCCCTTCGGTAAGCAACACAATACGCACATTGGCCTCACCAACGCCTCGCTTTGCCAACACTAACCCCTCGGTGCTGTGAATTTTGTGCATGGTACTACTCTGCTTCTATCTGCAAACTGCCAAGATTTGTTTGCGCCATAAGTTCGGCTTTATATTTTTCGGCAGTATGTTTATCGGCAGCAGACACTTTGAGCACATAGTGCGGCCGGTCGCTCATCTGCATTTTTTCCTGCTTGCGCCACTCTTGTATGGTGCGCGCCAACTCGCGCACGACTCCCTCCTCTTTAAGCTCCGCGGTAAGTGCAAGATCAAGCGTTACCTCCTCTCCTTGCGCGGCATCTTCCACCACCTCTTTTATATTAAGCTCGTCTTTGAGCACCTCGCACAACTCAGGATCGGCGGGAAGTTTTTTTGCAATAAGTTTGGCGAGCGGCTGGCGCAATTTAACGCCGGCCTTCTCTCGCGCTTGGAGGCCAAGCGAAGCAAGCGTGCGCGTATGTGCCATGTCATCAATCAATGTTTTTTGCTCAGCCGAAAGTTCTTGTGCTTTGGGCCACTCGCTCAAGTGCACGCTCTCTGCATCACCCTCGTGCCGCACACTCAAAAACAAATACTCCGCAAAAAATGGCATAACGGGTGCCCCCACATGCGCAATCGTGTAGAGCACCGTGCGCAATGTTGCGAGCGCTGCTTGTTTGTCATCCCCTTCAGATTTAAACCGGTCACGCGAGCGGCGCACATACCACGTAGAGAGATCGTCGACAAAGTCGGCAATCGGGCGCGTTGCATCGTCAAGCTGGTAGCTCTCATATCCAGCCGTACTCTCTGTTATTACTTGATTGAGCCGCGCAAGAATCCAACGATCGAGAACATTGGAACTGGCAGGACTTTGTGCAGAAAAATAGTCTGGTTGAGGCGAAGCCGACCCGAGGACTTTTTTCTGTGCAGAGTCCTGCGTGCAATACAATTCGTAGAAACTCCGCACATTGTCGAGGCGCATCAATATTTTTTTGGACACATCCTCTACGCCTTTTTCAAAAAAGCGCAAATCTTCGCCGCGTATCACGGTGGAGGAGAGCAGGTAGTAGCGCAATGCGTCGGCGCCAAATTTTTCCACCAGCTCCATCGGGTCGGGATAATTTTTGAGCTTCTTGCTCATTTTGCGCCCATCTTGCGCCAAAATGAGGCCGTTGGTAATCACCGCCTTGTACGGCGTTTTGCCAAAAAGCCCAACGCCAAGCACGATGAGCGAGTAAAACCAGCCGCGCGTTTGGTCGATGCCTTCAGCAATAAAATGCGCCGGATATCCTTTGGGTGCCAACCCAAACAAGCGCTTCGGGTTAAACGTATCTTTTTTTTGCGGATAGCTGTTGCTCGCGTACGGCATCGAGCCCGACTCAAACCAGCAATCAAACACATCGGGCACGCGCTCCCACTCGCCGCGCAAAGAATCGCCGAGTTTGATGTCGTCAATGTACGGCCGGTGCAAATCGAGCTCAAACTGTGCGTTGTGCGGATACGGCGTAAACGAAATCTCCCGCACTTCCGCATTGTGAAGATAGCCGCGTTTGGTATCAAGATTGACGAGCGTTTTGTATGGCGTGGCCATGGCCGTCTCAAACAGCGTCCACGCAGGGTCGCCATGCGTTACGATAAGGACGCGCTTGTTGGTATACCGGCTTTCTATCTCAAACAAAAACTCCGCGACGCGCTTTTTAACCTCAGTAAACGTTTCTGCCCCCTCGGGTGCACGCTCAAACTGATCGCGAAGCGACATATAAAAGTTGACCCATTCTGTAATCAACTTTCCATCAAATACTCCCATAGCGCGCTCGCGCAACCGCTCATCAACCATCACCGCACTGTCAGGGAGGTTAAACTCTTTTTGCAAGAGTGCCGCCGTTTCTTTGGCGCGTGGCACAGGCGACGTAACAATAATATCAATTTCACTTTTTGACTGTATAGTCCGTGCAGAGGCACGTACGCCTTCGCGGCCATAGTCGGTCAAATGATTTTCCAAATCGCCGCCGCTGTCGAGGCGCTCCTCAACATTGCTGCGCGCTTGGCCATGCCGCATGACAAAATATCGGTTGCCGCTTTTGCGCACGAGCGGCAAGAGCTCCCCCACCGAGCCTATCACCTTGAGCTCTTTTGTTTTGCTGTGCCTCCACACGGGGAGCGGCGCTCCCCAATAGCGGCTGCGCGATATCGCCCAATCGGGCGCACCTTGAAGCAGATTATTGAAGCGGCCAGTGCCTACGTGGCCCGGCACCCACGAAACTTTTGCATTTTGAGCCAAAAGTTTATTTTTAAGCGCGGAGACTTTTACAAACCACGAGTTGGACGCCCAATTAAGAAGCGGCGTGTCACAGCGCCAGCAGTGCGGATAGGAGTGCCGCAGGTACTCCTGCTTATATAATAAGTTTTTTTCGTCGAGCCATTTAGCAATTTTTGCATCAGTCTCTTTTGGATTGCCTTTGGGCTTTACCAACAGATGCGCAAAGTCGGTAACGGTCGCAATAAACCGGCCTTCGTCGGTGACATGATGTATCAGCGGTATCTTTTCTTTCTCGGCCAATGCAAGGTCTTCGGCACCAAAGGCGGGAGCTAAGTGCACGATGCCGGTGCCGCTGTCGAGCGTGACATAGCCGGCCGCATACACTTTAAACGCATGCGTTTTGTGCTTGTGGATTTCATTTTTAAAGTAATCAAACGGCGGCTCATATTTTTTACCTACCAACGTCTTGCCCAAAAACTCTGCAAACACTTCCCCACCAGAAAGTTTCTCCATTAAATCTTTTGCCACAATAAAAAACTCCTCCCCTATTTTTACTTTGACATACGTTGCCTCGGCATTAACAGCCGCCGCGGTGTTGCCCGGCAGCGTCCACGGCGTCGTTGTCCAAATCAGGAGCGATGTGTTTGATTCATCTACGAGCGGCAGTTTAACCGTCACTGCAATATCCTCAATGTCTTTGTATCCTTGCGCCACCTCATTGTTGGAGAGCGTTGTGCCACAACGCGGACACAACTGCATTGCTTTAAAGCCTTCGTAAACGAGCCCTTTGTCGTACAGCGTTTTAAACGCCCACCACACGCTCTCGGTGTAGCTCGCGTCCATGGTGCGGTAGTCGTGCTCCATGTCGACCCAGCGGCCAAAGCGCTCGATTATTTTTTGCCAATCGCTCGCATAACGCAGCACCGCGTTTTGCGCGGCCGTATTAAACTTTTGTATACCGTACTCCTCGATGTCACGCTTGGTTTTAAATCCGAGCTCCTGCTCAATTTGATTTTCGAGCGGCAAGCCGTGGCAATCCCAACCCCATCGGCGCGGCACATGCCATCCCTGCATGGTGCGATAGCGCGGCACGGCGTCTTTGATGGTGCTCTGGAGCAGGTGCCCGTAGTGCGGCAAGCCGGTGGCAAACGGCGGCCCGTCGTAAAATACAAAATCGCCTTTGGGCGCAGGTTTTTGGAGCGACTTTTCAAAGATATGCTCGCGATTCCAAAAGGCCAACATTTCCTCCTCGCGCGCGGCAAGCGGCCCTTTTGCGTTAAACGGAGCTTTATCCAACTCCTCGCCGCCCTGCTTCAAATCAGCAACCATATTAAAAAACTATACCACTACATCTCCTCTGGTGCAGGGATGCCTAACACTTGGAGGCCGCGAGCGAGCGTGTTTTCGACCGCCTTCACTGCCGCAACCGTGTGCTTCGAAACTTTACCGTCGATAATAAAACGCTCGCTTGCATACCAGCTGTTAAAGTCCGCCGCGAGCTCGGTTATATAGGTCACGACATAATGCGGCTCGAGCTCGCTCGCCGCGCGCTCCACCACCTCAGGGAAGTGTACGAGCAAACGCTCAAGTGGCGACGGCTCCGCCGATTCTGCATCAACCGCCTCGGCCTCGGATGCTTTGCGCAAAACCGCGCGCGCGCGCACCAGCGCATATTGCACGTACGGCCCGGAGTCGCCCTCGAGCGAAAGCGACTTTGCGGGGTCAAAGACAATATCTTTGCCACTCGCTTGTTTGAGTACGCTGTATTTTATGCCACCGACGGCAATGTGCTCCGCTGTTTTTTCAGAATCTTCAAGTTCCCTGCCTTGCATTTTTTCTTTTGCCTCCGCTTGCAAGTCGTTAAGCAAAGACTCTCCCGTTATCACATTGCCTGTGCGCGACGACATCTTGCCCTCGGCAAACCGCATCATACCGTGGGTAATGTGCTTTGTTTTTTGTGCAATATCCGCAACCTCGGCAATATGTTTTGCAGCCGCAAGCACCACTTTTAAATATTCTTGTTGCTCGCTTGCGGTAATAGTTATAGACAAATCAATAGTTCCTATTTCTTTTTTAAGCATTAAAAGCCCTAAGTCTTTTGCTTCGTAGGTTGGCAAGCCGGCTTTGTTTACAAACACGCGCGTGTGCAAGCCGTCTTGCTCTCCACGATAAATAACTGCACCATCGCTCTCCTCAAACACCTTGCCAACATTGGTTTGCACCAGCGCAAGCCCTTTTTGCCATGTCTCGCTCTCAAAAAAATAAGTATCAAATTTTGTGCCCAGTGTTTTGTATATCTTTTCAAATGTTTCCAGAGAATGTTTCCTGCCTTCGTCGTACAACGCTATAACAGAAGGATCTTTTTCATAAACTTTTTTATTTATCGCGTCTATCTCCTCTTTGTTGGCTTCATACTCTGCCGAGCCATATGCATATGCCTCACCCCACGACGCATCGGGTTTTTGTTGTTTGCCCCAGATGGCTTTCGCCACATGCAACCCCACATCGCCTTGATAGTTGGCGCGTATGACGTTCGCTCCGGAAAATTCCAACACACGTGCAATACTCTCACCTATCGCATTGCTCATAAGGTGACCAATATGAAACTCTTTAAAAGGGTTTGGGTCGGTATACTCAACCATCACCGTTTTTCCTTTATATAAAATATTACTCCCCCACTCGGCCTCGTGCGCTTCGTGGACTATTTTTTTAACCACCGTGCCTGCGAGCGTAAAGTTGATAAATCCCACGCCGGCGACTTCTATTTTTTTGATTGCGGAAAGAGAAACCTGTTGAGCAGATACGCCGACACTGTCTTCAGTGGAGGGTAGCTGTGAGACAAGTTTCTCTTTGAGCTGTTCGGCAACATCGCGGGGATTTTTCTTGAGTATTTTTGCGGCGGCAAGCGCAGCGTTGGTGGCGTAGTCGCCGTGCTCCATCTCGGCCGGCCGCTCCACCACAAAAGGCACATGGAGTGCACCGAGCGATGCGAGCGCCTCTTTAATAGCCGCCTCTATGTTGTCTCTCACCATGACCAAAGAGTAGCAGAATTAACGACATATAAAAAGAAAGAGGGCGCCCCGTAGGGGCACTGACAGCGACACCACTCGAACTTTTTGACTGGCTCGCTGCAGACCTAGAAACAATACAGGCATGGAATGAAGCAGTCAAAGTGTTTTTAGCGCAGGAACGCGCGCCGGAAGCCCTGTCAGTCAGATTGTAAATACGCTACAATGGGGCATGGAAAAGGAAAAGTTTGACGACATGACGGATCTGGTCGAGCACGCACAGAAGGCGGAGCTCGGGCCGGAAACGACACCCGCAGACGACCGACAGGTCGAAAATGCGCAGGGAGAGAAGATCACTTTGGACGATAAAGACGCCCACTAACCTTTCGTGGTAGTAAGGGTGTTCTTCTTGAACTAGAGAGATGGCTATGTACCAGCACTTTCAACATTTTCAACACGCGAGCGCAGGTTCCGACTCCTCGTTTTGGGGAGCGTTTTTAGGCGCGTTTTTCGCCTTCGTCTTTGGACTGGTGATGTTCTACTTTACAAAGAAAAGGGAGAAGTTCGTTAGGCATCGCAACGCACTGATAAAGCTGGAACGTCTTCTCAACGAGCACGCGGACGAGCTATTGATCGCAAAGATCCACGCCGATGAAACGAAAAAAGTCGTCGAAGCGAACGCGGTGACCGACTACAGGTTCAAAACACTCAAATTGGATGATGAGGTGCTCGTTGACTTGTCCAGCATCGACATGATCAACAAGTACAACCTTTACACGCGATCGATCAGCCGACTCAATCAGGACTTCGAAGCAAAAAATAGAGCTCTCACGAGGTTCGAAGACGCAAAGCTCGCGGGTAGAGTGCTCGCGCAAGAGAGCGTCGACTATCTCGCTCGTTCCTTTGCGGAGATCTCGTCCGCGATCGAAAACCGCATCGATACGCAGATGTTGAAGCTCTTGGCAACGGTGCGGATCTATCTCAGGAAAATCGGCGAGCGCAATCCGATAATTTACGGCATCTTTCAAAGCAACCGCGACTTTACGGTTACCGATGAGGAGATCAAGGCAGAGATAAAGAAACTGAACGAAGGCGTCGAGCAACTGCGAGCTGAAACGCGAGCGGACTTCAAGAAGTTCGGAACGAGTCAGTAGAAAAACAACGCGGCCGGCGAGAGTTGCAACCTGTCATTGACAGGAGGCGCAAAATCATGTATAAACGCGCTACGCCAATCCATACCGGAAAGGCAGCTCATTGAAAGGATACGCTCATGTACTACGCCGTAATGGCGTGGTTACCTGCTCTAATCGGAGCAGCGCCACTGCTTCTGAAAAGGAGGATCGGCGCCGCCATCACGTTGTTTATCGTGAGCGGCCTCATTCTCTGGTTCATCGCGTGGCTCGCACAGCCCTCAACGGCATACCCGTTTTTTGGCTTCGTGGGCTTCATGACGCTCATCGTCTGGGTTATCGCCGCTATCATCGACGGTGCCCACGACGGGAGCATCACATGGGTTTCCGCTCTTCCCGCAATCGGAGTCGTCGTTTATATCGGCTCCTTCATTGCAGGTTCGGGGATCTTCAACGCAGGCGGATACGCCGGCATGATCGGCACCATGGAGTCGCGGGAATGGACGGCGGACATCCAGCCGAAAGATCCGCGACACATGGTCATGGTCACGCCGGAGAACGCCCTCTACCTCGCTCGCAAGGCGATCGGACAAGAAGGCGCGATCGGCAGTCAGTTCAACATCGACTCTGACAACCTGACGCTCCAGCGCGTTCACGGAGAATTAGCTTACGTTCTGCCACTCGACTACACCGGCTTCGGCGTCTGGACGAGCGCAGGCGGTGTTCCTGCCTACATCGTCGTGTATGCCGAAGATATCCGGAACGCAGAGCCGAAATGGTGAAGCTGCCGGCTGGACACGAGATGCTCTACATGCCCGGTGCCTATTTCGGTTACTATCTGGAGCGGCACCTGCGGCAGCTCGGCTATCTCGATACAGCGTTCACCAACTCGCTGTTCATGCTCGACGATCAAGGGCAACCGTGGTGGGTCACCAAGACCTACAAGCCGACCATCATGTGGTCGGGCGCGAAGATCAACGGAGTCCTTGTCACGAACCCGAACGATGGGTCGACGCGGTGGTACGCGCTCAACGATGCCCCGAAATGGGCTGAGCGTATCATGCCGCGAGACTTTATACGCGACTACATCAGCTGGTGGGGCGATCTCTCCGGCGGCTGGTGGAATAGCTTCTGGGCCGGCAAGAACCTCACAAAGCCGGAAGAAGGCGGAACCGTGATCATCTACGGCTCCGACAATCGACCGATGTGGGTCACCGACGTGACGTCGCAGAGCGGCAAGGATGACTCGCTCGTGGGTCTCGTCTACACCGATACCCAAACAGGCAAGTCGACCTACTACGCAGTCGGCGGCGGTGCGACGGTGAAGGCCGTTTTGGCGGCGGTCAACCGTAACCAAGACGTCCAGTACCGTCATCTGCACGGCGATTATGCGCAGATCTACAACATCGACGGCACGATGGGAGTGGTCGTTCCGCTCCTCAACCAGAACGACGCCTTTCAAGGCGTTGCAATCGTCGAGTTGAAGAACCCGCAGGATGTCGCGGTCGGCACCACGCAGTTCGAGGCGTTAAATCGTTACAAGACGATCCTCGCCCGGCGTGGCCAGCAGATCGCGGTTGAAGCGAATGCCAACGCGCAGACACTTCGCGGCGTTATTGATCGCATTCACCAAGACGTCTCGGGTACTGGTGGCAGCATGTACTACTTCATCGTGACAGGAACGCCTCACATCTTTACGGCGAGCAGTCAGGACTATCCGAAACTGCCGCTCGCGGAGAAGGGCGACAGCGTCGAGGTGAAGTACCTCGCTTCCGACGAGAGCGTTCTTCCGGTCACGGGGTTTGACGACCTCTCGATCGTGATCGAACGCACGCAAGCCGAAAGTCAGGTGGAAGGCGCGGCGACCATCCGTCAGCAGACGGAGGCCAAACGTGACCAAGCCGTCGACCTGACCAAGCAGTTCCAAAATCTGACGCCGGAAGAGCAACGCAAATTGCTCGAAGGCACCAAAAAGTAGCCGCAGTGGCTACCAAAGCACGGGGCCGTCCTTCGGGACGGTCCTTTTTCTTTGCCTGTTTACCGCCTGTTCGCCCCCGTGTGCGATAGTTCGCACGACTTCGCCCTTTTCCACGGCTTCCGCACCTTCGCACGCCGTGTGCCAACGTGTGCGCGAACGTAAGACGGTACGGCGAAAGATGGTACAATAAAAGCAGCAAAACAAGCCGTGCGACAAGATCGAGACGTGCAGCGGGCGAAGCCACAGGCAGCACCAAAACGGCCGTAATCGACCTGCAACCGACCGGAAGGGGCGGCAGGTCGGGAGATGAGAGACGACGGTGATTTTATCCAAGCACGGCAAGCTAAAACTCCAAAATTGCCAGAACAAGAGGTGCCGTAAATCCTTATTGTTTTCTGTATCACAGCAAAACGACATGACCTACACCTTCCAGCAACACCGCGCACGCGTGGAAAGCCGCCGAGCAATCAGCATCTTCGAAATGCAAAGGGCAAGTAACGAGAACCATCGCATCCTCACGCGCTACGGTTTTTGGACGAAAAGCGGCATCCACCTCGAATGGAAGAAGGCTGTCGGCGATAGCTACATCGAGCTGGTGAGCCGCGGCCCGCACAATACCCAGAGCACCTTCAACCTCGTCACCACGCCCTGCAACTACGGGGGCAAGCGGTGGTGGTTAGAATGTCCAAACTGCCAGAGACGCGTTGCCAAGCTGTACGAGAATAACGACAATTTTGCGTGCAGGATCTGCCTTGATCTGGAGTACAGCTCGCACCGGCAAAATTACCGCGGCATCGGGCCGATGATCCGGCGCATGCTCAAGTATGAAGAAGCGAAAAGACCGAGAGTGGAGTATTCCTTTTACAAAGGCAGGCCAACAAAACGAGTGCAGCGCGAGGAGAAGCTCCGCATGCAGGTGGAGTACAGCACACCGTACGTGCTCTCAACGGTCAGAAAGTGGAGCGCATAGCCGATCAGTCAAACAGCGAAAGCTGAACCTGCGGACGAGCACTGGCACGACGCTCGACGTTGCCGATGAGTCGGGTTAATTGCAATAAATAATGCAAGGCCACGTACCCCTCGCTGACTGACAGATCGCTACCAGTCGTTTCTTTGAACACACGGCGCAGCTCCTCGACGCTCTGTTTCGAGACGCGCGGCATACATGGGCTACAAGAGCGATTGCCAGTCGCAGTTCATGCCGATGCTCATCTCCTCGTTCTGGTCTGTAGGGTTCCACGAGTAGAGGCCACGAAAGTGTGCGAACACCGCGCAGTATTGTTGCTGAGGCAGGTTCGCATAGTCGGCAGTCCGCGCGTTTTGTGCGATAGTCGGATCGTCGAAAATCATCACGTTGAACCACTGGTCGCTGTGTTGTTTCCGTAGCTCTTGAATGGCGGAGAGAATTGCCGTGACTTGAGAGTCGGTTAAAGGAGTGGGTGTTGCTGGAGAGAGGTATTCAAAATAGCCCATCTCTTGGTTCCACTCGTCCTGAATTACAAGTGGCGGGATATCTTTCAAGCTCGCAACATCGCTAGCACTCAGGGAACTGGATTTTTCTAAAGATACGATGTCGACCGCGATCCATAGCGGCAGCTCGTCCGGCGAGATTTGTGCCGGGGCTGCGTCAGACGCAACTGGCGAAGTTGCGCTCGTCGTTGCGGGAGCCGATGATGCTGAAGAAAAGCTCGACACGCCGGCAAGACACACCACACATGCAATGCCCGAGAGCCAAAGTCGACGTTTCCTTTGAGGCATTTCTTTTTTGCGCAACGCATCGAAAAAACCAATACCAAAAATAACTGCCAGAATTATAAAAACAATCTCAAAAAATATGTGCATAGTTCCGCGCTTAGTTGCTAAGCAACTGATCGCGGGGTCTGCAACAAAACAGCCCACCGCATGAGTGAGGTCTTACGCCCTCCATGACAGTTTCCCGCCATGGCCCGTAAAGACACTCCCATACGATGGGTTGTTTTGTCTTTACGGGACCTCCACGACCATGCTGTCATTGCTGACAGTTTAGGCCGTCGCTCTTTCGAGCCGATATTCAGTTGTCGTTCAATGATACCTCTCCTTTCAGAGAGAGTACAGGAAAAGTTACCGGGGCTTTTAGCTCCACTTTTTCGCCTTTATTCGGTATTGTTGCAACATGAGCGCTTCTGCCGACCTGACCACGACCAAGCAACTTTTCGACATTCTCAAGCGGATGTATGATCCTGCCGACGTAGCGAAAAATGAACGGCCCCTGCGATACGTCATCTACGCACGCAAGAGCACCGACGACAGCGATAAACAAACTCGCTCTCTGGGCGACCAGATGAGCGAGTGTCTGGACTATGTCGAGAAGCACAACCTGCTTCTCGGTCGGCCCACCCACATACAAGAAGCGGTGAGTGCCAAAGTGAGCGACAAGCGAGAAGGCTTCCGCAGGATGATAGAGGACATCAAGAAGGGCCAGTACGACGGCATTATCGCGTGGCATCCTGACCGGCTCGCTCGCAATATGAAAGATGCCGGCGAGATCATCGATCTGCTCGACAGAGGCAGCATCAAAGATCTCAAGTTCGTGAGCTTTAATTTCGAGAATACGCCGAGCGGCAAGATGCACCTCGGCATTACATTCGTGATGTCGAAGCAGTACAGCGACCAGCTCTCAGTGAACGTCTCGCGCGGCATCGGACACTCGATCGAGGACGGCGATTACATCAACCGCCCCAAGCACGGGTACTTTAAGGACGACCAGCAACGACTGCGGCCCGACGGGAGAAACCACACGCTCATTAAAAAGGCTTTTCGCCTGCGGCTCGAGGGGCAAACATTCAAGCAAATCTCTACGTATCTCATAGCGCAACACTACGAGCGTGCAAAATCCGATGGTTCGCACAAGCCGTTCAAGTGGTTTCCGCAAACGGTGCAGCGTACCCTGCGCGACCCTATCTACACGGGAGTGGTGGCTTACGGTGACGGCCACATCGCCGACCTTACGGAGATTTACAATTTCGTGCCGGCAGTCTCGGTCGAGGACTTCGTCACAGTGAACCGACTCAAGGGCGGTAGCGCGGAACTTGCCAAGCTCGCTCGCAATTACCGCAAGGGCGAGGATGTCAAAGCCGACCTTCTGCGCGGCAAGGTGTTTTGCGCCGAATGCGAGGAGCCATGCTCCTCTGGCATCACTCCTAAAAGAGACAAACGGGGTCTCACGAATTACTTCTACTACCGCTGCGAGACGGAAGGCTGCAAACGGTATGGCAAATCCACCCGTGCCAAAGTGGTGATCAACTACGTCAATGAGTTTCTTGCCAAAAAACCCTTCTCATCCAAAGTCGCTTACGAACACTACGCCTCAGAGATGAAGATCGTTGAGGCCGAGCGCGGGAAAGAGCGCCGGGCACTGCTCAATACCCTCCTCGGCAAAGAAAAGGCACTCGGCACCAAGCTCACGCGCTTCAGAGAGTTTCTTGCCGACGAGAAAGACCCGACTCTCGCTGAGGGATTTAGGGGAGATTTACTCAAGGCAGAGGCGGATCACAAGCAGGCAGAGGCGGACATTAAGAAGCTCAAGGCCGTTATTGAAGCCGAAAAGAGCGCTATCTTGCTGATGCCCGATTTTCTCGAACACATGGAAAAAATCGCCCAGATCATAGCTACAACGAAGAACATGGCCGAACTGGACTTCTGTATCAAAAAGATGTTCTCGAACTTTTTTGTAGACCAAAAAAACGTAGTGTTTGCAACACTTTCTGAGCCGTTCTCACGGCTTATTGACCCGAAAGTAGCACTTGGTGCGCCCTGTAGAAGTCGAACTAATGTACTTGGTTTTGTTGAGGGCTTACTTCTTGCCCTTCTGTTTCTTTTTGCCGTTGCCGCCCGGCCGCGTTTGAGCGGCGTGACGCCTGGCGCGATTTTCGGCACGCCTTGCATCGATCTCGGCCCTACTCGGGCCGGACTTCTCCGGCGGCTTGGTGGACGTAGCAACCACAGGCTCTTCGTGGCCGCGGATGAACATCCAGCCATAGTAGTTGGTGTGGCCAACTGCTGCCAACGCCGACCGGAGGTGAGTCTTGACGCCGGACCGAAGTCCGGTGCCGTTGACGAGACCTTCGACCTTATCGAGAATCTTTCGGAGCAGGTCCGAGCGATCTCCAGCCATGAGCAGCATGGCCGCGAAGCCATGAAGAGCTCCATCCTCGCTTATGGCGCGCCGATAGAGATCTTTGAACTCCCCCGCCGACTTGAAGTTGTCAGCGAGAAGTTCGAGGCGTGCGAGGAGCGCGCCGTTGATGTCGAGGAAAAAATCTTTGACGACTCCTTCCTTGATGTCGGCATATTTGACGACGCCGACCGCACCGTGCGGAGAGAAAACTTGCAGAATGTCTCCCTCCCGCACTTCGACCAAGGCCTCGCACTCGCCGCGAGCAATCAACTTGCCGCCGCGGATACCAGCCCAGAGTTCTTCGAGCCCAGTGCGAAGCTGCATACCCTTCGGCATGCCGAAGTTGACGTGGACGAGCTTGAACTTAACCTCCCGCTCGCCCTCGAATTTGCGGAGCAGAGGAATATTCCAATCTCCATACGTCTCGACTTTGGCGCGGCGAATGACTGCTTTGCCGCCGCGCATTTCGATTTGAGCGCCGCGGCGGCCGAACTCGTCGTTCATGATGTAGCGTCTTTCGCCAAGCACGAGGCCTGACTTGCCGCCCATCAGCGGATGGTTGAGCTCAACCTCGAAAGCTTCCGAAATTGCGTCACCGATGAGGGCGAAGCAATTATCGACAGCCAAGGACCCAAGAGCGCTCCCGCGCTCGTTGATCCGCAAAGCGGCGTCGAAAGCGTGAGCGTTCATATTCTTCACAGGACTCTCCTGGGTTTTTTCAATTTTCGGTTATCAAAAGGCTGCGGAATACAACCAGTTCAACCTCTTAGACTTTACCACACGTAATATATAAAAGTCAAGTGCTTTGAGGCTCCAAAATAGCCCTATAAATCAAGCTTTTTTGAGGCACTCCTCTACCGCTACTCTCACATCTTTATATACCTCATCCACAGGGCGGTTGGCGTCTATAACCTTTGCCTGCGGCATGGTTTTGGCAATCGTTAAAAATGCTTCGCGTATTTTGGTGCGCGCCTCGAGCGACATGCCCTCCATCACATCAAATGTTTTGCTTGCGGCCCGGTGCCGTGCCGCGCCAACCTCAGGCGGGATATCGAGGATAATAGCGAGATCGATGGGAGCCTCGTGATAAATCATTTGTGCTGCCGACTCGACGAGAGGCTTGAGCTCAAGTTGTCCGCGGCCATAAATTTGATACGCAAGCATGGAAATATGCGAGCGGTTTGAGACAACCACTTTACCCTCCTCGACGGCGGGCACTATCACCTCGGATGCGTGTTGTGCCCTATCGGCCAAAAACAAAAAGGCTTCCGTGAGAAGCGGTAAGCTGCCGTATTTTTCGTGGAGCACAATCTCGCGCATTTCCTGCCCCAAAGGCGTGCCGCCCGGCTCGCGCGTGTAGACAAAAGCGGGGCCTAAAAAGTCGCGTTTGAGCATCGCAATTTGCGTGTCCTTCCCCGCCCCGTCGCCGCCCTCGATGATAATAAATTTACCTCTCATTACTCGCTACTTTAGCATGCCACTTTTATAGTGTCGCGGTGTCTAACACCGGCGCTGTGCCTGCCACTGCGGTAAAGGTGGTGCGGCCGATGAGCGCGCCGCGCGATGTCTCTACACTGCAGCGCCATTGCCCTGCACTTGATAATGGAAACTCGCTAAAGCCGCGATAGCCGTCGGGCCGCCCGCCCGCTATGTCAAACGAGACGCGCGCCATCTCCTCCCAACTTTTAGTAGCTGGGTTGTAATACTCCCACACGTGGTCGATTGGTGTGTTGAGCGCGGCGGGCGCATATACGCTCGAAAAACAGTATGCGCTGTCGCCTGCCGTGTAGGTAAAGGTGGGGCTCGTGTCCTGCCAAAACTCGTACCACGGCGCCGGTTCGTACATCACCAAATAATCTCCCGACGAATATTTTAAGACCGAGTGATAGATGCCTATATTTTTAAGCGAGAGTGGCACGGGCGGGATGATGTTTAAAAAATAAAGGCCGTTAAAGACAATAAATATCCCCGCCACTATAAGGCTTATCGTGCGCAATCGCTTTTTACGCTCGGCTCCACGCAGCACCACCGCAAAAAGCACGAGCAAAAATATGGTTATGATTGCAAGGCTAATGGCGCCGGAGAGCAAAAAGCTCTGCGCGCCGATGGAGTGGAAGATAAAGGTGGGCGCGGCGATGGTGCAGTAGGTGAGGAGCAAAAAATAATAAATGCCAACATTAAAGCGCAGTTGCGCATAGCGGCTGCGCAAAAACTCGTTGCTAAATACGAGTGTCAAAAGAAGTGCAATAAAAAAAGCGTCGGCGGCAAGCGTGCCGCTTTTGCTGTAGAGCACAAACATGTTGCTCGCCAAACCTCCAAAACAAAACTGGAGGATGAGCAAAAACACAAGCGGCTCGCCAAGCCCTCCCTCGCGCCTGCGGCGCACGGGCCCTATATTGAGCAAAATAATAATGCTCGCCGCAATAAAGAGGTACGAGATGAGGAGGATGTTGTCGACAACACTCGCGGGACTCTTGGCCAAAAAAAGGTCAAACGAAAAGCCCAAAAGTACCGCACCTACCCCCAAGTGGTGCTCGTACTTTTTCCAAAACCTAAAGATGCGGCCCATGGCGCTCATAAGCCTATTGTACCTCCAAGCAGTCTAATGCGGGAACGGAAAGTCTTTGGTAAACACTTTTATCTCCTCGCGGATTTTTTTGAGATTGTTGTTGGCGGCAAGTTCTTTTTTAAACTTTTCCAAATAAGTTGCGCGCTCTTTTGCGTCTCCCGGCAACCGATACGCGCTTACCTCTTTAATGGCGCGTGCTATCCACTCGCCCACCCTCTTCATCTCAGCCTCCTTCATACCGCGCGTGGTGAGCGCCGGCGTGCCAAGGCGCACACCGCTCGGATAAAACGGGGATGCCGGATCTTTAGGAATCGTGTTTTTGTTAGCAGTCATGCCGGCTGCCTCAAGCGCCTCGCTGGCAAAAATGCCGCCTCCTGCCCCGCACGTTGGCACGAGATTAAGAAGCAGTAAGTGATTTTCTGTCCCGCCGCCCACAAGCGCGATGCCATTTTTCTTCAAGCTCTCAGCGAGCGCTTTGGCGTTTTTAACTACCTGCTTGCCGTATGTTGCGAAGCCGGGTGTTGCCGCCTCTTTAAGCGCAATAGCAATAGCCGCGGTTTGATGGTCGTGCGGGCCGCCTTGGAGCCCCGGAAAAACAGCTTTATCAACTTTTTGCGCGAGCTCAGCGTCTTTAGCAAGACCGCGCTCAGTGACCATAATCATCCCGCCGCGCGGACCGCGCAGCGTTTTGTGCGTCGTGGTTGTCACAATGTGCGCGTGAGACACGGGAGATGGATGCGCGCCCGCCACAACAAGCCCCGCGATGTGCGCAATGTCTACCGCCAAATATGCGCCAACACTCTCCGCTATTTCGGCAAACTTTTCGTACTCATATATATATGGATACGCCGTGCCGCCCGCCCAGATAAGTTTTGGTTTATTTTCTTTTGCGAGCGCCCACACTTCGTCGATGTCGATACGGCCGTCTTCTTTCACATGATATGGAACGCTGTTATAAAACATCGCCGTCGCCGAAACCTTCCAACCGTGCGTTAAGTGACCACCGTCGGGGAGGCTAAGACCCATGATAGTGTCGCCCGGCGCGCAGGTTGCAAGATACACCGCGAGGTTTGCCGGAGAGCCGGAATAGGGCTGCACGTTGACGTGTGCGACGCCAAAAAGTTTTTTGGCGCGATTGATAGCGAGGCGCTCGATATCGTCGATAAACTCGTTGCCGTTGTAGTAGCGTTTGCCCGCGTACCCTTCGGAGTATTTGTTGGTGAGTATCGAGCCCATCGCTTCCATCACTGCAGGCGAGGTGTAGTTTTCGGAAGGGATTAGTTCGAGCCCGTCTTCTTGGCGCTTTTTTTCGCGCCCGATTGCTTCAAAAATTTCGCTGTCTTCGTGTTGTATGTGTTCGTAGAGATTCATGGTAAGGAGTAGTGACCGGATAAGGCCTGTTGAAAGAAAAAACCCAAAATCTCTAAAAACTAAATCATAAAGGTAGTATACACCTGGCCTTGTGTTTTACGCTCCGGCTTTGCCGGTAGGTTTGTTGTCGAGGCTTCGGAGGCCGGCCACGGTGAGCTCGGCTTTAATCGGCGGGTGCGGGTCATACCCCTCGAGCGTGACATGCTCGGGGCGGAAAGTGGCTAAACTCGTCACCTCGTCGCTGATTATAATTTTTGGAAAGGCCCTAGGCTCGCGCTCGAGTTGCTGGCGTATCGCGGTCTCGTGGTCCTCATAGTAGTGCACATCGCCAAACGTGTGCACAAAGTCGCCGGCCTCGCGCCCAACAATTTTTGCAATAATCATGGCAAGCAGTGCATAGCTCGCAATGTTAAACGGCACACCGAGGAAGATGTCAGCACTCCGTTGGTAGAGCTGGAGCGACACTTTGCCGTTTTTAATATTGAGCTGGTACATGTTGTGGCAAATAGGAAAATGGTTGACCTCCTCCGGCTTTGCCATCGAGTAGAGATACTCCGGATTCCATGAGGTCACAATGGCGTTGTGGCACGAAGGGTCGCTTTTGAGCTCGTCGACAACCCACTGGAGCTGGTCAATTTGGCGGCCGTCTTTAGCGGGCCAGCGGCGCCACATCTCGCCATAGATGCGCGGCAGCTCGCCATATTCATCCGCGAACGACTTGTCGTTCGCAATATTAAAGACAAAATCTTCCTTACTGAGCTCCGTTACCTCACCTTTTTTTGCAAGCTCGGCATACAAACGGTAGGGGTAGTCGTCCCAAATGTGCACATCATTTTGCACCAAGTAGCGGATGTTTGATTGCCCGGAGAGAAACCAGTAGAGCTCGTGCAACACACCCTTCCAATATACTTTTTTGGTCGTGAGCAATGGGAAGCCTTCGGATAAATCAAAGCGCATTTGCCGGCCAAACACGCCGATGGTGGCCTTGCCGTGTCCCGCGTCTACTTGCCTGTCTCCTTTGTCGAGGAGCTCTTGCATCAAATCGAGATATTGTTTTTCGGGATGTGCCATAGTTTTTTAATTATTTTTTACGTTTGGTGGTGAGCTTTTTTTCTGACGCGTAGTGGTTCCAGTTATCTTTAGCAAAGCGGCCCGTCGCTTTGTAGCTTTGGCGCGGCGGCGAGGTCAACACGGAGAAGGTAAGCTGTGCAATCTTCATGCCCGGCCGCAACACGATAGGAATGTTGTTTTGGTTGGTTATCTCGAGCGTAATATTGAGAAAATGCCCTGGGTTTACGATGCCCGCGGTGTTGTGAATCATGAGTCCGATACGCGCGAGCGACGACTTGCCACTCAGTTGTATCAAAAAATTATCAGAGCCAAAAAAATCTTTTGAGGTGCCGAGCACCGAGATACCTGGGCGCAGGATAAACTCCTCGCCGTCTTTGAGGCGCACTTCGCGCGTCTTGGCATATATTTTTTTGAGCGGGTCTATAAACGCTGCAGTGTATTCGTCGTTAAGAAGAAATGTGTTGCCAAGCAAGATGTCGTAGCTCGCGGGTCCGAGACGCGACTCATCAAAAGGCTTCATGGTAATGGCGCCCGCTTTAACCTCTTTTAAAATGTCTACATCGGATAAAAACATACATTAAATTAGTTACGCAATAGTAAATACTTTTTCGGTGCCGTAATACTCGCCCCAGTGCGCATTATAAAACGCAAACATGCGCTCGAGCCTATCTTGCTGAAGCTCTTGCACGCCGCACTGCTCCATCAATGCGCGCACTTCTTTGCGCGCGGCCTCGAGCTCTCTCTCATCTTTTACCACTCTTTCGAACTCGGCGAGCCAGCCGTAGCCCGCGTTTTTGTCGAGCGTGACCGCAACACCGCGGCACAAGTACTCCTCCCTCTCGCGCGACCACTTGGCTTGATAGACACAGCCTGCACTGAGCAGTACTTGGTCGAGCTCGTCGAGCGTAAGCGGTACCTCCTCCTCAAACTCCATGCGCGTGATGCCGTTTGAGCTCGTGGTGTTGTCGACCGACGCTTTGACGACCAACAAAACTTTTCCGTCTTTGTCTCTGGTCCTAATCGAAAACTCTTTTCCCTTTTCAAAAATATCGTACAACTTTTCAGTATGCTCCCCAGAAAAATATTGCTCTACGGCAGCAATAATTTGTTGCGGCTCGGCACTACTAAAATAATGGTTGAGTTGTTTATTGCGCGAGGTGAGCGTTGTGGCCGAGTCAACTTGTTTCATCCGCTCTCGAAGAATCTGCGCATTTTCCTCGCTCCCTAAAAGCGACTTCACTTCGACCTCAAAGGTTTGCATAACACCATTTTAGCTCGGTACACTGCCCGCTTCCAGCTTTCTAACCTGTGCGTTAGTATTACGCAATGGTAAGCATCATCGCCGCAATAGGCCAGGGCAGAGCGCTAGGGAAAAACAACGAGCTTTTGTGGCGCATCCCCGACGACCTTAAGCGTTTTAAAGCACTCACCACAGGCCATCCTGTGATAATGGGTCGTAAAACGTTCGAATCGTTGGGCAAGCCTCTGCCCAATCGCACCAACATTGTGATTATGTATGCCACTGAAAATCGTGCAAACCACCCGGAGTATGATTTTGAAAATGTAATGATTGCCAACTCGCTTGAGGAAGCAATCGAAAAAGCCAACGTATTGGATGAAGAGATTTTTATCGGCGGAGGCGCGATGATATATACACAGGCGTTGCCGCTGGCAGACCGTTTATATCTCACGCTAATAGATGACAAAAAAGATGCCGATGTCTATTTCCCTGCGTACGAAACTATCTTTACCAAAAAAATAAAAGAGGAAGATCGCGAATACAACGGATTGAAATATCAGTGGATTGATTTGGAGCGAGAATAAAATTATTCAAACGCGTCGAGGAGGGGTTTGTAAATATCTTGGCTCGGGTCGACAACGAGTTTTTGCATTGTTGGCTCTTCGGTAAATGTTGCCGGATACCCGCGTGCTACTAAAATTGGCGTCGACTCGCTCCCCTCGCCCATCAACAGCACACCAAACGCGGCAAGCGCGTCGGGGATATTTTGGCGCGTAATAGTAAGAGCTCGGCCAAAGAGGTCGTGCGTGCCACGCAAATCTGCCAGCGGCTCAAATCCATAATGCGAGATGGATATGCCGAGCACACCCCAGCGCATCGGGATGGTGTGGCTGTCGGTAAGGATGACACCGAGATTTTTTACGTTGTGTTTTTTGCGTAGATACCGGCAAATTTCTTTGGTAGCTTCATCGATATTCTCGGGCCACAAAATGTAGTGGCCGTTGGCGTTACTCTCGTCTATCCCTGCCGAAGCTATCAGCGTGTGGTGCTTGAGTGTGAGCACGGCATAGTTGCCGGGCACCCGCGAGCGGTCAATATATTTCTCTGCCTCCTGTTTAATCAGCTCATCTTTGCTCGCAACATCGGCAATTGGCACACACCGGCCTTGATGTATCGCGAGTACTTTGGAGGTAACCAGCACGATGTCACCTTCTTGCACATCAACGAGAGACTCATCAAACACGGCAAACAAATCGTCTTTGGGAGGAAAAAGCGTCCGCGTTTTAATAGGCAGCCATTGCATAGTGTTTTATCTTGAACGAACAATAGTTACTCCCGGCACGCCGTTTTGCCACACTTCGGGCTTTTGGATTGTCAGCTCAACGGTTTGTATGCGCGTATCTTGTAAAATCTTTTGAGCAATTTCTTCGGCAAGATTTTCTATCAAAAATTTACTGCCGCCTTCTATCACCGATTGGATGATATCTCTCACTTCCATGTAATTGATTGTGTCGGCGAGTTTGTCGCTATGCCCCGCTTTAACGGTATCAACGCCGAGTTTAATCGACAAAGCAAATTCCTGCTCAACGCGGCGCTCTTTTGCAAAGTAGCCGTGCTTGCCGCGGAAAACCAGTTTGTCGATGTGGATGTAATCCATGAGGCTCATACTATACCAATAAAAAAGCCCGGGAGTTACTCCGAGCTTTTTGATATATTTAAAATCAATTAACTACTTTACATCCACGCCCATCGAGCGGGCGCTGCCGGCTACGGTTTTCATTGCTTGCTCGAGGTCGTTGGCGTTGAGGTCGGGCATTTTGCGCTCGGCAATCTCTTTAATCTGCGCCTTGGTGAGCGTGCCAATCTTAGCTGTGTTGGGCTTGCCGCTCCCCTTCTCTTTGCCCAAGGCCTTCAAAATGAGGCTCGAGACCGGCGGGGTTTTGAGTACAAAGGTGTAGGTGCGGTCCTCGTAAACGCTTATCTCCGCAGGCACCATGTCGCCGCGCATCTCTTTGGAGGCATCATTAAACTTTTTTACAAACTCGCCGATGTTGATGCCGGCAGGGCCGAGCACTTGGCCCATGGCCGGCGTGAGTGTTGCCGCGCCGCCTTGCGCAATTATCTTTATTTTTTTGACTATTTTCTTTGCCATAGTGTGTGTGTCTTGGGTTTCTTTTAAAAAGTCTGGTTGAGCGAAGCGACCCGAGGACTTTTTAGAGGAAACCTAAGCGAAGCTGATATTACCTTATATTCTCTTAATCTGCAAAAAGTCCAATTCCACCGGTGTTTCGCGGCCAAACATCGCCACCAGCACCTTAACCTTGCCGCGGCTCTCGTCTACCTCGCCCACTTTGCCGTCGAGGTCTTTAAACGGACCGTCAACAATGACCACCTGGTCGCCCACCGCGAGGTCGATAGCGTGTTTGACGCTACCCTCCGCGGCATGCATGCGGCCCAAGAGCTCATCTACTTCCGATTGCTTTAGCGGCACGGGGTTGACGCCGGAGCCCACAAAGCCGGTCACACGCGGCGTGTTGCGCACGACAAACCACGACTGGTCGTCGACAACCATGTCTACCAGCACGTAACCGGGAAAAACTTTTTCTTCCTCCTCGACGCGGCGGCCGCCTTTTATCTTGACCGTGTGCTCGGTAGGCACGATAACGCTAAAGATTTTTTCTTGGAGGCCGAGGCTGTCGATGCGTTGTTTAAGATTGCGCGCAACGGCGTTTTCGTATCCGGCGTAGGTGTGTATCGCATACCACGCGCGCCCCACTGAGGTGTCTTGTTTACTCATACAAATATTTTATTAGATGATGTGCTGCACAACCGCGTCAAACACATAGTCGAGAAGGCCAAGATACACGGCAGTAGCAAGAGAGACCGCAACCACCACAACGGTGTACACAATCGCCTGATTGCGCGTCGGCCAGGTAACATGTCTCATCTCTGCACGGACTTCTTTAAAATAGTTTGGCATAGCGATTTTTGGCAATTTTAAAACCCCTCCCGGGGCCTGTTATGAGTACATAGTAGCGCCCTTTTGGGGCGGTGTCAACTGCACATAAAAAAGACCCTGTTCCGGAGAGATAAACGAGAAACTCCTGCACAAAGTCTTTTTTTATGTGTTATTTAATCTCGTAGGTGATGGTGACGTCGTCGGTCGTGGTGTTTTGGCCGGGCGAGATGACCGGAGCTGACGCTTTATCGGTGGCACCGGCTGCCATGGCATACATCACCGGTTGTGGGTAACTGCCGCCCGTGTTTTCGGTAAATGAGACAACGCGCACGAGGCTCACTCCAAGCTGGCTGGCGAGCGCCTCGGCTTTGCTCTTGGCGTCGGCGATAGCTTTGTTGCGCGCCGCGGTTTGCACCGCTGTCGGGTCATCAAAGGTAAAGGTGAGGCCGGAAACCTCGGTGGCACCTTTGGAACCAACACCCGCAAGCAGATCACCCGCTTTGCTGGTGTCGCGCACTTTAATAGTGGTGCTCTGGCTCACCTCATAGCCGGTGAGTGTTTGTTTGCCGGGCGGGCAATACACGACGCTCGACGATACCGCGCTTCCGGAGCTAGAAGAACCGCTGACATCATACGCACTAGTCGGGACTACCGGTGTTTGCGGACACACCGCATTTTGGTAGGTGTATTGCGGATTTATAGAGTAGCCACTCGTTTGTATGTCTTTGGTATCCACGCCTGCGCCGGTGAGATACGCGGTAATAGCGTTGGCTTTTGCGGTGGCGTCGGCTTGCGCATCGGCAACCGTTGCCTTGTCGGAGACAACGCTAAAGTTAAACGTGGCGATGTCGGGCACGGCCAAATCTTCGCCATGACCCGAGACACTAATGGTATTGGCGGCGGCAACGCCGGTGCCGATGTAGCGGATACCCACAAGCGCGCTCACGGTTTGCACCAGCAAAAATGCGGCGAGCAATACCACGGCCGATATGACACCCCAACGCAACCACGCCCCTTCCCTTCCTTCAAACATATTCATAGTTAATGAGTGTTAATTAATAAATTACTGACCTGCTTGTGCCTGTGTAATCACCGCCTGTATCTGTGCCTGCGGCAATGCGCCCGAGATTGGGTATTGTTTGCCGGTCTTGGTATTGATAACCACCGTAAACGGCGTGCCGTTGCCGCCGCTCGCCTCGGCATCGGATGTTTCGGTCTGGATTTTGCTCAAATAGGTGGAGTTGGTAATGCAGGTGTTGTAGGCGGTCATGTTGGCGCCAAATTGCTTGGCAAGCGACGCAGAGTAGCTTGCGTTTAAGCTCGACTGATTGTTAAACACCGCGTCGGCATACTCAAAAAAGCCGGTACTGCCGAGCTGTGCCGCGATGCACTCGGCGGCGTTGGCGGCCGGCATGGCTTGCGGATGTATTTGGTACAGCGGAAACTCGCGCATCACCCACGCCACTTGGCCGTTGGACTGACTCACAATTTGTTTGATGGAGGGATAAATCATCTGGCAGTATGGACATTGAAAGTCGGAATACTCCACCAGCACGATAGGCGCGGAGGGCGAGCCGATGATGTGGTCGCTCGCGGATGGTGCTGGCACATTAGCGCTTGCCGTGGTGCCCTGCTCGGCCGCAGCAGTGGTTGCCGCGGAAGGCGCCGGATGCTGATTGGTAAAAATAATAGCGCCGGCGATAATAACGCCCGCAATAATAATGGAAACCGATGGCGTAAGCTCGATTGAGGGAAGCTTACGATGTTTTTTTTCTTCAGGCATGAGTGCAGTGTATCACTTTTTGAGCAAATCGCGGATTTCTATCAGTAACTTCTCCTCCGGACCTTGCTTGGGTGCCTCGGGCGAGCCCTTAAAACGCGTGGTGAGCTTGTTAACCGGCAGCACGACAAAAAAGTAGATGGTAGTAGCTACGATAAAAAACGAGACAAGCGCGTTGATAAAATCGCCGTAGAGAAACTGGCTGCCGTGTAACGTAAACACAAGCTTCGAAAAGTCGGGCTGCCTTATAATTGCCGCAATAAAAGGAGTCATCAAATCTTTAACCAGCGAAGTAACCACCGCAGTAAACGCGGCGCCAATCATAACACCCACTGCCAGGTCGACGACATTGCCGCGCAATATAAAATCCCTAAATCCTTTTCCCATATGCGGATATTGTACTGCTTTTTGGCGCTACGCGCTCATGTCAGCGTTGATGCTGTTGACCGACGATTGTATCGCTTCCATAGTCCACACGTAGCCGAGCCATATCGTGATGAGCGTCGAGGCTGTCAAAATAGCAATAGCAATAGTGCCGATAGACTTTGCCTTTGGGTCACTCGATTTGTAGTACGTGACGCCTGGCCATTTTGTTACATAAATAAACAGTATCATCGGGAGGATGACGCTAAACGCATATATCCACGCTTGCGTTTGGGGCGACGTGGAGAGCGGCGCTACCGTTAGCTTGGTGCCGCAGTTGGGGCAAAAATAATAGCTCGATAAAACCGGTTGGTGGCAATACGGGCATACAAGAGGAGCGGATATCGGGTCCATACTGTTAGTTTACACTACTCCCAGACGCACAGATGGGCATCGACATACATAACAAACATACCGAGAAAAAATCCCGCGCACAAGAAAATAAAATTAGTCATATGTATGCTGTCCCACATCCACACCGCACCAAGAATAACCGCCCACACACCTAAAGCCCCCAGCACATACACCGAGAGCGGAGTTGAAGCTGAAGTATCCATAGCGTAAGAGTTAGCCGATAATGCCCCTACTCTAGCACCTATTATTTACTTTGGGCGGCTACCGAGAATCGAACTCGGATTGAGAGCTCCACAAGCTCCAGTGTTAACCGTTACACCATAGCCGCCATATGTGCGAACGCTCCTATATATAGCATGTATCTTCTACGGGTGGAAGAAAAATGCGACCGCGATGATGGCGTACGCGGCCAAGAGCTGTACGCCCTCAAACCAATTGCTCTCGCCGTCTTCGGCCACGGCGTTGACGATAAATACCGAGAGGATGATGGCCGCAAGCTCAAACGTGTTAAACACGAGCGGCATGTGCGTGGTAAAGAAGAAGCTCGAGAGCACGAGCATGGGCGCGGCAAACATCGCAATTTGGATTGCCGACCCAATGGATATTTGAAGCGCAAGATCCATGCGGTTTTTGAGCGCCACCGTGATTGCCGACGCATGCTCGGCGGCATTGCCGATGATGGCAATAAAAATAACGCCGATAAAAATCTCACTCCATCCCCACGCGAGAACCAAGGGCTCGATGGCGCCAACTAACAGTTCGCTCATGTAGGCAACGGCAATCGTTGCCGCAAAAAGTATCATGACACTTTTGCTGACGCTCCACTTCGGCTCATATTTGGTAACCTCCTCCTCATACAAATGTTTGTGCGTGTGGAGCGTAAACCACAAGTTGGCCAAGTAGGCCAGTATCATGATGATGGAAACGATGACCGAAAGCCGCTCAACAACCATCGGCGACACCGCGCCGGACGATTGCACAAAAATGGCCGGCATCACGAGCGCTATAATCGCAAGGAGGAGCGTCGAGCCGGCGGCCTTGGCGGCGGTGGCGTTAAACGTTTGCTTATTCTTTTTCCATCCACCAAAAAGGATTGCCGTGCCGAGCACCAAAAGCAAATTGCCCACGATGGAGCCGGTGATAGAGGCTTTGACCACCTCGATGAGCCCGGCGCGCAATGCAAAGATGCCGATGATAAGCTCGGTTGCGTTGCCAAAGGTTGCATTAAGCAAACCGCCGAGCGCTGGGTTGGTGCGGCCCGCAAGCTCCTCGGTTGCCTCGCCGATATATTTGGCGAGCGGCACAATCGCGAGCGCCGAGAGAAAAAACAGTGCCGTCGGCGCGACTCCCGCCGTGTAGGCAAGCACGGTTATCGGCACAAACAGGAGCAAACCCAAAAAAAGTTTATTCATATATGGTTGGTGTATAAGATTATTGTACAATACAAAGGTCATGCAGTACTTCCACCAAGCAACCTACGGCAATTTGGGCGGCGTGCACACACTACAGCCGCAGATGGTCATGCGCGGCAATGCCGTGTACAACACGCGCTACAACCCCGCCGGCGCGTCGAGCAAGCCCGTATTTATGGTGCAAGGCGGCCAGATGTACCGCACTGCGTTTCATCCCGAGGGAAAAAGCGAGCATCCGCTCTACGAAATCCGCGGAGACAAAGTGCACACCACCTCCTTCCATCCTGAGCACAACGCAACCCAGCACGTGTTTGAGTTGCGCTCTAAATAATATTGTCGGTGCCCAAGAGAGGATTTGAACCTCCAATCCCTTGCGGGAGCTACCACCTCAAGGTAGTGCGTCTACCAATTTCGCCACCTGGGCAGGTGTCTATGTATTATGCCTCAGACTCTTCAGTTTGAGGAGTGTCTGAAACTTCTGTTTCTGCTTCTGCTTCGACAATCGGAGCTTCCTCCTCGTCGATAACGGCAACACGCGGAGCGACGGTTTGCTGGCGGCGCATCGCGCGCTTAACCTCGCTCGTGGCCTTCTCGCGGATAAAGTAGAGCTTGGCGCGGCGCGTACGGCTGCGGCGCAACACCTCGATAGAGTCTATCATCGGCGAGTAGAGCGGGAAGATTTTTTCGACTCCGACGCCCGAGGACACTTTGCGCACGGTAAACATCGCGCCCGGCTCGGTGCCGTGCTTGACCGCCAATACCAAGCCCTCAAAGGCTTGTTTGCGGATGTTTTTGGTCGTGACCGCCTTTTTGTTGGCGCCCTTGCCTGTTTTGAGCTCCTCGATTTTTTGCCAGACACGCACCGTGTCGCCCGAGCGGATGCCTAGATTCGCGCGTTCCTTTATATTAACCGTGGTGTGTTTTACGCCGGATTTCATTGCTCAAAGACTTTAACACAAGCCGTGCGGAGTCGCAACTAAGCCTTTGCCAGCAACTTTTCTGCTCGTACAAAATCCTCCGGCAAGGGCGCCTCAAACTTCATCTCCTTGCCGTTAGGATGGGTAAACACGATAGAAAACGCGTGCAGCGCCAGCCGCTCAAAGCCCAGTATTTTTGGGCGGCTCGGCGCGTAGAGTTGGTCGGCCACAATAGGATGTTGCACTGCGCTTAGGTGCACACGTATCTGGTGCGTGCGGCCGGTTTTTGGGAACGCTTCTATATAGGTGGCATCACTCCCCCGCTCAACAACGCGGTACGCAGTGATGGCTTCGCGCACGGTGCCGCGCGGCATCTTTGCCGAGCGCGGGCCGCGGCCCCCGCGGCTGCTGCCTATTGGTTTGTCGATGACGCCCCGGTCTTTGGTGATCGAGCCGTATACAAACGCACGGTAGGTTTTTTGTATCTCGCGCTCGGCAAATTGATTTTTTAAAAACTCATATGCGTCCTCAGTACGCACCACCACCAATACGCCCGATGTTTCCCTATCGATGCGATGCACAAAATGAAAGTTGCCTTCGCCATACTTTTTTTCAAGCCAATGCGAGAGTGCCGGATAGTCGTGCTTGCCATCGGGGTACACAATCATCCCCGCCGGTTTGTTAACCACCAGCAACTCGGCGTCTTCGTATATAATCTGCGGCTCTATCATTGTGCACGCTGCAGGACTCGAACCTGCGACCTGCCCGGTGTAAACGGGATGCTCTACCAACTGAGCTAAGCGTGCAACGCGCAATGCGTGTCCTTATTTATACTGGTTTTTAGACAATTGTCACTTAGTGCCAAACTCGGGAATTTTAATATAGCAGAGCAACGCTGCTCGGTCGGAGTTTAATCACTTGAATAAGTATCCCATAAAAGTGTTAATAACTGGCGGATATGTTCGATGATTGTAATAGTGTACAATCATCTGTACACTTTAGGAAAATGGAAAAAATTTGTAAAGAATGTGGAAAAGAATTTAAAGCACACTTAAAAAAACAATCGTTTTGTTCACATATATGTCATTATAAAAACAAAACAATTGGCCATCATATAGGTAGTAAGGGGTATAAATTATTTTTTTTACCTACTCATCCCCAAGCGACTAAAAATGGATATGTGCCAGAACACCGTCTTGTAATGATGAATTATCTCGGTAGAAATCTTAAAAAAGATGAAATTATTCACCATATAAACGCAAACAAAGTGGACAACAGGATTGAAAATTTACAAATAATTTCGCGAGCCGATATTGGTAGAGCCCCAAGATTAAATACCGAATGCCCGAAGTGCCATCACCGTTTTAGGGTAGCTTGAAGTCAAATATAACTATTCAAGATTATTTCTACCAATTGAATTTATAAAATTTGGTGCTGGCGCATTACTGTAATATCCGTGATAGCGGCCATGCCGCCCTCCCATCTGTCGATGTGGGCAATAGTTTCAAAGTGCCGCCCATAAATATCCACGTATTGAAATTTAATTTCCATCTTTTGTGGATCGAGTCTTGTCCAATTAGAAGCCTCTATCACACATCGCGTCACCTCATCTACTTGCAGAGTTGTTTTCCCAAAAATCGTGTTTGGGAAGTCAACAAGAATTAAATTATGAAGAGGCCCTTTGCCTCTATTTACTAAATCTATGGCCAATTCTAAACCGCCTTGGTTATACAAAGCTGTATTAAGTATTGGACGAAATTCGTCGAGTCGAGCATTTCGTGTTTCCTCTGCTGCTTTTTGGGCTGCTTTAGCTGCAGACCATGCTGCAAACGCCGAAGCAAGTGTTCCGATTGCTATGATTATGTTAACCCGATCAAACATATAGAAAATATACTCCAATTTATATATTTTGACATGGGATGCTTACATCCACCGACTTAGCACTAACAGGTGCCCTCACGAGGAATCGAACCTCGATCAGCGGCTTAGAAGTCCGCTGCTCTATCCGTTGAGCTATGAGGGCTTGACCTTAATGTAACCGTCTTTCAGCATTTTCTCAATGTAATCTTTGCGTTTGAGATTTTTGATTTTGTACTCCACCGAGCGAGCGTCTTTTAAGGTCTCGTACTCCTGAGACAACAACAATGCTTCAGCTCCTAATTTTTTAGTCGAGGGTGTATGTCCTCCTATATGATGAGCGAGTCTTGTGGAAAGATTCTCCGTACTCCCCACATAATATTTGCCCGATTTTGTCTTTAGAATATATACGTACGCCATAAATATCCATTTAATCCCGACGCTTTGGTCGGGACCCCGATCCGCTCTAAGCGGCGTCGGGGCTACAGGGGCGTTGTGGCTACGGGTGCCAAACACTGGCACAATACCATAGTACCGCTATTATTACGTGATATATGTTTTTACGCGAAAGTTATTGGCATGAGCTGTTTGAAACGGGCGTTTTGCTCAAGGCTTTTAACAGCGCGTGGGAAATTACGGGCGGCTTTCTCCTCTTGGCAGATGTGCGCGGCTGGTTCCCTCACCTCTTTGTGTTGCTCACGCGCGCGGTGTTTTTGGGCGACTCCGACAATCGCGTATTACACTTGGTGGTCTCTCACGTGCACACGATTGCGCCCGGCACGCAACTTTTTGTCGCCATATATTTGCTCTTTCATGGCGTGATGAATCTCTTTCTTTCATACAACTTGTTTAAAAACCACCTATGGGCATATCCGTTTAGCATGGTGTTTACAAGCACGTTCCTTATATATCAGGTGTACCGCCTCGCGCACACGCACTCGCTGGTGCTCCTAGTGGTAAGCATCCTCGACTTTATTTTTATCATCCTCACCTGGCACGAGTACAAACATCAGCTCAATAAAGCAACACGCCATGCATCTCACGCTTGACCCGCTCACTATTATCACGACGCTCGGCTACATTGGGATTTTTGCCATTGTGTTTGCGGAGTCGGGGCTTTTTTTTGGATTCTTTTTCCCCGGCGACAGTCTCCTTTTTACCGCGGGGCTACTCGCAGCAAACGGCACGCTCAATCTCACGGCACTTCTTATATTACTGCCGCTAGCGGCAGTGGTCGGCGACACGGCCGGCTACGCGTTTGGAAAGTGGATTGGCCCGAGGATTTTTACAAAAGAAGATTCGTTTTTCTTTAACAAGCGACACATCGAGCGCTCCGAGATGTTTTACAAAAAGTACGGCGCGAAGGCGCTTGTCTTGGCACGTTTTGTCCCCATAGTGCGCACCTTTGTGCCTATAGTGGCAGGTGTGGGCAGGATGGCCTACTCCACATTTATTATCTTCAACAGCATCGGCGCCCTGTTGTGGGGGTTGAGCATCACCCTGCTTGGGTATTTTTTAGGCAATGCCTTCCCCGCCACCGAGCACTATCTCACGCCAATACTGTTGCTTATCGTTTTTGTATCGATACTTCCCATCGCGCGCGAGATCTGGCTCGCGCGCGAAAAAAGTTAGTGTATCGTCGAGCCCGGCTTGGCTGTCGACTCAAGGAGCGAGAGCGGCTCATCGCCTCCGCCGCTCGCGAGTATCATCGCTTGGCTCTCCAAGCCCATCATCATGCGAGGCACCAAGTTGGTGGCAAACGCAACACGCTTCCCCACCAAAGCATCCGGCTCGGGATAGTAGGCCGCGATGCCCGAGAGCACTTGCCGGTCCTCGGCACCAAAATTTACTTTGAGTTTGAGCAGCTTCTCAGAGCCCTCAATGCGCTCGGCGCTTACAATCTCGCCGATGCGGATTTCTACTTTTTTAAAATCGTCGATGCTAATTGATTCCATGGTTTTGCTCTTTATTTTTCTGGCGATCCAGATAACTTTGTAATATCACTGCAGCGGCCGATGCGTCAAGCTTCTCTTGGCTTGGCTTCCCACCGCGGCCAAACTCGCCCTCAAACTGCCGCGCAGCGGCCGCACTGCTCAAAAACTCGGCCTCGTACACCACCGGCACACCGGCGACTTCCTCCAAATCTTTTTTAAATTGCTCGATGTCCTCCATCACTTTGTTGGCCTCGCCTTTAAAGTTGTGCGACTCGCCCAAAATTATTTTTTGCGCACCCTCTTTTTTTACTATCGCGGCTATCTCGCCCACCGCATAAGGGCCCGCGGCAATCGTGACAAGCGGGAATGCGACAGAGCCGCCCTCGTCGGAGCGAGCAAGCCCAATGCGCTTAGTGCCGTAGTCGATGCCTATATATTTCATATATAAATAGTACCTTGATTATTTTGATATCACAGATTGTGATTTCAAATAGTCTTTGATATCGCAATATGCGATACCATAGCAGATATGACCAAAAAAGTGTATTGTGTCGTTTATACGGAGGGGTGCGTGAGTGGTTGAAACGAACAGTTTTGAAAACTGTCATACCGCAAGGTATCGAGAGTTCGAATCTCTCCCCCTCCGCCAAGAAATGAAAAGAAAATAAGGCGAGCTCCTTTCGGAGCTCGCCTTTTATTGCACACGGGTGGCCTTTTATGGGCGGCCGATAACCTGCACGTCAATCACTGCGACACCGGCACTTACCATGCCGAGCTCTCGGGCAATCGGTAGTGAGACATCAAGCTTCTTTCCGGTCCATTTTTCGGGCCCGCGGTCTAAGACGACACCGACCGCCGACTTGCCAGTCTCTAGGTTGCGCAGGCTGAGCTTCGTCCCGATGTCATACTCCCAGCTTGCAACGCAGAGCGGACCGTGTCTGCAGGTGGCGTACCACGTGGCGAGCGTCGGCTTCGCATCTGCATGAGCGATAGGCGCAAAAGTAGAGAGCACGAGCGAAAGAACAATGGGTAACTTGAACGGACTCATTGGGTATTCTCCACAACAGCCCCCAGCCCACCGTACCAGCTGCACATGAACACGAAGTGAACATAGTGCCCGCACGCCAGCTTTTTTATTTACATATCTGCGGGTTATACTTCGTTAAGGAGTCATGAAAAGTATTTTAGAAAAAACTGCCGAGGAACCTGCCATACTTTTGGAGGAGAGCATCGAGGAGGCAACGTGGCTCGAAAAAAAGTTTATCGGCAAACGCCCTTTTAAGCGCGCCGAGGAATATTGGGAGACGCTCGGCCCAGGCCTCACCACCGGCGCTTCCGACGACGACCCCTCGGGCATCGCCACCTACTCGCAAACCGGCGCGCAGTACGGATTCCAGCTCCTGTGGCTCGCCGCGTTTACCTTCCCCCTCATGGCCATTGTGCAGGAGATGTGCGCACGCATTGGTGTGGTGACTGGTCAAGGACTCGCCGCAAACATACGCCGCCATTATGCGCGGCCGGTGCTCTATGGCACCACCGTACTCCTCTTTGCCGCCAACACGTTTAACATTGGTGCCGAC
>DATKGU010000007.1:0-8065 GCA_035510635.1 Minisyncoccota bacterium | reverse complement strand
TTTGTACTATATACTAAAGCTACATGGATCCTCAGGTTCAGTCGTCTTTTATACCTAAAAAATCGCTCGACATTTCCGCTACGCGGAGTGAGAGTTCTTTTGGGCTTCTGTTTCTCATCGCTTTGCTTGTGTTTATCACATCGCTCGTTGCCGCAGGCGGCTCGTTTGCTTACACGCAATATTTAAACAGCGCCATCGCTTCTAAGAGCCAGTCGCTCGCCCTTGCCGAGGGGGCGTTTGACCCGGGCACCATCCAAGACCTCGTGCGTCTCGACAGCCGGCTCAACCAATCAAAGACGCTCCTTGCAAGCCACGTGGCAGTCTCGGGCGTGTTTGCCTTTCTCTCGCAACAAACGCTCGCCAATGTATCGTTTGGCAACTTTGAGTATGATCTCAACCCCGACGGCACCGCAAAAATCACCATGACGGGCACTGCAGACAGCTTTTCGACCGTGGCGTTGCAGTCCGACCAGTTTGGCGGCAACAAGTTGCTTAAAGATGTTGTCTTTTCCGGCATCACGGTCAACACCGACGGCAGCGTAGGGTTTACGGTAACCGCAAATGTTGACCCGTCGGTGCTCTCATATGACAGCTCGCTCAGCACAACCGGCACAACGAGCACCAGCATGCCGTCTGCGTCTCCCATGATGAGCGCATCATCCACACCCGCTACCGGAGCCACAACACCCGGACAATAATATGAGACTCTTTATGCCAATCATACTCGTCATTGCCGCCATCGGCCTCTTTGTCGTGTATACCAACCCGACCTACCAGGCCAGCAAAGCGCTCCAAGCGCAGGCGAGTGCGTACGACGACGCGCTTACCAAATCGCAACAGCTCCGCGCGATACGCGACCAGCTCTTGAGCAGGCGCAACACTTTTTCGGCCGATGATGTGCAAAAGTTGCAGGAGGTGCTCCCCGACAATGTCGACAACATCCGTTTTATTATCGACGTCAACAATATTGCGGCGCGGCACAACATATCGCTCAGCAATGTGCAGCTTGGCACCATTGGCGGCAGTGCGCAAACGCAGCAAAGCGTAGCCTCCTCGGGAGGGAGCGCTGTCGGTTCGGTTGATATCGGGTTTTCGGTAAATGCATCGTACAGCGATATGCTCTCGTTCCTCCAAGACTTGGAGCACAGCGTACGCCTCATTGATGTGCAAAAGCTCAGCTTTACTGCACCCGCATCAAACAGCGCCACCACCGACTACACCTTTATTGTCCGCACGTATTGGCTCCATTAAATCCACACCTATATGAACTTTTTGAAACAAAATAAAATGGCCATAGGAGGGATTGTTGCGGTTGTAATCCTTGGGTATGTGTACTTTGCTTATTTCTCGGGCTCGTCCACGCCTGCCTTAACCTCGACCGACACCGCCAACACGGCACTTTCGCAAAGTTTGCTCGTGACGCTCCAAAATTTGCAGACGATTAAGCTCGACAACAGCATCTTTTCCGACCCGGCGTTTATCTCGCTTACCGACTTTGGGGTCACCATCCCGCCGCAGACAGTGGGAAACCCCGACCCGTTTTTGCCGAGCGGCAAATCTACCGGCGCGACAAGCAACTCCAATGTGCTCCCCGCCATAACATTGCCCACGGGCGGGAATTAACCTGATATGAATCTGCTTCAATTGCTCAGCGACAGCGGCGTTGTCGATGCAAAGGCTGTGCCGGAGATAGAGGCCGAGCTCGGCAAGCCGGGCGCCGATCTTGAGACCGTGCTCCAAAAAAACGGCGTCACGCTGGAGCAAATCCTCAAAGCAAAGGGCGACTACTACAGCATCCCCACGCGCGAGCTTGTCGGCAAGCCGGTTGCGTTTGAAACATTGCGCTTCGTACCCGAGGAAAGCGCGCGGCATTATCGCTTGGCCCCGCTTGGCGTGGTGGATGGCGCGCTTGAGGTGGGCATTACCGACCCCGACAACATGGAAGCGCGCGATGCGCTCACCTTTATATCGGCAAAAGTGGGTATGCCGTACAAAATATTTTTAATTACCGAAACCGATTTTTCAAAACTGCTTCAGCAATATAAGGGCCTCTCCGGCGAGGTGGGCAAAGCGCTCGGCGAGTTTGAAACCGGCGAGGTGGTAGACAAAAAAGCGGAGAAGGGGAGTGCGCGCCTCGTGGGTTTGGAAGAAAACGAAGTCACCGAGACCGAAACCTCGGCCATCACCGAGGATGCGCCGGTTACCAAAATTGTGGCAACCATTTTGCGCCACGCCAGCGAGCAGCGCGCGTCCGATATCCACATTGAGCCGCTGGTTGACCAAACGCGCGTGCGCTTCCGCATCGACGGCATCTTGATTACCAACATTACGTTGCCCTCCAAAGTGCACAGCGCCGTGGTGGCGCGCATCAAAGTGCTCTCCAACATGCGCCTCGACGAAAAACGCAAACCGCAAGACGGCCGCTTTAGTGCGCGCGTCGGCGGCAACAAAGTCGACTTTCGCGTCTCGACATTCCCCACCTACTACGGCGAGAAGGTGGTGATGCGTATTTTAGGCAGCGCCTCGCTTGAGCTTAAGCTCGACTCCTTTGGCCTCTCCGAGCGCAATCTGGAGATGATACGCACCGCGATTAAAAAACCCTACGGCATGGTGCTCATCTCGGGCCCGACCGGCTCGGGAAAATCCACCACGCTCTACTCGATATTAAACGAGGTTGATAGAGAAAAACAAAACGTACTTTCGCTCGAGGACCCGGTGGAGTACACCATCCCCGGCGTCTCGCAAAGCCAAGTGCGGCCCGAAATCGGCTACACGTTTGCCAACGGCTTGCGCACCACGCTCCGCCAAGATCCCAACATCATCATGGTGGGCGAGATCCGCGACGCCGAGACCGCCAACTTGGCGGTGCAAGCGGCACTCACCGGCCACTTGGTGCTTAGCACTATCCACACCAACAACGCGATAGGCATCGTGCCGCGCCTCCTCGACATGGGTGTCGAGCCGTACCTAATACCGCCCGTGTTGATACTCGGCATGGCGCAACGCCTTGTGCGCACGTTGTGCCCCGGCGGCGGCAAAAAAATGAAGGTAGACGAGAGCATGGCGACCATGTTTAAAGACCAGTTTGCCGACTTGCCGCCCGAGTTTCAAAAAGAAGTGCCTCCATTGGAGGAAATTTATCTTAAAAATCCCTCGCCCGACTGTCCGGCTGGCACACGCGGCCGCATCGGCGTGTTTGAAATGTTTGATATGAACATCGAGCTTGAACACGCGATACTCGCGGGCAAGCCGGAGGACGATATGTTTGCCATTGTGCGTAAACACGGCATGCTCACGATGAAAGAGGATGCTATTATTAAAGCCGCGAAGGGGAGCATTCCGTTTGAGGAGGTCAACACGCTCGGCGGCCAGTTTGAGTTGCCGGAAGAAGAGGCCGATTACACGGCATCAAAAGCGCCGGAGGTGCTTGGCGAGGATGTCAAAGACGAAGACACCAAAGAGGAGGTGATTGCCAAAACAAGTAAAGAAGAGATACAAGCCTAAAGACTATGCCAAACTACAAACAAAAGTTGCAACAACTTATCGAGGCGCTCATCACGCAGGGTGGTTCCGACTTGCACCTTTCTGTCGGTATACAACCGATGATGCGCGTCTCCGGCGTCCTCACGCCCATGTTGAGCGAAGCCATACTCACAAGCGCCGACATGCTCGGGCTTGTCACCGAGCTCTTGCCGCCGGAGCGTAAAGACCTTTTCCTTAAAACTCAAGAGGCCGACTTTTCGTTTGCCTACGGCGATAAAGTGCGCTTCCGCGGCAACGCCTACTTTGAGCGCGGCGATATCGGCGTGGCGCTCCGCCTTATCCCGCGCATCATACGCACGATTGCCGAGCTCAATTTGCCCCCCGTGCTTGAGACGTTTGCCGAGCGCCAACAAGGATTTTTTTTGGTGGTGGGTCCGGTGGGGCAGGGCAAGACCACCACGCTCGCCGCTTTGATAGAAAAAATAAATCAGGAGCGCAGTGAGCACATCATTACCATCGAAGACCCTATCGAGTATTTATTTGAAAATAAAAAGTCGCTGGTGGAGCAGCGCGAGGTGCGTGTTGATACCGCCGACTTCCCGCAGGCGTTGCAATCAGTCTTCCGCCAAGATGTCGACGTGCTCATGATAGGCGAGATGCGCACGCCGGAGACCATCTCAACGGCAGTGACTGCTTCCGAAACAGGCCACCTTGTGTTTTCGACCCTCCACACCAACAATGCCGCGCAAACAGTCGACCGCATCATCGACTCCTTCCCCGCAACACAGCAAGAGCAAATACGCGTCCAGCTTGCGGGCTCTCTCGCTGGCATCTTTAGCCAGCGCTTGGTGCCGCGCATTGCGGGCGGCCTTATTCCGGCCTATGAGCTCTTGCTTAACAACAGCGCGGTAGCCAACCTCATCCGCGAAAAGCGCACGCACGAGATACAAACGGTCATCGAAACGGGCGGGCAAGAGGGTATGATAGACATGAACCGCTGCCTTGCCGACCTCGTGCGCCAAGGGGAGATTACCATCGAGAGCGCCTACGCGAGGAGCTGGAACCCCAAGAGCCTCGAGCGTTTAATGTAACTTGCAGAAGGGCACCTTCTGCGTCTAGAATATGCCCCTGTGAAAAACAGGGACTATAAAGCCTTTGCGCCTGGGGAGTATTATCATCTTTTTAATCGCGGAAACGGGAAGATGGATATTTTTCGCGATCAAAATGACTACTTATTTTTTCTGTCCCGTATAAGAGAGTATCTCTTCCCCGAAGAATGCAGAAGGTGCCCTTCTGCAGAAAAAAGTGGACGTTATATTAGGAAATCTTTTCCGCTAGGTGCTTTTACCCTAGTTTCCTACTGTCTAATGCCAAATCATTTTCATTTGGTATTGCGTCAAAATACAGAAGTTCCAATAAATGCCCTCATGCTTAATCTTATGAGCGGGTATTCCAGATATTTCAATAAAAAATATAACCGTGTCGGTTCTTTATTTCAAGATCAGTTTAAATCTGTTCATGTAGATTCAAATGAATATTTGTTGTGGCTAAGTGCATATATCCATCAAAATCCAAAGGTTGCTGGGTTAGTAGACCAGTTATCCATGTATCAATACAGCAGTTACCCAGACTATATCAATCTGCGTGCAGGGACGCTTTGTGATAAGAGCATTATTTTAGAACAATTTTTTCATGCTGGTATGTATGAGCAATTTGTCTCTGATAGTTTTGAAGCTATAAGACAACGTAAAGATCTTAAAGATCTCTTGCTCGACTAACCTGCAGAAGGTGCCCTTCTACAGTTGTATACTATATGTATGAAAGCAATTCTCATTCCGGGCAATGGAGGCGGAGGCCCAAAAGACAACTGGCTTCCTTACCTTGAGCATGAATTACCAAAATTTGGCATAGAAGTAATTAACGAACAATTTCCAGACGCTGAACTGGCGCGAAAAGAATTCTGGTTGCCGTTTATCAAAAAACTCGGCGCAGATGAACAGACAATACTTATTGGTCACTCATCGGGTGCTGTAGCGGCGATGCGCTATGCGGAAGATAATAAACTCTTGGGTTCAATTCTTGTTGGGGCATGCTATACGGATTTGGGCTACGATACAGAAAAAGAGAGTCATTACTACGACGCTCCATGGGATTGGGACGCTATAAAAAGCAATCAAGACTGGATTATTCAATTTGCTTCGACTGACGACCCATTTATTCCGATTGAAGAGGCGCGATTTATACACGAAAACTTGGACACCGATTATCATGAATATGCCGACCAAGGACACTTTGGACATGACGACAGACCAAAGACTGAATTCCCCGAACTTCTTGAAGCATTAAAAAATAAACTTATAGAGGTTTAAACTGCAGAAGGGCACCTTCTGCAACTGTGTAATTGTGTACATCCAATAAAAACTTGGGGTACAATAAACAGAGTTATGGAATTTACGTACGAAGGACTCGACACTCAGGGCAAGCCGCAAGGCGGCATCGTTAATGCGGCATCGCAAGACACCGCCATTGTAAGCCTCCAGCGCAACGGCATTACTATTACGGCAATCAAGGCAACCGGGGAAAAGGGAGGCCTTAGCTCTCTGCATATCCCATTTTTGGGCGGCGTGCGGAGCCGCGACTTGGTGCTCCTCTCGCGCCAGATTGCCACGCTCTTTGAGGCGCAGGTGTCGGCACTCCGCGTCTTCCGTCTGCTTGCCGAGCAAGCCGAGAAGCCAGCGCTCCGCCAAGCCCTCACCGAAATCAGCGATGACCTCCAAGGAGGCACGAGCATATCCAAAGCGCTCGACAAGCATCCTACTATCTTTTCCGACTTTTATGTCAACATGGTGCGCGCAGGCGAGGAGTCGGGCAAGCTCGACCAGACCTTTCTCTTTTTGGCCGACTACATCGACCGTTCCTACGCGCTCTCCTCCAAGGCACGCAATGCGCTTGTCTATCCGGGCTTTATTTTTGCCACTTTTATTGGCGTGATGGTGCTCATGCTCACGGTCATTATCCCCAACATAGGCTCTATTTTGACCGACTCCGGCGGCACGCTCCCGCTCGAAACTCAAATTGTGCTCGGCCTCTCCTCCTTTTTGGTCGATTACGGCATATTTTTGCTCATCGCAATCATTATTGGAGGATATTTTGTCATGCGATACTTTAAAACTCCAAAAGGCAAACTTGCTTTGGGCCAGCTTAAGCTCTCGGTGCCGTATATCGGCGACTTGTACAAAAAGCTCTACCTCACGCGCATTGCCGACAACATGCACATCATGCTCTCCTCCGGCATATCGGCGGTGCGCTCGCTTGAGATAACCGCCGCCGTGGTGGACAACGAGATTTACCAAAAAATCCTTACCGAGGCGGTTGAGGGGGTTAAAGCCGGCAGTTCGATGTCGCAGACGTTTGCCAAATATCCCAAGGAAATCCCCGTTATTTTGGTGCAGATGCTCCAAATCGGCGAGGAAACAGGCGAGATGGGCAGTGTGCTGGAGCGCCTCGCCAAGTTTTATGAGCGGGAGGTCAACGCCTCGGTGGACACGCTGGTGGCCCTCATTGAGCCGGCGCTTATCATCGCGCTGGCCGTTGGTGTAGGATTTTTGCTCGCCTCGGTACTCCTGCCTATCTACAACACGACCGCAAACATGTAATAAGAGGCTGGTATCTTATCCACACACCCACCTCTTGTTTGTTATAAAACCGCGTATACTGGGGGAGCAGGAGACTAAACGTCGTTTTATTTATTAATTATTTAGTAACCTACAGATTAGACTATGAATAAAGGTTTGAAGAAGGGTTTTACACTCATCGAGCTCTTGGTGGTTATTGCCATCATCGGTATCCTCGCGTCAATTGTGCTTGTTTCTCTTAACAGCGCCCGCTCCAAAGGCCGCGATGCACAGCGCGTAGCCAACCTCCAGGAGATGGCAAAGGCTATCTCGCTTAACGACACCGGCAGTCCTGTCGCTATTGCTACTTGTGTTGGTCAAAATGCCGATGCTTCAACTTGCACCGGTCTTACTGGCGCTTCGTTCTTGTCGTATCAAGACCCTTCAACCTCAGGTGCGGCAAACACCTGCAAAGGTAAGGCAACTACTGAGACGGCTGCGACATGCCAGTACTCCATTGCAACTGACGCTGGTGCTGCAGGGGCTACGACAGAGAATTATGAGATTTGTTCCTATCTTGAGAATGGCAACAGTACATATGCCAATCCTAATGCCGATGCAAACGCTGGTATGATAAGCGTCACCGACGCTACTTCGGGTGGTGTTATCCGTGGCTGCAAATAGTCTCTACTCCTCAGTTTAGGTTTTTGGAAATCCCCAGCCGCTCGGCTGGGGATTTTTTGAGGGAGTATACTAGATGGTATATGAAAATTTTTAAAGTAAGAAAGAAAGGTTTTACGCTCATTGAGCTCATGGTGGTTATTGCCATTATCGGCATACTCGCCTCCATTATTATGGTGTCGCTCTCCTCGGCCCAGTCAAAAGGCCGCGATGCAAAGCGCGTAGCCGACATCCGCACCATCCAGCTTGCGCTCGAGGAGTATTACAACGACAATGGCAATTATCCC
>DATKGU010000006.1:0-61403 GCA_035510635.1 Minisyncoccota bacterium | reverse complement strand
CCCCCCACCAACGATAAAAAAGAAACTGCGGGACGGAAGAAGAAGGCCGAGGCACCAGACGCGAACCCGCGACGATTCACGGAGTACCACCACGGGGGTGGTACGGAGTGAAGTAGGGTTTGAGATTTTTTAGAGACAGGTCGCAAAAGCCCTGCGTTGAAGCCAATATTGAGACTAGCTACCCCTACATTCCGGCATAGGTTGAATGTAGGGGTGAATGTAGGGGTAAACTACCCCCGAGTGACTACCCTAGAGGCCTCCGTTTCGTGTAAAATAGGCTCGTATATCATCATACAAACCCACACGTTAGTGAGACCGACCGAGGTGCGTTAACAGAGCCGTTTTTTAGCATCGTCAAGATGTCCATTTTAGTGCGACCATGGCGCATCGTTTGTTAAAGCCATTTTCTGCGTTCGATCCCTGGAGCCATAAAAAATCAAAAATCATTTTGATAAAATATTTTTCGCCCTGATTGCTATTTCGCCATTTTTATTGTATTCTGCACTCAGCTTAACCCAGTCCTTTGATACGCAAGGAGGAGAACGTGGATATAAAACGAGACCATTACCTGCGGGTGCGTGGCGGTAAGGCAAGAATAATCGATATCTTCTGCGCCGCCTGCAATACCCTGGTGCTGACATATCAAAAGGATGGCCACGGACAGCTTTTGCGCTGCTATCTCAACCGGATCTTTTCGCCACCCTCGCTTGAGCGGTTACAACACGATCCGGCGATTACCGAACCGAGGCACATGCAAAACCTCGTATGCTCAAGCTGCCAAGCGCTCATCGGTACGCCTACGCGGCACTTTGACGAGCGTCTCGCGTTTCGACTACGGAAAGGCACCTACTACTCCAAGAAATCGGAAGGAGCAGAATAATGGAACTCAACTTCGAGGAAATAGGCAATCGCACCGGCAGAAGTGCCGAGGATGTTGCCAGGTTCATCGACCAAGCAAAAGATTCGATGATTCCTAAGGGCAGACAAATTGCCGTTGCTGAAAATGGCGCGACACGGTGGTTCATCGTGACGCGGCGCGGTGTGGGACTCATCCGCACCGATTACGGAGACTTCTACCAGTTCGATTTCAGTATCGATGATAGCTGGGTAAAATACTCAGTCATCGTCAATGCCGAGATCAACGGCGATATGATGCCCGTCTTCAAGAAGTCCAATTTGCTCCTCATCCGAGTAGATTCCGGCTGCGAGACAGGGCAAATGTTCGGCGACCGCACCTGCGAGTGCCGAGAGCAACTCGCTTTGGCGCTTGAAACCATCGGCGATGCTGGTGAAGGCATGGTTGTCAACATTCCTCGGCAAGACGGCCGAGGCTTGGGACTGCCGTTCAAGCTCGCAACGCTTCGTCTCCAGACACTACTGAAGATCAATACCGTCGAGGCTGCCCACGCAGTCGCTCCTGACGGCATTATCGACATGCGGACCTATGGCGGAGTCATTGGTATTCTAAAGTTCTTTGGAATACCGCCGACGATGAAAATCAATCTCGCCACTAACAACGTAAACAAGGCGAGAGTCTTCGACGAGAACGGCTACTCAGTGGAAGGCTATACCCCGGTTGTGATTCCTCCTACGGAATATACGAGTCCTCATCTCTACGCTAAGCAAGAACATTTGGGCCACATTGGCCTGATCCCTTCCGCCGAAAAGCGGCCTCCCAGAAGAGCGCTTGCGCTTTTGCGGGACGCGATGGTTAGCAAAAACACTTTGGCGTGCGTCGGACTCGACCCCGATCTCGCCAAGATGCCGCTGTCCATTATAGGACCGCATGCGTCCGACGAAGTGAAGGTGTCTCGCTTTCTGCGCGAGGTCATCGACATCACTGGGCCGCATATTTGCGCTTACAAAGTGCAGAAGGCGTTCTTCGATGTTTTTCCGAAAGGCCACGAGCTTCTTGTGAAGGTCGTTGCTTACGTGCAGGAGCATTACCCAGAGGTGATGGTGTTCGTCGACGCGAAAGTCGGCGACATCGATAACACGATGGACGCTTACCTCCGCAATATCTTCGAGGAGATCCGAGCGGACGGGCTCGTCGTCAATCCTTACATGGGTGACGATGTGCTCAAGCCGTTCGAGTCGCTTGGCGACAAAGCGGGCGTCGTGCTTGTAAAAACCAGTAACCCCGGAGCAGATATTGTACAGAACATTGTCCTTTCGGATGGAAGGATGCTCTGGCAGTACATGCTCCAACTGGTTGCAGAGAGATGGAACAGAGGCTCCAACCTTATTCCTGTCCTCTCTTCAATCGCCGATGCAGACTTGAGCGGCGTACGCCAAGTCATTCCTGACGACATGCCTATCCTGTTCGCCGGATATGGCGTGCAGGGCGGCAGCCTCGACCACTTCCGACAACTGCTCGACTCTACCGGCCGAGGCGTGTTCGTAAACTCCTCACGGGGTGTCTTGTACCCCTACGATCCAGCGGAAACTGAATGGCGGCAAAAAATACTCGATGCCGTCATCGAACTGAAGGAAACGCTCAACCAATGGAGAAGCGCAGATGCAGACTAAATTCCTGCTTTTGCTCGGACCCTCGGGCGTTGGCAAGACCACCATCATCCAGCGGCTCCGGCAACTGGATGATCGGTTCGTCTACATCTCCCCCTATATCACAAGAAAACTGCGAAGGGGAGAGACGGACAAAGTGTCGGTGAGCGGAAGGAAATTGGACAAGTTGGTGCGCGATGAAAAAATCCTCGTTGTGAACCAGCTATACGACATCCGCTATGCGACGCCACGAGAACCCATTGAGCAAGCCTTCGAGGCGGAGAAATTTCCGCTCCTCGACTGGCCCATCGACCGGCTCGATGTGATGGAGCAACACTTCCAAGGTCGACTCTTCAAAGTCTATGTTGAGACCGACCCGGAAACTCTCCGACTAAGGCTTGCGGCGGACAAGCGCGATCCAACTCAATCGCGCGTGACTGCCGGTTTGGCTGAATTGGAGAAACTCGCCCGCGGCGAGTACGATACTCTCTTTGACTATCGTATCGCCAATCCGACTGGAGAAGTTGATATGGTCGTTCAGAAAATCTACGAACAGTACCTTCAAGCAATTGGCTAAGTTGCAAAAACACGCCCATTGCTCGGCCCCGCCAACCCGGGGTCTTTTCTTTTGTAAAATGTTATATTGTCTTGTATGGCAAAGTCGATTTTTAAGAGTGATAAATACAAAAGGGTGCGTGGCGGATACTCGCGTCTGCTCGACATTTCCTGTGCTAAATGTGGCGCACATCTTTTCTATTACCAGAAAGATGGCCCCGGTATGCTCAAACGGACATATCTAGACCGCATCTATGGCTCCAAAACATATTCCAACTTGCAGAATGAAAACTTGAAAAGTGTCACTCAACTTGTTTGTCCTCACTGCAAAACACACATAGGTGTGCCTTTTAATTATGCCAAAGAAGACAGGTTAGCGTACCGGCTTTTTGTGGGAGCGGTAAGCAAGAAAATAGCGAACTCAGCAAAGATTAAATTAATGGCCTAAATAAAGGACGGCTCTAGGGCGACCGAGACGCGTTAGATCCCTAGAGCGCGCACAGACGACAGAGAAATCCCGCTTGAGCGGGATTTTCTGCGCTGTGCGGGGCGCAGGTATATTTTGCACTTGCAAAATACCGAGCCGGGGTCGCGAGCGATTTTGCTGACGAGCAAAATCGACTTGTGACCACAAAGTGCGAGCCGGAGTGATTTTCTGCTAGTAAGCAGAACTGCGAGGCAGGGTCGTGCGGCTAAATTTGCGACGGCAAATTTAGAACGCCTGACCACCTGTGCGAGCAAAATCGACTTGTGACCACCAAATAGTTAAGCTGATATACTAATTTTATGGACAAGGTGCAAAGGGTTAATCAGAAGCATTACGATACACACGCTTCTTCGTGGGCAAATTCCAAGACCCATTCTTTTTACTCTGAAAAAGAGTTTCGGAAATTTGTTGTTCATTTGAAAGGAAAGGCAACGGTTCTTGATATTGGATGTGGACACGGGCGAGATGTGCCTCTTTTTTTAGGAATTGGCAGGAAAGTTTCATATGAAGGGTTGGATATTTCAAAAAAGATGCTCGCAATAGCAAAATCTCATTATCCTCAGCTAAAATTTTATCAAGGTAATTTATTAGAGCAAAAAAGCCTTCCCAAAAAGAAATACGAGGGATTTTGGGCTGCAGCAACCCTTCAACATATTCCTGAAAAAGATTGGGACGTGATGCTTACAAACATCAGTTCTATTATGAAAAGGGGAGCAATAGGCTATTTTAGTCTTCCTGACGACAGGCCGAATCCAGTCTCAAAAAAAGACCCGCGACACTTTACTCTACTCAGTGAGAAACAGGTACGGAGTATGTTAAAAGAGAAGGGTTGGAAAATTGTAAAGAAAGGAACCTTGCCTGCGACTCGCGGGACTACTTTGTGGAGATGGTATATAGTGGTTCTGTCGTAATAAGGGCATGTGGCGGAATTGGTATACGCTGTCGTCTCAGAAGCGGCTGGAGTAATCCTTGGGAGTTCGAGTCTCCCCATGCCCACCAACTGTATTAAGCCTTCAGACAAAATTCATATGGAGCGCTGTAGTATGGTGCTTCACGAGGTTTACATATATTACTCATATTTTTATTTGTTATGAACGAAAATAACACGTGGGGCTGGGTTATTGGCATTGTCGTAGTACTCATTATTATTGGCGGTGTGTGGTGGTGGATGTCATCGTCCACACCGGCCGCTCCTGTTACGTCGGCAACGACTGCCTCGACCACACCTGACACCTCGGGTACACAGGCATCTCCTGTGGCTGTGAGTAGCCACAGCAGCCAGACAGTGAGTGCTATTGTTGCGGGGCTTAGCGGCGCAAGTGAGTACGAAAGTTATTTGGGTAGCACAGGCGTAGGCTCATCGATTACCGGCAAAGGGCCGTACACGATTTTTGTCTCAACCGATGCAGGGTACGCATTGCTCAAGCCAGGCACGATTGTTAACATGACCGCAGCGCAAAAAAAGCGTCTTATCCAGTACAGCATTGTCTCTGGCAAAGAGCTTGATGTGGACGTGCAAAACAGCGGTTCGGTTAAGGCACTCTCGGGCGACGAACTCAACTTTAAAGTAAGTGCCTCCGGCTCGGTGCAAGTTAACAGCTCGTACGCGCTCGCGGCCTACAAAGCAAGCAACGGCATTGTGTATGTGGTTAACCAGCCGCTCATTCCGCCAACCTCCGGCAACATATTGACGCCGTAGTTACTCGCTAAATTTTTTCAGGTCTCTTTTCCACGCATCCATAAGTGGAGTAATGCGCCCGTCGTCTGTACGGGCGTTTTGCTTAAGCGTGGTGATGTCGCTCTGCCACGCGCTGCCGTCCCACCACAGGAGGGGCTCAAAATTTGTTTTGTACAAGGCTTTGGCACCGTACACTGTGCCGAGGTAATAATGCTCGACACCGCGCGCCGCGGCGTCCGTGATGCAGTCGAGCATGAGCCACATGCCGAGCGATTGCTGTACAAGTGAGAGGTCATAAAACGAAAACCAGTAGTGTGTCATGCTGGCGTCCTCCGCCTCAAACACATAGGCCACTGGCACGCCGGCTTTGCGATACTCCACGATAGTGGTGACAACGCCGCAGGTGAGCCAATAGTGTATGCGCTCGCGCGGTGCCGCGCCTATACCATGTTTGTTTTTAAAATACTCGACGCAAAAAAAGAGAAAGGCCTCGTCCTCGATATCAAACTCGTTGAGCGGGATGCGCTTTTTATCAAACACTCCGTCAAACTTTTTTGATATGCGCCTGTTCTCGCTGGTGAGCGCAAACTGCGGCAACACAACACGCGCGCTGCGCGCCATATAAAAAATGTTTTGCACGTCTGGTGAGCCGGAGTAGGGCAGATAGCCGAGCTCGTATATGTGCGCGAGCGAGTCGCCTGCTTCGCGCTCGCAATAGTTGGCGTAGCCAAAGGTATACGAGCCATAGTTGTGCCCCAGCTCACTCGAAAAAATTTTCATATCAGTTGGGGAACTTTTGCTCTACTAATGTTGGGATGCCTTCAATGAGGCCGCCCATCGCTCCGGAGGAGGAGAGAAGGACATCGTCATTTGCTCCAAGTTGTTTATCAAGTATGTCGAGCATTGCCTCGGGCGTATCCACGGCAACTGCCGGTATGCCATGCTCGCTCACGCGGCTTGCTATCTCCTCGGCGCTTAGTTGAGTTTCTTTGCCGTCATGTGGCGGACTAAAGATAAACACGTTGTCGGCCCCCGCAAAGACATCGTCGTATTGATGCAACGACGCTCTGTTGCGCCAGGTAAACGTGTGCGGCTCAAACACGACAATGAGCCTTCGCGCGGGGAAGTGCAGTTTCATCGCAGCCACGGCGGCTTTTGCCTTTTCGTAACTGGAGCCAAAACCTTCGTATATTGCAACACTCGAGCGTGGTGAGAGATGCTCCATGCGGCGCTTAACTCCCTCAAAGCGTGCGACGGCGGCAGTGAGCTCCTCGGGTGTGAGTAAATCTTTTTCGAGCAATACTGCGCTTATGCCGACAATGTTTTCGATATTGTGTGCGCCAAGGAGTGGTGTGGTGAGAGAAATTATTTTTGTACCGTTGTGCATCAAATCAAACGTGGTTGGCATGCCGTACACAATGCGCTCCGCGTGCCAGTCACTTTCTTCGGTGCCATAGGTTACGGTTTTGCCGTTGTAACGAGTTGAGAGCGCGAGCGCGTGCGGCTCGCTGGCGTTTACTACCAGCAGACCATTGGGAGGGATAACAGACAGTAATTTTTTAAACGGTGCCAAATAACTTTCGTGCGTTGGATACACGTTGACATGGTCGTGCGTTGCCGAGGTGAGGAGTACGGTATGCGGATTGTAATGCAAAAACTTTGAGCTTTCGTCCCAATTGGCCGACGGATATTCGTCGCCTTCGAGCACAAACACGTCGCCTTTGCCTTTGTGTGCGTGCGCATCAAACCCTTTAGTAATCTCACCGATAAAATAGCTCGGGTCTTTGCCGGTGTGCAAAAGGCACCACGCGAGGAGCGCGGTCGAGGTCGACTTGCCGTAGCTGCCCGCCACCACGATGTTGTCGGTGCGCAAGGTGAGCTCGTGCAGCACGTCGGGGAACGACAAAACTTTTTTGCCGCTCTCAAATGCCGCGGCAACCTCCTCGTTGCTTTCCGGCACGAGCTTGGCTGTTTTGCCGATAACAATCACATCGGCATCATCTGGGATATTTTCTTTTTTGTAGCCGTTGGCAAAGGGGATGCCGGCTTTTGCCAAGTAGTCGGAAACGGGCGGATAAAAGCCCTCATCGGAGCCGGTTATCTCCACTCCCTCCTCGCGCAAAAGCAAAGCAACAGCACTCATGCCCTTGCCGGCGATGCCTATAAAATGAGCCTTTGTGATATCCATCGCTCTACTATAACAAAACTAAGAAAGAAAAAAGCCAGCCCGGGGTGGGGCTGGCTTGAGGTTATTGGCGAACAATCGCTACGAGATAGCGACCACGGCCGTCGCCGTTGCGGGTGTGCGGTAGCTCGTCGTCAACGAAACTATGTTCCATGTTGATATTTGCTTCCGGCACGCCGCGTTTGCGAAGTTGGGCAAATACAATACCTGGGAGGTTGATCGCAATTTGTTCACTCGGTCCGCCCTTGTTTGTCACAAGACCTCCCCAATTACCATAATGCATGGGCAACATGTACACTGCACCGTAATTAAAAGAGCGATGCTTTTCGTTTTTATCGTCAACCCTATGAATAAAGTCTCGGGGTTTGATGAAAAAGAGCGGCCATGCACGAACTCTGTCCATATGGGCGACGGGCACGTCGAGGAAGTCGAGCATAGTATCAACTACGCTGATGCGATCACGACCACGCTCACGACCGCGCGTCTCAATCCATGTGCGGTCGAGGATGCAATCCCTCCCCGCATGGGCAAACGCGAGCTCTCGACCATAACTCATCACTACAATGCCACATCCGCCGGCGCTAAACACGCCAGCATCACCTGACACCGACAAGACAGTGCCGTCTGCGGGGAAGCTTCGGTTCCTGCAAAGGAACACTCCCCCAGGAAGAGGAATAATGTTCTGAAGGTTGCCAGGCTTGATAATTTTCGCATTAAACGCGGTTGGATTAGGCGCGTAGGCATGTCTCACGTCAAGTCCTGCAAGAGCGCTGCCGACTTGAGCGGCAAACTCCGGATGTTTTTTTTCGTCTCCCATCTCTTGCAGAGGTTTTAACGACCAACCATCGCCTTCAAAACAGGCCGCAGTAAATGTAATATGGCTGTTTGGAACGACAAACTCCTGCCGGACAAGAGGTTGTATGGAGTGAGAGAGTTCTCGTACCTTCATCGCAGCACCTTTCTGTATTTGTAGTAAGAACTCGTTAAAACGTTTCCACATCAAAATGTAGCACTATTTTACTAAATATGCAAAGTGTGGTATTTTATTTTTATATGGCACAACCTATCGACACCTCACAAGGTAAGCTCTCGATGGTGGCAACGCCCATCGGCAATCTTGAGGATATTACTTTGCGCGCTTTGCGCACGCTCAAGGAGGCAAGCATTGTGGCTTGCGAGGACACCCGCGTCACTAAAAAGTTGCTCGCGCATTACGACATCCATACGCCGACCGTCTCATTCCATGCCAACTCGGGCGCAAAAGGTTTTGAAAAAATAATTTCGCTACTTGAGGAAGGCAACCATATTGCGCTTGTCTCCGACGCAGGCACACCGGGTGTAAGTGACCCAGGGCTCGAGCTGGTTTCGATAGTGCGCGAGCGTTTGCCTGATATAAAAATAGAAGCCATCCCCGGAGCGAGCGCTTTGGCCACGGCAATTTCTATTGCAGGCTTGCGTGCGCCGTCGTTTACGTTTTATGGATTTTTGCCGCAAAAAAAGGGAAGAGAGACGATGTTTAAAGAAATTGTCGCAAGCGAGCGCGCGAGCATCTTTTATGAGTCGCCACATAGGATTATGAAAGCACTGGAGGCTCTTGCAGGCATTGCGCCACAAAGGCGTATAGGCGTCTTCCGCGAACTCACCAAGATGTTTGAGGAGTCGGTCGTTGGCTCGGCACACGAGGTGCTGGCCTACTTTGTAACCAACGAAGATAAACAAAGAGGTGAGTTTGTCGTAATAGTAGAAGGCGAGTAATATAAGAGCATGTCTAAAGAAATGGGTGTTATTTTGCTCGGGTTATTTGTACTTGTACAGCCGTATTTGGGCGTGCCCAACAGCTGGCACACCTTTTTTGCAGTCGTTGCAGGGATTGCCATCATGGTGCTCGGCTTTTTGCTGCGTGGCGAGGCGCTCGGCCGCGGCGGGGAGGCAAAAGAGCCGCGCCGCAATCTCTTTGTCGAAAACACCACCGTGTTTATAGAGCAAGACCGCTCCGAGCAATAATATTTTTGAACAAAGCGTGCTGCCTGTGATGCTATAATTAGCTTGATGCAGGAAGACCCAAATAAAATTACGTATTTTGCCACCACCAACTCGCGCGGCGAGGAGGTGCCTTTTGGCATTAAAAAAAAGGACCGCGGCAAGCACATGTACATCATCGGCAAGACCGGCATGGGCAAGTCAACACTGCTCGAGAACTTGGCGATACAAGACATACGCAACGGCGAGGCGGTTGCTTTTATCGACCCACATGGCCAAACCGCCGAGCGCTTGCTTGAGTACATCCCCGAGCACCGCAAAAAAGACGTGGTGTATTTTGCGCCGTTCGACATGGAGCACCCGATAGGCTTTAACGTGATGGAGGATGTCGGCTACGACAAGCGGCATCTCGTGGTCTCCGGCCTCATTACCGCGTTTAAAAAAATCTGGGTCGACGCCTTTAGCGCCCGCATGGAGTACATCCTCTCCAACACGTTGCTTGCACTGCTGGAGTATCCGGGTGCCACGATGCTCGATGTTAACCGCATGTTGGTCAACAAAAGTTACCGCAAAAAAGTGGTCGACAATGTTAAAGACCCGATCGTTAAAGATTTTTGGAACGGCGAGTTTGCCAGCTACTCCGACCGCTATACGCAAGAGGCGACACCCGCCATCCAAAACAAGGTGGGGCAGTTTACCTCCAACCCGCTCATCCGCAACATTGTGGGGCAGGCCAAGTCGTCTTTCGATTTGCGCGAGATGATGGACAACAAAAAGATTTTAATCATCAATCTCTCTAAAGGCCGTGTGGGCGAGGTCAACGCGCAGCTTTTGGGCTCGATGCTCGTAACCAAAATTTATTTGGCGGCGATGTCGCGCGCCGATATCTCCGCCGCGACGCTCGCCACGCTCCCGCAATTTTATTTTTACGTCGACGAGTTTCAAAACTTTGCCAACGAGAGCTTTGCCGACATTCTCTCCGAGGCGCGCAAATACAAACTCAATTTGATTATCGCGCATCAATATATAGAGCAGATGGAGGAGGAGGTGCGCGATGCGGTGTTTGGCAACGTGGGCACGACCATTTCCTTCCGCGTGGGGCCGTTTGACGCCGAAGTTTTGGAAACAATATTCCAACCCGTGTTTATGGCGACCGATTTGGTCAACTTGGGTTTCGCGCAAATATATCTCTCGCTCATGATAGACGGCGTCGGCTCGCCGCCGTTTAGCGCCGCGACATTGCCGCCGTTTGATCCTCCTCCGCAAAGTTTTGTCGATGAGGTTATTGCAAGCTCGCGCGCGCAGTTTAGCGCGTCGCGTGCCGAAGTTGAGCGTGTCATTCAGCAGGTGCAAGACGATAATCCGTTAGTAGAAGAAAAACCAAAACCTAAATCCCGACGCCCCGAAGGGGTCGGGACCCCGACCCAAGCGTCGGGGAAGCCTGCTGTTTCTGCTTTCTTCCGTCCAACTCACACGCCCACTTCGCACACACCGATGCCTCTGTCTGAGAAGGCCGAGGAGGTTAAAAAAGAAGTGGCCAGAATAGTCCCCGAGTACCAAAAAGCCGCGCCCTCATCGCATACCCAAAGCAAGCCTATAGTACCTAAAGCCGCAGCTCGAAGCAGCGGCATAATAAGTGTTCCGTTGCCCCAAAAACCGCCTCTAGAGGGCTCCCAGAGCCTTAAAGAGGCCCTTGCGCAGGCGCTTGGCAAGAAGGAGGAGTCAAAACCCTCGGGCAATACTCAAAGCAAACCGGTACATGCCGTGGACCTCAAAGCCACGCTCCATGCCGTTGCTCCAAAGGCCGAGGCTGCGCCCAAGTTGCCAGAAGACGAGCTGCGCTCTATGCTAGCCGTCGATGAAAGTTTGGACAACGAACAGTCGTAATTTAATCTCTGCCGCGGCACTCTTCTTTATATGTGTGCTACCCACGAGTGCGCTCGCACAAGTGCGGTTTACGGAGATCATGTACGACGCGCCCGGCGCGGACACCGGCCGCGAATGGATAGAGATAACCAACAAGGGGTCGAGCAGTGTCGACCTCGCGGGCTATAAATTATTTGAGTCGGGCGTTAATCACAACCTCACGCTCGTACAAGGCACGAGTACTTTGGTAGCAGGAGAGTCGGCGATCATTACCGCCGATGCACAAAAGTTTTTAGCCGACTATCCCGCGTACACGGGCCTGCCTGCGCAGGCAGGCGCACTATTTAAAAGCCCTTTTAGTTTGCTCAACACAGGCGGGAGTTTTGCGCTTAAAGACAAGACACTCGTGGCTGTCGACTCTGCCACCTACGCCGCCGCCATGGGTGCGGCAGGCGATGGCAACTCACTCCATCTAAACGGCGTGAGTTGGATACCGGGCGCGCCCAACCCCGGCAGTGACGCGCCGAGCGCGAAAATAGTAAAACCCGCCGCGTCAGACGCGGCGGCGCCTGCGGCCTCCACAAAAATTTCGACAAAAAAATCTACTGCAACAAAAACATCCAAAGCAGTAAGTGGAATAGCATCAACGCTCGGCGCATCGCCATTGCTTGCCGACGTGCCGCCGCTCTATTGGTATGCGCTCGGGTTCCTTTCTGTCATAACACTCAGCATTGCGGCCGTCTTATATGCGCGGCCCATGCTCCGCAAACGAACATCCGAAACCGATAGTGAGGCGGCAGAGTTTGAGTTAGAATAAACCGTATCGTATGAAAACAATCGTAGTCACCGGCGGAGCGGGGTTTATTGGCTCGCATCTGTGCGAGCGCCTCGTTAAAGACGGCCACAAGGTTATCTCGCTCGACAATTATTTTACCGGCTCGCGTGACAATCACGTGGCCGGTGTCGAGTATCGCGAGGGCCACACCAAAGATATTGCAAAACTTATCCCCGAAACGCCCGACCTTATCTATCACTTGGGCGAGTACTCGCGCGTGGCAAAGAGCATCGAGGAGCCGGCCTTGGTGTGGGATTTAAACATGGACGGCACCTTTGGTGTGCTTGAGTATTGGCGACAAAAGAATATAAAAGAAAATAAAGCAAAGGAGTGCAAGCTCGTGTACGCGGGCTCGTCTACTAAAATGGCGACGCCGCGCCCCGACGGCGTCGCAGGCCGCGATCTCTCGCCGTACACGTGGGCCAAAGCATCCAACACCGAGCTCGTGCGCAACTACAGCCATTGGTACAACCTGCCGTATTCGGTCGCATATTTTTACAACGTGTATGGTCCGCGCGAACAAGCGGGCGAGTATGGCACTGTGATAGAAATCTTCCGCCGCAAAAAAATGGCAGGCGAGCCGCTGCCGGTGCGCGCACCCGGCACGCAAGAGCGTATCTATACGCACGTTGACGACACGGTAAACGGGCTCCTCTTGGTGGGAGAAAAAGGCGAGCGCGACGAGTACAGCATTGCCGCAAAAGAAAGTTACCCCATTTTAGAAGTGGCCAAATTGTTTGGCGGGAGCATTGAGATGTTGCCCGCGCGTACCACCAGCCGCCCGTCGGCGGCCGTTGATACCGACACGCACAAGATAGAGGCGCTCGGCTGGCATCAAGAGCACGAGCTGACCGACTACATTGCCTCGGCGCGTTAACGACATGAAAAAAATTCTTATTTTTTCGCTCGCGTATTATCCCGCGCACGTTGGCGGCGCGGAGGTTGCAATTAAAGAGATAACCGACCGCCTAGAGCCAAGCGACATCGAGTTTCATATGGTGACGCTGCGGTTTAACAAAGAAGCAGCTATCGAAGAGCAGATAGGCAACGTGCACGTACATCGTGTGGGTCCGCCAGCTGGCGGAGACGGCGCGTATCTTTCTAAAATATTGTTTCCGCTTTTGGCTGCATTGCGCGCAAGGAAACTCAACAAAAGCAAACACTTTGATGCGCTGTGGGCGATGATGACGTACATGCTCTTCCCGCTTATGCTCGCGCGCACTCTTGGGCTCCGTACTCCATATGCACTAACGCTCCAAGATGGTGACTCGTACGAAAAAGTTTTTGATCGGTGGTATATCCGCCCGTTCACAACGCTTCTCGACCTCGGCTTTCGCAAAGCGAGTGTCGTGCAAACTATCTCCACTTATTTGGCCACGTGGGCAAAGAAGCGCGGCTATCGCGGCGCTATTGAAGTGATACCCAACGGCGCATCGCTTCCGCCGCAAAAAGAATATTCATATCAAGAGCTTGATGTATTGCGTGCGCAAGTTGGTAAAAAAGAAGGCGATGTGTTGCTTATTAGTGTCTCACGCTTGGTACATCAAAAAGCAATCGATGTGGTGATACAAGCACTTGCGCTTTTGCCGCAGAATATAAAGTTGCTTGTAGTAGGCGATGGCGAGGAGCGGCCGATGCTCGAGCAATTGGTAAAAAAATTACAGCTTAGCGAGCGCGTGGTGTTTGTCGGCAAAGTAGAGCGCGACATGACAGCCAAGTATCGCGCGATTGCCGATATTTTTGTCACGCCAAGCCGCACGGAAGGGTTGGGTATCGCGTTTCTCTCCGCGATGGCGGCAGGCTTGCCGGTCGTTGCCACGCAAGAGGGAGGCCTCGCTGATTTTATTTTTGATAGTAAAAAAAATCCGGGGCAAGAACCAACCGCGTGGGCGGTAGACAAAGATAATCCGGCACAAATTGCCGAGGCGGTAAAAGATATTTTAAATAATCCCGAGCAAACAAAAAAAGTAATAGCCAACGCGAGTAAAATGGTGGAGCAAAAATTTAATTGGGAACAAATAGCCAAACAAATGCGCCAAAAAGTCTTCGCCAAAACCCTCGGCGAGTAAAAGTTGACATATCAATAATAAATATGATATAAATTATCTTGATTAAATCGTTCTTCAGGGAGAACAACCATGGAAACCAGCGACTCGTTCCAACGCACGCCTAAGGAGAAACACTGGCAAAACGAGATGTTCGCTAAGAATCTGGGACACCTTGTCGGGGCAGGAATATTCATAATTGTGCTTGCGTTGTGCTCACCAAAATTGTGGAGCCGTCCTTCTTTGGATATTTGGGGAAATATCACTTGGGGAGTTGGCGTAGTGGCAATTACTCTTGTAATGGCAGCAGTGATTGTCGTTGTAATGGGCGAGTTCGCCAGATACATCTATAACCGATACTGGTCAAAATCGTAAAATCTTGAGGCTCGCGGGGAAACTCGCGGGCCTTTTTTATTGGTTACTTTATGAGGCACGCGGCGGTTGTAGAGGGTGAGTTAATTGGATACTATTTCGACATGGGCAACATTCCTCTATGAGAGTGTTAATGATAACGGGCGACAAAAAGTTTGGCCCCGGACACGAACGCCGCATGATACAAAAACTATACTTTGGTTAGGCAGATTTGAGGACGAAAAAGATCCGCTGCTTGCTATTGCAGTATATAAAGAAGTTTTCAAAAGTGTTCCCGACACAAAATTAATTATGCTCGGCAACGGCAGTCTTGAAGTGGCGCTGAAGTCTGCGACAAAAAGGTTGGCAGTTGAGTTTTCCGGTTGGCAAGATCCTGCTGTTTATCTTCCAATTGCCGATGTTGTCCTCTCAACTTCCAAACACGAGAGTTGGGGAGCGAGTATTGTCGAGGCGCTTGCCGCGGGTGTGCCCGTAGTGGCGCCCGATGTCTGCATCGCGCGCGAGGCGGGCGCCAGTGTGGTGCCCCGCACCGAGCTTGCTAAAGCGGTTATAGAGGCGCTACACTCCAATGCACGAGGTGTGCTTGCATTGCCGCTTCTCAGCAAAGATGAGTGGGCGCGTGCGTGGGTACAAACACTACAAAATTCATGACTATAGGATTTATCGGACAAGGGTTTATCGGCAAAAGTTATGCCGACGATTTTGAAAAGCGCGGGTTCGTGGTTGTGCGCTATGGCTTGCAGCCGGAGTATGTTGGCAATAAAGAAAAGATACGAGAGTGCGACATGGTGTTTATTGCCGTTAATGCCGCCACGGTGCCCACAGGAACCATGCGCGACGACGGCCATCCGGCGGTGCGCTACGACGACAGCAACGTGCGCAGCACTCCCGCGCTTGCGCGGCCAGGCGCTATTGTGGTGATTAAATCAACTTTGCCGCCAGGGCTTACCGCGTCTATCCAAGCGCAATATCCCGACCGCATAGTGCTCCACAGCCCAGAGTTTTTGCTTGAGACAACCGCCGCCAAAGATGCCTCGAGCCCCGAGCGCAACATCGTTGGCATGCCAGTGGATGATGAGGCACATCGTGCGGCGGCCAAGGTGGTGATGGAGCTTTTGCCTAAAGCGCCCTACGAGCTTATAACATCTGCCGAAAACGCCGAACTTATAAAATACGGCAGCAACGCGTATCTTTTTGTCAAAATAGTTTTTTCAAATATGTTTTTTGAATTGGTAGAGAAACATGGCGCCGATTGGGAGGTGGTGCGCGAAGCCATCGGCAAAGACCCGCGCATCGGCCCCGCACACATGGACCTGCATCTCAAAGATGACGCAGCTGGCGTCTACAACCGCCGTGGCGCGGGGCGCAGTTGTTTTATCAAAGATTGGGCAGAACTCAGTGAGATGTACGCCAGCGCGTTTCCCGACGATCATGCAACGATACAAGCCATGCGCGGTTTTGAGTACAAAAATGCCGAACTTTTGCGCGAGTATAATCGGTATATAAAATTGCTCGAGGGTGTCTATGGCAAAGACGCTGGTAAAAAAATACTATGACCTATCACGATTTTGCAGTTGAGCTGGTGCGCAAAGCGGGCGAGCACTTGAAAAAGGTGCGTCCGGAGTTGCTCGATATTACCTTTAAAGAAGACGACCCGCGCAATTTGCTTACGAACGCGGATATAGAGATAGACCAGATGATGCATGAGCAGATTTTGCAGGCGTTTCCAGACCACCGCATATATTCGGAAGAGGATGCAAGCGCCAAACAAGCAGACGCTGTAGGCTTTGTGTGGACACTCGACCCAATCGATGGCACCTCAAACTTTTCACGCGGGTTGCCGTTATTTTCCTCCTGCGCCACGTTGCTAGAAAATGGGGTACCAATTGTCGGAGCCATCTACAGCCCGATTATGGATGAGTTGTACAGCTTTGACGTACACACAGGAGCGTTTTTAAATGGTCGGCCTATTAAAACATCGAGCATTACCGAGCTGTCAAAAGCAACAGGTCTCTTACATATTGGCCGCAAAGAGCCTTTGTGGAATTGGGGTTTGGCGGTAAAGCGCTCATTTCTTGAGTCATTAAGCAAAAGCAAAGACTTTGCAGCGTCTGCACTTGAGATGGCATTTTTGGCGGCCGGGCGGGTAGATATAGTGGTATATGGCACATTTAGTTCGCAAGATATGGCGGGAGCTATTGGACTCGTGCGCGCGGCGGGAGGCGAGGTATACAACATGCAAGGCGCGCCGGTGGCTATCACGCCTGTTTCTCAGACCATTGTTGCAACTGCAAATAAAGAATTGTTTGAAAAAATTTTGCCGCTGTTACACCGAGACCTTCTTCTCCAATCCTAAAATTTCTTTTTGGCGCGCTTTTTCTTCGGTGGAGCGCAAGCGTTCTGTGTCGGCTATGTAGGCATCAATTATTTTCTCCGGCACAGTCTCGTCTTTTAGTATGTGTTGCATGACATTAGTCCAAAAACCTACGCGCACCCGTGTGAGTGTGTGCAAGTCGCCCTCGGTTTTACCAAGCGCGCCGGTATAAAAGTTGAGCAGTATGCCGATGATATGGAGCCGCATAAGCCGCAAGCTTAGGTACTCTTCTTCACCGCGATTGGTACGCACATAGTTGGCGAGTGCGAGCTCAAGCGGCCGGTTGTGATGGATCATAAAGTTGAGGAACCGCGCCCAGCTCTCATACTTGTTGCCAAAGAGTATGGCCGAGTAATCGAGCAAGTACACCTCTTTGCCGGAGACACGCAAGTTGTGCGGGACAAAATCGTTGTGCGTCAAAAAACCGGAGTACCGCTCGATAATAGTGCGATGCTCTTCCATAAACGCGAGTGCCTCGGCAAAAGTCTCCGCAAGCTCTTTGTTGTCGCGGTCATTGGCCACGCACGCCTCCATGTTCATCCTAAATGTTTGGATATATTCGCGCGCGCCCATCGTGCCAAATGCTTCGCGTATCGTGGCCGCATGCGCGTAAGTAGTGGCGTGCACACCCTCCTGCGTTTCAAACGCGCGCAGAGCAAGAAAAAACTGCTCTTCGAGCTCGTGCATAATAAACGGCCGCTCCTGCTCGATGTACGCGGTGACATCGATGGTGTAGCCGTCTTTTTTTATAAACAAAAGTTCTTCAGGGATAAAAAAGGTGCGGTATGCAAAGTTGATTTTTTTGAGCACCTCGCGCGCTTTGTGCTCCTCCTCTATCTCTTTGGAGCCGCTTGCATAACTGCTCACTTTTATCACGACGCGTTTGTTATCACTGGTGCGGCGGCCGGTTAGCACCAGCTTGTGGCCGCTCATTAAGTAGCGCTCGCCGCCGGTGTGCACCTGCGTGGTGTCGAGTGTGAAGCCAAGTTGTTCCAAAATTGGGCGCGCGCCTTTAAGCTCGCTCGCGCAATACTCCTCCCACGCCTCCTTGCTTGCATGTGTCTGCCGGTTTGCCTGCATGATAAACGTATCTTACTATAACCCTATGAAAACCGTACTGGTCACCGGCGCAGCCGGCTTTGTCGGCTCTAACCTTGCCACTGAGCTTCTTAAGCGCGGCTATCGCGTTGTGGGCGTCGATAATTTTGACGACACGTACGCGCTCAAGTTTAAAGAGGCGCAGGTAGTACCGTTTTTGCATGACCCCAACTTTGAGCTGGTGCGGGCGGACATTTGCGACAAGGATGCTATGCAAAAGCTTTTTGAGCGAGTGCGCCCGGAGCTTGTGGCACACTTGGCGGCCAAGGCCGACACGCGCGCTGCGGTCGAAAATCCGTATCCATACATCGACAACAACATCACCGGCTCGCTTAATATATTTGAAGCAGCAAAACAAACCGGCGTGCAAAATATTGTGTACGTTTCGTCATCATCGGTATATGGCAACTCCACCGCTGCGCCGTGGCGTGAGGACGCGCCAGCCGACCGCGCAATATCTCCTTACGGCGCGACCAAGCGCGCGGTTGAAATATTTGCGCACGCCTATCATCACAACTTTGGTCTCAACATTACCTGCTTGCGCTACTTTAACGCCTACGGCGAAAACAATCGTCCTAATATGGTGCCGTACAAATGGGTAAGTGCTATGTTACGCGGCGAGGAAATAGAGCTCTCGGGTGCTGGTACGCGCAAACGCGACTACACCTATGTGGGAGACACCGTGCGCGCCACAATTGCCGCACTTGAAAAGCCGCTCGGATACGAAATCATAAATGTAGGAAACAATCATCCTGTCTCACTTATCGAGCTTTTGGCGGTGTTCGAAAAAACGATTGGAACTAAAGCAAATATACAAGTGCGCGAGAGCCACAAGGCGAGTGTTGAAGAAACATATGCCGACATCACGAAAGCAAAAGAGCTTCTTGGGTGGCAACCCGAGGTGTCACTCGAAGAGGGTGTTACTAAACTAGTGGCGTGGTTTAAAGCGAACCGACTCGCATAGGGAGAGAAGCGTTGCAATGTGTGCGCTCCAAGAAAACTTTTCTTCCAATATTTTTTTGCCGCCTGCAATAAGCTGTGCACGCAGCGGTGCGTCTTCAAACAAACGCTCAATGGCTCGTGCGAGTGCGGTGTCGTCGCCTGCGGGCACAAGGAGCCCGCTCTTTTCGTCGTACACGGCCTCGTCGGTGCCAGGGATGTTGGTGGCAATTATCGGGATGCCAGCGGCAAAGCTGGTGAGTGCGGTGTGCGGCAAGCCCTCATAAGTGGAGTTGAGCACATACACCTCTGATGTTTTGCGGACGTGCCAGGTTTCGGCGCGCGATACGCGGCCGAGAAATGTTACATGGTTTGCGACCTGCAATTCTTTCGCTAACGCTTTAAGCTGCGCTTCTTCGGGACCGTCGCCGGCAATGAAGAGTTTTATATCAGGGAATTTTTTAACGAGGAGTGCCACGGCGCGTATGATGCCGTCGATGCCTTTCCACTCCACGAGGCGCGCGGTAGCCGCCAGCTGATGCGGCACCGCGGCTTTTTCAAACGGTGTTACTTCGGGTTTCTCGGCGGCGTTGTAGTTGACCACAAGACGCTCCCGCGGCACGCCGTAAAAATGTGCCAGCGTGTCGGCCAAATAAGCCGAGGGTGTGGTAACCATGCTTGCATGGCGGAGTGTAAATCGTTGCACGCGCCGGAGCGTGCGGATTTTAAAAGAGCCGTCGTTTGATGCCAAAAACTCTTCCAAATGTTTTGTGGTTTGGCGCAATTGCGCGGCGCGCTCCCACGACTCGTCTCCGACAAATTTGAGCACCACCGGTATATGTAAAAGTGTGCCGACGATAACGGCGGGTAAGCCCGCGGCCACTGCGTTTTGTACGTAGATGACATCAGCGCCGCGCGACGCGCGCATAAGTGTCCAAAAAAATTTAGGCAGGCGCACCCCAAGCGGGCGGCGCTTGCTCACGGTGAGGAGCTTTACACCTGCAATGTTTTCCGAGGTACTGGCATATGCCACGATGGTGATGTCGTGCGCATTGCGCAAACGCTCGGCAAGCTCTTTACTATACGCAGCCACGCCGTCCATTTCTGGGGGATACATCGGCGTTGCGAGGATTATTTTCATCGCAAAAGTAGTGTATCATACTCGGATGCGCCTTCTCATATGCACTCAGAAGGTAGACCGCCCCGATTCGACGCTTGGGTTTTTTCATAACTGGATAGAAGAACTTTCCCGGCATGTGGAGTCAATCGAGGTTATATGTCTCGAGGAAGGAGTACACAACCTGCCGGCCAATGTGCGGGTGCATTCTTTGGGTAAAGAGACGGGCAGGAAGCCGCGGCTCGTCTATATCCTGCGTTTTTATAGGCTGATTATTTCTTTGCGCGGGCGGTATGATACCGTGTTCGTGCACATGAATCAGGAATATGTGCTTCTTGGGGGCCCATTCTGGAAGCTGTGGGGCAAACATGTATACATGTGGTACAACCACTACTACGGCACCTTTCTCACGGACTTTGCCGCCTGGTGGTGTAACAAAGTTTTCTGCACATCAAAGTTTTCCCATACAGCTAAGTATAAAAAAACGCGCTTAATGCCTGTCGGCATCGACATAGAGTCGAGCCGGATGGATGTAGCCGTTCCGCGCACGCCGCACTCCGTACTCTTTCTTGCACGGCTCGATCCTTCCAAACGCCCGGAGCTCTTTCTTGATGCGCTTGGCATTCTCGAGAAGCGCGGAATCAATTTTTCTGCTACGGTGGCGGGCGGGCCGGCCGACCCTCTTTCATCTTATCCCGCAGAGCTTAAAGCGCGGGCCGAGAAGCTTGGCATCGTCGCGCGCGTTGCGTTTGTAGGCGCAGTTCCCAATACGGAAACGTTTCGCCAGTACCGCTCGCACGATATATTTGTCAACTGTAGTAAAAGCGGCATGTTTGACAAAACGATATTTAAGGCGGTAGCGTGCGGGTGTTTAGTGCTCACGGCAAGTCTCGATTTTGCACAGATGGTGCCGGAGATATTTAGCTATGAGTACAACAATGACAAAGAGCTTGCCGACAAGCTCGAACACTTGCTTTCGGTTTCTCCCCAAGATCGAGTGCGTCTTTCGGCAGAGCTGTCGGGAGTTCTCAAAAAAAATAGTTTGGATGCGCTTGTCGAGAAACTCATACAAGAAATTTCATAACAATCACTGCTATGCGCATCCTTATTGCCACTCCTTTGTATCCGCCGGATGTGGGTGGCCCCGCAACAGACGCGGCGTGTATGAAGGAGACTTTGCCAACGTTTGGCGTTTCAGTCGATATGGTCCCGTTTAGCAGAGTCCGCCATTTGCCGCGAGGTATCCGTCACCTCAAATATTTTATGCTTCTTTTTATGCGCGCATTTCGAGCCGATACCATTATTGCCATGGATACGGTCTCGGTGGGTTTGCCGGCCGTTTTTGCCGCTGCGCTCACGGGCAGACCGCTCGTCGTGCGCATCCCGGGAGATTATGCGTGGGAGCAGGGGAAGCAGCGGTTCGGCATTGAGGACTCTCTTGATGAGTTTCAACTTCGAACATACTCTTGGAGAGTCGAGTTCCTGCGCCGCGTACAGCGCTTTGTCGTGCGTTCGGCAACCATGGTGCTGGTGCCGAGCCGCTATTTTGAGGGGGTGGTTAGTCACTGGGGAATAAAATCTGACCGGGTACGATGCCTATATTTGGGAGTTGACCTGCCGCCTTCAATCGAAACGCCAAAGCATGTTCTGGCAGGACATATAATGGTGTCCGCAGGACGTTTGGTCCCTTGGAAAGGATTTTCCATGCTTATCGGACTACTGCCGACACTGCCTGATTGGAATCTCGTGATTGTCGGTGACGGGCCGGAGCGTATGCCGCTGGAGCAACAGGCCAAAAAACTTGGCGTGCAGGGAAGAGTACTTTTTACCGGAGCGCTGTCCCGCAAAAAAATGTTGGGATGGTGTAAAGTTGCCGACGCATTTGTGCTCAACACCTCTTTTGAGAGCTTTTCATTTCAAATAGTGGAGGCCATGATGGTGGGAGTGCCCGTGATAACGACGCGCATAGGAAGCATCCCCGAACTTATCGATGATGATAAGGAAGGAGTGTTGCTCGCTCCAAACGATGCAAAAGCATTTAAAGAGGCGATAGCAAGCATAAAAAGTGATCCCGAAAAATGGCACGAGCGGACACGCGCAGCGCAGCACAAGGCGCAGCAATTTTCCACCGCCGTGGCGATGTATGCGTTAGCCGAAGCACTCAAACATATATGCGCTTAATGCTTATAGGTACCGATAGGATGATTTTTACGCCGGAGAGTGCGGTGCGCCGGCGCATCACGCGCTTCGGCTCGGCTTACACCCAGGCGCTGGACTCTATTGTTTTTTCGACCCGCTCGCACAAAATTGCCACGGCGCAAACATTGGCGCCCGCCGTGCATGCTTATCCAACCAACTCCCGCTCGCGGCTGTTGTATGGATGGAATGCGTTTTGCATCGCGCGGCGCTTGCCGCGCCCCGACGCCGTGTCGGCGCAAGACCCGTTTGAGACGGGTCTTGCCGCGCTTTTCATCGCCCGTTATTTTGGCGTACCGCTCATGGTTGAGATGCATACCGATTTTCTTGCTCCATCATTCGGCCGCCACTCGCTTCTCAATCGGGTGCGCCTGATGATCGCGGGATATGTTTTGCGCCATGCCGCAGGCGGATATGCGGTGTCCGAGCGGATATGTACTGCCGTGCGGGAGCGGTACCATGTCAAAGTGCCTTTGGACGTCCTGCCCATTTACGTCGATACGGCGCGCTTTGCATCGCTCGTACATACGCGGCACCCGCGTTTTAACACGGCACTCCTGTGGGTTGGCCGCTTGGAAGAGGAAAAAAATCCCCGGCTTGCCCTCGACGCGCTCGTTGCCGCACGCGGCGCAGGATTCGATGCTGGCCTCACATTTGTCGGCGGCGGGAACCTCATGGAGCAACTCAAGAATCAAGCGCGCCAATGCGGCGTTGCTCAATGGGTCGAGTTTGCGGGGCAGGCAGGCGATGTGCTCCCTTATTACGCGAGTGCCGATGTATTGCTGGTAACCTCGGCGTACGAGGGATATGGTATGGTTATCGTCGAGGCGCTCGCGGCGGGCGTGCCGGTGCTCTCAACCGATGTCGGCATTGCGCGGGAGGCGGGTGCCGTCATTGCAGGCTCCGCAAAAGAGCAGTATGCCGAGGCGCTTGTCCATTGGCTCAAAAATACGCATGAGCGCGGGGTACTAAAATTTAATCCATATGCAAGCGAGGACGAATATTTTTCCCGTGTTGCGGCTCTCTATGCATCGATAGTATGAAACTCTCTCATGTTTTTTATTGTTAAAAAGATATACGCCGGACAGAGCCTGCTCAGGATATCAATGAACCTCGAGTTTAAAAAGCATGCGCTTGAGGGAGTTGTGGTAGATATAGGCGGAGGGCATGAGCCGGATTATTTTGAATACTTTGACATGACGCGCGCGACATCTGTGACGCCGGTTGACGGCTCTTTTTCCGGCATCGATTTTGAAAAAGATGCGCTGCCGTTTGCAGACAACAGTTTTGACACTGCGCTCTGCGCAAACGTACTTGAGCATGTGTACAACCACCGTTTTTTCATAGGCGAAATAAAGCGGGTGGTGCGGCCGGGAGGGGAGCTTGTGGGCTTTGTGCCGTTTCTTATTCAGTATCATCCCGACCCGCACGATTATTTTAGATACACAAAAGAGGCGCTTATACGCATGTTTGCCGATGCCGGGTTTACGGACATAAAAATAAAAGCAATCGGCGGAGGCCCGTTTCTTGCAAACTTTAACAACCTTGTCCTTTCAGTGCCGCGGATTGTACGGGTTGTTCTTTATCCGCTATACACGGGCCTCGACCATCTGTTTCTCAAACTGCGCCCAGCCGCGCGCGAGCGCTACCCGCTCGGCTTTGTCTTTTCGATGCGCCGAGCAGACACTGCCTGATATGAAAAATAAAAAAATTAAAGTCGTATTTGGAATGAATGATTTTTTAGTGGGCGGCGTTCAGCGTTTATTTGTAGAGCAACTCCGATATTTTGACAGAGATACATTTGAGATCGTGTTAATCACACTCTTTCAGTTTTCCGACCAGCAAGATTTTTATGCTGAGCTACCGCCTGATATTGAGATACACCGGCTAAACTTCATGAGTGTGCGAGATGTCCGGAGCTGGTGGCAGCTGTACCAACTTTTGCGGCAACTGAAGCCCGACATTGTGGTGTCGAGCCTATTTTTTTCGAACACGGTGTTCCGTATCCTAAAATTGTTCTGCGGCTTCCACGTCATAGCTTGCGAACACAACACCTATACTGAAAAAACTTGGGCGCAGCGGCGTGTAGACCGCATACTTGCTCTATGGTCGTATCGCATCATGGCGGTTTCAAAAACGGTTGCCATATTCACCTCCAAGCAAGAGAGAATACCGTATAAAAAATTCGCCATTATACACAATGGTGTCGATATTAAAAAAATTCAAACAGAACTCGAACAATTACCCGCCTCCGATGTGCTAAAGCGAGATTTAGGATTTAAGTCTTCAGACCGAATCATCCTCAGTGTTGCGCGTCTCGTGCCGCAGAAGAATCATACGTTGCTTCTTGACGGTTTTGCACTCTTTTATCGCACCCATCCGGATTACAAGCTTGCGATAGTCGGGGGGGGCGGTCTGCAGAGTATGCTTGAGGCATATGCAAACGAGCTGGGCATTGCTGATGCCGCTGTGTTTTTTGGAACTCGGCAGGATATTTGGAAGTTCTATAAAATATGCGATTTTTTCGTATCCGCATCCCTTATTGAAGGATTTGGCATTGCACATGCAGAGGCGCTGGCCTGTGGAATCCCCGTGGTGACTACGAAGACCGCAGGGCCGGACGTGCTCATACAAGAGGGTGTGAATGGCTATTTTATTTCCGAGTACACCCCCAAAGCTGTGGCAGATACATTGGAAAAAGCCGTTGCATCAGATACAGTGACTATGGGTGCTGCCGCAAAAGAATCTGTGCAAAAATATTCGATAGAACGTTCGGTAAAAGCGTATGAGAGCCTCTTTGCAGAGGCTGTGCTCTAATGCAAGTATTTCTATGTCAGTTTCTATCATCACATTTGCTAATCTTGGCGAACAAAAAAATTTAAAGACGGCCGATATCGAGCCGGTCATCGATATTTTTGCCGAGCACAAGGAGCTCGCGCAGGTTGTCTGCCTTTTGCATCGGAACTTTTATTTTAACCCTACCGTCTCGGCTATCCCAGCGTGGATGTGGTATCCATTGCGCGCGTACGAACGGGTGTTCGACACTGCGATAGCACGATACAAGCTCGAAGCGATATTTGACTATTTTGCGGCCTCCAAACTCGCGCGGGCCGATGCGGTGCTTTTTCATGGCGGTTACTTTCTTTCGCGTACATTGCAAAAAGCACACACCAACAAATCGATTGCGATAGACCTTACCGTTACCGCGCATATCCACTCGAATGCTGAGATGGAAAAAGCGGAGTTGCAATCGCTCGGTATCAAGCACGAAGGAATATTTACAAAGTTCGATAAGCGCAGTCCGCATCTTGGCGCGTTCGATTATTTAATTGCCATCTCGGATTTTGTTAAGCGCACCTATGTTGAGCAAGGATATCCCGCTGACCGTATTTTTGTCGCTCATCCCGATATCGACATCACGCGTTTTGCTCCCGCGCATGCGTCGACGCAAGACGATATTTTTAGGGTCGTGTATGCCGCGTATACGACGCCGCTCAAAGGCCTGCACTATTTGTTGGACGCATGGAGCGCCTTGCGGCTGCCGCATGCCGAGCTGGTGCTCGTTGGCGGCTACGGCGACATGCCCGAGGAACTCAAGCATCGCTACGATGCGATGATTGCGAAGGACTCCAGTATTACATGGGTGGGGAACAGCCATACGCCGGAAAAATATTTTAAGGATGCGTCGGTGTGCGTGTTTCCTTCGCTCACCGAAGGTTTTGGCCGAGTAACGCTTGAGGCGATGGCGTGCGGCCTGCCGGTCATCACCACCGAGAACGCCGCGGGGATTGTTGAGGACGGCAAAACGGGTTTTGTCGTGCCAATACGCAGCGCACAAGCATTGGCCGAAAAAATCAGGTATCTTTATGAACATCGCGACGAGGTGGCGCGCATGGGCAAAGCGGCGCGCGCGGCTGTAGAGCATAAAAAACCATTTGGCGAGGCGGTGTGGGAGATTTATCAGGAAATTCTCCGCCGCGAGAAAAAAATATGAAATTTATACTGCGCGACGACGACCTCAATTATTTTTCTACACCCGCGGATATTGAGCGGTGGTATGCGGATATATTTGCGCAGGGCATCCCCGTCGGATTTTCGGCCATTCCGTTTGTCACTCCGCAGAGCGACGTATATACCGCCGACTCTCCTCACAAAGACGAAGAATTGCCAATAAGCGCAAACCGGGAGCTTGTCGAGTATGTACAGCGTCAGCCGCTTATCGAAATCCTCCAGCATGGCACGACGCACGAGACGAAGCGCGGAATATTCGAATATGCCCGCGCTGTCCCGATTGGTGAAGCAAAACGGGGCAAGGAAGAACTTGAAAAGGCGTTCGGGCAGAAGGTGACGGTTTTTGTGCCACCGCACGATTGGATAGGGAGCGCGGGAGTTCGTGCCATAGAGGCCGCCGGCATGGACATTATCCGCGGGCGTGGCGCGGGATTGCGCAACTGGCTGTGGCGCTGGCAGTATGCGGCGATATTTGTACGAATGCTTGGCTTTAAGCTCGTGCACTCGCTGCGGGGAGTGGTGCCCGCATACCCTCGCGTGCTTGATTTTGGCAAGCACAAAGAAGCATGTTCGTACCGGCTCGAAGATAAAGATGTTTTTGAAGGATTAACATATGCGCATCAAAAAGACGGAGTCTTTGTTGTGGTCGTACATCTGCATTATTTCACTAAAGAAAAAAAAGAGCTGCTCATCAAGCTCATAGCAAAAGCGTGCGAGTATGGCGCCGAATTTACTCGACCTTCCCAACTATTCCTATGACTTCCGCAAAAGATTTTAAAGGTCTCGTTATCGTTATCCCGACCAAAAACCGCCGCTCGCTGCTTGAGCGCGCTTTGCAAAGCGTGCTGGCTCAAGCGTACGGCGCGTATCGCGTCGTGGTTATCAATGACGGTTCGACCGATGATACCCGCGCGTACCTTGAGTCGCTTACCGACCCCCGCATCAAAGTGGTGCATCACGAAAAAAGCCTCGGCGTAAATGCGTCGCGCAACGAAGCATTCAAAAATCTCGCAGAAGGCGAGTGGGCGGTGCCGCTCGACGACGATGATATGTTTTTACCCGGCGCGTTTGAGGCTATCGCGCGCGGCGTTGCCGAAGTGCCGCCCGATGTACAGATACTCTGCTTTAATACCATTATGCACCTCCCCGACGGGGATGTTCCCGGCGGGTATCAATTTATCGAAGGCGAGCAGTACTATGAGCCCACCTATGAGACTCTTATGACCGGCAAAGGCTGGCGAATGTACAGCGGGGCAGCAAATTGGGCGGTTTTTAAATGGACGCTTTTCCCCATGTATCTCTTTGCCGCCGACATCAACGGGTTTGAGGGCGAGATGTGGATACTCATGGGGCGTGACGGCATCCGTATGCGGTATATGCCGGCACAAATTGTTTTGACAGATTATTCTCATAAAGAGGAACATTTAAGTCGTGTTGCGGCAGGGCGCGACCCGGCGTCTTTTGTCCGCGCTTACCGGCGGATATTGCCCGCGCACGCGCGCTTTTACGACAAGCCCGAGCACCGGCATCTTGGCAGGTCGGCCGCGCTCTCCGGCATGAAGCTCGCCGTACGTGCGCGGGACCCGCTCGGCTTCCTCTATTGCGCCGCATGGTATGTGCGCTGGGCGTTGTAGATTTTTGCTGACTATATGAATTAGTGACGTATACTATTTGCAATGCCAAATTCTCACACCATTAATCTTTCGTACATCATGGTTACGCGCAATAAATTGCCGTATTTACAGGAAGCTCTTTCGATCCTTATTGCCCACAAACAAAAAGATGAGGAGATTGTTGTCATTGATGGCGCCAGTACCGATGGCACCCCCTTCTATTTGCAGGAGTTATGCGAGCGCGGCGATATAGACCAGTATGTTTCGGAACCCGATAAAGGACAGAGTCATGCGATAAATAAAGGGATGCTGAGGGCGCGCGGCGGGCTCCTGAAAATTATGAATGATGATGACACCTACTATTTTGAGGAGATACAAAAATGCAAAGCGTTTATGCTTGCGCATCCGGAGATAGACGCGCTGGGGAGCAACGGCATACAGCATGATGGAAAAGAGTATCACCGCGAAGAAGATTTTATGATGTGGAAAACACTGCCATATCATCCATTTCAAATTGCCGAGCAGGGAATGCTATTGCGTCGAAGCTCGATACCCGTGTTTGGGCTGGCCGATACCGCAAGCCGGTTTTGGGAAGGCGATTTTACGCTGCGGCTGACGTCGGGAAAGGCGCTCCTCGCGTGGTATACCGGCATTACGTGGAAGCATGTATTTAATAGCGACAGCGTCAGCGTTAACTCCGGGCAGGAGTGGGCAATCGAGGCGGCGGCGCTCCGGCGCCGTTATCCCGGCCTCTTTAGCAAATGGCGGCACCTAGTACCCAGTCCCATACGGCAACTTATCCGTTACTTCATTCCTAAAAAACGTTTAGCCACATCTGAACAAATCAACACACCGACTTTTCTATTTTGACGGCAGTGTAGCAATTGTTTGTTTATCGTCGATATAGGGGCCGTTTTTGATTTCAATAACTTCGGAATCTTCTAAAAACTCTACACTATGAGGGCCAGAGAGGGTAATGCAAGCTTCGCCTTGAGCTATATCGATGTGCGTGAATGCCATATTGGTCGTTTCGTCAAAAAATGATACACGAAGTTTGCCGCGGACAACCACAAGGCATTCTTGAAGTACTCCCGTTTCCCGCCGCCGCGGAACATGGCTATGGGGAGCAATAAGCTGTCCCTTCGGGTGTTTGAGTGTCAGCACTTGGAGTGCTTCTTCGGGCGGTGTTATCGGTTTGGAACCGATTGCCATCGACTCAATTTTTATTGCGACGATTTTTCCGTTGTGAAGTATTTTTTCCATTTTGGAGACCGTAACTCATAAATTTTCGCTGGTTTGCTATTGGATTGTGCAAAATCGCCTCACGTTTGGCATACTCAAGATCCTCTTTTGCCATAATGGCAGCAAGCTGTTTAAACGTAACCTTTGGTTTCCATCCAAGCAACCGCCGTGCTTTTGAAGAATCTCCAAGTAAAACATCAACCTCATTAGGTCGAAAGTATCGCGGGTCGACCTCCACGATTGTATGCCCCGTTTTTTTGTTGACGCCCCGCTCTCCCACGCCTTTTCCTTTCCAGACCAGCGGCATGTCGAGATTTTTTGCAACTTCTTCAACAAACTCACGCACTGTATGGGTCTCACCGGTTGCAATGAGAAAATCGTCTGGCTCGTGGTGTTGCAGGATGCGCCAGATAGCCTCCACATAGTCTTTGGAGTAACCCCAGTCGCGTTTTGCATCGAGATTGCCCAAGCGGACAAGCGGCTGGAGCCCGAGCTTCACGCGCGCGAGGCCGAGCGTTATTTTGCGCGTAACAAAGTTAACTCCGCGGCGCGGCGACTCGTGGTTGAAAAGGATGCCGTTGGACGCGAAGAGTCCATATCCGGTGCGATATAGTTTAGTAACATTGAAAGCAAAAACCTTTGACGCCCCATAAGGCGATTGTGGATTGAAAGGGGTAGTCTCTTTTTGCGGCATCTCGAGAATTTTGCCAAACATCTCAGATGAGCACGCCTGATAAAAACGGATAGGGAAATCGACATTGCGGATTATTTCGAGGAGCCGAAGAGGGCCCAGAGCGTCGATGTTGGCGGTGTACTCGGCATTGTCAAAGCTCACGCCGACATGACTTTGCGCGCCAAGGTTGTATATCTCGTGAGGCTTTACTTTATTGATGATACGAAAAAGATTGGAGCTATCGGCCAAGTCTCCGTAGAGCATATCAAAACGAGGTTCCTCGGTGTCCTCGTAGAGATGGTCTACTCGCGCGGTACTTGGCAGGCTCGCGCGGCGCTGGATACCAAACACATGGTACCCCTTTTTAAGCAGAAGCTCGGCAAGATATGAGCCGTCTTGGCCGGTGATTCCCGTTATGAGGGCTCTCTTTTTTTCTGCCATATAGAGGCCAATACTACGCTACTTTATATGGGCGTTCAAGCATGGCGTAAGCGCTCGATATCTTCTTTGGCGAGTTCCCAGCCGAGACAGCCCGCATTTTCTTTAATGTGCAGCGGGTTGCCGGATTTTGGAATGGCAACCATGTCTTGCGAAAGTATCCAGTTGAGAGCTATTTGGTTTGGAGTCTTTGCGTATTTTTTTGCGAGGTCTGCGAGTATCGTATGTGTTTGCTTCGCAAGTGCGCCCTTGGCGAGGGGACGATAAGCAATAATGTCTATGTCGTGTGCGCGGCAGTAGGGAATGATATCGTTCTCGGCCTCGCGCGTCAGCAGATTGTACTCGAATTCATTAGCAATTATTTTTGTGTGCGTGAGATAGCTTTGCGCCTCTTCCATAAGTTGTGAGGGAAAATTGCTCACGCCTATTGCGCTAATTATTTTGTCATCCGCCAATCTTTCCATGGCGCGCATAGTTTCCGAAAGTGGTATCTCGTGATTAGGCCAATGGACAAGGTACAGGTCAATGTGGTCAGTGTCGAGCCGCTTGAGGCTGCCCTCGGCCGCGCGAAGCACGTCGTCATAATGCAGGTTGGTCTTCCACACTTTGCTCATAACATACACATCTCCGCGCTGTCCTTTAATTGCGCGGCCGACAATTTCTTCGCTCAATCCGGCTCCATACAGTTCGGCAACATCAATTATTTTGAGTCCAAGCGAGAGTCCTACACGCAGTGCCTCAACAGAGGCATCACTATTGTTCGGGTCGCGCTCATAGGTGCCCCCCATGCCCCAGGTGCCCATTCCTAAATATGGTTTGGGAAGATGCATATTATTTAACACATTTAGGGATGGGGTTGGGAATGATGAAGGTTCCTTTATATCCGGCTTGCCGTATTTTTGGCATAAGTTCGTCGGCCAAGTTCCAAGAAAGCAAAAGCGCCGCTTCAGGTTGCTCGTCAAAGAGATATTGTTCGTCAACAACCGGGATATGCATGCCGGGGGAGTATAGACCGATTTTCAAGGGGCTTTTTTCAGTAAGGCATTCAATCATTGTTGTATCAAGTCTGCAATAATTAAGAAGCGTATTGCCTTTGGCGGGTGCTCCTATGCCGGCGATACGCGCTCCTCTTTTTTTAAAGCTATACATAATATCGAGTAGAGCAAATTTGGTAGCAACTACTTCTGCGGCAAATTGTTGATAACGCGGAAGTGCATTAAAACCGTCCGTTCTTTCGCGCTCACAGAACGCCGTGACATTTTTTGAAATGGGCCGCGTGCCTTTGTGCGCTGCATACACCCGAATTGAGCCGCCATGGCTTGCAATGCGTTCCACCTCAATAATCTCCATATTGTAGCGTGCGAATAAAGTGCTGAGAGAAATAACACTGTAATAGCGCAAGTGTTCGTGGTAGATAGAGTCGTATTGCATACCCTCGACCATGTCGACAACATATCCGCTTTCCGAAATAAAGATGCCTTTTTCGTCGAGAAGTTCTTTGATGCCGCGCATAAACGAATCGAGTTCCCTGACATGCGCAAATACATTTGTTGCGGTAATGATCTTTGCCGAGCCGCGTTCCTGCCGGACTTTTGTAGCTGTTTCGGCACCGAAGTAATCGACAAGAGTGGGGATCCCCTTTTGGAGTGCGAGCGACGTGGCGCTCGACGGATCAATGCCTAGCACCGCAATATTGTAGGGAAGATAATTTTCAAGTAGCGTGCCATCGTTTGAGCCGATATCCACGACAAAATCTCCAGCTTTGAGCTGGTATGTGCTGATGATATTGCCAACAAGCGCTTTAAAGTTTGCCTTGAGGCTATTATTGGAACCGGTGTTATAAACGTATTTTCGAAAAAGAATATCAGGGTCGACGGCATATCCAAGCTGTACAAGCGAACAGGCACTGCAGAAAAAAAGATCAAGCGGATAGGTTACCTCCGGTTTTTCCAGATCCTCTTTCTTGAGAAAAGCGTCACTCGGAGGCTGATGTCCCAGAGAAAGAAATTGCAATAATTTCTCCTTTCCGCAAAGCGTGCATCTCATCCAAGCATTCTACAATTTATTGAACCTTGAGCAAGGCATATTTGAGGCTGCTTTGGCCAGACTCTTATCGAGCGGTATACTACACCTGCATGCAAAAAGATAAACGCACAAACATGATAGAGGCGCTTTCTAGTCGGTCATATCAACATCGGCTTCGCCGTGCTCGGCGTTTTGAATACATCGAGGGGGGAGGTGTGTTCAAAAAAATTGAGCGGCTCTTTAAAGCTCCCGGTATTTACATTCCATATTTGCTGTATGCCAAAGCCGGCATGTCCCGTTGGCTCTCTAGCCCGATCAAGCTTTTTTGGGGGCGTACGGTATGGTTTCCTCTCAATGATTATGACGCGCTGATACTGTACATGTATGGCGGACGCGGAGCTGAATTGAAACTGACAAAGTTCCTTATAACAAATCTCAAGGAGGATGATGTGTTTTACGATATTGGAGCAAACCGCGGCTTTTACACGTTTTTAGCTGCTGAGTTATGCAAAGAAGTGCACGCCTTCGAACCCATGCAAAAGCTGGCAGATGGTATTAAAAAGAACGTGCGCGCACATGAGCGCCTTATCATAAACATCGCCGCGCTCTCCGAAAGGGAAGGCTCTGTTAGTTTTTACACCACAGACTCAACCATGGTCAGTACCATTAATGCCGCTGTTGCCGAAGGGTTTGCGGGTCAGGGCCATAGCACAACAAAGAAAATTACCGTACCTACCATGACCCTTGATGCCTATGTCGCGGCACACGCAAAGCCCACGGTCCTCAAAATAGATGCTGAGGGCGCAGAGGAGCAGATTATCAAGGGAGGCGAAAGGTTTTTTGCTTCGAACGCACCGGTCATTGCCATGGAAATTTGGGGCAAAGAAAATAAGTGGGAGCTATCGATGGGCGCCGCAGAAAGGTTGCGAGGCATGGGGTATCGTTCATTTCGCATGGACGACGAGGGCGAACTCCAGGAAGCAAAAGGAGATTTGTCCGTCGGAGTATCTCCGCGGGGTGGGGAAGACTTTATTTTTAAAAAATGATTTTTCCGATGAAGTCGCACTCGATTCTTGCCCCCATGTTCGGTCCTATCGGCGATTCGCTCATGGCGATTGCGTTTTTTGATGACATTCTGAGGCTTGATCCGCACGCGTCGTTTTGCATGATTACGCGGCACAATGCCTCAATTATTGCAGACTTGGCGCACGCGTATCAGCAGATAGAAGTGCGGCAGATTCCTTCGGGATTTGCATCAATCCCTTTTTTCCTTAAGCTCTTGCGCGAGCCGCGCACGCTCGTGGCGCTTGGCGTTGCCGAGCGGTACTCGCTGCATCTGAAAATGTTCTTCTTCATTTTTGGACTTTGTGGAAATAGCACAATGGGTTTTGGCGACCTTTCGTCAAATGAAGGGAAAGGATGGCTTCCGCTCGGGTTTGTGCTCCCGCTCGTTTCCGATATTCCGATTCTTCAACAATATCGTGCGCTTTTGCTGCATCTCGGATTTAGTGCTGCCGAAGCGGCGCGCATCGATAGCCGCCCTCTCCATGTACTGCTCCGTAAGAGCATGCCAAAGAGTTTTCCTTTTAAAAAAGGAGAGTATATTGTCGTGCATCCGTTTGCTTCGTCATTCTTGCGCACGTTCTCAACACGCAGATGGAAGTCTCTGCTCACCGCAATCGTACGCGAACATCCCGGGCTGTCTATTATTATCACCGGGGCCGAAAAAGACCGTACTCTTGCGGAGGATATAGTACGCGCCGTCCCGAACGCGTTTGCATATGTAGGCTCGTCAATACCGATGCTTGAGGTTGCGGGCATTATCGATAATGCCGCGTTTTACATCGGCGTCGACACGGGCATTACGCATCTTGCATGCGTGCTTGGGCAAAAGAGCATCATCATCAGCAATAACGCCGATTGGCGTTGGCGTCCGCTCTACAACCCCAACGCACGCGTTGTGGTCAATTCGCGTCGTTGTACTTGCTACTCAGGTGAGCCGTGCATTGTGGAAGATGACGGGCATCTATGTTATCGCTGTCTTTGCGACATCACCGACGAGGCAATGCTCGCTTCGGTGAGGTTTGCGCTTTCGTCACAAAGCCGCTCGATACCGAACTTCGGTGGCTGGGCGGATGAAAACGAAACTACATCGAGATAACATCGTCTGATTCGGGGCGGCTGAGCGGCCTAAAAATAAAAAACAGCATGATGGATACCGCGATGATGTCGGTAATGAGCCGCGCAACGACCATCCCTCCTATGCCCCAGCGCAAGATAAGCGGCAATTGGAGTGCAACGAGAAGCAATGGCTGCGCAATGCTGTACAGGTAAATTTCGCGGACAAGCCGCTTGGCATAAAAGACCGAGTTGGTAATGCCGGTCACGGCAAGGAGCACGATAATCGGGGCATAGAGCTCCGTATACTGGAGAGCGTCGATATAACGGGGGAAGAGAAGCTTAAAGAAAAGCGGCGCACAGAGCGCGTACAAGAGTGTGGCGGCAACTCCGGCAAGCACTACACGCAGTATCTTTGACGAGATGTGCGTCTGTATATATGACAGAGGCTGCGTGGCAAATTTCGGCAGTGATGCGCTACCGACAAAGCCGAACATGCCGCCGAGCCGCTCGGGTATAAGCGTCGCAAAGCTGTACACCGCAAGCGGCACAGGTCCCAAAAAATGGAAGACCATAATTGAGTCGAGCTGGGTTAATATGCTGCCCCATGCGCCAAGGATCGAGAGATTCCGGCCGTATGGTATGGCCTTGGGGTCTACACGGTCATTGGGCTTGTAGAGCGCGAGTGTCTTGCGGTAGGCATATATAGCGGCAAGTGCGCCGGCACCTAGGTTCACGAGGAGGAGTACTACAGGAATTTTGACCCACCACAACACGATGAGTAGGGCGACGTATGGTGCGGTGCTGACGATAAAACTAAAATAAAAAAGACGCCGAAAATCCCGCTTGCCTTCGAGCAGGCTGCCATATGTGCCATAGGCTTGCGCGAGCGGCGCGCATGCCGCTATGATAAGAAGCCCTAGACCAATTTCGATATTGCCGTGGATAAAGTAATAAACAGCGATGCCAACGCTCACCAACGCGGGTACCAAAGCCCACTTCAGTTGCGCGCGAAAGCCTGCTTTGAGTGTGCCCTCATAACCGCGTGCCACAGCCTGTACGACGGCGTTGCCCATGCCGGTAAGCATGAAAGCTGAGACCAGCCCCGAGAGCGCTATGAGATATTGATACGTACCATAGACATCTTTTGGCAGAAGGTTTGCATAGGCAATCGAAAGCAAGAGGGCGAGCACCGAGGTTGTGACGACGGTGATGTTGCCCCAAAAAAATACGCTGGCGAGATACACCATGTCGGTCTTGACATATTGCTCGCTCCAGCGCAGAAGGCTCACCGCCCTATGTTTGAGTCGCTCTACCATAATATCTATAGTACGCTATTATGCATACCAATGAGAACTAACAAAGAGCTCATCTGGCTTCCGACCGGCGGCCATATTGGAGATGCAGTGATGGTCTCCTCGCTCTTTGCCGAGCTCGTACGCTTGACGCCGGAGCTCCACATTTACTATGTAGTGCGCCGCAACGGACCGCTGCTTGCTGACTTGGTTCGTGCGTATCCGCAAGTTACGGTTGTCTTCATGCCGCAGACGCCTGTTAAGGCGCTCTTGGCCGTGCTACCCCTCTTTGCGCGACGGTCGCTTGTTGCCATGCTTCCTTCGTGCGATGCGCATCCTCGCGTTATCAAGGTGCTTTGCGTGCTCTTTTGGATTCGTGGTGACACGATAGTAGGCTACCGCGACGGGTCGCGATGGTCGCCCTATACGGTGGTTATCGACCACGACAAACATGTTAGCTACATCGACAGCATTCGCCAAGCGTTGTCTGCAGTACATCTGCCGACGGAACCCATAGGCACGCCGCCGCAGCTGGTACTCCACTCGTCGCTGTCCTCTCCATTTCCGTTCGAAAAACAGCCATACATTCTCATCCACCCGTTTCCTCATATGTCGACTCGGAAAACGCTGCCGTTGCGCCGATGGAGAGTCCTCATCGAGAAACTACGCCGCCACTATCCTACGTACGGCATCGTCATTACAGGAGGGGAGGCCGACATTAAAAGTGCAAATGTATTGAAAGCTGATGATTCGAATATCTTTCTTGCAGTACAGTGCTCCCTTCTCGAAGAAGCGGGCCTTATCGAGCATGCCGCCCTGTATATCGGTGTCGACACAGGGCCTACCCACATCGCGGGAGTGCTCAATGCTCCGAGCGTCATATTGGCACAGCAAAGCGAGCCGGCGTGGCTCCCTTCGTACAACCCAAACGCCGTTCTTCTTTGGGACAAGGAGCACTGTCGGTGCGGTATTTTGGGAACGGCGTGCGAGGAATGGGAAGACGGAAACCCATACCGCCGATGCGTGTACTACGTGTCTGATGAAGCGATCCTTGCCGCCGTCGATTCAAAAATAACTTCTCCAAAAAGCTCTGTGCAGGATAACTTTGTGCGTCAGGTGCCGGTGGGGGATGCCGCGTTCATTGATAATGAGTCAATTCTTGCGACCAAAGAACGGAATTTTTTGCACGATCCCGAGAAGCTTGCACACGTCCGGCTTGAGAGGAGTCAGTACCGCCCCGGGGTTGAAACGCTCCTCAATCATTATCCCGAAATTCAACCACTATACGACAAGCTTGCGTACCTTCATGGAGAACTTTGGAGAATTGAGGAACGAAAAAGGCAGATAGAACATGGGCAACCCGAAGATCTTATGATTGACAATCTTTTGAGTCCCGGGAGTGAGCCACTATTGCGCGAGTATCTGATGTTGTGCCGTCAGATTTCAAAATATAATGACCTGCGAGCCTCCCTTAAGAAAGAAATAAATGGCATAACGGGGTCGACGATTATTGAGGTTAAGTCTCATAAGGATGCCCAGTAGTGTGGTATAGTTTTTCCTATGACTTATACGCGAGTTTTGCGCTGGGCGCTTATTATCGGTTTGTGTCTTGTTCCTTTTATCTCGTTTATTGTGGCCGATGGCTCGCTCGGAGGCATCATCCCCAACCTCTTTTTCCCGTACATTACGGGCAAAAACTTTGCATTTCGCATCCTCGTAGAGATATTGCTTGCGCTCTATGTGCTGCTCGCCATACGCGAGCCTAAGTACCGCCCGCGTTCATCAAGCTTGTGCTGGACTTTTGGCGCCATGGTGCTGTGGATGGCCGTTGCCACTATCTTCTCCGTTGACCCGTCAAAAAGCTTTTGGAGCAACTTTGAGCGCATGGACGGCTACATCACGCTCCTTCACCTCTTTGTACTGTTTGTAATCTCCGGCGCTATGCTCACCGCGGAGAAGTGGTGGGAAAAGTTCTTTCAAGTATCGATTGCGGCAAGTATGCTCCAAGGCGTGTATGCGGTGCTGCAGATATTCCACCTCTTTGGATTTGCACCGAGCTCGCAAAGCGGCGCGCGCGCGGACACCACCTTTGGCAACGCCACCTACCTCGCCGTGTTTATGCTCTTTAACCTTTTTATTGCGCTCTTTTTGCTCATCCGCGAGCGCAAAAACCGCGGCGCGTGGATATTTTACGGCATCGCTATAGTGCTCCAGGTTATTGGCCTCTATTACACCGAGACGCGCGGCACGCTTTTGGGAGCGCTCGGCGGTTTGATTATCGCGGCGCTCTATATAGTGTGGAAAGCACGCGATGCCGAGTGGAAGCGCCTGCGCACCTACTCGATGTGGGGCCTTGGAGCTGTAGTTGTACTAGTTGTAGTATTTATCGGCGCAAAAAATACGCCGTTTGTACAGCACTCTGATACGCTCTCGCGCTTTGCATCCATCTCGCTTGTCGACCGCACCACTGCATCGCGCCTTACCATCTGGGGCGAGGCGTGGGAGGGTTTTAAGCAAAGCCCCAAGACAATAGTGCTCGGCTGGGGGCAAGAAAACTTTAGCTTTGTCTTCAACAAATATTATGTGCCCTCCATGTACGACCAAGAGCAGTGGTTTGACAGGGCACACAATCAGTTTATCGACTGGGCCATCGACGGCGGCCTGCCGGCGTTCCTCTTATATATAACGCTCTTTGTGCTTGCCGCGTGGGCGGTGGTAAAGAGCGAGCTCGAGGCGCCCGAGCAAGCGGTGTTGCTCGGCCTCCTTGCCGCGTATGCGTTTAACAATTTGCTCGTGTTCGACAATCTCATAAGCTACGCGTACTTTGCGTTTATTCTCGCGTTTGCGCACGGCCTCTCGAGTAAAAAATTGCCAGGATGGATGTTTATGTCGCGGCCGCTCGATGACCGTGCCGTGGCAGTGGCGGCGCCCATCGTGCTGGTGGTCTTGGTGTGGGGAGGCTGGATGCTCAACGGCTCCGGTATTGCGCGCGCTTCAACGCTTATTGATGCGCTCACGACGGTCAACCAAACAACCGGCGCGGCCAAGGACCCTTCGGAGAATCTTGCCTCGTTCCAAAAAGCGCTCAACTACGGCAAAGGTTTAGGTTATCAAGAAACGGTTGAGCAGCTCTTCCAATTTGCGTCAAACAACATCGCGCCCGATACGTCGGTAAGCCCGACAGCCAAAGAGCAGGCCTATGCGCTCACCCGCACCAGCGCCGACGCGCTCATGACACAGCGCCCGGGCGACGCGCGCCTCGAGCTCTTTTACGGCGTGTTTCTTGACCAGTTTGCGCAGTACCCCGACGCGCTTGCGCATCTCAATGCCGGCTTAGTCGACTCGCCTCAAAAACAACAAATAATGTTTGAACTCGGCGCGACATACCTTGCCGAGGGTGATACAAAAGACGCGCTCGTGCCGCTCGCAGCAGCCTACAACGAAGACCCTTCGTACAATGATGCGCTCATCTTTTACGCAACCGGGCTCTATTACAATGGCGATAACGCGCAGGCAGATGCTTTGTTGCAAGCGCGCTTTGGCACCGTGGAGTACGACGACCAGCGCTTGCTGCAGGCGTGGTACACCACCAAGCAATATGGCCGCGTTGCCGATGTATACGCCGCGCGTGTTGCCAAAGACCCCACCGACATACAATCGGCGGTTGCCGGAGCAATACTCCGCTACTTTGCCGATGGCAATAAAGCGGCTGCGGTCGCAACACTCGACAAACTGAGCGCCGCCAACCCCAGCCTCTCAACCCAGATACAATCGTTTGTCACCCAACTCAACGCCGGCACACTCAAGCCGTAGTACTGCGTTATGCAGATTGACGAACATGTTTTGCTTGCGCCTTACACTACTTTTGGGATAGGAGGTTTGGCGCGTTACTTTGTACGGGTTACTTCAATCGAAGAGTTAAAAAAGTCCCTCGACTTTGCTCGAGATCAACATCAACCGGTGCTGATGTTGGGCGGGGGTTCCAATATACTTGTCTCTGACGCAGGCTGGGACGGTTTGGTGATAAAAGTTGAATTGCGAGGGCTTGAGTTTGAGGACGAGGGGCACGATGCAAACAAAAAAATACTTATTGCTAGAGGGGGCGAGTCGTGGGACAAAATTGTTGAACAAGTGGTAGAGCAAAATTGTTGGGGGCTCGAAAATCTCTCCGGTATCCCCGGCACGGTGGGGGGTGCGGTGGTGCAAAACATCGGCGCGTATGGCGCGGCGCTCTCGCAAACGCTTTTGTGGGTTGAGGTGCTCGACACAACTCTCGGCGAGATTAAAAAAATGAGTAATGCCGAGTGTGCGTTTGGCTATCGCGAAAGTTTTTTTAAACACGACAAAGGCCAGCACGTGGTGCTCCGCGCCGCATTTACACTTTCACACACGCCAAAGCCCAATGTTTTATATAAAGACCTGGCGGCGCGCTTTGCAGAGGCGCAACCTGACATTACAGCCATACGTGCCGCTGTGCTCGACATACGCAAAGCCAAATTTCCCGATTTAACCGTTGAGGGCACAGCCGGTTCCTTCTTTAAAAACCCTATAGTGCCCCTTGCGGAGGCAGAAGTACTTAAAGCGCATTATCCTGATATGCCTCTTTTTGATATGCCCGAAACCACGGGTGTTAAAGTGCCGCTGGCGTGGCTACTCGACCACGCACTTAACCTTAAAGGTGCAACGGTGGGAGGCGCACGCCTGTACGAAAAACAGCCGCTGGTGATTGTGGCAAAAAAAAATACGCCGGCGAGTGATGTATATACGCTCGCGCAAAAAATAAAAAAAGAAGTACAAGAAAAATTACATATCGAAATTGAAGAAGAAGTGCGTGTGCTATAAATTTTTTTGAAAAATATTTTTAAATTTCACTCTAAGAGTTATCCACAGATACAAATTTTTTTTCATTGTGTATATAGGTCAGTTGCTTGATACTTATGGTAGAGCATCGAGTTTGCTCACGCCGCGCTCTCCTAGGGAAACGTCGTGAGTGGTCGATCGATGCGCAACCCAATATTCGGCGCAAGCTGAAATATATTATGGCAAAGAAAAAGAAAGCAAAGAAGGCTGCTAAAAAGCGCCGCTAAGGCTCTACTGTTTTGACCTTGTATCAAAACAGAATCCTCTCGATAGAAAATCGTCCCGTACGCGGGACGATTTTCTTTTTCGTTTGTGGTATTGTATGACTCTCATGATTAGTTTAAAAACCTTCTTCGGTGACCCGTCGGACAAACTCCTCAAAAGCACCAAACCCTTAGTGGAGGCCATACAAGCGCTTGAGGACAAGTACCGCGCCCTAAACGATGAGCAACTGCGCGAGGTAACGTTTGCGCTCCGAGCGCGCCTCACGGCCGGCGAGTCGTTGGATGACATCTTGCCCGACGCCTTTGCGGCCGTGCGGGAGTCGGCTCGGCGCACGGTTAAACTGCGCCCCTTCGACGTGCAATTGGTGGGAGGCATCGTGCTTAACAATCGCGGCATCGCAGAGATGAAAACCGGCGAGGGTAAAACGCTCGTTGCAACCTTGCCGGCGTATCTCAATGCACTGGTTGGAAAGGGCGTGCATATTATTACCGTCAACGACTATCTTGCACGCCGCGACGCCGCGTGGATGGGGCAAGTGTATGAAGGGCTCGGCATGTCGGTGGGCATCATCAATACTGACAACTCATATATATATGATTCTTCCCACATTGAAAAAGAGGAAGACGCCATGCGCGACGAAGAAGGGAGCTTTAGAGTGTTTTATGACTTTTTGAGGCCGTGCACGCGGCCCGAGGCGTATCAAGCCGACATTACCTACGGCACCAACTCGGAGTTTGGCTTTGATTATTTGCGCGACAACATCTCATACAAACGCGATGAGTTGCGCCAGCGGGGCCACTTTTATGCCATCGTCGACGAAATTGACTCCATATTGATAGACGAAGCGCGCACGCCGCTTATTATATCGGCGCCCTCCTCCGACTCGGAGGATTTGTATCGCACGTTTGCCGGCATTGCCGCACAACTTACGCAGGAGGAGCATTACACCGTCGACGAAAAACAAAAAGCCATCCAGCTTACCGACGCAGGCATCGAAAAGGCCGAAAAGTTGCTCGGTATCGAAAACATGTATACCGAAAAGGGCATTAAATACGTGCACCATCTCGAAACAGCCGTGCGCGCCAAGGCGCTTTTCCACAAAGACAAAGAGTATGTGGTGCGCGGGAGCGACATTGTCATTGTTGACGAGTTTACCGGCCGCATGCAACCGGGGCGCCGCTGGAGCGAGGGGCTCCATCAGGCCATTGAGGCAAAAGAGGGCGTGGTGGTGCAAAAAGAGAGCCGCACCTATGCCTCGATTACGTATCAAAATTACTTTCGCCTGTACGAAAAACTCTCGGGCATGACCGGCACCGCCAAAACATCGGCCGAGGAGTTTTACAAAGTGTACGGGCTCGAGGTGGTGGAGATACCCACCAATCGCAAGGTAGTGCGCAAAGACGAAAACGACCTTATCTTCCAAACCGAGAAAGGCAAGTTTGCCGCAATCGCGCGCTCGGTTAAAGCACTGCACGAAAAAGGCCAGCCGGTGCTTATCGGCACGGTCTCGATCGAAAAAAACGAGCTGCTCTCGGCCTATCTCAAACGCGAGGGCGTCCCGCATGAAATTTTGAATGCTAAAAATCACGAGCACGAAGGTGAGATTGTGTCGGCAGCAGGGAAAAAGGGCAAAGTAACGGTGGCAACCAACATGGCGGGCCGCGGCGTCGACATCAAACTCGGCGGCGCGCTTGCGAGCGCCCAGGAGCATGAAGAGGTCAAAGCGCTCGGTGGCTTGTATGTGCTCGGTACCGAGCGGCACGAGGCGCGCCGCATCGACAACCAACTCCGCGGCAGAAGCGGCCGCCAAGGCGACCCAGGCGAGACGCGCTTTTTTGTGTCACTCGAAGATAATTTGATGCGCGTGTTTGCTTCCGACACTATCAAAGGCTTGATGGGCCGCTTTGGCATCCCCGAGGATGAGGCGATAGAAAACTCGATGGTCACGCGCGCGCTCGAGAGCGCACAAACAAAAATTGAGGGATTTAACTTTGACTCGCGCAAACACGTGCTTGAGTACGACAATGTGCTCGACAAACAGCGCCGTGCTATTTACGCCAAGCGCCGTGCGGTGCTGGTTGGTTCCGACGAAGAGGTGGACTCCGTATTGATGGAACTTGCGCTCGGCAACGAGGAGGCACTTTCGATACTCGGTAAAAAACAAGAAGAGCTCGGCCGCGATGCGCTACTTGCGATTGCACGCACGATTATCCTCCAAACACTCGACATGCTCTGGGTTGATCATCTTGAGGCGATGGAGTATTTGCGCGGCTCGGTAAACTTGCGCGCCTATGGCCAAAGGGACCCCTTGGTGGAGTACCGCAAAGAGGGCACTCATATATATAAAGAAATGGAGGCACTCCTCACCGAGCGTGTGTTTGACCAGCTCGGCCGGCTCACCAAAGAAGGAATTTCAAATACAACAATAACGGCCGCACCAGCGCCGGTTATTAATCTCACGATGCCGCCGCAAGGGAGTGCACCCGTGGGAGAGATACACCGCAACGACCCGTGTCCGTGCGGAAGCGGCAAAAAGTGGAAAAACTGCGGCCTAAAAAATACCGAAGAGCACCAGCGTTTAATGGCTGCTAAAAAATAACACCGCCTGCGTTTTTAATACGTGGTGGAGATAACGTTGGAGGCGACGTTGCCGTTGCCGGCTGCACTGTGTGTTATACCGCCGGGGATTGATACCGACACGGTGCCGTGGGTAGTGGGCGTTACCGTAAAGGTGTAGTCGGAACCATCTTGTTCGGTAAAGCTGGTCACGCTCCCGTTGGCAATGGAGATACTGGTCGCCGAAAAGTCGATTACAGCAACGGTAAAATTAACGCTCACCGTGAATGGTCCCGAAACGCTCGAAGGCAGAGGGTCGGGCGAGAGCGCCGCATGCGGCAAGAGTGAGTCGTAGGTGATGGTAAATTGCGCCGCCGCATTGCCGACGCCGTTTTGGTCATGCACCGCGCCGCCGTTGATACTCACCACCACGGTGTTGTTGTCGGTCGGAGTGATAAACACATCGAAGACCGATGCGAGTACTTCCGAAAAGCCGCTCACAATGCCATGGACGAGGGAGAGGCTTGCCTCGCTAAAGTCGACAACTGCCCGCGAGAAGGTGACAACAATCGGTATGGGTGATTGGTTTGTGGGGTTTGATACCGACGAGTTTAACGAGACCCCGATGGGAGTTGTGTCTGCTGGGACCGGCTGGAATGACGAGCCATTGTACACGAACGTTTGATTTGTCGTTGAAGGAGGCGAAGGGTTTTCGAGCGTAGTGGTGAGCTGGTACGTGTTGCCGTCGCTTTGATATGCGTATGTCTGGGGATTGCTGTCGGTGCAGTTTTCGGCCGGGTCGCGCGGTAGTGTTGCAATGTATTGAGTGCTCCAGTTGTAATTGGTGCCGTCTGGTATCCAATTGCCGGCATGTTCACACTCGGTTACTTCTCCTGTGGCGACAGGGTAGTGCCCAGTACTGTCGTAATAAAACTCAAGTGCGCTCGCGATAGTTTGGAGGTCGGTTAGGCGCTCGGCGTCGCGCGCCTTGGAGCGTGCCGTGCTCAAACCTGTCATAACGATAACGGCAAGAATGCCGATGATGGTTATGACCAGCAATATCTCCATGAGTGTAAAACCAGCGGCGGTGCGCTTCATACACCCCGATTATATAACGTTATTTTGACTCTTGGGGTACACTGTAGCAATATGCTGCCGCGCGCATCTGCAGGAGGAATTATTTTAAACTCCGAGGGTAAGGTGTTGCTCGTGCATCAGCACAACAACTCGTGGTCTTTCCCCAAAGGCGGGATCGAGCCGGGCGAGAGTGCGCTCGCGGCGGCGCGGCGCGAGATTGCCGAAGAGGCGGGTATTGCCGAGCTCACACTGCTCTCCGAGCTTGGTACCTACGAACGTTACTCGATAGCAAAAGACGGCGTGGGTGAGCAAAAGGAGTTGGGGTTGCGCCCGCGCACACTCTTTTTGTTTAGCACTCATGCCTCGCCAAAGCCCGACAATGTCGAGACGACCGATGTGCGCTGGGTCACACCAGATGAAGCCCTTGAACTCTTGACGCATCCTAAAGACAAAGAGTTTTTTGCACGCGTGCGAGGCAAAATCGAAGCAGCTGAGATACAATAGAGATATGACGCCGCTCGATCCGTTTGCTCTTTTTCCCGCTGCTTTTCTTGCCGGTCTTTTAATGTTTTTGGCGCCGTGCACATTGCCTATCGTGCCCGGATATTTGGCGTTTATAGCCGGCGTACCTGAAGGCGCGGTATCTACCGGCCGCGCGCGGCGGCGCGTGCTTATTAATGCTATTGCATTTGTGCTGGGTTTCTCGCTGGTGTTTATTTTGCTCGGCACGTTTGCAGCCGAGGCGGGTAGTTTGCTCGGGCCATGGCGCGACACATTGGGGCGGATTGCCGGTGCCATTATTATTATTTTTGGTCTCACCATGCTCGGCGTATTACGCATACCAATACTTGGGAGCGATAAGCGCATGGCCATCCCGCACTTTTTGACTATCGGCAAGCCGCACAGCTCGGCGCTTATTGGCGCACTTTTTGCGCTTGGGTGGAGCCCTTGCATTGGCCCGGTTCTCGGCAGCCTATTGCTTTTTGCGAGTACCTCGGCAACGAGCACGCAGGGAGCGCTTTTGCTTACGGTATTTTCGCTGGGGCTCGGCATACCATTTATTGGCGTCGCTCTTTTGCTCAACGAGGCGGGAGAGTTTATAAAAAAATACGCAACCTTTGTAAATGACCTCTCTTTGGTTGGCGGCATTATATTGATTGCGCTCGGCGTCCTCATGCTCCTCGGCGATATGGGGCTCTTGGTCACGTGGGGTTTTAGCCTATTTTCGGGTCCCTACAACACATTGCTCCAATACATGTAATCGATTAGGATAGAGGGATGAAGGCCCTTGTCTACGTTATTACTATCGCGATAACTCTGCTCCTCGTTTCGCAGTATGTGCCGGGGATTTTGGTGGAGAGTTTTTATACGGCGCTCGTGGTGGCTGTTATCTGGGGCATACTCGGCCTTACCGTAAAACCCGTGTTGCATCTCCTGACGCTGCCTATTAACATCCTCACCCTCGGGCTCTTTTCCTTTGTACTCAACGCGTTCCTCTTTTGGTTTTTGGCGACCTTCATTGCAGGCTTCCACGTGTATGGTTTTATCCCGGCGCTTGAAGGTTCGTTTATTCTTGCACTGGTCGGGTGGCTGGTGCACCTGGCGTTTAAGTCTGAATAATACTGTGGCTCTCGTTGATGAACTAACAGTTAATGCACGCGCGGGCAACGGCGGCGACGGCGTTGTGCGCTGGCTGCACGAAAAAGGCAAAGAATATTCCGGCCCTTCGGGGGGCAATGGCGGCGATGGCGGCGACGTTTATGTTACCGCCGTGCGCGACATCAACCTGCTTGCGCGCTATCGAGGAGAAAAAAAGTTTGAGGCCGGCGCGGGTGCCCCGGGCGAAAATCAAAACATGCACGGCAAGCGAGGAAACGACCTTACCATCAACTTGCCCGTGGGCTCTGTGGTGCGCAACACCAACACGGGCGAGATATACGAGCTTTTGCACGAAGGAGATACAAAAATGATTTTGCACGGCGGGCGCGGCGGCGCAGGCAACACCGTGTTTAAGTCGTCGACCAATCGTACACCTGAGGAATTTACACCAGGCGGCAAGGGCGAGGAGGCCGAACTCAAGATAGAGCTCAGGCTCATTGCCGACGCAGGCTTGGTGGGCTTGCCAAACGCCGGCAAAACATCACTTTTAAATGCGGTGACAGGTGCGGCGGGCAAGGTTGCCTCCTACGCGTTTACCACGCTTGACCCAAATCTCGGCGCATTATACGGTTTTGTATTGGCGGATATCCCCGGTCTTATCGAGGGCGCCTCGGAAGGGAAGGGTCTCGGATTTAAGTTCCTTCGGCATATCGCGCGCACAAGCCTTATAGTGCACTGTATCTCGCTTGAGGCAGATGACCCCATGGCTGATTATAAAGCAGTGAGAGCCGAGCTCGAAAGTTTTGAGAGCGGTGCCCTTGTAGAGAAGCCCGAATTAATCGTTTTTACAAAATCTGATACCCGAGATATAAAGGAAATATCGGCCCTGATAGCTAAAATGTCGGCCGAGGGCAAAGAGGCGGTGTTTGTCTCGGTCTTGGACGATACGTTGGTAGATAACCTGCGGCAGGTGTTACTGAAGCATTTACAATAAGCATATGAGCGATTACCGAGCCACCATAGGTCTTGAGATTCATGCCGAGCTTAAGACGCATACAAAAATGTTTTGCGCGTGCGCGAACGATGCGGACGAGCGCGAACCCAACAAAAATATTTGTCCGGTGTGCATGGCGCACCCCGGCACGCTCCCGGTTATCAACCGCGAGGCGGTGCACAAAGTGCTCCTGGTGGGCACTGCGCTCGGCAGCACGCTTGCCGACTACACCGAGTTTGATAGGAAGAGTTATTTTTATCCGGACATTCCCAAGGGCTATCAAATTAGCCAATACAAGCGGCCACTTGTTGAGGGCGGCACGCTCGAGGGCGTTGAGATAACGCGCATACATCTTGAGGAGGATACCGCGCGCTCGCAACACGAGGGAGACAAAAGTTTGGTTGATTACAACCGCGGCGGCGTGCCGCTCATGGAGCTGGTTACCGAGCCGGTTATACACGATGCAGAAACAGCGGGGCGTTTTGCACGCGAGCTCCAATTGCTCCTACGCTATCTCGGGGCAGGGGAGGCCAACATGGAAAAGGGCGAGATGCGCGTGGAGGCTAACATCTCGGTTAGTAAGAGTGAAAAACTCGGCACCAAAGTAGAAGTTAAAAATCTCAACTCCTTCCGCTCGGTTGAGCGCGCTATCGCCTATGAGCTTGCTCGGCAAGCCAAGGTGTTGGGCGACGGTGGCACGATAGTACAAGAAACGCGCGGATGGGACGAGACAAAACAAGTCACGTTTAGTCAGCGTAAAAAGGAAGGGTCAGCAGATTATCGCTATTTTCCCGACCCTGATTTGCCAAAACTTTTGCTCTCGGAGATATCTGAGTTCTCGGCAGAACATTTAAAGCAAGAAATCTCGGGGAAACTTCCGTGGGAAAAGCGTGCACGGTATATAGCCTTAGGTCTCAAATCTGAGGACGCCGAGATGTTTGTCCGGGACACACTAGTTGGAGATTTTTTTGATGCAGCGGCAAAGTTTTTAAAAGAACCAAAATTAGTTTTACTCGCCGCAAATTATATTGCCAATGATATAGCGGGAGAAAAGCTCTATACTGAAAGTAATATCGCCTCTTTGTTTGCAACTCTTGTTCGTATGAACGGGGAAGGTAAGCTTTCTTCTCGTGCAACAAAAGATATACTCCCTTACGTATTACGCGGAGAAGATCCAGAACAAATTGCCAAAGAAAAAGGGCTCATACAGCAAAACGATGAGAGTTCCATGGCAGTCGTTGCACAAAAAGTAATCGATGCAAACCCTACGGTTGTTGCCGACTACAAAGCAGGCAAGGAGGCCGCTATGCAGTTTTTAATAGGGCACGGTATGAAGGAGAGTAAAGGCTCGGCAAATCCCGGCGCACTGCGCTCGGCTATACAAAAAATTCTCGCGTAGGTATACTAGGTGCATATGGATGAGCTAGAAATATCGGGCAAGCGGTATATATCGACTCGTCGTGCAGGGAAGGACCATAATTATCATGCTGACTATATCGGCCAGCTTATACGTGCTAAAAAAGTGGAGGGCCGCAAAATTGGCCGTGCGTGGTATGTGGATGCCGAATCTCTTGCAACCTATCTCGGTAAAGAAGCGCCGGCACACCCTCGCCAGATTGTTGAAGACGTGGTGGTAGTTGAAGAGGCCCCAGTAGTCGAAGAGACGCCTGAACCCGAAGAAATTGCGATGCCGATAGTTGTTGACGAGCAAGAAGAAGAACCAGAGACAAAAATAGAATTAGAAAAAAGTTTTGATGTTCCTATTTACCGCACGGCACGCGAAGCGCGCGAGGCAACTGGTTTGCGTTACATTGCCGACGAAGGACCGCTCATACCGCACGTACAAAAAATAAAAGAGGGACGTAAGGAAGAATATAAAAAAGAAGAACGCGCAGAGGAACATACGGTTGCTATCAAACGAATTGAGCCGCAGCCGATACCGGTGAAGCTTGAAGGTATTAGACCGGTAATGCATCAGCCTGTGGCTATTGCTCCGATCATGAAGCTCGTGCCAACTAAACAAAAGAGTACTATGCCTGTTTGGGTGCGCCTCGGAGAGGTGCTGGTGCTCGGCGCAATTGTTTTTGCACTCGCCGGTTTGTTGTCCGCGCATCTATTTTTTACGCTTACGGTTGATGGGGGACAGAGCGCAAGCGTTGGATACAGCATTAAATAATCATTCGACGTCATTTTATTTTTCCGTCAAATTTTGCTTTACAAGCCCGTTCTAGAAATTAGAAACGGGTATTTTTATTGTTCTCGGTTACTTGTTTTTACCGGAAAAATTTAGGGCAAAATTTTTATGTAAACAAGATGACTTTTTAGGTTTTAACAGTACCTCTGTTAGCCGAGATATCGTTAAGAATAGGCGATATATCGTATTGCCTTGGCGATTACTCTTTTATTTGTAACGTTTCTCGTTTGAACAATTTATTGCGAATTTTTAGATAAATTTAAACAAAATTATTTAATAAAAACGGTGACAAGTTGATTTGATCTGCGTATTTTTTATTTTTTTGTGTAAGCATTATAGGCTTGTATACCAATGCAATAAACCTTTTGTATAAATTTTATATTTAATTTTTTTATTCACGCTATCCACAGTTTTTGTTTTGTTTTTTGCATACATAGAGTGAAGTTCGTATTAAAATAAATACTAGTAAAGCCGAACTCTCCGTATAAATAAAAGTGATTTCGCCTAAAAAAATAACAGGAATACAAGAGGAGCATATGCTTTCTGCACGCAAGGCGGCAAAGCGCCTTGCGTGCGCTCCGGACTATGTTGGCAAACTCTGCCGCGAAGGCAAACTTGAGGGTGAGCGAATCAATAATGCCTGGTTTGTAAAAGAGTCATCTATTGCCGCTTTTGAAAAATCCCGCGCTTCGGCGCGTATGGCCCGTGCACAAGAATTGGCCGAGGAGCGCCAAAAAGAGCAAGAGGTATATAGAAAAACTAAAGGGTTGCGCACGGCAAGTTTTTTGCATTCGGCTGCCGGTAAGAGTGTTGCGTTTGTGCTTGGTGGAACATTTTTGTTTGCGTCGCTTGTGTACGCAGGAGGGATTGCGACACCTTTTGAGAGTCCGCTTGAGACTGGCGGTTCGTCACAAGGTGCCGCAGTGCTTGCGTCGGTGCAGTCACCGTTTTTTGCGGCTCCTCCTCAAACGCCGAATTTGGCGGTTCCCTCCTCAAATAATTTTTTTGCAAGCGTGTTGGCGTTTTTGTTTGGCAATCACTCATCGCAAACTGTTGCAGTGTCTCCGGCGCAACCTGTCTCGCCGACACCTGTTTCTGCTGTGACAACTTCGACTCCGGCACCAGTTGTCTCTGAAAAGTCCTCGGGTCGGCTCGGAAGCCTCAACCAGACTTTTCCTCAACAACAAGCGCCTGCATCTACTCAAACTTTGCCGCAGTCGGCACCCGCTCCGATTGCAAACTTGAGCAGCTACGTCACTCAAGATGCTCTCACTACGCAGCTCAACGAGCTCTCCAACAATTTGCGCCAGGTTATTTTTAGCAACATCAACAGCGCGCCGGGGCCGGTGTACTCGAGCGGCGGTAACACCAACAACATCGCGCTCTCGCAAATCATCGACCGTCTTTCGAACGTTGTCATCACCGGTGGCAGCATAACGGGTGCAAACATATCGGGCGGAAGTATCTCGGGTCTCAACGGCATCGACTTAGCTTCGGGATGTTTTAGCGTTGCGGGCGTGTGCATTACGAGCGGCGGCAATGCCGCGGGCAGTACGGGCGCCATCCAGTTTAATACCGGCGGTGCGTTTGATGCGAGCTCGACCGAGTTTGTATGGGACGCCGTTAACAATCGCCTCGGTGTCGGCACCGCAAACCCGACCCAAACACTCTCACTCGGCAACGGCGGCGTTATCAGCATTGCCTCCAACGACGGTTCCTCAAACGGTTGTTTTGCCGAGATAGCCGGCCAGCTTGAGTACTCCAACGATTGCTCGAGCTATCAGAGCTTTACTGCATCGGCTGCGGGCGGTTGGACCGACACCGGCACCGTGGTGCACCTCACCACCAATAATGAGCAGGTTGGCATTGGTACCACCACGCCGTATGCAAAACTCACCGTGTGGGGCGTAGGCCTCGGCAACGAAAACGCATTTGAGATTGCCAACAGCGCTTCGACGACGCTCTTTGCCGTAAATGATGCAGGGCAGACCACGTTGGTTAATCTTTTGGCAACAGGCGGAACGACGCTGCAACAAGTTACTGCCACTAATGCAACCACCAGTGTGCTCTATGCCTCCACGTTTGGTCTTGGAGCCGGCAACTACTTTACATCGCTTCTTGGCACCGGCCTCTCCAACAACGCAGGCGTCCTCACCGTCTCGACAACATCACTCGGCCTCTTGGCTCCGAGCTCACTCTCGGCGACTGCGCCTCTTGCATACAACTCAACTACCGGCGCATTTAGCATTTTACAATCGGGTCTCGCATCAAACGGCTATCTTTCCTCAACCGACTTCACTACCTTTAACAATAAAATATCTTCAAGCAGCTTGAGCGGCACTAATGGTGTTACCTACAACGGGGCAACCGGTGCCATTGGCCTCGGTACCATAGGCATTGCAAACGGCGGCACCGGCACCGGCACCGCGCCGAGCTACGGCCAGCTCTTGGTTGGTAATAGCACCGGCGGCTACAACTTGCTTGCAACATCGAGCTTGGGCATCATCGGTGGCGGTGGTGGCACATTTACCTCGATTGGTCCGGCAAGCCAATTGCAAAGCGGCCCGAGCGTAACACTTGCGTCATCAACTCTCGGCAACGATTTTTCTATCACCGCGAGCGGCAATCTTATTACATACAATCTCCCCAGTGCTTCGCTTGGTGCGCGCGGCCTTTTAACACCTGCCGACTACGCAACGTTTGAAAATAAAATATCCTCGAGTAGTTTGAGCGGAGCTAACGGCATTACATACAACGGCGGCACGGGAGTCATTGGTCTTGGCACCATAGGTGTTGTAAACGGTGGCACTGGCACAAGCACCGCGCCGGTATATGGCCAACTTTTGCTCGGCAACGCAGCGGGAGGATACAGTCTTGTTTCAACTTCGAGCCTCGGCATTGCAGCTTCCGGCAATCCTTCGTGGGGAAATATTGTTGGCACACTCAGCAACCAAACCGATTTGCAAAATGCGCTCAATGCAAAATTAAATCTTTCGGACTGGTATGCAACCACTACCGATGGTTTGAAACAAGGCATCACCAATCTTTATTACAACAACGCGCTTGTAAACGCATTTATCGACGCATCAAGCACGATCCCCAAAACCTACACTGCAAATATCTTTAGCAATGCCAACACCTTTAACGGCGCTACCTCGCTCCAAAATCTCTCGGTGACCGGCACCGGCACTTCAACATTTGCCGGCAACATCGGTATTAGTGGCAGCATTATTCCCTCTGTTGCCAACACGTACTCGCTTGGCTCTGCCGCCAACACGTGGAAAGACATTTATGTTGGCCCCGGCTCGCTCTATGTTAACGGCCAAGAGGTGCTCCATACCGATGCATCAAACGATGTCGTTGTCTCCTCTGATGTCAACGAAAACTTGGTCATGCAGACAACCGGCACCGCAAATATCGAGATCAATCCATCGGGCACCGGCGCACTTTTGATTAAATCGGGTGTAACTCTAACTGGTGGCAAAAGTTTTAACACCAGCGACAGCTCGGCGGTGCTCTTCCCAAGCGGTACGCTTGCAGGCAACATCCAAATCAGCGGCAGCACTATCAGCGTACCGAGCTTAACTAACGGCGGCATCTCAATCAGCCCTAACGGCAACGGCGGCACCTACATTACCAACGGCAATTTTGGTGTTGATACCACAAATCCTACGCAAGCACTCTCGGTCAACGGCAGTGCATATATCTCCAACAATCTTACTACGGCAAATATTACCGCAACCGGCACACTGCAGGTGAGCGGCAACACCACGCTTGCACAAGCCACCACCACCAACCTCGCGATTTCAAACATCACTTCGACATTGCTTAAAACAAATGCAAACGGTTCGGTTGTACCTGCAGTTGCCGGCACCGACTATCAAGCTCCCGGTGGTTACCTCACCAGCGCAGTGACCTCGCTCGCGGCAACATATCCTCTGCAAGTTTCGGGCTCAACCGGAGCGGTGACACTCTCGACTAATTTTGGTACTACCACAGCCAACCTCTACTCATCACTCCAAACTTTTGGTGCGGGCTTTGTCTCACAGGCATCATCAACGATTGGCAATGGCACACAAACAGGCGGCCTCACGATTGCCGGCGGCGCAACGACAACCGGTGCGCTCCAGGTAAATGGCGGCATTACGGTCAACGGCTCTCTTAAACTCGCGAGCGTTACCGGCTCGGTACAGTGTCTCCATGTTGGTGCCAACGGTATTATCTCGGGCACGGGCTCCGACTGCGGCACCGGCGGCGGTGGCGGCTCGAGCACCTTCCTCGGGCTCACCGATGTACCGAGCTCGTACGTTGCCAATCAGGTGTATTACACCAACGCCACGGCCGACGCGGTTACGGCGAGCAACAACTTTACATTTGACGGCACTACGCTTACCGCGCCAACCGTCTCGGCAAGCACACTCACCATTAGCGGCTCATCGTCGTTTGGTACCATTATTGCCGGCGTGTGGAACGGCACTCCTATTGCCAATGCGTATGTTGCCCACAATCTCACTATCAACGGCGGTTCGATCGACAACTCGCCGATAGGCGCCAACACGCCGTCGACCGGCGTATTTACCAACGCCACCAGCACCAACCTCGCGGCGTATCAGAGCGCATCGTTTGGCGCAACCGCAACCTCGAGCTTTGCAAACAACGGCGCGCTCACACTCTCGCAAGCGCTCGGTATCGGAAGCGGCGGCACCGGCACCAGCACCGCGCCGAGCTACGGCCAACTTTTGCTCGGCAATGGAACGGGAGGGTATAACCTTATATCAACCTCGAGCTTGGGTATAAACAGCGCCACCTGGGGCAACATCAGTGGCACGCTTGCAAGCCAAACCGATTTGCAAAATGCGCTCAATGCAAAATTAAATATTTCGGACGAAATTGGTTATCCGTTCCCCAACAATGCGACCAGCACAAAACTTAATTTAAGCGGCGGCGTGCAGGTTGGGGCGCTCACAGGATTTATCGGAGGCAACAATGGCACGTTGTATGGCATTGCATCGTCTTCGCTCAACTTGCCAAACGCCGCTCTCCAAAACTCATCTCTCACCATCAACGGCACCACGTTTAACTTAGGTGACAATAAAACGATTACGGCTGCAAGTTCCACCGTGCTCACTGACTCAAACACCTTCTCCGGTAACAACATCTTTACCAATCTCATCACGGGCAGTGTCTCTGGCAACGCAGGCACGGTGACCAACGGTGTCTACACCACCACCTTTGGCAATTTGTTTGACAACCGCCTCTCGGCAAGCTCGTCGATTGCCGGCATCACCACACTGCCAAATCTTGCTTCGATAAATAATTATTCGGGTCTCATTGCAGGAAATAGCGGGAAACTATATCAGGTTTCCACCTCATCACTCAATGCCAGCATTACGGGCAACGCAGGCACGGTCACCAATGGCGTCTATACAACCGATACCGGCACGGTGACCAACACGATGCTCGCGGGCAGTATTGCCAACAACAAACTAGTGAACTCAAGCATCACGGTAAACGGCACCACGTTTAATCTCGGTGACAACAAAATAATTCCGATGTCATCCACAACGCTCCTTACCGACACCAATACCTTTAGTGGTGTCAACAACTTTACCAACGCCTCATCCAACTTTGCCGGCACGTGGCAGGGGCTCTCGGCATCCAACTTTGATACGTTTGCATATCCGTTTATTGCCAACGCTACTTCATCACAAATTGCATTTAACGGCGGTTTTACGGCAAGCACTATCCTCGCAACCGCTTCCACCACATTGCAAAACTTTACGGGCGTAAATGCTACGACTACCAATGCAACAACCACGAGCTTTGCTATCAGCAACATCGTGAGCGGCATACTTGCCACCAATGCAAACGGCTCCGTGAGGCCGCTCACTGTTGGCTCAGGCCTCACGTTTGACGGCACCACACTCACCACAAACGGCATCGGCATCACGTCGATCGGTCCGGCAGGGCAGACACAAAACGGCGGCACGCAATTGCTTGCAACCTCCACCAACGGCACCGACTTTACCATTACCGCAAGCGGCAACACGCAAACCTTTAACCTGCCGTTTGCATCACTCACTTCAAACGGCAAACTCTCTTTGGCCGATTATGCAACGTTTAATAATAAACTATCTTCCAGCTCGCTCTCGGGTGGCAACGGTATCAACTACGTGCCTTCAACCGGCATCATCACCAACACAGGCGTAATTTCACTTACGGCAACCTATCCTCTGCAAACGAGCGCCTCTACCGGCAACCTCACCATCTCAACTGCCTTTGGCACGACCACCAACAATGTGTTTAGCGGCACCAACACGTTTAATGCCGCGAGCGCCTTTACCGCGTTTGCAAGTTTTGCCAACGCCTCGAGCTCTCAAATTTCTGCGGCAACCGGTTTCTTTAATTACCTCAACGCCACCTCAAGCACCGCAACCTCCACCTTTGCGGGCGGCCTTGCGGTCGGCAGCAACGCACTCACGGTGCTCCAAAACGGTACTGTAGGTATTGGCAATTCAACTCCCGGTAAAACGCTTGATGTCACCGGCACCGGGCGCTTCTCCTCAACGCTTACCTTGAGCGGCTCGCCATCGTGCACCGGCAATCAGGCGCTTCAAACCGACTCGCAAGGAAACGTGGTATGCGGCGCGCTTGCTATAGCCAACGCCTCGACAGGAGGCGGCTGGACCACCAACAATATCGGCACCGTATCGCTTGCGACCACTACCGACATGGTTGCCGTGGGCGCCACCACCACGCCATATGCAAAACTCACCGTGCTCTCGAGCAACACCGCGAGTACCACCCTCGCACTTGTGGCGGCATCGGGTCAGACCGCCAATGTCATCGATATATATAATAGTACGGGCGCGTTAAACTCGGTGTTTACCTCGGCGGGGAACTTTGGCCTCGGCAGCACATCGCCTGCGGCCAAGCTCGGCGTAAACGGCAACGGATTTTTTGCCGGCAACCTCACGGCAACCGGCGCGCTTAACGTGGGCGGCAATACATTGGTTGCCACAGCGGGCGGCAATGTCGGGCTTGGCTCCTCCACACCGGCTTCGCACTTGGCAATAGCCGGCGGCGACATCACGCATGTCGCCGCCGGCAACCCAAGTATTGCCGCCACCGTCTCTGAGATTGGCTCGGCTCATGCATATGGCACGTACGTGTCGGGTCACTACGCCTATGTGGCCGATTATCAAGGCGGCTTGCGCGTCATCGACATTACTAATCCGGCCGTGCCAACTACAGTTGGCTCCAACAGTTCCTACATCGCGAGCCCCGCAGCAGATGCCGTGGTGGTGGCAGGCAAGTACGCCTACGTTGCCGACCAAAACTTCGGCCTCGTGATATTTGATGTGAGCAATCCTGCCGCGCCAAATGCGGTTGGCACTTATGCATTAAGCGGCACGACGCAATCGCTCGCTCTTTCGGGCAGATATCTTTATATAAACGACTTCAACAACCACGCGGTGCGCATCATCGATGTAAGCAACCCAGCCGCGCCCACGCTCGCGGGGAGCCTCTTGCCTCCGGGTGGCACCAACTCGCTTCCGATTGCGTTGGCCATCTCCGGTAAATATCTGTACGTAGGAGATCAACTCCCGGCTATATATGTTGTTGATGTATCCAACCCGGCAGCTCCCGCTATCGTTGGCACATACAACAACAGCTCCGTGGTGGGGGGTCCGGCAGCCATGTATGTGAGCGGCAAATATCTGTATGTTGCCGACCAGGTGACCGGCCTTTATACCCTCAGTGTGTCCAATCCCGCAAGCCCTGCATTGGTTGGCCAATATCCGCCGAGCCACAGCGCCTATTACAATGGTGTGCAGGCAGCGGGCACCAACCTCTATGTGGCTGACCACAGCGGCAATACATTGGTGCTCGACATGAGCACGCCAACGGCTCCTAGCTTGGTGGGCAGTATTGCATCGGCCGGCACGCCCAACAGTATTTTTGTAGCAGGCAAGTATGCGTATGTTGCCGACGATAGCCACGGTCTCGACGTTGTTGATATCAACGGCCTCTCAACACCGGCCGCCAACATCGGATCCCTTGCGGCCAACAGCGTCGATGTGTCCGACTCGCTCAATGTCGGGCAAAATATTTTTGCAGGCGGCGGTCTTGATGTCGGCGCGGGCGGCATCTTTAGCCGCGGCGGGTTTGCCGCGCTCGGGTCCACCACATTGGGAGCCTCCCTCATGGTCAGTGGTTCGACAACACTCCAAAACTTCACGGCACTCAATGCCACCACCACCAATGCAACATCGACATCGCTTTTTGCCTCAACCTTTGGCCTCGGTGCCGGCAGCTACTTTACGTCGCTCCTTGGTGCCGGCTTGGTTAATGTCAACGGCGCGCTCACGGTGTCCACCTCGAGCTTAAGCCTCTTTGGCACCTCATCGCTCTCGGCAGTTGCGCCGCTCGCATACAACAGCTCCACGGGTGCGTTTGCCATCTCTCAAGCGGGTCTCGCATCAAACGGCTATCTTTCCTCAACCGACTACAACACGTTTAATAATAAAATATCTTCGACATCTCTCTCTGGTGGTGCAGGCATCGGCTATGTTCCCAGCACCGGCGTTATTACCAACACCGGCGTTGTGTCGCTTGCGGCGACGTATCCATTGCAAACATCCGCAAGCACCGGCAACCTCACCATCTCAACCGCGTTTGGCACCACTACTAACACTGGTCTTGGCAACAACCTCCTTGTGTACACCAACAACAGTGGAGTATTCATCGGCGCCTCCACCTCCACCCTTAACATCGGTGGTAATGCCAACACTGCTACCGCTCTCCAAAACCCACGCACCATCAACGGTGTCTCCTTCAACGGTACCGCTAACATTGTTATTGCTTCCACCACACTCCTCGGTGACAGCAACACGTTCTCGGGCAACAACACCTTTAGCAATCTCATCACGGGTAGCGTCAGCGGCAATGCAGCGACCGTCACCACCAACGCCAACTTGACCGGTGTGGTCACCTCGGTAGGTAACACGACAAGCTTTGCAACATCGCCGACCTTCACCGGCACGCTCACGGTACCTAACCTCCTCGCCACTGCATCATCAACCTTCCAAAACTTCACCGGTGTGAATGCAACTACTACCAATGCCACGACTACCTCTTTTGCTATATCAAACATCGCCTCGGGCAACTTACTTAAAACCACCACCGGCGGCGCACTTGTGGCTGCAGTAGCCGGTGTTGATTACTCACCGGCAGGCGCTGACACCTTCGCCTATCCGTTTCCGCTTAATGCCACGAGCACGAAACTTAATTTCAGCGGCGGCGTTCAAGTGGGAACACTCGCAGGATTTATCGGTGCAAACTCCGGCACGCTGTATCAAATTGCTTCCTCCTCGCTCAATCTCCCCAACGCGGCACTCCAAAACTCATCGCTCACGATTAACGGCACTGCAGTCTCCCTCGGCGGTTCCATCACGGTTGCCTCGACGACGCTCCTTGCCGACAACAACACGTTTAGTGGCAACGATACGTTCAACAACACCATCACGGGTAGCGTCAGCGGCAATGCGGCCACGGTCACCAACGGTGTGTACACCGGCACCTTCAACGGTCTCTTCGATCCTCGCTTTATCACCGACCTCGCCGCAACGACTTCGGTCAACTCAATCACCGCGCTCTCCAACCTTGCAAGCGTAGGCACTATTACCTCCGGTATCTGGAACGGCACCGCGATAGGCGACAGCTATATCGCCTCTGCCGCCAACTGGAACACCGCCTACAGCGATCGCATTACCTCGGCCACCTATCCACTCTCCATCTCCTCCAACGTCATCTCAACCGTAGCAACCTCCTCTCTCAACCTCACTACTTCCTCTTTCCTCTCACCGAACATCTCTCAATGGACGAACAATGCAGGGTATTTAACTTCTCTCTCAGGAGCTGCCTCCTCTACCCTCCTAGGTGACACAAACACATGGTCGGGGACGGATATTTTCAATAACTTAATTACAGGTTCCATTTCGGGTAACGCAGGTACAGCAACAAAGTTAGCGGCAACCAAAACAATTAACAGTGTTGCTTTTGACGGGTCTGCGAACATTACAATAACTGCCGCCAGCTCCTCTCTCTTGGGCGACTTTAATACCTTCTCTGGTACAGACTACTTCAACAATCCTATTAAAATAGGTACACTCGGAGGTCTCATAGCAGGTAACGGTGGGCTTACTTACGCTGTCTCCACCACTTCAATGAACGCCAGTATTACGGGGAACGCTGGCACCGCTACAGCGCTAGCCTCTGCCCCGACTAAATGCTCTGCTGGTAACTACACACTCGGTATAGATGTTAATGGCAACGCTCAAGGATGCACTGCTGCTGGTACGGGAACGGTTACTCAAGTAAACACAAACTACTCTATGACGGGGGGAGGGTTTACAACTTCAGGTACTCTTGCGGTAGCCACTTCTTCTCTCTATACAGGGCTCACGGGAGGACTTCCATACTTTAGTGGGACGAATACTTTTGGCGCGATTGCCGCAGGAACAGGTGGCTACGTTCTTTCTATGAGCGGAGGAATCCCAGCGTGGGTTGCCACATCTTCAATCAATAATGGAGTTACTTCTATCACTGCCTCAGCACCCCTCACGGGAGGAACGATTACAACCACAGGTTCTATAGGCTGCACCACAGCCTCATCGGGAGTTGCGGGGTGTCTCGGTTCTACCGCGTTTGACACTTTCAACAATAAACAAGCGGCACTTTCTACTCCAACCTATCCTCTCTTGCTAACGGGTACTACTTTGAGTACGGCGTTTGGCACTACCACAAACAGTGGTATGACCGCTGGCAATCTATATGTAGGTTCTAATGGAGTGTTTCAAACCTCTGCCTCATCCTCTATCTTCGGCTACACACCTCTTAATCCAACGAGGAACGTAAACACTACCTATCCCCTTCAAGGGGGTGGAGCACTTACAGGCGACCTTACATTGACGAGCGCTTTTGGCACGACCACTACCTGGGGTATGGGGAACAACGGCCTCGTAATGACAGGCTCAACGGGTATACCGTTCTCTCAAGCAACCTCATCGGCTATAGCAATGAGTATCTCCGGCAATGCAGCGACGGTCACCACCAACGCTAACCTCACCGGTGTGGTCACCTCGGTCGGCAACGCCGCTTCGCTCGGCTCCTTCACCTCAGCCAACCTCTCAACAGCGCTCACGGATGAGACAGGCACGGGTGGAGTAGCAGTCTTCTCAGCGAGCCCGACAATCACCGGCACACTAGGCGCTGCTGCAATTTCGGCAACCGGCTTTATCAACACCTCGGGCACCACGGGCGGGTATCAAATTGACGGCAACACCGTGCTCTACGCCTCGTCCACCACGCACTCGGTGCAGGTGGGGCAGGGCGCGGGCAACACGAGCAATGTCAACGCGGCATACAATGTAATTGTCGGATACAACAACGGCAACAATATCACCACTGGCGCCGACAACGTGCTCCTTGGCGGCTACGCTTTTGGCTCGCACTCCAATCTTACTTCGGGCTCCAACAATATTTCGTTGGGCTACGACATTAGCCTGCCCAGCGCCACGGCCAACAACCAGCTCGACATCGGCAACCTTATCTATGGGACCACTGTAAACGGCACGGGTTCGACGCTCTCAACCGGCAACATCGGCATCGGTACCGCCAATCCGCAAGCCAAGCTCGATGTGCAGGGCACGGCCAGCTCCACCAACCTGCAGGTGGCCTCCGTGCTCAACGCTTTTGTTGGAGCGGGCACCAACGGCCTCTTGTATGGCATTGCATCATCCTCACTCAACCTCCCAAACAGTGCGCTTCAAAACTCATCTATCACTATCAACGGTACGCTGTTTAACTTAGGAGATTCACACACCATCACCGCCGCATCATCCACACTCCTCACCGATGCCAACACGTTCAGCGGCATCAACAATTTCACCAACGCCTCAAGCAACTTCGCGGGCACCTGGCAAAATCTTTCGCCTTCAGCTTTTGATACATTTGGCAATAATTGGAACATAGTAAACGGCTATCTCACTCCAACCACTACGCTCGGCATCATCCTCACCGCCTCCTCCACCATCGGCAACGGCACCCAAGCAGGCGGGCTCACTATCTCGGGTGGAGCTACTACTACTGGAAACCTATCACTCCCCGCAGGTGCTCAAAGCCTTCCTTCTCTTAACTTTGGTGCAACGAGCGGATACAACACAGGCATTTGGTCGCCTGGCGCTGGC
>DATKGU010000005.1:0-11675 GCA_035510635.1 Minisyncoccota bacterium | reverse complement strand
TTGGGCATCGATAAATATTTTTTAAGCAAAGGCACTTCGGTTTGCACATTGCTGAGCCCCACCTGCACATCGAGTATCACGATGCCGTGCACTTGGTTGGCAAGGCTCACGGCCTCGTCCATTTGGCTGTCGGGCATGCGTGCGCGATATTTGCCGTCGGCGCCGGGGCTCGCTTGCGCAGTAACGGTAATGTAGTCGATAGCAGGTATCACCGGCGTCGACGGGTCGGCAGCTTGCCAGAGGGCAGTCGTGGAGGCGAGCATCGCAAGCATCACATTGGGCGGATACTCGCCCAAAACGCCCATGCCGGTGGAGTAAAAGTTGCCGTAGTAGGCCACGATGCGATTAAACGGCAGGAGTGCGCCGGCGAGAGGATACACCGCCTTGGCTGGCCAGATGCACGAAGGGCTCGTCGTCGCAACAAATGAGGTGGTGGCAATACCTGCGGAGCTGGTGGCGGTTACTTTAACGTTAACGGTGGGGCAATTGGCTACTTGGATAAGTTTTTTGTTGTAAGCATTAATGTCGAGCACGGGCACCGGTTTAACAACGGGCGTTGAGCTGGCGATAGCGTCAACAGCCTCGGCCATGCCGGTGTATTTGAGTTCGACTATGCGGCTATATCCAAAGGCATATATAAGGAGTGCAAGGAAGACAGCACTCCCAAGCGTAAAAAGTATATGGTGCACCCGCATGGCAGCATTTTAGCACAAACGAGGCGGTTATTCAGTTTTTGGCTTAGCGGCAAAAAGGGCCCAGCGTTTAGTTTTGGTAAAGAGTTTGCCGTGCCAATTTTCCTCAAACTCTTCAAGCTTCATCTTGAGGGTGGTGCCGATTTTTTCTTGCGGGTCTATCAGGTGCACTTCTTGGTCAGTAATCTTGCTCACGATTGCGTAATGGTCCCACCTCCAAAACCGCTCGGAGTAACAAATAATAACAATTCTATTTTTCTTGAGTGCCTCTTTAAGCTCGGCTAAAGTACTATTATTTTTTGCCTCTGCTGCAAAGCCGTAGGAGTGTAATACTGATACGAGATTTTTTGGCTCTGTCGCGTGCTCCATATCCACTGGCGTCTTGGCCTCTTTGGCTAATTGGTCTTGCGTGCGCTTTATCCCGTAGGCGGCAAGCGCCATTTGCAAAACCGTAGGGCCGCAATAGTGAATGTTTTTTTGGTGTCGGTGGGGAATATGCATATATGTTGCAGTATAGGGCACAAGCACCCGCGTGCAAATGTCGTACGTATACATCTGTGCACGCATACAGGTGCATCTTCATTATTAGTACATATCACTTAGTTAGTATGAATAAAAAAATATTGCAAAACACTGTAGTGGCAGTAGCAAGCAGTGCGGTTATTATGGGCTCATTGCTCGCGGCAGGCGTGGCATCGGCGCAGACGCCCTCGTCTAATACGCAAGGCACCGCTCGGGGTTCTTGGGGCGGCCGCTCCGGTATGAGTCACACAATGCCGGGCGTGTTTGGCACGGTGAGCGCCATTGATGGCACCACTATCACGCTTACCAGCAAGGGCTTTGGCGGTCCTAACGCCACCGGTGCATCTAGCGCATCGGCGCAAACCTACACGGTTGATGCATCCAACGCTACTGTTTTTAAAGACGGCGCAACTTCAACGCTTAGCAGTGTTGCGGTAGGCGACACGGTTATGGCGGCGGGTACGGTTAGCGGCACGAGCGTGACCGCGACAACCATCCGCGATGGTATGCCCGCGGCAGGTATGGGCGGCAAGCCCGGCATGCGCGGCGTAGGTGAGCATGCAAGCTCAACCCCGCTTATACAAGGCAACGGTCAGCCGGTTATCGGCGGCACCGTGAGCGCTGTAAGCGGCAACACAATCACGGTTACCACCGCGCAGGGCGGTGTTACCTACAGTGTTGATGTGACAAACGCTACGATTAAAAAAGGCGATACCACCGGCTCGGTTTCGAGCATCGCGGTTGGCGATAAGGTGGTGGTACAGGGCACCGTCAACGGCAGCTCGGTGACCGCATCGTCGGTTATTGATAGCGCCGCGGCGTCTTCCACAAATGCGGGCACCTCTATTACTTCTCACGTAAACTCAGGGATAGGAAAAGTGTTTAACTCAATCGGAGGCTTCTTCCACAGTCTCTTTGGATTCTTTTAATCTGCCGGCAATAGGCGCGAAAAACCCGCCACAGGTGGCGGGTTTTTCGCGCACTTTTCATGAACCAAAACCCATAAACATATCGTATAATGAGTAGATATGAATTATCCTTATCGCACCATTGCGGCGCGCTTTGCATTACTAGCTTATACGAGTATGTTTGTGCTCGGTATGTGTGCTATGCCGCTGGCGTTTGCCTATGCAAACACATCGGTTTCAGTGCAATCGGTCTCGCCCGGTACCACGGTGCTGGCAGGGAATACGCTCTCTTTTAGCGTATCCGCCTCCGGGTTTAACAATCCTACCTATAGTGTCAGCGACTCTTTTGGTGGCTCAAGCGTTTCCAACAACAACATCAACTCCTACGGCACGTTTAGTTGGACACCCAACACCAACGACGCCGGCACGCACAACCTCACCATTACCGTGAGCGACTCGAGCGGCAATAGCACGAGCTTGGTTGAACAAATCACTGTCACGACGACGCAAACCTCCTCAACCGGCGTGGTGGCGGTTGCCATCCAAGGCCTCACGCCCGGCACCTCGGTGGTGGTGGGCAACCCGCTCACCTTTACCGCCGCGGCGTCGAGTTTTGTAAATCCGTCTTTTACCATCAGCGACTCGTTTGTCGGCAGCTCAATCTCAAACGCCTACATAAACGCAGGCGGCAACTTTAATTGGACGCCAACGGCCAGCCAAGTGGGCACGCACGTGCTTACCGTCTACGCCAACGACACCTCGGGACACAGCGCCAGCGTGACGCAAACAATCGTAGTGCAAAATCCAAACATTGCCGTTACGTCCATCAGCCCCGGCAATAACATCAACCCGAGCGCCACGGTTACCTTTACCCTCACACAGGCGGGGCTCGTCAATCCGAGTTATACGCTCTCCGACTCGTTTGCAAACACGAGCATCACCAACAACAATATTAATTCCGCCGGCCTCTTTACATGGACGCCAACCACCAACCAAGTGGGCACGCACCCTATCATGATTTATGCGAGCGACTCTGAGGGGCACCTTGCTACCACCACCATTTCGCTGTACGTGATACAACCCATAAGCATTGCACTCACCGCCCCCAGCCCAAGCACGGTGGTGTCACCCGGCACAACTGTGTCTTTTAACGCGCAAGCGTACGGTTTTACCAATCCAAGCTACGCAGTTGTCGACTCGCTCTCGGGGAGCTCTGTTACGAGCTCCGACATAAACTCGGCGGGCAACTTTAATTGGACGCCAACATCAAACGACGTCGGGGTGCACACGCTCACCGTTTCGGCGGCTGATATTTACAGCCATTTTTCAAACGCGGCAACCACCATCACGGTCTCAAATACAGGCGCACAAACCACCACCACGGCCTCGCAAACGACCACAAGTTCAACTTCTTCAAACGGCAGTGGTTTTATATTTACCACTTATCTTGCGCCGGGCACTACGAGTAGTGATGTCACGGAGCTTCAAAATATCCTTACGCAGCAAGGCTATTATAGCGGCCCGATTACCGGCTACTACGGCTCGCTTACCGAGGCCGCTGTTGTGGCTTACCAAGCCGCACACGGCATTGACCAGCTTGGCGTCGTCGGTCCCTCCACGCGCGCAGCGCTTAACGCCGGCGCGGCAGCTACCACTTCCTCAACCTCAACTTCTTCGAGTTCGCAAGGCGACGGCTACGTATTTTCCAACTTTCTCGATGTGGGTTCGAGCGGCACTGAGGTGACCGAGCTCCAACAGCGCCTCACGTCGCTCAACTTATACTCCGGCCCGATTACCGGCTACTTCGGATCGCTTACCGAGGCGGCGGTGGCAGCGTTCCAAGGTCAGCACAATATAAGCGCAGTAGGCTATGTGGGCCCTGCCACGCGCGCGGCGCTCAACGGCAACTAGTTACTCCGCTACCACTACCGTATCTTTAAGCACGTTTAAAAAATATTCGCGCTTAGGCTCCATCTGGTTGTCCTTCATGTGCATAACGGGATGACCCTCCGGCGTGCACTCATAGTGCGCGCGTACTTCGCGGTCCTTAAACACGCGCAAGTGATATTGGTAATCAAAGTTGTCCGTGTGGCGCAGGCTTATAAGCTCGCCGTCGTCTTTCCACGCGACAAAGTGATTGCCAAAACCCTGCTGCAGCAAATTGTGGACAAATTCTTGTATCGAAAGGTGCGGTGCCACGGTGCCAAGGAGCCAGTCTTGCCGTCCGCGATGATGCACGATGTGGAGCTTGAGTGCCAGGTCGCGCACCAGCGGATGGTAGGGCGTATACACGCGCCACAAAGCGTACTTGAACTTACCCGAAAGCGAATCCGGATACACCATGCCGGAGTAGGGGAGGTCGTATATCCATGCATACTCCGCCGGTACTTTTTTGCCTGCCGGTATTTTTTTACGTAACAGTCTACCCATGCGTATAGCCCCAGTATATCAGAAAATGACGCGTAGAGCGCTCCGGCTCTAGCCTATAAAACCGGCGTACGCCAGATAGGCTCCGACAACAATGATGACAATGCCGTAAAGCCACGCCATCTCTTTTACCTTAAACATTTTTATTGCGCGCACCGCCGAACCGGGGAAAAAGAGCAGCCACAGCCCCTTCCCGAGCGCTGCCCAGCCAACAAATGTCACCACCAGTGCAAGCAGGCCTGCACCCCAGTAGTTGTGGGAGAGCACCAGCATGAGCCCTAAAAACGTCGCGAGCAACCCGGGCAAAAATATCGTTTCCTCATTGTGGTAATAGCCGTCTATAACCGCAACAAACACCGGTTTGCGAAACAGCATGACTGCTCCTATGACAATGCAATACAGCCCGATGAGCTCTGCGAGAAAGTAGGTGAGAGGCATATACAAAAAGTTAGCTTGTAAGTCCCTTATAAGTATACACCTCTGTTCCTTTGCAACTACGAGATCAACAATACCCGTGCCGCTATAATAATGACTGCATAAAACCCCCAATGGAGCAGGTAGGAGTACACTAGGCCGTTGCGCACGCGCACGATAAGGTAGGGGAAGATAAATCCGGCGATAGTTGCCGCCGAGGTAAAAACAGCCACGTAGATAAATGACGAGCCGCTAAGCGCCAAGAGCACGTGCATGCCTCCAAACAGCACCGCCGACCAGCGCGCCGTAGTGTGTACCGAAAATCCTTGTACCTTAAACGCGAGCACCATCGCAACAATAAGGAGTTGCTGGAGCCCTATCTCTATCGACTTGGGCAAAAAGTACCACGGCGAGGCATAGAGTAGCTCGGAGGGCGGCCTGAGCGCCCCAACCCATGGCAGCGCGGGGAAGAGCGGGAGTATGTAAGAAAAATAGAGCGCGATACAGGCGCACGCGAGTGCAATAATACCAAATGTCGAGACGTTTACTTTAATAGTGCCCCAGTGCCGGTAAAAAGCCCAAAAGTTGATGAGTGTTATAACAACCCAAAAGAGATAGTAGGCCGCCATCTTAAACGGGTGGGTGCTGTAATCTCCGATAAGCGGCACTAAAATGTAGTAGCCGATGTCGGACACTATCCAGATGGCCACAATCTCGGCCAACACGGTAAAAAGCGGCCGCTCTCCAAGCAAGCTCTTGGGCATGAGGCCATTATAACAAAACAATGCGTTAAATCTTGTGTTGGAACTTCTCTTGTAAATGTAATTTTTGTTTTAGGAGCCGCGCACGCTCGGCGGCATATCGTGCAAGCATGCGCTCTTTGAGTACCGCTGCTTTTTGCGAGGCCCGCCAGCCAAAAATACTCATCGATACATCGACCGCCAACACTGCTCCAAATGCAAGGACAAGCAAAACACCCGGGAGCAGAGGCGCACTTATAAAAAAGGCCAGCAAAAAACTGAACATGCCGACGACTACATCCATGCATCCGTTGGCAAACGTCTCCTCCATTTGCATCAGCCGCTCCCACATTTCATAGGCAATCAGCAACACCAGTGCCAGCAGAAGCGATGCAACAGCGCCAATTTGTAAGAAGTAAAAACCAAGGCCAATCGAGAGTCCGGAGAGAAAATGCACGACGCTCCACAAGTCGAGCCATGTGCCCTCACGCCAGATGTCGGTCCTCTCAAATTTTTTTTCTTCTTGTATCGGGTCCATATTTCAATTCGTGTAAAAAGTAGCGTTTCTTAAGCGCAGCTTCGTCGCCATACTGTACAAAATACTTTTCGTGCTCCGAGGGTTTGTATCCTTTGGTTTCCAAATGGGATATTGCGCAAAAGTAGCTCTCGGTTCTGCCGGCAATAACCGAGGCGTAGTGGAGCCATCCGTTTACATAGCCGCAGTAGGCACAGCCGAGCCTCTCCATCCAATTGAGATAGGGGAGTTTTGCCCTATCTACTATATGAATGTATTCCGAGCGCTTTACATAGGGTATCCCGTAGATAGGAAATGCGATGCGATGGTAGATTTCGATAAAAATATCTGCAATAACAATGGGCACTATCATGAGCCAAATCAAAGGAGCCGCAACAAAGTACCGCAGCAGAGGATTCTTGGAGCCGCGATGCTCGACGAGAAACATCGGGCAAGCATAGCATAGTAGGGTGATGTTTCGGTGATGTCCATCGTTCATGATACGCACACGCACGGTGCGTTATGCTCACCCTATAACAGGTAACAAAAATTATATGATGGACAAAGATAAAGACGGCAAAGAGGGGGAGTGCGGATGCGGCGGTATGTGCAAATGGGACGGCGCATCAAAGGAGGAAAAAATTGCCCTTCTTGATAAAAAGGAAGAAAAACTCAAAAAAATGCTCGCGCATGTCCAAAAAGTAAAAGAGGCCGTCAACTCCGGCAAAGGTATGGAAGAAGCGGGCGAGGGCGAGTAGCCCGCATTATACCCTTGTAGGTTTTTGACTTCGTTGAAACTGTGGTGTCTTTGTGCTAGCTTGGAGCTGGATAGAACGAGAGAGCATGGAGGATTGAGGCCATGGATTCTGGATTTTTTGGGCTGAAGTTCCTGCGAAGGGGCAAGCCTCCTTACTAATCGAAAGAAACCAGGAACAGCGCGAAAAAGAACGCCGCGAAGGCGAGTGAGCTCTGTAATCAGAGCTCTTTTTTATGCGTGCTCGCCGGCAACGTAGCCGGTGCTCCAGCACAACTGCAACGAGTATCCTCCCGACGGACGATTGATATGGAGGAGGTCGCCTGTTACAAACAAATTGGGTACCACACGCGAGCGCATGGTGCGCATGTCCACCTCGGTGAGCGGCACACCGCCGTCGGCCACCACCGCGCGGTCAAAGCCCATGAGTCCTTCCACTGTGAGCGGGAGTGCTTTAAGAAGGTGTACTATTTTTTTGCGCTCTTCTTTAGTAACCGCGTTAACTTTTTTGGTGATGTCCAATTGCCCTTCAAGGAGCGTTGCAATCCCTTTGTGCGTGCCGAGAGGCACAAACTCTTTAAGTATATTTTTGAGTGCTTTATTTTTGTTGGCATCAAAGACGCTGATTACGTTTTTTTCCAAAGCGCCCAAGTCGGTGTGCGGATAGGCATCGATGGTTGCCGTAACAGTGCCGCTTTGCAGCAGGTCGCCCACCAAGTGAGCGCTGTTGAGGATAAGCGGGCCCGAGAGGCCAAAGTGCGTAAACAATATTTTGCCTGTTTTCGAAAAAGCTTTTTTACCTTCGACAAAAAAAGTAATTTTCATAAACGACAGCGAGCTCCCCGGCATCTGCTTTACCCACGCATCGTGTACGGCAAGAGGCACGATGGTTGGCGTGGGCTTGTGCACGGTGTGTCCGAGTGTCTCTAGCCAATCAAATCCGTCGCCGGTTGAGCCTGTCTCGGGGTGCGACACACTGCCGGTGGCAAAAATGTATGTACGTGCCACAAAACGCTGTGTGCCTGCGTAGAGCGCAGTAATGGCACCATTGGCGCCCGTTTCAACACGGGTCACCGCTGTGCCATAGTGCACCTCGACACCGTACTTTTTTATATAGGCCTCAAGCACTCTGCAAACATCAAGTGCTTTTTGAGTTTGAGGGAACGCGCGTTTACGCGCCTCAACCACAAGCGGCAATCCGCGCGACTCAAAAAATGTAAATGTATCGGCAACGCCAAATTGCGCAAAGGTCGAGTATAAAAACTGCTCGGCTTTGCCGTAGGCGCGGAGCATCAGGTGTACATCCAGCTCGGCGTTGGTGATATTGCACCGGCCACCGCCCGATATTTTTAATTTTTCGCCCAGCGCGCGGTTTTTTTCCAACAGCAAAACTTTTTTGCCGCGCAGGGCTGCGCGGCCCGCCGCCATCATCCCCGCAGGTCCGCCGCCAACCACGATGACGTCATACCTATCGTTCATATTATTTTGCGAGGTCGAGCACTTCGTCGATTTTTATTTGTGCAACAAACTCCGGTACGTGCGAGACCAGTATCATCGGGCCCGCATAGGCGCTGAGCGCTGCGGCAATTACCGGCAAGTGTCTAAAGTTAATGTGGTTGGTCGGCTCGTCGAGTATAAGCAGCCCCGGTTTGAGCAGTACCAAACGCGCAAATGCCACCAAGCCTTTTTGGCCCTCGGAGAGTGTGCCAATTTTTGAGTGGAAAAGTTCTCCCGTGATAAAAAATCCGGCCGCGACGCGGCGCACCTCCTCCTCAATAGGGCGGTAGAGCACCGCCGAAAGCTCTTGGTAGACGGTTTTATCAAAATCGAGGTTCGAAAAATCTTGGCGATAGTAGCCAATGAGCACACCATCGATTATTTTTGCGCCTTTAGCGGTGCCGTCGGCGAGCGATTGCAAAAGAGTACTCTTGCCAATGCCGTTGGGGCCTGCCAGCAAAAGATGTGTGTGTTTGCGCAGTGCAATAGTTGCTTTGCGCTCCACTACTTTATGTTTTTGCATCGTGGTAAACGATGTGATGTGCACAATCTCTCCCCCGAGCCCTTCTTGAAAGGGGATGATAAACGGGCGGATAGCTTTGTCCTCTTTGCGGACATCAACTTTTGCCTCCTCGAGCTCCTCGGCCTTCTCCCGCATGCGCTTGGCCACCATGCGCATTTGGCCGCCCTTGTTTGCAAAGAAGTTTGCCTTGTCTTTGTTTTCTTGTATCTCTTTGGCAAGAAGCGCGTTGGCGCGATTTTCCTTCTCGATGCGCGCGGATATCTGTTTAACCACGTCGTCATAGTCGCCCACATACTGCTCCACATGCTTGGTGTGCGCGTCGAGATAGAGCACGCCGTCGGTAAAAGAGTTTAGAAACTCCGCATCGTGGGAGATAACAAGCAGCGTTTTTTTGTATGCAATCAAAAACTTAGTGAGATGCGCAATGCCTGCCTTGTCGAGGTTGTTGGTGGGCTCGTCGAGCAGCAAGAGGTCGGGGTCTTGTATAAGCGCCGAGGCCAAGAGCAGCCTAGCCTGCTGGCCGCCGGAAAACGCACCAATTTTTTTATCGTACGGCGCAACCAAGTTGACCACCTCGAGCACAGCATCAATTTTTGGGTCGATATCGTACACTGTTTTTGGAAACACGTTTTGAAAAAACTCGCGCACGGTAAGCGTGAGTTCCTCGCGGGGGATAACCTGGCGGCTGAGCGCAATCGTGAACCCATGCGCGAGTTGCACGTCGCCCTCCTCAGGTGTTTGCGCTTTGGTAATAAGGCCAAAAATGGTGCTTTTGCCCGCGCCGTTTTGCCCCATGAGCGTTATCTTGCTGCCGCGGCGCACGGTAAAATCAACCGCATCTAAAATGGGTTTTTTAATGCCAAAATTGTGCGACACCTTGTGGAATCGCACGATAACCTCGTTTTGTGCAGCCATTGGTACCAAAAACTATACCATCACTCTCACAAAAAATCAAATTTGTGCGTACTGCTATAAATCTTGGAGCGGCAGGCCAGCCATGTAGTCGGCTTTGCCGATAGGGACGCCGTTTTTACGGACAATCGCGTAGCTCATAGCCACGTGGAAGAAGAAGTTGGGCAGCGCATACTCGCGCGCGTAGTCAAAGCCGGTCATAAACTTGCCCGGCATAAAGGGGAGTACTACTTGTACGGATGCTGCGTTGGCAAAAGAGTCTTTAGAGATGGTGCGCAGATAGGCAATTGTTTTGTCGAGCCGCGCTTGGAGCTCGGCAACGGTTGTTTCGGCATCCTCATACTTTGGTGTTTCTTGTCCGGCCAAACGCGCCGCACATCCCTTGGCGTTGTCGGTGGCAGATTGCACTTGCTTTACAAAAGGGAACATGTCGGGTGCGAGCCTATCAGCAAGGAGTGCCTCGTCGCTAAGCCCATGCTCGGTGGCTTTTTGTAAAACATTTTTAAGTCCGGTGAGGCCTTTGATAAAAACGGGCACCGTAAATTCAAATATTTGGTCCATAATTTAGTATATCATAGTGCGTTTTTTAAATTGTATGAGAACAAGCTTTTTTGCGCGTGGCAAGCGTTTTATCTCAGCCTCGCGCTTTGAGGCGAGCGACCTCGTGGCACGCTTCTCGCTGTAAACAATTTTTACCGCTCCGCGTGAGCGTGTGTAATGGCTCCCGATGCCGTTTTTATGTTCGGCGAGTCGACGTTTAAGGTCGGTAGTAATCCCCGTGTAAAGCGAGGCGTCAGCGCATTGGAGAATATAAACAAAATAAGCCACCCGTATACTTTACACCGGGGAGTGGAAAAAAGTCTTTAAAAAGTGTACTCTTTTGCTATTGCCAGATCGTCTAACGGTAGGACAGCGGACTTTGAATCCGTCAATCTAGGTTCGATCCCTAGTCTGGCAGCCAAGCTGAGCTAGATTATCCAGCACGAGACTCATCAGATTGTACTGAAAAATATGATGTCTATAAACCTAAGTTTGTTCACAGTACCAGCGCTCCTAGTTATCTTTTCTGCGGTGATGTATTTTGCCGAAAGCCAGTTTAGGAAAAAGAAGGCTTGGGCGTATCCGTATGACTTCGTTCTCAGTTTATATTTTTTAGGGCTGTCCTCAGTCGTGTTGTTTCTTTTCTTTTATGTAGGAACTGTGTACACGTGGCTTAACTATTTGCCGCTCACATTTTGCTTTGTTGCATCAATTTATGCAGTCTCTGTTGGTTTATATCATGTGGCTAAAAAATATCTAGTTGCCCCAAGAGATTTTATGTTAGAGAAACCGTTTTATGTCTGGTTAAAATTAGAGGATTCCTATATTCCGTCCAAGCTCAGTAATATTTTTTTCCAACAAACGGTGATAGTTGCGCTAGTACTTCGTATATATGAGTACTTCCCCGAGATATGGCTACTTAGCTTATTCTTCGGGTTAGTCTTTGGGGCGGTACATTTAGGAATGTTCCTATACGAATCAAGGAAGTGGGCTTTATATTACATAGTGCCCTCTTTCTTTTCCGGTGCAATTTTTCCTTACCTGCTTTTGTCCACCAAGTATGGCTTTCTTTACACTCTTCTCATTCACTGGGGGTTTTATCTTTTTTCTGGTTTAGGGGTATGGGCGATATATACCATTCGCTCGAGACGCGTCGTTAAGATAGGGTAAAATGTAGCTGACCCGCCTTGCAGGGCTTGACCAACTACGGTCCTAGCTCAAGTTGGGCAGCA
>DATKGU010000004.1:0-34093 GCA_035510635.1 Minisyncoccota bacterium | reverse complement strand
GTAATGCGGTCCAGCGTTTCGACATCGCTGTGCAAGTAGGCCGCTTTAATTTGCCGGTCTTTTAAATAGTCGGCCAAATCTTCGGCCATTTTTTTGGTGAGTGTCGTGACCATCACGCGCCCGCCGTTTTTTATAACTTTCTCGGCTTCATTTAAAAAGTCTTGCACCTGGCCGAGCTTCAGTTCCGAAGGTTTAACCTCCGTGCCCGAGGTTAAACCTTGGGAGCTGCCGGTGACTGGCCGCACAATAATCTCGGGGTCGATCAAGCCCGTGGGCCTAATGATTTGCTCAACCACTTTGGTGGAGTGCGCTTTCTCATACGCGCCCGGCGTGGCGCTGGTGTAGATAGTCTGCCCCACATTTTTTTCAAACTCATCAAACATGAGAGGGCGGTTGTCGACCGCCGATGGCAAGCGGAAGCCGAAGTTAACCAAATTTTCCTTGCGTGCTTTGTCGCCTGCATACATGCCGCCGAGTTGCGGCACCGTAACATGGCTCTCGTCGATGATGGTCAAAAAGTCGGGTGTGCCATCGGCTTTGTGCGGGAAGTAGTCGAGCAAGGTAAACGGCGGCTGGCCGGGACTCCGGCCGTCAAAATGGCGCGAATAATTTTCGATCCCGTTGCAATAACCTATTTCGCGTATCATCGCAAGGTCGTAGGTGGTGCGGCGCTTTAGGCGCTCGGCCTCGAGCAACTTTCCGGCGCGCTCAAACTTTTTTAACTGCTCTTTAAGCTCCAGTTTAATGTCCTCAACGGCCCGCGCACGCTCGTCCTCGGGTGTCACATAATGTTTTGCGGGGAAAAGAAACAGCGACGCCTTTGGCTCGAGCTCGGCGCGCGTTATCGCATCTATGACGCGTACCTTCTCAATAAAATCTCCATTGAATTCCACACGATACAGCACGCGCTCGCCGGTGGGCATAATCTCAACGCTGTTGCCGAGCGCGCGAAACGTGCCCGGTGTTACATCGGCTGTGGTGCGCGTAAAATACACACCGATGAGATCGCGGATGAGCTCGGCGCGATTTTTTTTGACTCCCGCGGCAAGCTCAAGATGCACTTTGCGATATTGCTCGGGCGAGCCGAGACCGTAAATGCACGACACGCTCGCCACAATAATGACATCGCTCCGGGAGAGTAGCGCCTGGGTTGAGGCGTGGCGGAGCCGGTCTATCTCAACATTAATCTGCGCCTCTTTCTCGATATAGGTATCACTCGTGGGGATATATGCCTCCGGTTGGTAGTAGTCGTAGTACGAAACAAAATATTGCACCGACGCATCGGGGAAAAACTCGCGATACTCTTGTGCAAGCTGTGCGGCAAGCGTTTTGTTGTGTGCAATCACGAGCGTCGGCTTTTGCGCGGCCGCTATCACATTGGCCACGGTAAAAGTTTTGCCCGAGCCGGTAACGCCGAGCAAAGTTTGATGCCGCTCGCCGCTCTTGAGCCCCGCCACTAACTGCTTAATAGCCGTAGGCTGGTCCCCCGCCGGCTTGTATGGTGATTTGAGTTTAAACGTTGCCATTTAATCTACTTTACCGCATTTCCCTCCAACTTGGGAGTTAAACTCCCAAGTAGCCATTGCACGTCCTTTTCCTGTTGTTTCCGTTCAATAATCATTGCGAGGGCATCGCGAGCAAAACTTTCATATTTTTTCGGGTCACTAAATTGCCCTAATATAATTTCTTTCTCACACATAGGTTTTGTATGACTCAAGTCTGAACCCACATACTCTTCCCAACTTGAAACACTGAGCTTGGGAGTTGAACTCCCAAGTTGATTATTGAGATTTACGTAAACACTCGTATGCAAAAGTTGTTCGTTTGATTCGGTATGTACTGCTTTATATCTACCTTGGAAGAGGCCGCCCGATCTTTTGTATTTTTCGTTAAAATAATTGGTATAACCGGTTCCAAGTTTCTGCATAAACTTTTGGATTCCTTTTTCAGACACCTGCTTCAAAAGCAAGTGAAAATGGTTAGGGTTGAGACAATAACACACCACTTCCACCAACTTGGGAGTTGAACTCCCAAGTTGTACATCTTTTTGAAAGCGATGCTCAAAGAGGCTGCCGATAGGATTGAGGGAATTAAAAGCCCGGACACCTTCTAGAAATCTGTTTAAATCGTCGGTGTCTGAGAATATATCGCGCTTTTCAACACCTCTATTAAACACGTGGTAGTACTCCCCTTGTGCCAAGACTATTGGTCTCATGGGCGGGACTATACCACTTGGGAGTTCAACTCCCAAGTAAACAGGTCATTTTGCCCTATTTTTTCCTTGCAGACCTAAATTTAATTGACGGTAGGAATAGTCGGTAGCGTACAAGCGGAAAGACCGCTGCCTGTAGTGGTTACGCTCGAATCTTGTGGGGCAACTGCCGTTTGCCACGTTGCAAGCGTCGTGTATAAGACACCGTTAAGTTCCCAGCGATTCATATGTGGCGATACGTACGTATTGTTATTTCCAGTAAAGGTATCTCCCGTCGAATAGAGTCCGTAAGAGCTGGTGTTACCGCCAGGACTATCAAAAAGGTGGTTACTGACATTGATTGTGAGCCCAGTTGCAGTAGTATCACTACCAATATGTGTTCCACCTTCGTAGGAGGTACCGCCAGAAACGGTAAGTGTTGAAGTTGCGGCTTGATAAAGTGATACGAGTCCGTAACCTACACTGCCATTAGTCGAACACAAATTATTATTCGTAAGTGTCACATTTGCACCAGATGCCAATGTAAAGGCATTATTTGATGCACTACCGCTATAGACATACTGTACGCCAGTGGCCGTAAGGGATCCCGCTGTACTTGTGCTCTCGGCGCGTGCACCGAGATTTGCTTGGTCAAATATGGTGTTGTTGATGGTTACGCCAGTTACATTACCAAAGTCAAATCCACTAATCGAAGCACCATTGAGTGCTATTACATAACCGCCGTTGACTGTTATCGCTCCCATTGTGCCACTTGTTGTGTGGGATATACCTGCTGAAGCGGAAACACTTCCTTGATCCTGTTGAAAAATATTATTTGTCAAAGTGACTGGTAGGCCAGAACCACTTGCTTCATAAATTACAAAGAGATTTGGTCCACCATTATAGTAACCGTCGATGAGAGTAGAACTCGCCATTGTAGAGCCAGCTGACAGCAACATGTTGTGTTTACCACCATCGCGAACGATGACATTAGTAACGGTATACGAATTTCCATTACCTTCCAGCTCGAGAGAGCCATCATTATAGGCGTTTTTGCGAGTTTCAATGTTGCTTACAATGCCGCCATAGCCATTCATGTACAATCCAGCGGCGCGATTAGCAAATTCATAGGTATAGCCATTAGTGATTGGATTTGTGCCGTCGCAGGAATGAATATATATAGGCTGGCTGCTAGGCATGACTCCTGTGGTCATTGTAGGAATATAAAAACTACATACAGTCGAATCGACAGAGGCTATACTTGTCTCATAGGCGAGGAAGGTGCCCGTGCTTGAATCACTAGGGCCACCGGTCTCCCACATATTCGCCCAGGCAGCCTGACCACCTTCAATAAAAGTGATCGTTCCAGTGTTATATACATTTGTATAGCCACCGGTTTTCGTAAAGTTGGCATTTGGCAAAACATCAGAGGCATCTAAAATCGGTCGCGCACCACTCCCGTAGCCTGTAACAGTCACATTGGGTGCATTAATTGTTAACTGCTGCCTCCAATTAGAACCATATGCAAGCCCCACACTCTGCCCTGTGTTGATAGTCGGTAGTGCAGTGATGTCTTTGAGCGCAAGTGATGGGGACGTGCCCGGGTTTGCGTTGTTGCCATTTACACTATCAACGTAATAGTTATAGGCAGCCGTGGTAAATGATTGATTAGTGGAGGTTGAGGTATTACCTGAAGCATCTGCAGAGGTAACTACGAAGTTGTAGGTGGTTGAGGCAGTAAGACCTTTGAGTGTAATCGAGTGGCTGGTAGTAAGTACTGCAGACGACGATGCAAAGCCATAACTTGTGGTAAGACCGTAAGAAATCTTTGACGTCGCAGACTCATTAGTCGTCCACGTAATGGTCTGTGTAGTTGAAGCAATAGAGCTTGAGGCGATTGCCGAAATCACCGGCGCTGTATTGTCGACCGTGACATTGATAGACGACGTCGCATAGTATCCAGCGGTGTTTTTTGCAACGGCATAGAGCGTGTGGGGGCCGTCAGCCACTCCGGTGCTGTTCCACGTCGTGGTGTAGGGAGAGGAGGTAATGGCTGAGCCGATTTTTGTGGTATCCACTTCAAACTGCACGTTAGCGACTGCACCGATGCTGTCGGAGGCAGTTGCCGTGAGGGTGACGCTCGTTCCTCCAACAGTTGCTCCATTGGAAGGTAAAGTTAGTGATACAGAAGGTGCAGTTGTCTGTTGCACAGTAACAGTAAAAGAACTGCTAGATGAGTTGCCTGCCTTGTCTGTTGCACTGCAGGTGACAGTTGTTATACCAAGCGCAAAGGTACTGCCGGATGCCGGAGTACAAGATACTGTATCGGTACCATCTATATTGTCGGTGGCGGTCGGTGCTGTATATGTCACAACGGCTCCCGATGGCGAGGTTGCCGACACTGACAGGTTGGACGGGGTACCGGATATAACTGGAGGCGTAGTATCACGATTGGCCCCTCCTCCACCAACAATCTGCCCTGGTGCGTAGCCGGGGAGTGTGCACCAACCGGGGACGCACTGAGTGGTAGTGGTTGGTGAAGTGGGAGGTGCGGTAGTAGCAGGGATTGTTGTTGGTGTGTTTGAGGTAGTAACAGCAGCAGGGTTGGTTGATGCAGCACCTCCTGCAGTTGTTGGCGCAGATGAGTTGATGTCTGCACGAGTGAGTGGCCCGAAGAAGCCTGTGGTTGGCAGGTTGTGGGCTGATTGAAATTTAAGTAAGGCTTGATAGGTGTGGAGACCAAAAAAGGTAGTTTCTTGTCCCTCTGAACCTACACCGCTCGTAGCTACAGGATAGCCGTGCGTATTTAAAAATTGTTGAAGGCTTAATACACTAGAGCCGGTATCATACAGTTGGAGATTTGTATTAAAGGTGGAAGTTTGGGCAAACGAGAGTGTAGGAGAGAGTAATACCACAGCCGCAAATGCAACTAGTAGGACCCCCCCCCGCAGTGTATTTTGTGCCCTTCATGGGTACGGTTAGTATACCAAGGATTTAGTTAGTGCAAACTAATGGTGTGGATAGCAACTTGGGAGTTTAACTCCCAAGTGATGTTAGCGGGTTTTATATTGTTCTAAAAACTCATTTTTAAATTCGGCAAAGGTGCCTTGTAAAATATTTACACGGGCTTGCTCGCAGAGGCGCGTCAAAAAGCGGATGTTGTGCTGACTCGCGAGGATTTGCCCCAACATTTCGTGCGTTCTAAACAAGTGGCGCACATAGGCGCGGGTGTGCGTCGGCTCGCCGGAATTATTTAAGACGCACACAACGCAGTCGCACCCCTCGTCTATCGGGCCAAAGTCGTTTATATACTGGGCGTTGGGTATTTGTATCTTCCCTTTTGTGGTAAATAATCCGCCGTTCCGCCCATTGCGCGTAGGGATGACGCAATCAAACGTGTCGACGCCGTACTCGATGCCAAGCAAAATATCCTCGGGCTCGCCAACACCAAGGCCATGCACCGGCATGCCCGCTGGCAACTCTTTTAACATCGCAAGCGCCGACTGCAACGAGTGCTCGCCGTATTTTTTGCTAAACGAGCCGCCAAGCCCAAAGCCGTCAAAACCCATCTCGCCGATCGTACGCGCACTCTCCGCTCGCAAGTCGTCAAACTGGCCGCCTTGCGCGATGCCGTATATCGCCTGTTTTTGATTTGCCTCAAAGCTTTGCCGGTGCGCGGCGAGGCTGCGCTTAGCCCAACGGTGTGTGCGCTCCATTGCATCTTTTTGAAACTCGTAGGTGGCGGTGGGCGCGGTGCATTGGTCAAACGCAAAAAAGATATCCGCACCTAGCTTGTGCTGTATCTCAACCGAGCGCTCGGGCGTAAAGCGATGGAGCGAGCCGTCGATGTGCGAAGTAAACGTGACGCCGTCGTCGTCAATAATGGCGAGCTTGCCGTGGCTTGTTGCAAGCTCTTCGTCATAAAGTACCGGAGCAGGAATCTCCTTCCCAAAAGGTCCTCGGGTCGCTCCTTCGGGCTCAACCAGACCATTTTGTCCAGGAGATTCCTCTTCCGGTGTAAATTTAGAAATTTTTTTGCCAAACCCTTCGCCGAGCGAAAATACTTGAAAGCCGCCCGAGTCGGTCATGATAGGGCCGCCCCAACCCATAAACTTGTGCAAACCTCCAGCTTTTTCTATCAGCTCCTCGCCCGGCGATAAATATAAATGGTACGTATTGGAAATAACTGTTTGCACGCCGAGCGTGCTAAATTGTGTTGCATCAACGCCTTTAATATCGGCCTTGGTAGCCACCGCAACAAACGCCGGCGTTTTAATCTCGCCGTGCGGCGTATGTAAAACTCCCGCCCTCGCTAAAGAGGTCGGGAGTTTTGTTTCAATCGTAAAAGTAATCGGCTGCATTAATTGGCCGCCGCACCTTCGGGCGCAACCGGCGTGCTCGTTGCAGCAGTGACACCCAAGAGCTCCACCTCAAAGGTGAGCGTCGAGTTGGCTGGTATCGGGCCATACGCTTGCGAACCGTAGCCGAGGCTTGGCGGAATGATAAGCACGCGCTTGCCGCCGACCTTCATACCAACAAGACCTTCGTCCCATCCGGGGATAACATTGCCTGCGCCGAGTACAAATGAATACGGCGCTTTGCCGATAGAGGTGTCAAACACCGTGCCGTCGGAAAGCTTGCCCGTGTAATTAACCGTGACCGTGTCGCCCGGCTGCGCCGCCGGCCCGGTGCCCACGACTTCATCCTGCACAACGAGCCCGCTGTTCCCGGAATCTGCAGTATTAAGCGAAGAAGTATTTTGCATAAACGGATTAAAAATAAAAAAGAGCACAATGACCACAATCGCGGCCGTAACCGCAATTCCTACTTGCATGGTGCGTGATGACATACCTATATAGTACCTTAGTTGCTAATGAGGGAAAAGTGCATATCCCGTTGCAGCGGCGTCGCTGTTGATAACAACGCCCGAGGGTGCCGTGGCCTCAAGCGGGCTTGCCGCTTGCGACGCATTGGAGCCGTTGCCTCCCCCACCGCCCGTGAGGAGCGAGTTGATACCCAAAAGCGAAAGCGCAAACAGCGCCACAAAAGCGGCATTTACCAGCACATGGGTGGGTTGGATTTGGAGATGTGTAAAAAAGGTAAGCGCGATAGCAAGCACGAGGATTGCCGCGCATAACCCCAGTATCCAGTTGCTCATGGCAAGCGGCTCGGCAAACGCGCGCATTGCTTGCTTTACAAACGACTGCATGTCGGAGTTAAAGTCATTGGCCGCAACCGCAACAGGTGCTACCTGTACCGATGCGCCTTCAACCTGTGCGCCCTCTGATGCGGAGGCAAGAGGCGTAGTGGTAGAAACTGCAACAGGTGTTGATGTTGACACTCGCGTTGCTACAGGCTTTGAGGTTGTTGCGGCAGGCGCCGGCTGCACCGCAACAGCCGTCTCGGCTGCAGCCTCGAGGGGCGTACCAAAATACTGCACGACATACGTTGCACTTTGTCCTTGGTACATGCCTTGTGCAACGCCCACGCCTATCTCGGTGTATACCGGTTTTACCATGTTGGCGCGATGGGTTGGCGATGCCATCCATGCATTGACCACATCCGAGGAGTCGATAAAACGCACGGCCAAATTCTCGCCCGCATATTGATATTGATAGCCTGCTTCCGATATCCACTGCCAAGGCGTTTTACCGTCGGGCCCCACGTGAGAAAAATAGCCCACTTTGGCCATGTCATCGGCCTTTGCTTGCGCCGCTTTGTCGAGCAGTGCATCTTCGGAAAGGGTGCCGACATTGTTTTGCGTGCGCTCGGTGTTGGTGAGCGCGATAATCTCGGCCGGCACCACAGCTGCCAAAAAACTTTGACTCGTTTGCCGCGCGATAAGATTGGATACCAAAAAACCCTCGGTCGCGAGGATGACCACAAAAAAAGCAATAAGCCATTGCCGGTGGAGGATGTGCCCAAAAGGCTTCATGCGCCTATCATATCATGATAAACTTTTAGACATGAAGAAGATTTTATATACGCTCTTTTTTATTGCTCCCGTTTTGTTGTGCACACTTCCCGCTCTCGCGCTGGCCGCGCCCATAGACTCCTCTGCGCCGATTCAAAAAGATATTGCCAATGTTTCGCCCGCTGCGGCCTCGGCCGCACAGCCGGTGTTTGTTATGCTCGACAGTTTTCGCTCATCAATGGCTGGCGTGCTCGACTCGCAGCTCGCTTTTGCACAAACTAAGCTTGTCGGCACGCCGCAGCTGTCTATCACCGATATCACTGCAACAAAAGACGCCGCAGTTTCAGATCCGTGGGGCACGTTTTGGTATGCACTTTATATGCTGTATTTTTACGCGCTTACTATTGTGCTCTGGATAGTGAGCAACGCGATAGTTTTTTATCCCGTCTTTGTACTATTAGTGCTGTATATCCTCTTGCGCGTGTTTCGTTGGTGGCGCCGGCCCCGTTACTAATCGCGCAACTAAAAAATAAAAAGCTAGGCGGGGGCGTGCCACTTTTTAAGGAGCAGAGCGACTATAAAAAGTGGGGTTAAGGCTTTTTATTTTTTAGTTGCGCGATATCTTCCAATGCCAAAGTGCTATTGCAAACAATACAAGTGTTGTCACGGCCGAGAGGCCACAATAAAGGCACAGCGCGTGTATCACCATATATTGAAACAGCTCAAAGCAAATTGAGCAAAAAAGACCAATGGCAGTATACGCAAGCACGTAAAAGCAAAGCTTCCGTGAGAGTGGTTTTATAGCCAAAAAAGTGGCCAGTCCGAGCATACATATATAGTAGAAGAGCCCTAGATAGGCCAGAGGCACACCAAACGGTGTGGCATAAGGGCTGGAGAGCACGGTCTCGCAGCCGCCGATGGCGCAGGTGGGTATAATGCCGAGCAAGTGATAGTACGAGAGGTAGAGCGTGTCGCCCAAGCCAATAAAGGTGGCTGCAATGAGCCAAAAAGGCGTAAGCAAAACTTTTTCGACGGTGTTTTGTTGAGGCATGTTTTTATTTTAACAGATTCTTGAATTTTTCCTGCACTCTCTCGACTTTGGGGGCGATTATTAATTGGCAGTACGGTGCGTCTTTGTGATGCTCAAAATATTGTTGATGATAATCCTCGGCTTTGTAAAATTGCACCAGCGGCTCAACCGAGGTGACAATTTTGCTCGATACTATCATTTGGATATTGCTGATGTAGGTCTCTGACATCTGCTTTTGGCGCTCGGTGGTGTAAAAAATTACCGAGCGATATTGCGGCCCGACATCATTGCCTTGGCGGTTCGGCGTCGTTGGGTCGTGACTGCCAAAATATATCTGCAAAAGCTCGGGGAACGCGATGAGGTCGGGGTTGTACACAATTTTTGCCGACTCAACATAGGGCGTGGTGCCGGTTGAAACCTCGTCGTATGTTGGGCCCTTATCATTCTTGTACACCGGCCCCGCATAGCCCGGCTCGACCGACTCGACTCCCTTTATCATCAAAAAAACCGCCTCGGTACACCAAAAGCATCCACTCCCAAAAACAATAGTCTCGGTATGCATATAAGTATTTTACTCTCCCAAAGTATCAAGCGCGAGCTTTGCGTACAGCTTTATATCAGGCAACAACCCTTCCATATGTTCCAACTCATCAGCCGTAAGCCACTTCCATTCGTCAGTGGGAGCTTCGGGTGTTACATCAAACGTATCTGCGGTTGCAAAAAATACCATGCTTATATGCTGATGAGTGCCGGACACTTTGTGGATGTTCATCCCCACCGGCGGGATAAGCTCTTTATACTCAAGCTCATTTCGATGAGCTCCTCTAAATTTTTTATTGCAATCCCACAACACCACATCCAAACCAACTTCTTCCTTTACTTCCCGCATAATAGCTTCATTGGGGTCTTCGTCCAACTCAACGTGGCCGCCTACCGCAAGCCATATATGATATTTGTCATGCATGCGGAGCAGGACTTTATTTTTGTGCACAATAAAGGCATCTACCGTAAAATCTATTTTTTCGTGAATATGGGCCATATTTTTGACTGAAATGCCTAATTCGACTATTATACAACGCGGAATTGGGTATCGGTGATTAAGACAGACAGAGGGAATCCTGCCATGGCGCATGTGCTTATTGTCGAGGCAAACTCCGAACGAGCAGCCCTATATGAAGACAACGTAAGACATCGAGACTCTCAAGCAACCGTATACAAAGTACCTGATTTGACTGAAGCAAAACTATTGCTCGGCAATAACAAAGACATTACCCGCGTCTGCCTCCAAGGCGCGATGGTGGACCGAGATACTGCATTGTTCGTCATGCGCAATCCGCCCCAATGACCCAAAAGGCTTTTGCTCTGCACTTTGCGGGGCTTTTTTATTTTAAATACTTTTTGTTTTTTAATTTGTCGGGCAGATAACTTTCTTTATCATACATGGTATAGCCCTTGTGGTAGCCGATGTCCTTCATCAACTTTGTGGGTGCGTTGCGCACCTTCATCGGTATAGGCAAGTTGCCAAGTTTTTTTACATCATCCACGGCCTCAAAATAAGCATCATAACTTTACCGCGACTTTTTGCACTCGGCCAGATAGGCAACCCCGTGGGCCAAATTGATTGCGCACTCCGGATAGCCAATGGTTTCGCACGCTCTAAAAACCGCGTTGGCCACCACAAGCGCGGTGGGCACGGCGAGCCCCACATCCTCGCTCGCAAACACCACCATGCGCCGCGCGATAAAAAGCGGGTCCTCCCCTGCCTCGACCATGCGCGCCAAGTAATAGAGTGCTGCGTCGCCTTGGCTGGCACGCATACTTTTAATAAATGCCGAGATGGTGTTGTAGTGCTCGTCGCCTTTTTTGTCGTAACGCAGATGTTTGCTTTGCACGGTTTCTTTAAGTGCCTCCAGCGAGAGCTTGCCGTACAGCTGATGTGCACCCTCGAGTACGCCAATGGCCTGGCGCGCATCGCCTTGCGACATGGCAACCAGCCACTCTTTGGCCGCCTTAGGGATTTTGACGCCAAGCGTGCGTGCGGCACGGTCGATGATAAGTGCAACGTCCTCCTCGGTGAGCTCATTGAGCACAAACACACGCGTGCGCGAAAGAAGCGCGCCAATAACTTCAAAACTCGGATTCTCGGTCGTGGCGCCAATCAAGGTTAAGTCTCCCCTCTCAACAAAAGGCAGCAAAAAATCTTGTTGGGCTTTGTTGAAACGATGAATCTCATCTATAAACAAAACTTTAGGCTTAGGCGATGAAAGAGGCATTTGAAAAGCGCGCTCCGGGCCGCTAGGCCAAGTCTTACCCTTTTCAAATGCCCCTTTCGCGCCTCTCGCACCAAGGACACGTTTAATATCATCTTTGCCGGCATCAACTGCCGAGAGCTCATAAAAATCGGCGTCGAGCGCGTTGGCATAGATGCGCGCGAGCGTCGTTTTGCCGCTCCCCGGCGGCCCCCACAATATAAAAGAGAAGAGATGCTTGCCTTCGATAGCCTCGCGCAAAGGTTTGCCCTGCCCCACAATGTGCGCTTGGCCGACAAACTCGTCCAAATTTTTAGGCCGTATCCGGGAAGCCAAAGGTTCCATATATATAGTATACGCGTTGTGTGTATCGCCGGTACACTTATTTAAAGTAACAAAAAAACCGCCCCTTGCACTGCTTGTACGGAGTGCGGGGCGGTTTTTAGATTAGATTGATACTTTACTTGCCCATGGTTGGCATCGGACCGTCAACAATCATTTTTGCCGTGACCGATGTGCCCGAGACTGTGCCACTCACCATCACGGTGTCGCCTACTGCAACTGCCGAGAGTGTTGAAGTGGCCGGCTTGCCGGTGCCATCGCCCTTAAGCACCGTTGCGCTCGATGCGTCTACTGTGTAGGTGCTTGTCGTGCTGGTTTTAGGATTGGTTGCCGTCACGGTAAGCGTGTTGCCGGAGATTGCGCTCACCGTGCCATGGACTCCGCGACCCATGCCGCCCTGCCCGCGACCGCCAAACCCGCCTGCCGGCATTTTACCATCGTGGATACTTGTAGCTGTAACACTTGTACCATTTACAGTGCCATCAGCCATGATGGTGTCGCCCACTGCGACATCAGAAACAGTTACCGTCTCGTCTTTGGTAATAGCGGCGCTCCCTGCATCAATAGTGTAGGTGGTGCCATTTTTACCGGTAACCGTAATCGTGCTGCCCGAGACTGCGGTGACAGTGCCGCCAACGCCTGGCTGGTGCATCGGTGCCGATTGCGCGGTGCCCGTAGTAGAGGTTGCCGGCGTGTCGGCAAACGCGAGTGCGCCTGCGCCGAGCCCGAGGGTGAGCACCGCGCCTGCGGCGCCTGCGAGTAATTGCTGTTTGTTTATTTTCATAGAGTGTAATAGATGTTAATTTAGTAACATCAACAGGCGTCCCTGCCGATGTAAGAGTATACGCACCCAAAAAACAAAAAGATGCATGAAGAAGCGCAAACGTATACAATAAACTCCAATGGACACGAGCGATGAAGAACTCATACGCGCTTATCTTGCAGGTGACGAAAGTGCTTTTGCCGAGCTTACCAAACGACATTTGAGCGGCGTCTACTCTTTTGTCGTACGATATGTGGGCAACGCCGAGGAGGCCGAGGACATCACCCAAGAGACATTCCTCAAGGCATGGAAGAACCTCAAAAAATACGACCAATCGTCGAGCAAATTTAAAACGTGGCTCTTCCGGATTGCGCGCAACACGTCAATCGATTTTTTGCGCAAAAAAAAGCACGTGCCCTTTTCACAATTTGAAACAGAGGGCGGCGTTAATATATTGACCGAAACCATCCCCGACACCGAGGAACTCCCCGACCAGCTCCTCATGAAGCTCGAGGATGCCCGCGAGCTCCACGCCGTACTTGAGCAACTGCCGCCCAAAGGGCGCGAAATTTTGTTGCTCTATTACACCAACGAGTTTACCTTTGAGGAGATAGGCGAGACTTTAGGAGAGCCGGCAAACACCGTCAAAAGCCGGCACCGGAGGGCCTTGCAAACGCTCCGTAAAATTCTGGAGGAGCCGCGCAAATAATAAAAGTCGTACGTGCACCAAATATAAACGAACAGACGTATAAAAGGTATGGAAAAAGGGCAAAAATTAAGTGTATATATCCAAATCACAGAACCCAGCGTGGGTCTGTATGCGGCGGTTATGGAGCGTATTGCCTACGCCAAGCGCCGTCAAGCGCGCATACGGAGCGCTCTTTTTGGCGCGCTTGCCATTGTGTCGGGCGCGGCGTTGGTGCCGGCGTTCCAGTACACCGCCGAGCAATTTTACGCGTCGGGTTTTTACGATTATTTTACCCTTGTGTTTTCCGACCGCGGTTTCGTGCTCACCTACTGGCGGCAGTTTAGCCTCTCTCTCGTAGAGTCGCTCCCATCGCTGGCGCTCTTGCTCCTCTTGCCTATCGTATGCGCGCTCGGATACTCGCTGTACCGTTTGACGCAAACGAGCCGCGTTGCGTTTAGGGCCGTGCAAGCAAGCGCGTAATTTTTATATATAATTATTTTACAATGGCTTCTTTCGAAGATTATCTTTTTAAAAAAAACACAAAGTGGATTTTGTGGGGGTTGGGTGCGCTCGTGTTGGCGGCGCTCATTTTTCACGCGGGTGTCGTAGCGGGCTTGCACGACCACGGCATGCCTGGGCATGATTTTGATAAAAGCTGGTTTGATGCGCAACTGCCGTTTGGCGGCGGAGTGCTCCCGTTGCCGCAAGGTTTTATATCAGGCGACCACGGCGCGTTTGGCACTATTGCCTCGATTGCCCTCCCTGCAATCACGGTTACCACGCGCGATGGCGTTACCCTCACGGTTAAAGTTGATGGTGACACCCAAATTGTGGGCGCAACTCCCGAAGGCACCAGCAGCCCCGCGTCGCTTGCCGTTGGCGACACGATAGTGGTGTTGGGCGACCCAGATGATATCAGCACAAGCAGCGCGGTAGATGCGCGGCTTATCCGCATATTGCCTCCTCCACAGCATTAATTTTATACATAAATAAAAAATATGATCAAAAAAATAATGGGTTTGCTTAACGGGGTAAAAACATACGCATTCAAACATAAAATACTGAGTGCGATTGTGGCTCTGGTCGTGCTCGGCGGCGCGTGGTATGCCTACGCGGCCACCACTTCGACAAGCGGCCAAACCCGCTACATACTCGGCACCGTGGCTACGAGCACCATTATCTCTACCGTCTCCGAAAGCGGCCAAATATCCTCTTCCAACTCGGTGGATATACAACCGCAGGTCTCGGGCACCATCACTTGGGTGGGCGCTACCGTGGGCGAGAAGGTGTACGCAGGCCAAGCGCTTGCAACCATAGACAACACGACCGCAGAGCAAACGCTCCAAAATGCGGAGCAGTCGCTTGCCTCGGCAGAGCTGCAATATCAGCAAGATTCCGCCGCAGCGCCTATCAATTACCAAAAAGACCAAACCACGCTTACCAACGACCAGACCACGCTTACCAACGAATACATCAACGCCTTTAATGTGCTCTCCAGCACCTACCTCGACGAGCCGGCGGTGGCAACCGGCCTCAACGACGCATTGTACGGCTACGAACTTTCATCCAACAACAGCCAGTGGAACGTCGACGCGCTCGTGAGCATGTTTAATAATGCAAGCCAGCAGCAGCAAGTGTTGACGTTTGCAGATAGCGCCAAAAGCGATTACGCAGCGGCGCGCACTCTCTATGATCCGGCGATACTCGCCTACAAATCCGCATCGCGCACCTCGCCGCCTGCGACGCTCGAAGCATTGCTGCAGCAATCAATAGACTCAACAACGGCGCTTGCCCAGTCGGCGCAAAGCGAGCTCAACTTTCTCTCCGAAGTAAACGACCTTGCGCAAGGCAACAGCCAAAAGCTTCCGACCGCTTTTACCACCATGCAAACCAATACGCGCACCTACTTAAGCACGCTCAACAGCGACCTCAACACGCTTCTCGCGGAGCAAAAATCAATACAAAACGACAAACAATCGATTACGAACGACCAGCAAACGATTGAGCTCGACAATGTGGGCAACAACAGCAGCGGCAGCGATCCTATCAGCCTCCAGATAACCGCGCAAAGTATCGCGCAACAAAAGCAGACTATCGCTACCGACGAAAGCAATCTAGCCGACTACACCGTTGTGGCGCCGTTTGCGGGAACCATCTCCGCGGTAAGCGCACAGGTGGGGCAAAACGCCGGCTCGGCGGTGGCAACCATAATCGGCACGCAGAGTCTTGTTGACCTGAGCGTGAACGAAGTTGATGCCGCAAAAATAGCTTTGGGCCAAAAAGCTACGCTCACCTTTGACGCCATACCCGGTCTCTCACTTACCGGCACGGTTGCCGAGGTGGACCCGGCCGGCACCGTATCGCAAGGAGTGGTCACCTACGGAGTTCAAATCTCTTTGGACACGCAAGACCCGCGCGTTAAAACCGGCATGTCGGTCAATGCAACCATACAAACAGCGGTTGCCGAAAACGTCATGACCGTGCCTTCGGCGGCAATCAAAACAACCAACGGCGTAAGCTACGTGCAAGTGTTTACCCCCCCGCTCCCGACTACTCCTTCGACAAGCTCAGGACAAGCGGCCCAGGGCGTTGTCTCTGTCACCGCTCCAAAAAATGTTACCGTAACAACCGGCATCTCCGATAATACGAATACACAAATACTCTCGGGGCTCACCGCCGGCGAGCAGATAGTGGTGCGCACCACCACGGGCACTACGGCAACCGTTAGCGCCGCAGCGACAGCCACAAGCCGCACAAGCGGCGGGGGCGGAGGATTTGGCGGCGGGGGCGGTGCGGCAGCCGTACGACTCTAGACCAAAATCTCATGATTGAAGTAAAAAACATCACCAAAACATACGGCAACGGCGACATGGCCTTCCAAGCGCTCAAAGGAGTTTCCTTTACGATTGAAGACGGTGAGTTTGTCGCCATCATGGGACCCTCGGGCTCCGGAAAGTCAACCATGATGCACATTTTGGGCTGCCTCGACACGCCCACCTCCGGCACCTACAAGCTCGACAACAAAGATGTTTCAAAAATGGACGACGAGGAGCTTGCCGAAATCCGCAAAGATAAAATAGGCTTCGTCTTTCAATCGTTTAACCTCCTGCCGCGCACGACCGTGCTCCGCAACGTCATGTTGCCGCTCATGTACGCGGGCGTACCCGAGGATGAGCGCGCGGCGCGCGCAAAAGAGGCTCTCCTTTCCGCCGGCATGGTGGAGACGCACTTTATGCACAAAAGCAACGAGCTCTCGGGCGGCCAGATACAGCGCGTCGCCATTGCGCGCGCGCTCGTTAACGACCCGTCGCTCATCTTGGCCGACGAGCCCACCGGCAATCTCGACACCAAAACCGGCGAGATAGTACTCGGCACCTTCCAAAAACTCAACAAAGATTTTGGCTCCACCATCGTGCTCATTACCCACGAGCCCGACATCGCCGAGCATGCACAGCGTATTATTGTGCTGCGCGACGGCGTCATAGTCTCTGACACCAAAAATCACAAACAAAAAATGGCCGCCATCCATAAAGAAGCACAAACATCATGACCTTTAAAGATACGCTTGAAGAAACCTACGCCGCACTTTCTGCAAACAGAGTGCGTTCGAGCCTCACGATACTCGGCATTGTTATCGGCATCTCATCGGTTATCGCGCTGGTCTCGGTCGGCCAGGGCGCATCGGCATCCATATCCTCAAGCGTGGCGGCGCTCGGCTCCAACCTGCTCGAGGTAATGCCCGGCGCCACGCGCAACATCGGCGCGGGAGTCTCCGCAGGCCGCGGCACCGCCAAAACGCTCACGCAAGGCGACGCCGACGCGATACTTTCGAGCGTCTCCAATGTGCAAGCGGTGTCCGACGAAGTATCGGGCAGTTATCAAATTGTTGCCAACGCCAACAACACGCGCGTCACCGTCGACGGCGTCAACGAAACCTATCCGTCTATCCGCAATGTGCAAATCGACCAGGGTTCGTTTATCACCGACCAGCAAAGCGTATCGCTCAACAAAGTGGCCGTGCTCGGACCGACCGTGGTTACCGACCTCTTTGGTACCGACACAACACAACCCGATGGGCTCCCTACCGGCGTGGTGGGTCAAACCATACGCATCAATAATATCGACTTTACTATTGTGGGCATAACCGTGGCAAAAGGAGGCAGCGGTTTTGGGAGCCAAGACAACATGATTTATATCCCGGTCCAAACTGCGGAGCGCTTTCTTGCCGGCAACGACTACCTCTCAACCATCGATGTACAGGCAAACAGTTCGAGTGCCATGACACAGGTGCAAAACGACATCACCACTCTTTTGTTGACACGGCACAATATTACAGACCCGACACTGGCCGACTTTAGCGTGCTCAATCAGGCCGACATTTTGGCGAGCGCCTCGTCGATTGGCACCACGCTCACTTATCTCTTGGGCGCCATCGCGGGCATCTCGCTGTTGGTGGGCGGCATCGGCATTATGAACATGATGCTCACCACCGTGACCGAGCGCACGCGCGAAATCGGCCTGCGCAAAGCCATCGGCGCGCGCAGGGGCGACATCAGCACGCAGTTTTTGGTTGAAGCGGTCGCACTCACGGTTATCGGCGGCATCATCGGCATCGTGCTCGGCGTTTCCATATCCCTTGCGGTATCGTGGTCGGGGCTCATCACCACCAGCATCTCATGGGAGGCTATCGTGCTCGCGTTTGGAGTCTCGGCTGCCATCGGCATTGCGTTTGGATGGTATCCCGCGCGGCGCGCCGCAAGCCTCAACCCGATTGAAGCACTGCGTTTTGAGTAACAAAAGAGCCCTTATGGTACACTTGTAATTCTCACTATGGCTGAACTCAAAAATATTATCGAGGTAACCAATCTCACCAAAACATTTGGAGATGTGCACGCGGTCGACAACATCTCGTTTGCCGTTGCCGAGGGCGAGCGGTTTGCGTTCCTCGGCCCCAACGGCGCCGGCAAGTCAACCACTATCAAGATGTTGACTACGCTGCTCTCCCCCACCTCGGGCACCATCGTGCTCGCCGGACACAATCCGGTTGAGGACGCCGATGCCGCGCGCAAGAGTTTTGGCATCGTCTTCCAAGACCCGTCGCTTGATGAGGACTTGACCGCGTGGGAAAATATGGAGTTCCACGGCGTGCTCTACAGCGTGCCAAAAGATATCCGCCGTAAACGCATCGACGAACTTCTCAACTTTGTCGAGCTGTACGACCGCAAAGACAGTTTTGTGCGCGACTTCTCCGGCGGCATGAAGCGCCGACTCGAGATAGCGCGCGGATTGCTCCATCATCCTAAAATAATCTTCCTCGACGAGCCGACGCTCGGCCTCGACCCGCAAACCCGCAATCACATGTGGCAATATTTGGAAAAGTTGAACAAAGAGGAGGGCATTACCGTATTTTTTACCACGCATTACATGGATGAGGCCGATAGGGTTGCCGAGCGCATCGCCATCATCGACCACGGCAAAATCATCGCTACGGGGAGCGGCGAGGAGTTAAAAAAGCAAACGGGCACGGCAACGCTCGAAGAGGCCTTCCTCAAACTCACCGGCAGCGAAATCCGCGAGGAGGGCGCCGACTCGCTCGCGCGCATGCGCATGCGGCACGGCGGAAGATAATTCAATACTATATGAACGCAATTTATGTCATGTGGCTCCGCGAGATCAAGCGCTTTTCGCGCTCCAAGTCGCGCATTCTGGGCTCGCTCATGCAGCCGCTTTTGTTTTTAGTCTCGTTTGGATACGGTTTTGGCGCGGTCTTTGCGGCAGCCGGCCAAGGCAGCTATATCAGCTTTTTGGCACCGGGCATCATCGGCATGAGCATCATCTTTACCTCCATCTTTAACGGCATGCAGGTTATTTGGGATAGGCAGTTTGGCTTCCTCAAAGAAACGCTTGTGGCGCCCGTATCCAGAGTGGCCATCATGTTTGGCCGTACGCTCGGCGGCGCCACGGTGGCAATGCTCCAAGGCTGCATTGTGCTCTTGATGACGCTGTTCATCGGCTTCCACCCCGTTTCGTGGGTGTTGGTTATACCGGCGATACTCATCATGCTTTTTATCGGGACGCTCTTTGCAGCGCTCGGCATGATGGTTGCCTCGCTCATGCGCGACATGCAAGGCTTCCAACTGGTGATGAACTTTATGGTCATGCCGCTGTTCTTTCTCTCCGGAGCGCTCTTCCCGCTCACCTCGGTTCCGGAGGTGCTCCGATGGATAGCAGCGGTAGACCCGCTCTCCTACGGCATCGACGCCATGCGCATTTTGCTTACCAACAACGCGCACTATGGCTTGCCGCTCGACTTGACCGTGCTCACCGCCTTTACGCTCCTCTTTTTGGGCCTTGGCTCTTACTTCTTCTCAAAAATACAAGTATAATTGCGCCTAACGGGCTGTGCACCTTCTTATAAACCTCTAACGTATACAGTGATATGAATAAAAACCAAATTATTGGGGCGGTGGTCGTGTTGATTATCGTGGGCGGGAGCGCTTTTTATGGAGGTATGAGTTATGCAGGCAGCCAGACGCCTGCAGCACGGGGCACCTTTAGTGCGGGAGGAGGCGCAGGCGGCTTTGCCGGGCGCACAGGCGCTCGTGGCGGCGCGGCAGGCGGCTTTACCGCAGGCACCATTGTTTCAAGCGGCAGCGGCACCATATCGATACAACAGCAAAACGGCTCAAGCACCGAGATAGTGCTGGTCGGTCCGTCTACACAAATCCTTAAAACAGCCGCGGGAAGTGCAAGCGACCTAAGCGTCGGCACAGCAGTTACCATTACCGGCACCGCCAACAGCGACGGCTCAATGACCGCCAACTCAATCCAAATCCGCCCTGCGGGCATGGGGCATTAAAAAATTATGAGTCACAAGATTTTAGTCGGGGTCGCCCTCGTGGCGGCAGTAGTGCTTGGGTTTGCTTGGGTTAGTGCAAACCATACTGCAACCGTATTAACGGGAGCCTCCACCGGAACGTCGGGTTTTTCTGTGTCGTCAACTACCGGTCAAGCTGACACCACGGCAACATCTTCTTCTGCCTCATCAACGCCTGCGTCAACATCATTTACGCTGGCGCAAGTGGCAACCCACGGCAACGCCTCAAGTTGCTGGAGCGCTATCAACGGCAAAGTGTATAATCTTACGTCGTGGATAAGCCAGCATCCCGGCGGCCCGGAGCACATCTTGAGCATCTGCGGCACCGACGGCTCAAGCGCGTTTAACGCGCAGCACGGCACCCAGTCGCGCCCCGCAAGCGAGCTTGCCACCTTTTACATCGGCACGCTCACACAATAATCTATGGACCTACACACGATAGCTTTTGGGATACACTTGCTCGCGCTCGGGGTGGCAGCCTGCGGCGTGCTTGTCGCTGATAAGATTGGCTTTTCGTGGATACGCGGCAAAACGCGCACACTCTCGCACAAAACTCTGCATATCTTGCACGAGACACTTTCTTACGCGCTTGCCGCGCTTATTTTAAGCGGCTTGTATCTGTTTTGGCCGGAACGCGCGTACCTCTTGGGGCAAAATTTATTTTTGTTAAAAATGTTTTTTGTCGCCGCGCTTGTCATCAACTCGGTAGTGATAGACCGGCTCATGCTGGTGGCAACTAAAGTCCCTTTTACCGCAATAAGCGGCAAGGGCAAAGTCGTGCTCTTTATAAGCGGCGCAATCTCTTTTGCGTGCTGGGCCGGCGCGGTCATTGCCGCCGTGCTCCTCTTTTTCTTCGGACTTTAAAACTCTCTGCTCTCGCCATCAGCCAGAGTCACATACTCTGTGTCCGGCACGAATTTTTTTAGTATCATCCCCGTAAAACCGCGAGAGCTCCGCTCTATCATGCCGTCGTGCACACCAAAGGCCACGCGCGCTTTAATTGCCTTTGCAAAGTCGATGCACTCGGCTATCTTCATCCATGGGCCGGCAACCGGCAGTGCCAACACATCAACCGCTTTATGCGGTTGCTCAAAATTATCTCCGGGGAAATATAGATTACTATATTTTCGTCGCTCACTCGGAAAAGAAGAATCAGAATTCTTCGTTTCTCTCGCCTCGCTAGAAAATAAAACTTTTCCGCTTATCATATACCCGGTGTTTTCGCACTTACCCATATCGCCATATATAAGCGCATGCTCGGTGCCAAAGCCCTCAATCAATACTCCTTTTATGGTGGTGCTCTCGCCGTCCCCCACTACCGTTACAGCAGAAGCTAGATTTTCTTTTTTGATGAGTACGGCAACGGCCGAGTTGCACACCACTTTTGCTTCGGGATTATTTTTAATCACGGCCGCAACCGACTCGGCGTGGAAGTGGTCGCCGTGCTCGTGCGTAATAAGCACGATATCAATGCCGGTTAACTCATTTTGTGCGTTTGTATAACTCCCCGGGTCGGTGAGTATCTTGGTTCCATCAACGTCTAATACTAAACAACAGTGTCCAAGTTTGGTGATTTGCATAAGTCTATTATACCAAACCACCTATTTTGGCAGGCCTGCCTGCGCAGGCAGGTCGAGTTTGCTTATGGAGTCGCTAAAGGTACTACCCACTTTTTTGCCGGGATTAAAAATGTTGAGCGGGTCAAAAATTGTTTTAACTTCGTGGAAGAGCGCATACATCGCAGGGCCAAACATTTGCTCGACATAAGGCGTACGCACAAGGCCGTCGTTGTGCTCGCCGGTTATCGAGCCGTGATACTCCATAACCAAGCCGTACACTTTGTGGCTGAGCTCGTCGATTGTTTTAGCAAGCGTCGGGTCTTTAGGGTCGACCAGCGGGATAATATGGAAGTTGCCGTCGCCCACGTGCCCCGCTACGGTGTAGGTGAGCTTATATTGCGCCAAAATGTCGTTGAGCTTCGGCAAAAACTCCGGCAGTTTAAGCGGCGGCACGACAAAATCGTCAATAAACGGCGCCGTGCGTTTGCCGCGGATTTTTTTGCGGAGCAGATTAAAGCTCTCGCGGCGCACCGCCCAATATTTGCGCGCCGCGGCCTCGTTTTTGGCAACGCGCACACCAATGTGGCTCCGATTTTTCTTGGCCTCTTTAGCAAGCGCCTCGGCTTTGCCAAGCGCCTCCGCTTGCGTATCGGCTCTAAACTCAACAATAAGCACAAGCTTGGGCACGCCGCCGGTTACTACCATCCACATCTCCGGCAAAAACGATATGCCAAGGCTAAGCATGCCAGTCTTCATCTGTGTAGCCAATTCGGGCAGATACTTCATTGCAATGCCAAAGGTGTGGTCGTCATAACTTTCAAAACTGTCGGGCTTGTGCGCCAACACCTCGGGCACCACCTCGCCGAGCTCGGCAAGTGAATCGAGAAATAAGATAGTCATTGCCGCGTAGGGTTTGGGGTGCACCAGTGCAAATTTTATTTTGGTGATGATGCCGAGCGTGCCTTGCGCCCCCACCATGAGCCGTGCCAAATTGAGCGAGTTTTTGCCATCGCCAATGTCCCACAGTGCGTAGCCGCTGGAGTTTTTCTCCACCTGCGGCTTGTGCTCCTCGATTGTTTTGGCATGGTCGGGTGCGCTTACAAGAGCAGCAACACGGCGGTGCAACTCGCCATCAAAGTTCTGCTCGGCGAGCTTGGCTTGGAGATCATTGCCCTCCAGATTTTTAAATGTGTATGCGTTGCCATCGCTCGAAACAACCTCGAGCTCCTCCACATAGCGCGCGGTTTTGCCGTACTTTAAATTTTTTTCTCCGCCGGAGTTGTTGGCCGCCATACCGCCCACCGTGTTGAGCTCGCGCGAGGCGGTATAGCTTGGCAGCTCAAGATTTTTTATTTTTGTTTGCTTGTCGAAGTCTCTAAAGTACATGCCGGGCTCCACAACGGCCTCGCTCTCGGTGAGCTCTACAAGCTTGTTGAGGTGCTTGGTCATGTCGAGCACCAGCGAGCTTGTCAGCGGGCCACCGCCCATGTCGGTGCCCGCCGAGCGCGCCGTAACTGAGACGGCCGAATCAGGTTTATCTTTTTTTATTGAACTTACCAGCTTTACCGCCGCGCAAATATCGGCGGCGTCCATGGGGTGAGCCACAACTTCGGGCTTTACATAAAAGAGGCTCGCGTCGCGCGCGGCAGCCTCAAGTACTTGGGGCGCGGTCTCTACCTCGCCGCGCATTACTTTTTTTAATTCATCTGCAAGTGCCATTACCGTAAGTATACCGTGCCAAAGCGCGCTATACTTACCACATGTCCACACGGCACATTGGCACGCACCATCGCCGCATGGTGAGCTATCCGCGTTCGTTGGTGCAAAGCGTGTACACGCTCCTCTTTTTCCCGCTCGTCACCGTGGCGGTTGCCGCGATTTTTTTGCGCGCGTTTGCCGCCGTCGTGCCAGTGGAGCAAGTATCGCTCGGCGCCGTGCTGGCTGCACTCGCTTTCACCTTTGTCCGGCTCTTGATTGCCTACCTTTTTGCCGTTGCGTTTGCCGTCCCGCTCGCACTCCTCGTAACCGAGAGCGCATGGGCCGAGCGCGTGTTTTTGCCCGTGTTTGATGTCATACAATCGGTGCCCGTGCTGGCCTTCTTCCCCGTTATTATCGTATTTTTTGTGCACTACGGACTCTACAGCAGCGCCGCGGTGTTTATCCTTTTCCTCAGTATGTTGTGGAACATCGTATTTTCGCTCGTGGGCGGCATGCACTCGATACCCACCGACATCAAGGCGGTCGGCGCGCTCTTTGGCTTGCGCAGGTTTGCGTATATTAAAGAGATACTCTTGCCAAGCGTCTTCCCCTACTTGGTGACCGGCTCGCTCCTCGCGTGGGCGCAGGGATGGAACATTGTGATTGTCGCCGAGGTGCTCCATGTGTATATCCCCGGTGCTACCGCAAGCAGCGACATCATAGGCATCGGCAGCATGCTTGTGCATGCCTCGGCAGCTGGGCAAACGCAAGTGTTTTTGTTGGCGATAGCCGCGCTCGTCACCGCCGTTGCATTAATCAACTTTTTTGTCTGGCAGAGGCTCTTAAAATATGCAGAACGATTTAGATTTGAATAAAAGTAAAAATGCCATCGTGCTCGAGCACGTAAGCAAGCTCTACCCCGAGGCCGAGAGCCCTGCACTCGTGGGCATCTCTCTTATGGTGGCACCGGCCGAGTTTGTGTGCATCATCGGGCCGTCGGGCTGCGGCAAATCAACGCTGGTTAAGATAATCGCGCGGCTTGAGCGCTCCACCACTGGCACCGTGGAGTTGCCGCAAAAAGTGGGGCTCGTGTTCCAGAGCGGGGCGCTCCTGCCGTGGCTTACGGTTGAGGAAAACGCCGCGTTTGGTTTGCGCGCCGAGCACGCTAGCGAGGCGCTGGTGCGCGAGCGGGTTAAAAAATATTTGGCGATGGTTGGGCTCGAAGCATTTGCAAAAAAATATCCGCACGAGCTCTCGGGCGGCCAGCGCCAGCGCGTGGGCATCGCGCGCGCCCTTGCCATCGAGCCGCAAGTTCTTTTGCTCGACGAACCCTTCTCCGCACTCGACCCAAAAACAACCGAGGAGTTGCACAAAGATGTCCTTGCCATTTGGCGCGAGACAAAAATCACCGTCGTGATGGTCTCACATCTCATCGAGGAGGCGGTGTCCTTAGGCGAGCGCGTGGTCTTGATGAAAGACGGGAAAGTTGAAGAGATATACACCATCGGCCTCCCCTACCCGAGGCGCGAGAGCGGCATAGCCTTCCACAACACCGTACAAAAAATCCGCGCCAAGTTTTTTGCTTAAGCTTGTCTATTTTTTAACGCGCAGTAGCCACCAACCTGCAAAACTTGCCACCAAAAGGCATGCTAAGGTAAACGCCCACGCAAGCGCAACCATCAACGTCAACGCACTTTCGCGCACCTCAACTTCGCGCAGGCTCCGGCCGGAAGCGACATACAGCGGGCCGTTGGGTGCGGGGATGTACACGAGCACAACCGCCTGCCGCACACTTGGCGTTGGTTGCCAGGTAAAGCGATTTTCGTAAGTTTTAAACACGCCTTGCGGCAGGCTGGGGGCCTCGCCGCTCAGCGAGCCGTTTGAGCCGATAATGCCGCCGTAGCCGTTGTACACCGCCACCCACGGTGCGAGCGAGTTGCCGATATCAACCGTGCCCGCAGGCACCGCCAAGCTCGGGCTCGTGCCTCCCACAATTTGTGCCGCCGCGTCCTCGGCCATTTGTATCTGCGGGTCGTTGGCGCTTTGCCGATAGTTTTGCTGTACCGCGCCGTATACCAATGCGCATATGCCAGTGACGGCAATTGCCGCATACACCCACCACAGGAGCGGCTGGAGCCATGAGCTTTTCATATATCCATGGTAACGCACAAAGCGACGCGCAGGTTACGGCGGTTTAAATAGGATTTTGTCCGCGGATAAGGCGGATGAGTATCATGATGATGGCCAGCACGAGCAACACGTAGATAAACCCGCCGAGCGTATAAGACGTCAAAACACCCAGAAGCCACAAGATAATAAGAATGATCGCGATGGTGTATAACATACAAAAAAGTTATTTGATAAAGATAGCTCAGTATGCACACACCTTCATGTGGTGCGGATGAAGGACTCAGGCCTATTGCTGGCCCGAGAGCATTTGCGCAGTTTGCTCTTTGAGCGCCTTCTCGATGCGACCTTCAAACATCCGCATTACCAGCGGGAGCTTTGCGTTGATATCAAACACGGCGTCGCGCACCTCAAGCGTACCGCTGATGTGTTGCCCTTGGATATCGGCCACAAAGTTGAGCGTGTCGCCTACCCACTCCTCCTTTTCGATTTTTGCTTTGTCGCCAAGATGCGGGCGCATCTCAATGAGTGCCGATTTAACGCGCGCCGCGGCCTCGGCTTTGCTTGTAAATTTGTGCGGGATGTCTAAGTGCATAGATTTGTATTATAGCAAAATATAACAAAAAAATAAAAATTTAATTTTGCTCCCCTTGGCAGCTCGCAGCGCTCACAAAATCAAACTTTTATTTTTTTAATAACTCAGGATGTCTTTTATATTTGCGAAACATCCCTACGCGCTAGCACTTCGGGATGTTTCGCACTCCACGCAAAGAGCGCCACTGCCGCCGAGGCGGCCACGTTGAGCGACTCGCACCGCGGGTGCATCGGTATTGAGAGCGTTGTGTCGCATAGCGCTCGCACATTAGGCTCGATGCCGGCGCCTTCGTTGCCAAACACAAAGAGGCCGGCCTTTGCAAACGGCTCAGTCTCGATGCTATGCGCACCTTTGCCTGCCAGCGCGTAAATGGTCATGCCGCGTTTTTTGAGCATCGCCAAAGCCTGCGAGACATTCTCTACCATCACGAGCGGCACCCTAAACGCCATGCCCGCCGACACTTTGATAACCGCGGCCGTAACCGGCGAGGCGCCCTGCGCTTGCATAAGCACGCCCGCAGCGCCAAACGCGGCGGCCGAGCGGATAATCGCGCCCGCGTTGTGCGGGTCTTGCACGCCGCTCAAAAAAACAAGCGAGGTCGAGGGCGTGATTTCGAGCCCTTCTAAAAACTTTTCAAACGGCACCACGAGCTCTTGCAAAGAGAGCTGGGCGACAATCCCCTGCTGGGCCGTGCCGCCTTTAATGTCGGCACGCGTCACGCCCTTGTTGAGCGGCGCTTGCTCCACGCCGCTTTGCTGCACAAACTTCATGAGCTCGGAGTCAGTAAATCCGCGCTCCACGTAAACGCGCACCACGGAGCGAGGCGAGTGTAAAATAGCCTCCCGCACCGCGTGCTTACCATATATATAGAGCTTGTTTGTTTTCATACCGAGTTAGTAATCCTAAGATACAGCAATTGTTCCCAACTTACCACTAACGATGAACATCAAAAGAAAAAGCCGCCCACACTCCGGTTGGAGGGGGCGGCTCACATCAGTTCAATCCACAAACCGGGAGATCTTTACTTGACCGGCGAACCGATTGTCATTTCGACGCCTTCGCCCTCAGTCGCCGACAGCACGACGTCCTTGACGGCTTCGTGGATGCGACCCTCGGGCTCGATGAGTCTGGATGCCTTCAGCTGCAACATTACGTCGTCGGCGATTTTGTGATTGGGATTTTTGCACCGGTCGACGAGATCGATGACCGCGCACATCCCGCCGAGCCCTTCCTCCCAGAGGGAGTTGACCGACATCATTATGGCGATAACCGCAGGCTTCGGCACTGACGAACCGTTCTTCAGGGCGAGCATTTCCATGGCTGATAACGTCCTCTCTGACGTTGATTGCGATGAATTACGCACGTACATTAACCGCCTACGATTGTACACAAAATATATTAAAAGTCAATAGTTCAAAATAAAAAAACCGCCACTTCGCTCGAGACTAAGCTTTGGCTTTTTGTCTCGGCGCAGTGGCGGCACGCCTCTCACTAGGGATTCAAGATTTTCCACGCAGTCATGAAATCCAAATCGACTTCGTGGACTGCCCGCTCGTGGAAAAGAATGGGTCCTGCTTTTTGGAGAGTTTCTTCTGTCTCGACGGCGGTAGCAAAATAACCGGTAGGTATGCCGTTATCGATGCAGGACTCTCCCCACGAGCCGTCGGTTTGCAGATAATAAAGGGACACTTTTCCCCCTTCTCCAACGGCATAGGCTACAACATACCACTGTCCGTTGTAATCCAATATCAATTTGCCAATAGGCCCAACTTGTTTTACGTGAAGATCTTCAAGAAAAAGCAGTTGGCCCGTTGTCATAGTTTGCATGACACACCTCGCGTTGTCATCTGCCCCAATGGCAGGAGCTCATTCCTCTAACATATTTACATAAATATGTACTTTTGTCAAGAATTTATTTTTTTCTTTTAGCGAGTATCCCTTGTACCGAAGGGCTCACTTTTTTGTCGGTACGGTGAATACACCCAATCCAACAACATGGCCGGCGCATGCCCTCTTTAAGTTCTGACACCACTCTCTTTATGTGATTGTTTCTCGTCTCCGGCGTTTTAACAGAGATGGTCCAGCAAATCCACTCGTTGCGTGCAAGCGGCGTTAAGCTCTCCCACGCCGTGAGCGCTTTCGTATCAGCAACAAGTGCTTTCCGCAAATCCGCCGGCATGGTATGCACTACCCCACCTGCTATACCTTTGTTCATACGGATATCATATCAACCAAGCCATACTAACTCCATGAAGAACTGGTACTCGTGGAACACGCCCATTGGGTTGGGTTTTTGGCTCATTGCCTGCGGGCTGTTTTTTGTACTCCTACACTACGCAGGGCTCTTGCCCTAGTGATATCATATATCTATGCAAAAATATCCTCTCTATATATATGTGCTCGCAGTCCTTGTTGCATGGGCAGCACTCCTTAGTTACGTATGGTTGGTATATGCTCCGCACTTTATAGGTGCACTGGATTTATGTGCAATGTTTTTTGCGGGCATGCTCGCCATGTATATAGCGGTGCATATGTATCGCTGGAGATAGCCAACAGGGGCCTGCCTTGGCCCATCGATATTATCCTAGACTGCCGAGCGAGCGCGGCGGGAAAAAATAAATAGAGCGGCAATCGCTATGATTGAAACGGCTACCGTGAGTATCCCTCCGATGCCGAAGCCGGCTGTAGCCGCCGCGGCTGCCGCGGCGGCGTTCGGGATCATCCATGGTGCGTAATATGCTTGGAAAAAAGTGATCGCACAGATGATGCCGACGAGCCCCACACTATGCAGTATCGTGAAGCGGAAGATAGTCCCCTCTTGCCCGGTGAGCTTGGTTGAGGCCGTGGCCACCGCGATGCTCTGCGGAGAAATCATTTTTGCGGCAACGCCGCCGGTACTGTTGGCCGCCACGCTCAAAACCGGGTTAATACCGAGCGCACGGGCGGTTTGCGATTGGATGCCGCTAAAGAGCGCGTTGGAGGACGTGTCGCTCCCGGTGATAAAGACGCCAAACCAACCGAGCAACGGCGAGAGAAACGGGAAAAAGCGGCCGGTCACCATAAGCGCATCGCCCATAGCAACAGACATGCCTGAGTAGTTGGTAATGTAGGCATAGCCGACAATCGAGCCGATGGTCAACAACGGTTTATATAATTCCTTGAGCGTTTGCCATGCCGTCTGCCAAAAAAGTTTCCACGAAATGCCAAGGAGGAGCGCACTCAAGACGGCGGCAAAGAGGATGGCAGTACCGGCAGCGCCGAGCCACGTAAACGAGTAGCTGACGGCAATCGGATGGCCACCCGTTGATATCGCGTTATTGAGGATACCAAAAGGAATCTGCAGCGTCGCTCGATTGAGCATTTGTTGAATGCCGACTACGCCCCAGTTGCCGACAAAAATAACCAACAATACAAACGGCGCCCATGCGCGCACCAGCGTTTGCCAACTGTACGTGCGCCTCACGGGAACAGCGGCGTCCGCGGTCCGCTCTTTGGGAAAGCGCCAGACATTTTTTGGATGCCAGACTTTGAGCAAACCGATGAGGCAAGCGATAGACACCGTTGCCGAAAGAATGTCCGGCAACATAGGACCGAGATAGGAGGCGGTGAGAAACATGGTAAGCGCATATGAGGCTCCGGTGACCAGAATGGCCGGCCAAATTTCTCGAGCGCCCCGCCAGCCGGCAATCATAAGCACGAGCCAGAGCGGAATGAGCAAAGCAACAAGCGGGAGCTGATGCGCAATCATCCTACTCAAAATATTTGGGTCGATGTTGGCTACATGGCCCGCCGTAATGACTGCGATGCCGATGCCGCCAAACGCCACCGGCGCGGTGTTGGCCACGAGGCAAATGCCGGCGGCGTAAAGCGCGTCAAAACCAAGCCCCACGAGCATGCCTGCGGTAATGGCAACCGGTGCACCAAAGCCGGCCGCACCTTCGAGAAAAGCGCCAAAACAAAAAGCTATCAAAAGGGCTTGGAGCCGCCTATCGGCGGTAACCGACTCGATACTGTCTCGCACGATGGCAAAGCTGCCGCTTACAACGCTCAGGTTGTAGAGAAAGACAGCGTTAAGCACAATCCATCCAATCGGGAAAAGACCGTCGATGACTCCCAAGAGCGCGGATGCCGCGGCAAGTTGCGGCGGCATCGCGTACAACGTTACGGCAATAAGCAGACCAATGAGGAGCGTCACTATCGTTGCGATATGACCGGCAACTTTCCGGCTGAGAAGCAACACAAACAAAACGAGTATGGGGACAACCGCCACTCCGGCAGACAGCACCACACTGTGTAATGGGTTTACCGCCTGCTGCCACATAGTACTTTTAGTATATACTGGAGTCGATGAAAACCGTATTGATTACCGGTGCGCGTAGCGGCCTCGGGTTGGCGCTCGCGCGAGAGTTTCTCGGCAAGGGATGGCGCGTTGTTGCCGCCGGCCAGAAGATGGCCGAGCTTCCGGATGACGTCCGCACCAACCCCAACACGACCACTATTGAGCTTGAGCTGTCCGACGAGACAACCGTGCGGGCGTGCGCCACTACGCTTGTGGGAGTGCCCATCGATGTATTGATAAACAACGCGGGTGTCTATGACTCGAGCTCAGTTGATGATGACGCCATTGTCTCAACGCTCGACGCAATAGCGCATGTGTTTGTCATAAACGCAATTGCACCGCGGCTTTTGGCTGACCTGCTGCTCCCCAATCTTGCGCTTGGCTCCGAGCGGCTCGTTGTCGGCATCTCTTCGGGCATGGGCACGTTTGCGCAACTAGCGGGGCGCGACCTTGAGCCAACAAGCCGCGGCACAAATGGTTATGAAGCGCTCCATTGGGTCTACAGCGCGAGCAAAACCGCACTCAACTACGCACTACTTGCCTTTGGGGTCTCGCATCCGGACATAAAAGTATCTCTTATCAACCCAGGCTGGATGCAAACGGCCATTGGCGGCAAAGACGCGCCGGAGTCGACAGAAGAAAGTGCAGCACATATCGCCCTGCTCATCCTCGCCCACAAGACTCGCCTGCCCGCGAGTACACTGGTCGACCATCTTGGCGACACGATGGAATTGTAGAAAACTCCAAGCAAAACATTTACAGCAGCATTCCAATGTGACAGAATGGCGCCGGACAGATCAACGCAAGAATGGAGGGAACGATGGGCAAACACGAGCAATGGGTTGGGCCCAGCTTTCTTACTACGGGACCGCCCGGCGTTGGTAAAAGTGTCTTGGCCAGGAGGCTCAGCTGGCGGACCGGGCTTCCTCTCATCAGTGGCGACCAAGAGATAGTGAAGGCTTGCAAAGTTAAACGCTTGAGCGAGGTGAGTTCGCTGCCAAATTTCACTGAAATTGAGGGCGAGATCATCGCCCAAACAGTCGAGAACCTGACGGGCCCGAGGATCATCGACGGTGGCGGTAGCGTCTACAAGGTAAAACAGATGCCTTTTATCGCCGAACGCTGTATTATCCTGTATCTCACAGCTCCGGACGAGGATATTATTGCACAAATTGAGCGTCGCATAGAGCGCAATGGCGACGATGGGGGCATCGACATGGAAGGCTGTGCAACATACGAAGAGCTGTTCGCAAAACGCAGGCCGGAATATGAAAAATGGAAAAATTTCACTATCCCTATCATCAACGGTGACCGTAAGGGAGCGGCCGACCTGTTTGCAGAACGTTTGAGGATCCTGCGCCTCGTGCCTAGGCTCAAACACTAAAACACTCCCCCGTCGCGGCTTAAGCCGCGACGGGGATTTTATTTTTTACGTACTGCTGCTATTTTCTGTTTAGTGCCGTGACGGTGAGTTGGAGCACCGTAGCAAAGCTTACCCACGCCAGGTATGGCAGGTTGATATACGCAACCCACGGCACGAGCGGCAGTATCACAACGAGCGCCCACACCAATGTCGCCCACACTGCCACTACATCCAAGGCCGCGAGCGTAAAATTGCGCCAACGGAACTGGATGGTGGTAAACAGCGCATTGAAAATAAGATTGAGCGCAAACGGGAGCACAATGCTGAGAGAAATGATGCTCGTAGCCCACAGATATCCAACGTAGCCAAACGATATGACGATGAGGCTATAAAGCACCGTCCATACCGGACCAAAAAGCCAAGCCGGAGGTGCCCACGAAGGTTTTTTATAAGAGCGATATTGAGAGTACGTGCGCATGCGAGTAAGTATACCCCCGTTTAAAACGAACCTTTATTGAATCAACTCAGGAGTATGCTCATCCAAAAGATAGATAGCAAAACAGACCATGACAAGGATAATTTCACGAATTGCGAGATTGTAATAATGCAAAATAAAAAGATCTACAATGACGATTCCTATGGTTACGACGAGAAATACCAGTGAAATTTTTTTCCATCGCGTAAGCAACAACATACCGAGCAGTATCTCAAGTATACCTTCCACCGTGACAATTGAGCCCGCGCTGAGCGGCAACAAAAAACGAGTCAGGGGGCCAACAAGAGTTTGCCAATTGGATATGAGGTCGGTTTGTAAAATTTTGTCAAAACCAATAATAAATAAAAATAGTGCAAACGTATACGTGAGTAGTTTGTTTGCAATGTTTTTATTAGTATTCACGTTTGCAGAGTGTGTGCATATCGGCACTGTAGCAGTTGCCTCATGAGTTTTTACTGAAGTCTTTCTCTTTCTTCTGAAAGTTGACGCTCGAGAAGATGCTAATCGCCGCAGCTCCAATAAAGAACATAATAAGTGACGGTATGTTGCCGGAGTTTACGTGCCCTACCTCTAAGAGTAGATAACCAACCACAAAATTAAACAGCGCCCATAGCACGTTGATTGTCGGAGATGAGAGCCCCCTGCCGGGCGGTTTGGCAAACGGTGAGGGAAATTTATTTCCCGAAACACCCTGCACGAAATGCGGGATTGCATTGGCTAAAAAGATTCCGGCAAAAAAGCTCGCTATGTATAGATACCACTCCATACATTCATTCTACTCTACTGAACCATCAAATCCATTGGCTTGCAGCGCGGGTCGATGTTGAAACCTTTTTGACAAGGAAAAAGCCGCTCATTAGCCGGAGCGGCACGGCACTTGTTCAGTTGATGACCTTTCTGCTTTTGAAAACAGCCATCAGGCTGGCCATCTGATTGGGAACATGATTGCTGAGGACGATGATGCCCATCCCCAACAGTATCAATGTCCCTCCTCCCCACATATGAGCGGGCATGAGGTAGCCCCCGCCTAAAATTATCAACACGATGCCCACAGCGCCGACCAAGTACTGAACCATGCAAACCTCCCCACGACGAATGAACGCCCGCACTGTAACACTAAAAATATTAAAGATAAACAGCTGCCCGCGTGGGTCGATGTTGGAACTGCTATTGGGCTTTTGCTCGATGTTGAGTTTCTATGTTCGCAGTAAAAGCCGCTAATTCTTCCTCGGTCATGATTTTTAGGTCTAGCTCTTCGGCAACGTGGCGAATCTTTTGCTCCGCCTCAACCAATCCTGAACGGTCCGGCAGGAGTATTTCAAGTTCGACATGATAGCCCCACTCACCACTATGCTTTACTGCAAACTCCACACCCTTGTATTCATAATCGTGCCGCGTTTGAAATGATTCTATGACTTCAGTAAAACCTAGAGATTTGAAAAACTGCACAGATTTTTCAAAATCTTTTTGTTCAATAGGAATTTCGATTTCTTCAAAATTACTACCCTTTCCTATCTTCCCAAGTTTGAGTGCAAGCTTTGCTTGTTTCTTAGATTCCAAATTGATTACATTGAGCAACTTGTCGGGAAAGATAAAGTGAAATACGTGTTTATTATTCTCTCCTAAGTCCTTAGCATTTTGATTAAGAAACTCCAAAAGCTTCCGATATTTTTCTTCGGTTATAAGTGAGCGATATTCTAGTTCAATGTTGTTCATATATTTGCTGCCCAACTTGAGCTAGGACCGTAGTTGGTCAAGCCCTGCAAGGCGGGTCAGCTACATTTTACCCTATCTTAACGACGCGTCTCGAGCGAATGGTATATATCGCCCATACCCCTAAACCAGAAAAAAGATAAAACCCC
>DATKGU010000003.1:0-102011 GCA_035510635.1 Minisyncoccota bacterium | reverse complement strand
GTAGGCATCGTGGGGCTGCCCAATGTCGGCAAGTCGACGCTCTTTCAGGCTATTACCAAAAAGAGCGTTTTGATTGCCAACTATCCTTTTGCGACCATCGACCCCTCGGTGGGCGTTGTTGCAGTGCCTGATGAGCGCCTCGATAAACTCGCTGCGTTTTCGAGCTCGGCAAAAGTGGTGCCGGCGGCTATTGAGTTTGTCGACATCGCTGGCCTTGTTAAAGGTGCAAGCGAGGGCGAAGGGTTGGGCAATCAGTTTCTCTCCCACATCCGCGAGGTGGATGCTACCGCGCACGTCGTGCGGCTTTTTGATAATCCAAATATTACGCACGTGGATGCGGTTGTGGACCCTCTGCGCGATGTCGAGGTCGTTAACCTCGAGTTGATACTCGCCGATACCGAAACGGTGGAGCGCAGGCTCGGCTCGCTGGAGCGCGATGTGCGTGCCGGTAAGAAGGAGGCGTTGGCCGAGCAAACCGCAATTGTAAAAGCCAAACGCATGCTCGAGGATGGCAAGCTTGCATCGACCGCTTCCTATACAAACGAAGAGCGAGATGCGCTTAAAGGTCTTCACCTGCTCAGCATGAAGCCGATGCTCTACGTGCTCAACAAAGAGGCGGGCGGCCACAATCTCGACGAGCTCAACGACGGCCGTTACGAGCGTCTCGTCGAATATTTTGATTCGATAGGTGCAACCTATGTCTCGGTTGACGCCAATATTGAAAATGAGCTGCGCGACTTGCAAGGCGACGATAAAGCAAGTTTTAGGCAGGAGTATGGCGTGTTTGATGACGGCGTCAACGGGCTTATTGTTGGCGCGTACAAATTGCTCGGCCTTATGAGTTTTTTTACCACTGGTGCCGATGAGAGCCGCGCGTGGACTGTTCCCCTAAGCTCGACTGCGCCCGAGGCGGGCGCGGCCATACACACCGATTTTTACAATAAATTTATCCGCGCCGAGGTTATCAACTGGCAAACGCTTTTGAGTGCGGGCTCATACGCCAAAGCGCGCGAGCTCGGGCTCTTAAAAACAGAAGGGAAGGAGTACATAGTCAAAGACGGCGATGTGATAGAATTCCTCCATAGTTAACAGCTAATTATTTTTATATATGGACAAGCCACGAACAACGCCAAAGGATTTCTTTCTTTGGGCGGGAGCAATCATTTCTTTGTATGCAAGCATCTTTGCATTTTTGGGGCTCGTGTTTGATTACATTAACTACGCATTTCCTAATCCGCTCCAAAGTTACTACACCGACCCGTACCAAAGCGGCATTAGCTACGAGATGGCATCGCTCATCGTGATGTTTCCTATCTTTTTTATGCTTATGCGGTTTATTCATCGCGACATTGCACACGATGCAACTCGCCGCGATGTGTGGGTGCGCCGATGGGCGTTGGTGTTTACGCTTTTTATAGCGGGCATCACCATGGCTGTCGATCTTATTGTGCTGCTCACCACGTTCCTCAGCGGCGAGACGCTTACCGAGCCGTTTCTCTTTAAAGTGGTGCTGGTGTTTTTGGTATCGGCGGGAGTATGCATGCATTTTATCGCCGACTTGTGGGGATATTGGGGAGAATTTCCCGAGCGGCTGCGCCGCGTGGGCTATGGCGCCATACTGCTCGCGCTTATTACTATTGGCGCAGGATTTTTTATCGTCGGTACGCCGATGCAAGCGCGCCAAGCGCTCCTCGACTCGCAAAAAGTTACCGATTTGGAAAATATACAATCACAGATTGTGTACTATTGGCAGCAAAAAGGGAGTTTGCCGGGAGGTTTAAATCAACTCAACGACTCTATCTCCAACTACAGCGTGCCTGCCGACTCGCAAAGCGGGCAAGCATACCGCTACGTTGTTGACGGTGCGCACACCTTTGAACTCTGTGCCACGTTTAACCGCGACAGCGACGGCGAGCCGCAGCCAACGAGCGGCTATGCAAGTGTGCCGATGCCCGCAGGCAGCTCGAATAGCACGCTTTCGATGGGCAACAACTGGCAACACGGCACAGGCCAAGTGTGTTTTATCCGCACCATCGACCCAGCGTTCTATCCGGTAAAATGATCACATACGACCACAAAAAAATCGAAAAAAAGTGGCAAAAAAAGTGGGGAGATTCCGGCATATACAAAACCGCTGACAATTCGAACAAGCCAAAAACATTTGTACTCGACATGTTTCCGTATCCATCGGGGGAGGGGCTCCATGTGGGCCATCCGCGCGGATATATTGCAACCGACATCTACTCGCGCCACTGCCGCATGCAAGGCAAAAATGTATTGCACCCGATGGGCTGGGATGCCTTCGGCCTTCCTGCTGAAAATTATGCGCTCAAAAATAAAGTGCACCCGCGCAAAGCAGTCGAAAAAAATATCGCCAATTTCAAATCGCAGCTTTCTAAAATCGGTTTTGACTACGATTGGAGCCGCGAGATTAACACGACCGACCCGGAGTATTACAAATGGACACAGTGGATATTTTTGCAGCTGTTTAAAAAAGGCTTGGCATACCAGTCAAACGAACCCATCAATTGGTGTCCGTCGTGCATGACCGGCCTCGCCAACGAAGATTTGGACGGCGACCTGTGCGAGCGGTGCGGCACCAAGGTAGAGAAAAAAGCGCTCCCGCAGTGGGTGCTTAAAATCACCGCATATGCCGACCGCATGCTCGATGACCTTAGCTTGCTCAACTGGCCCGAGCATATTAAGGAGGCTCAACGCAACTGGATTGGCAGGAGCGAAGGCGCCGAAATAGAGTTTGAGGTTAGTCAGACTAACCTCACCATTAAAGTATTTACGACGCGGCCGGACACGCTCTTTGGTGCAACTTACATGGTGCTTGCACCCGAGCACGCGCTGGTGCGAGAGTTTTTGTCGAAAATACAAAATAAAAATGAGGTGCTTCGATATATCGAAGTGTCTAGGGAAAAGAGCGACATCGAACGCAATGCAGAAGGGAAGGAAAAAACGGGTGTGGAGCTTAAAGGAATCAAAGCAATCAATCCTGCCAATAAAAAAGAAATTCCGGTGTTTATTGCCGACTACGTGCTTGGCGGTTACGGCACCGGAGCCATCATGGCGGTGCCCGCGCACGACGAGCGCGACCGTGAATTTGCCAAAAAATTTGATTTGCCGGTAAAAGACGAGCCGTTTGTTGACGGTAAAAAAATTACCGAACAAGTGGGCGGCCGCATGACCACTATGTACAAGCTCAAGGATTGGGTTTTTTCACGCCAGCGCTATTGGGGCGAGCCCATACCGATTATCCACTGTCCAAAAGATGGTGCGGTTGCCGTGCCGGAAAAAGATTTGCCCGTGCTGTTGCCTGATGTAGAAGCTTACGAACCAAGCGGCACCGGCGAGTCACCATTAGCGAACATTCCCGAATGGGTCAACACCACGTGCCCCACATGCGGCGGCCCTGCCAAACGAGAGACCAACACCATGCCGCAGTGGGCCGGCTCAAGCTGGTACTATTTGCGATTTATGGACCCGCACAATGCCGAGGCACTCGTGAGCAAAGAACATGAAAAATATTGGGACCCAGTCGATGTGTATGTCGGCGGCGACCACGCGGTTAGACACCTTATTTATGCGCGGTTTTGGCACAAATTTCTTTACGATATTGGAGCGGTAAGCGTGCCGGAGCCTTTTGCGCGGCTTGAGTTCCTCGGCTTTATTCTTGCCGAAGACGGACGCAAAATGAGCAAGCGATACGGCAACATCATCAACCCCGATGATGTCGTGGCTCAATATGGTGCCGACACCTTCCGTTTATACGAGATGTTTATAGGTCCGTTCGAAAACACTACCGCCTGGAACACCAACGCAATCGTTGGCACAGCCCGCTTTGTTGAGCGCGTGTGGCGGTTGCACGAAAAAGTTGTAGATGAACAGGTATTGGCGCTCGACTCCACTGTCGAGCAAACAGTTAAAAAAGTGAGCGAAGATATTGAGGCTTTTAAATTTAATACGGCGGTAAGTCAAATGATGATTTGTCTTAATGCGTTCGAAAAAGAGGGTAGAGTTGGCCGCATGCAATGGGAAAAGTTTTTACAGATACTCGCGCCTTTTGCGCCGCATATTGCCGATGAATTGTGGGAGGATCTCGGACATACAGAGTCTATCCACGTATCCGTTTGGCCTTTGGCAGATGTCTCAAAACTCGTTTCGGCAACAGCTACGATTGCCGTGCAGATAAACGGCAAGGTGCGCGGTAGGGTTGAAATTGCTACCAATGCCTCTGAAACAGAGGCTCTGGCGGCAGCCCGCGCCAACCCGGCTGTGGCTCTCTGGCTCGCTAAGGGCAAGGAACTTAAGGCCTTGTATGTGCCGGGGAGGATTATTAGCTTCGTGTTGGGCTAGATTTGACAGCGTTTGACCCCAGCAGTAGAGTGTGATATATTAAGACACACGATATATGGCACCAACAGGCGACAAAACCGGATTTAAACCCAAAGCGATAGTTCGCAAATTGCTCCAGAGCCTTCCCGAGCGCTCGCGCACGGTGCTTGAGGCTCGTTTTGGTTTGGGTGCTCTCCCCGAGCGCGTTACGCTTGAGTCGATAGGCAAGAAATACGGCATCACGCGCGAGCGCGTCCGCCAGATTGAAAATCACGCCCTTGCGAGCCTTAAAAAGTCGCCCGCCTTTGGCGAGGCCGAGGCCGCTTTCCACGAGCTCGAGCGCATTGTCGACAGCTTGGGCGGTATTGTCTGCGAGGACGACTTGCTCAACTTCATCACCAAAGACAAGTCGATGCAAAATCACATCTACTTCCTTTTGGTGCTTGGCGACTCATTTAAATACAAAAAAGAAGACGACGAAATAAACCGTTGCTGGTATGTCGACCCGGAGCTTGCCACCAAAGTGGAGAGCGCGCTCAAAAATCTTTACGAAGGTCTTTCCGATGAGGACCTGATACCGGAAGGTGACATGATAGACCGCTTCCTCAAAGAGCTTCAAGAGATCAACGACAAGCATCGCAACGACGAGGTTATTAAACGTTGGCTTAAAATTTCCAAGAAAGTCGGCAAAAATCCGCTCGGCGAGTGGGGTCAGGCGCACTCGAGCAACGTGCGCACGAAAGGCATCCGCGACTACGCCTATCTCGCGGTAAAAAAGCACGGCTCACCTCTCCACTTTAAAGAAGTGTCTGCGCTTATCGAAAAGATGTTTAATCGCGCGGCACACGTGGCCACCACGCACAACGAACTTATCAAAGACGACCGCTTTGTGTTGGTGGGCCGCGGCATGTATGCGCTCAAGGAGTGGGGATATGCCGAGGGCGTTGTGCGCGACGTTATCCGCAATATTTTGCGCGAAGCGGGCCCGCTCACCCGCGAGCAAATTGTCGAGAAGGTGCTTAAAGAGCGCCATGTAAAGCCGGGCACCGTAGTGGTCAACCTCCAAAATCAAAAATACTTTAAGCGCGGCAAAGACGGCAAATTTACCTTGCTCAAATAAAATCCCCCGAAAGGGGATTTTTCTTGTGCTAGAATAATTTGCATGGGGGAGTTCTATAAAGAGACATTCCGTAAAAATCTTCAAAAGTTTGGCCTTGACCTTCCTTTTGTGGCGCTCGTGCTCCTCTATTTTCTTATAGTGTGGGTCCCATTTCATCTTGATGAGTGGTTTTTGATATGGGGATTTTTGATTGCCTGCGCTCCGTTTGTATTGCCGGTGTTGCTGTATTTGTTGTGGAGTGGCGCCAACTTGGAGTATCACCGCCAACAAAAATACTGGTCGACCGACCACACCGTGCTCGAAATACGCTTGCCGGAGGAGATTACGCAAAGCCCCTACGCGGCCGAGCTTTTTTTTAGAGTCCTCTATCAAACGGGCGAGGTTGATACTGTGTTGCATAAAATGAGAGGAGAAACCAAGCCGTGGTTTTCGCTTGAGATTGCCTCCACCGAAGGCGCGGTGCGTTTTTACGTGTGGACGCGCTCCCGTTATAAAGAAATAATTAAATCTCAGCTCTACGCGCACTATCCAACGGTGCAAGTAGTAGAAGTGCCCGATTATACGCTCGCGTTCCCGCTCGATTTAGAAAAGATGGACGTGTGGGGCGTTGAGCAAGCGCTGCAAAAACCCGATCCGTATCCCATCATGACCTATCCGGCGTGGGGCCTCGACAAAGCAGACACCAAAGAGGAGTTTAAAAACGACCCGCTTCTTTCGCTCATCGAGTTTATGGGTTCCATCGGCCCGGGCGAGCACGTGTGGGCGCAAATAATCATCCAAGGACATACGGAGTGTTACTGGTCTGAGGACGACCCGGATGCGCATCACCATGCATTGCGTCTTGATAAATGGGCGCAGATTATCATCGACAAAATTGGTAAAAAATATGTTGATGTTGGCGCTGACGGCAAAGCGGTCCCAAACTTCGGCCGTTTGCCGGAGGGCGATAGGGAAGCTATCAAGGCCATCGGACAAAAACTCAACAAACAAGTGTTTGATGTCGGCATGCGCACGCTTTACCTTGCCAAAAAAGAAAATAAGCAGTCGCGCAATGCCGGTATTCCTACCGCATACCGCTCGTTTGAGCATGGCTCGAGCGGCATCGGGCTCAACGGTCTTAAACCTATCTTTTTTGTAGGTCCACTCGATTGGCCGTGGCAAGATTTTATGGGCTTTCGCCGCAAACGGCTCAAAACACAACTGTATCAAGGCTATGTGACGCGCCAGTATTTTTATGCACCCAACAAAGACTTCCACATCGCGCTCAACACCGAGGAGCTCGCTTCGCTGTGGCATTTGCCGGGCCGGGTGGCTCATACACCAACGTTGCAACGCATGCCAAGCCGCCGCGCCGAAGCACCTTCCAACTTACCGATATAATTATCTTTTCCTTTTTTCATGGACCCAGAACAACCGGCTCCCTTCCATCATCGTGTGCGACAGCACATCATCCGCACGAGAGATGTGTGCGATGAGTGGTGTCGCGAGGCAAGGCTTTACGACCGCGTCTTGCCGGCCGCATTTTTGGGCGGCATCCTCATCTTTCTCATTTATTTTGTTACCATAGCGGCGCCTCTCAACTTTCCCAATGCGTCGCTCCTTAACGTACCCAGCGGCTCAACGCCGAGCCAAGTTGCCACATTGCTCGAGGAGCGGCACCTTATCAACTCGCCCTATTTGTTTAAGTTGGTGCTGCGTCTGTATGGCCGCAATGCGCCGATTGTCTCCGGCGAGTACTTTTTCCCGGGTTCGGAAAATCTTTTTACCGTCGTGTGGCGTTTGGTGCACGGCGATCGAGAACTCACGCCGGTGCGCGTGCGCATCCCCGAGGGCGCAACCTCAACACAAATAGCTGCGCTGCTCGCACAAAAAATACCCGATTTTGACGAGGATACTTTTTTGCAGGCGGCAAAACCCGACGAGGGCATGTTGTTTCCGGACACGTATCTCTTTTTGCCTGGTGAAAATTCGGAAGAGGTGCTGAACGCTCTGCTTATCAACTTTCAAAATCACATAACCGCTTCGAGTACGGCGGCCGCAATAGCTAACTTTGGCAAACCGCAAAATCAAATTCTTGTCATGGCTTCTATTTTGGAAAAGGAAGGCGCCATCACCAAAGACCGCGAGATGATATCCGGCATTTTGTGGCATCGCATTGCAATCGGCATGAAGCTCCAAGTCGATGCGGTATTCCCGTACCTCATTGGCGTCAATTCGCTCCAGCTCACCAAAGCAGAGCTACAAACCGACTCGCCCTACAACACGTATCTGTATGCAGGGTTGCCGCCGGGGCCGATAGCAAACCCGAGCCTCGACTCGATTTTGGCCGCGGTGACACCGACCAAAACGAAAGACCTCTACTATCTCTCGGATCTCAAAGGCAACATGCACTATTGCGCGACCTTTGCCTGTCAATTGGCAAACGAGAAGAAATACCTTAATAATTAGGGTATGAAGGTATTTGTGGGGCTGTCGGGAGGAGTCGACTCCGCTGTTTCGGCGGCTCTTTTGCAACAACAAGAACACGATGTAGTGGGCGTATTTATACGCATCGCTCTGCCCGGCTATCCATGCAGCGCGGGCGAGGACAAGATAAGCGCCCAACGCGTTGCTGCGCATCTTCAGATTCCTTTTATTGAAATTGATTTGTCAAAAGAGTATGCGGACAACGTGTTTGCGTACACTATTGCGGAGCTTGCAAAAGGGAGGACTCCTAACCCCGATACGCTGTGCAATCAAAAAATAAAATTTGGCGCGTTTTATGAGTACGCGCGTTCGCATGGCGCCGATGCCGTGGCTACTGGTCACTATGCGCGGACAAAAAACGGATTACTGTATAAAGGAGTAGATACCGATAAAGATCAAAGCTATTTTTTGTGGATGGTGCCGCACGAGGTTTTAAAACATACCATGTTTCCGATAGGAGAGATGCGCAAAACAGACGTGCGCGCATTGGCTGCAAAGTTTGATCTGCCTAATGCGGCACGCCCCGACAGCCAGGGTTTGTGCTTTTTAAGTGACACCTCGATAGACGAGATGATCCGGCGCGAACTTGAGCCTTTGCCCGGCAACGTGCTTGATGAGGCGGGCACCGTGGTGGGCCGCCACGATGGGGCGGCACTTTACACCATGGGACAGCGCCACGGATTTGAGCTTTTTGCACATACGCCGCAGACACAGCCGCATTTTGTCATTGCAAAAAATAATGAGGCAAACACTATCACTGTTTCGACGGAACGCTTTCCTATTAAGTATAAAAACACAGAGGTTGAACTTGCAGAGACTAATTGGATAGGTGTTTCGGAAAAGGGCCCGTGCTTGGCGCGCTTTCGATATCGCCAAACATTAATACCCGCTGTGTTACAGGAGCTAAACTCCCGCGGGAGTTTAGCTCCTGCGGTCACATTGCAAGAACCGCATTACGTACCGTATGGCCAATCGCTCGTGTTGTACCAAGGCCAGCAATGTATTGGTGGGGGTATAGTTGAGAAAACAAGGCTTTGTTGATGTGTTGATAACTTAACACCCCTCTGCTTATAAGAAGGCTATACTTAGCCTATGCAAAACCGCGCTCACTCGGGAAAGTTGTCGCTGGTGCTGCTTTTCGTATGTATCTTTGCATTTTGGTGGGGGATTGCGGTGCTTACGCAAAATAACACAGGCGCACCCAACGCACAGCCTACGGCTAATGCAGCGAGCGTAGCGTCTATCCCTCAAGAAGTTTCCGGGCCGGTTGCCGTGCAAGTATCCTTTGCAAATAATACCTACACCTACAGCGGCACCGTGCCGCTTGCCTCTCCGTGCGATCAGCTTGGCGAAGGGATCGCTATAAACGGAAAGGACCCTTCATATGTCACCGTTCTCCTTACACTTATGAAGCAGCCTGGTATTTGCAAAGCTACTTCGGGAGATACCAACGAACCATTTTCGGTTTCTGTATCGGTGGCATCCGGAACAAAAGCAGTGTTGAACGGTCTTACTGTAAACGGGATTATTACGCCCACCGCGATACAACAGGTGAGTGCAGAGTAACGACATGTCAGTGCTCATTACTAAAGCAGACGGCATTGCCGAACCTTTTGAAGCCGAAAAATTAGTGCGCTCACTTCGGAGAGCGGGTGCCGACGAAGCTGTTGCGGAGCATATCCGCCGCGAGATTGAAAAAGAGCTGCGGCCCGCCATGACCACGAGCGAGATATACTCGCGCGCTTTTGCGCACCTGAGTTCTGAAAAGCACGGTCCGGCCGCGCGCTATAGCTTGAAGCGCGCGCTACTCGACTTTGGACCTTCGGGCTTTCCGTTTGAAGCTTTTATTGCGGAGATATATCGCGCCGAAGGATATCAGCAAGTTTCTATTGATCAAATAATTAAAGGCAATTGTGTTGAGCATGAGGTAGATGTTGTCGCAACCAAAGATGGAGAGACGCTCTATGTTGAGGCAAAGTTCCACAACAGCCCGGCTTTTAAAGCCGACCTCAAGGTGGTGTTGTATGTACAGGCGCGCATTGAGGATATTGTTGCGGCAGGGCACCCCAATGCAAAAGGTTTGGTAGTCACTAATACCAAGTTTACCGACATGGCAAAGCGCTATGCCGAGTGCCGCCTCCTCGGCCTCTTAGCTTGGGATTATCCACAAGGTGCTACGCTCCACGAGCGGATAGACCGCGCCGGCCTGTATCCGGTTACCGCCCTAACTACCCTCTCCAAGCGCGAAAAAACGGCTCTACTCGGCGACAAAATAGTGCTTTGCAACACGCTTGAGAAACATCGCGATACTCTGGAACGGCTGGGAGTCACTGGCACAAAGCTCGAAACCGTGTTGGAAGAGGTGCGGGCATTGTGCTCTCCGATAAGGGATATATGATAGGGGCGTGGCAGGCAGGCATTATTTTTTAAATAGGTAATAACCGTATGCAAGAAAACACCGGGCATAGTCAGAACAACAATCAAGGAGGTCAACAATCGCAGGGTCAAAAGTCGTCGCTCTCATGGTCTCAGCCCATCGTTCCCGCAAGCACCGCATCGAACGTACCGCCATCGGTCACGTCCGTGCCGCGCAGCACTGCTCCTGTTGCACCGCAGACAAAATCTTACACAGGCACATATACAAGTATCTTTATAGCGGGCATCATCATCGGAGCTCTTGTCGGGTGGGGTATCGCAGGTTCTCATCGAGGAACGCCAGCAATGGTAGCGACTTCGACCGAAATGGCAGCTACCTCTACCTCCTCTGCAACCTCGCAAAACACTACCGCACCTACGCTCGGCACAACAGACATGTCAGGTGATTTTGTTGTATCTTCTCCACAGGCGTCAGGATTTGCAGTGGCCGTATCACGGGTGGTGGTGTCTCAGCCAACATGGGTAGTCGTGTATGAAGACCACGCAGGCGTCCCCGGCAACGCACTTGGTGCAGAGCTCTTTTTGCCTCAATCCGGCAATGCAGCTCAGAGCGGCACGGTTGAGCTTTTACGCGGCACATTGCCTGGACTCACTTACCTCGCAGGCGAGGCGCTCGATGACGGCGATAAAATATTTTCGCTTGCTTCCGACAAACCTGTCCGCGATGCGCAAGGCAATCCGGTGTTGGTTGAGTTCACAACCAACTAACAAGTTGCATTTAAAAAGAGGTGCTACAATATCCTCATGCATCTTTGGCCTAGCGTAGATATTGGAACGTCAATACAAATCGCTTTAGTGTGGCGGCTTTTGGTAGCGGCCGTACTCGGAGCGCTTTTAGGTCTCGAGCGCTCGCTTGCCGGCAAACATGCGGGCATGCGCACCTATGCGCTGGTCTCTATGGGCTCGGCATTGTTTGTTATGACCGGAGTCCTTGCAAGCTATCAACTCTCTAGTTTTACCGGCATTAACCCGCTCCAAGTGGCAGCCAACGTCGTGCTCGGTGTCGGGTTTCTTGGCACGGGCCTTGCCATGTTCCACGGCGAGCATCCGGTGGAGCTTACGACTGCCGCGGGATTGTGGGTTGCTGCAGGCATCGGCATGACCACCGGTTTTGGTTTTGAGCTTTTGGCGCTCGGTGGCGCCGTGCTCGCGCTCCTTATATTGACCTTGCTCAACCCGTTTGAAAACATTATGCGTACAAAATATGGGACAGAAGAGCGCTAGCGCGGTACAATAGGGCACACGTCCCTCATGAGTCAGTACTACAAACCCAATCGCAAACCCGATTACAACTACGGCGGCCCTAAATGGACGCTTTCGCGCTCTAAAATAGATTTATTTTTGGAGTGCCCGCGCTGTTTTTATATCGACAACAAGCTCGGCGTGGCGCGCCCGCCCGGCTATCCGTTTAATCTCAACTCTGCGGTCGACGCATTGCTTAAAAAAGAGCTCGACACGCACCGCGCACTCGGCACGCAGCATCCGCTCGCAAAAGCCTACGGCCTCGATGCAGTGCCGTTAGCACACGCGCAGATGGATGAGTGGCGGAATGCCTTGAGCCAAGGGGTTAAATGCGTGCATAAAGAAACAGGCCTTACGGTGCGCGGCGGCGTCGACGACATTTGGGTCAACCCTGCGGGCGAGCTTATCGTTATCGACTACAAAGCCACGAGCAAAGATGGCCGCATCGAGTCGCTCGATGAGGAGTGGCATCGCGGCTACAAACGCCAAATTGAAATTTATCAATGGCTGCTGCGCCAAAACGGATTTAAAGTCTCCGACATGGGGTATTGGTTTTATGCCAATGCAAGCAAAGATAGGGAGTCGTTTGACGGCCGGCTCGACTTTGAGCTCACACTTGTGCCATACAAAGGCTCGACTGACTGGATAGACAGCGCGCTTGTTGATTTAAAAAAATGTTTAGACAGCGATGTGTTGCCCCAAGCGGGAGAGAGTTGCGACTATTGCACCTATCGCGAAGCCGTGGGTGAGGTGACAAAAAAGTATGACAAACCAACGACCAAGCCTCTTTTCTAAAAAGGTCTATGCTGTGGTGGCAAAAATTCCCAAAGGCAACGTCATGACCTATAAGCAAGTTGCTACTAAGGCAGGCAATCCTCATGCGGCGCGTGCGGTAGGCATGCTGATGTCAAAAAATTACAATCCAAAAATTCCGTGTCATCGCGTAGTGCGTAGCGACGGCAAAGTGGGCAACTACAACCGCGGCGGCGCAAACCGCAAAAGAGAAATCCTCCGCGAAGAGAGTTACACTACCCGCTAATAATTATGCGTCAAGAAACTCTTCTTTTTGCGCTGGATAAAAAAGCTGGCAAAATTTTGTTAGCGATGAAAAAAGTGCGTTTTGGTGCGGGCAAGTACAACGGCATGGGCGGCCATATAGAAGAGGACGAGACGCCAATTGCCGCAGCCGTGCGCGAAACGTTTGAAGAGGCAAATATTGTTGTGCAGCAAGAAGATGCCGTTGCGATGGGTCAGATACATTTTAGTTTTGAGGATAAACCCGATTGGGAGAGGTTAGTGCATGTATTTGTTGCAGAAAAATGGGAGGGTGAACCAAAAGAAAGTGGTGAGATGGCACCCGAATGGTTTGCGCTTAACAATATTCCTTTTGATCGTATGTGGATAGACGATCAGTACTGGTTGCCACTTGTACTCGACGGTAAGGTTATTGATGCAGAATTTCAATTTAACAATGCCGGCTCGACCATATTGCAACAACGCATCAATTAGGTTAAAAATTGAACAAACTCAAATCGGTAGATTTTCGCATATGCGTAAAAATACCGATTATTTATTGCATGGAACTTTTTGTATACTAGTGGCATGGACGTAAAAATTGAGCCGAGTTGGAAGGAGGCTTTGATTGAGGAGTTTGGCAAGCCGTATTTTGAGGAGTTGGCCGCGTTTGTAAAAGACGAGTATAAAAGCAAAACAATTTATCCTCCGGCAAAACATATTTTCCGCGCGTTTGATTTGTGTCCCTTTAGTAAAGTTGAGGTTGTCATACTCGGCCAAGACCCATACCATGGCGTGGGGCAAGCCAACGGTCTAAGTTTTGCGGTGGGTGATGGAGTGCGACCGCCGCCATCTTTGCAAAATATCTTTAAAGAAATAGAAAGTGACCTGGGCACTACTTCGCCGGAGGCTTCGAAGGGTACCGTGAAGTCAGGAGACTTATCGCGGTGGGCAAAGCAGGGCGTGCTTCTCCTCAATGCAACACTCACGGTGCAATGCGGCATGGCCGGCTCGCACCAAGGCCGCGGGTGGGAAGAGTTTACCGACGCGGCTATTAAGGCGCTCTCCGACAAAAAAGAACATTTGGTGTTTATACTTTGGGGCAACTATGCACGGGCTAAGGGCGCACATATTGATAGGAGCAAACATTTTGTTATCGAGTCGCCGCACCCATCGCCGTTTTCGGCCTACAACGGTTTTTTTGGTTCAAAACCATTTAGCAAAACTAACAAGTATTTAGTGGAGCAGGGCAAAAAACCAATCGATTGGCTGTAGTCAAGCAATTTGGTAAAGTGAAGAAGTGAAGAAATCTCATACAAAAATGACTAAGTCTATAGTTAAAGTTGGGAGCGCTTTTGGAATAACCGAGTACAGGTTGGCCAATGGCCTCCGGGTGCTATACAAAAAAGAAAGCGCCGCACCGGTAGTCGCAGTATGCGTCACTTTTCACGTGGGTTCACGCAACGAAAGTAAGGGAGTTACTGGTTCGACACATATCCTTGAGCATCTCCTTTTTAAAGACACCATTAAATTTAATAAAGCCAACGGTAATGCAATCACCGACTACCTCGAGTGGTTTGGGGCTCTCATGAACGCCACAACGTGGCTCGACAGGACAAATTATTTTGAGCTTATACCCAAAGAGCGTATGGCTAACGCGCTTGAGATGGAGGCCGATAGGCTCCGCGGCTCACTTTTTAACGATACCGATTTAGCAAGCGAGATGACCGTGGTGCGCAATGAGTTTGAGCGCTCTCGCAATAATCCTTTGGAACTCCTTGATGAGGAAGTACTGTATAAAGTATTTACCAAACATCCATATCGCATACCGACTATTGGTCTTAAAGAAGATATTGAGAGTTCCACCGCTACAAAACTGAGAAAATTTTATGATGTCTTCTATTGGCCTAATAATGCTACCTTAAGTGTATTTGGTGATGTTGAGTGGAAGGACGTAGAAAGAGAAGTGTTGACATACTTCGCTCCAATACCTCACTCGCCCCATAGTATTCCAACTCTTACGATTGTAGAGCCGAAGCAAAAATCTGCACGCAAAGTGACTATCAAAAAAGATATGGGCGTTAACCTAGCCATGGTCTCGTATAAAGTGCCACCGGGCACTCACAAAGATTATCCTGCAGTATTGTTGCTCTCAACGATTTTGGCCGGCGGCTATTCAAGCCGTATGGAACAACATATTGTAGACAAAGGCATTGCTTCGGAAGTATCCGTTTTGTGTCATCCGCTTTTTGATACTGGCGCAGTCAATTTTATGGGGCAATGCGCTGAGGGGGTTAAGCCAACATTCCTTGCAAAAGCCATAGAAAAAGAAATTGAGATAATAATTAATAAAGGAGTTACTACTGTTGAGCTTGCCTATGCAAGAGAGCGCGTGCTTAGCCAGGGCGCCGCATCGCGGGATGGCGTATTTAACGAGATCCGTGCGGTATCGGAGTCTGTGGCCGCCGGAGACTGGGCCCTTGCGTATAAAATTGAAAAGGCCGGCCTCAAAGTTACCGTTTCCGATATAAAACGCATTGCCAAAAAATATTTCAACAAACAAAAACAAACGGTAGGTCTTCTCGATCAATAATATATTTCCTATGTACTCAAAACAGATACAAGAAAAAACGTTTACCAGAGGTACCCTTGAGGGGGCAGCTCTTCTGGTCACCTATTTTCCCACTAAAGGGCTTGTCTCTTTTGTAGGCAGCATTAAAGGTGGCTCACGAGGATGGGGTAGCAGCGAGCTTGCCCATGTGCATGCCGCGATGCTTTTGGAAGGAACTGCCAAACACTCAAAAAAAGAAATTCAACAGATATTAGACTCTATTGCAGCTATCCTCTCTTTTGCCGTGAGCGACGAGCAACTGGTATTTAGCGGCAGGGTGCGTACAGTGCATCTGTCCAGACTTTTAGCCCTTATTGCCGAGTGTTTAACCCTCCCTACGTTCCCCGACGCGGAGCTTGAGGTATTAAAACAACGCGAGATCTCCAATCTTACGCTTGCAAGCCAAGATACCCGCCAACAAGCCGGCATTTTACTTACCCGTGTGTTGTATACCGCCGGTCATCCTAACTACGAGGAGACCACAGAAGAGTCTAAAAAAGTTTTATCAAAAATAACGGGAGACTTTTTACGTTCACGACACGCGGCAATGGTAGACAAGCGCACACTTATTGTCTCTATAGCGGGAGATATAACCATGGCCAAAGCTACCGCCATTATGGAAAAGAATTTTACTTCTCTTACAAAAACAAATTTTATTTTTTTACCGTATAAAAAAGGTCAAACTTTAACCGGTCAAAAAGTTCAGACAATAATACCTAATAAAGCCAGTATCGATTATATGATAGGAGCCTATACGGGCTTAACTAAAGCAAGCAAAGAATATGCCGCACTGCTTTTAGGTATGCAAATTCTTGGAAATAGAGGTTTTTCAAGCAGACTCATGACCGCGGTACGCGAACAGGAGGGTTTAACATATGGAGTGTATGGATACTTGGCCGGGTTTGAAAATGCCGCTGATGGATATCTTTATATATGGGCAACCTTTGCTCCTCAACTGTTTCAAAAAGGGAGGAGCTCTATCATGAACCAAATCAGACTTATTATCGACGGGGGAGTAACCGAAGAGGAGGTTAAAAAACATAGCGAACTATATAACGCTCGAGCTAAAGTACAACTCTCCAACTCCGCTGCTTTTGCCGCCACTGCACAGGCTGTTATTGCCGATGGACTGCCGCTTTCGCACCTCGACGACTTTCCTAAAAAAATCCTCAAACTCACCGCATCAGAGGTTAACGAAACTCTCAAAAAATATTTAGTTCCTGAGCATATGTCAGAATCAGCCGCCGGCCCAGTTGAGAAAAATGTTCTTACGCGATAAAGTAAAGTCCCATGACGCTCGGCGAAATCAGACAAGCTTATCTCGAGTTTTTTAAGGCGCGCGGACACGCCATTGTCCCCTCGGCACCCTTGGTGCCGCAAAACGACCCAACCACCCTTTTTACCGGCTCGGGCATGCAGCCCATGGTGCCGTACTTGCTCGGCAAAGCACACCCTGAGGGCACGCGTATTGCCGACTCGCAAAAGGCGTTTAGAAGCGGCGACATCGAGGAGGTGGGCGATAACCGGCACACCACTTTTTTTGAAATGCTCGGCAACTGGAGCCTTGGCGATTATTTTAAACAAAAGCAGTTGCCGTGGGTCTTTGAGTTTTTGACCGAGAGCATTGGCCTCGACCCGCATAAGCTTTTTGTGACGGTTTTTATCGGCGACAGCGCACTTAATCTTCCGCAAGATACCGAGTCGGCGGAAATTTGGCAAAAACTTTTTAAAGAGAAGGGAATCGAGGCGAAGATAGAGTCGATTGGTTCCGAAGCCGATGGCTACACCAAGGGGATGCAAGAGGGTGAGCGCATTTTTTACTACGACTCCGGCAAAAATTGGTGGAGCCGCGCCGGCGTGCCGCAAAAAATGCCTGCAGGCGAGCCGGGCGGCCCCGACTCCGAAATTTTTTATGACTTTGGCACCGCGCACGACAAAAAGTTTGGCGAGCGTTGCCATCCCAACTGCGATTGCGGCCGTTTTTTGGAAATAGGCAACTCGGTGTTTATGCAATATCTCAAACAGCCTGATGGCTCCTTTGCGCCGTTGCCCAAACAAAACGTCGACTTTGGCGGCGGCCTCGAGCGCATTGCTATGGCGGCGCACAACTTGCCCGACATTATTGCCGTGAGCCACAAACCTATTGTTGAGTATCTCGAAAAGGCTTCGGGCAAACACTATGGCGATGATGTGCGCGAGACGGCTTCGTTTCGGATCATCGCCGACCACATGAAGGCTGCCGTGTTTTTGATTGCCGACGGTGTCCTGCCCGCAAAAAGCGACCAAGGTTACTTTGTGCGCCGGCTCATCCGTCGCTCGGTGCGTCATGCCGACCGCTTGGGGATTACCGAGGCGGGTTTTGCAAATGTGGTTAAGCCCATTGCGGCAATGTATGCCGATGCGTACCCGGAGCTGACCGAAAAAATTGTAGCCATCGAAAAAGCTATTGCCGAGGAGGAGGAGCAATTTAGGCGGACCCTCGCGCGCGGCATGCACGAGCTCGAGCGTTTTGTAGGGCAGGGCACGGTGTCGGCACAAGATGCTTTTCAACTCTTTACAACCTACGGCTTCCCGCTGGAGCTGGTTATCGAGGAGGCCGGCGCCAAAGGTATTAAACAAATCGACATTGAAGGATTTAAAGAACTGCTCAAAGAACATCAAAATCTTTCGCGCGCGGGGAGCGAGCAAAAGTTTAAAGGGGGGCTTGCCGACACAAGCGAGGCAACTACGCGCCTCCACACCGCGCACCACCTTTTGCTCAAAGCATTGCAGATGGTGCTTGGCCCCGAGGTGCATCAGCGCGGCAGCAACATCACACAAGAGCGTTTGCGTATCGACTTCAGCTACCCAACTAAAATGACCGACGAGCAAAAAAGGGAAGTCGAAAGAATAGTAAACGAAAAAATAAAAGAGGACATCCCCGTAGTGCGTACCGAGATGGACAAAGATGAGGCCGAAAAACTCGGTGCCGAGCACGAGTTTGGCGCAAAGTATCCCGACAAAGTGTCGGTGTACTCGGTCGGGCCGATAGATAAAGCATTTTCAATAGAGTTTTGTGGCGGCCCGCATGTAACCAATACAGGTGAGCTTGCCACACCAAACCCTTCGACAGGGCTCAGGGCAAAATTCAAAATTTTGAAAGAAGAAGCTGTAGCCCAAGGCGTGAGAAGAATAAAAGCGGTGTTGGAGTAGTGACTTTTATATAATCGTGTGGTAGTCTCCTTCTTGGATTTGGAAAGGTTGCCTAAGTAACCGGAGACACGCCATGACTAAGAGTCGGGAACTCTTTGTGGCTGATAGGGCCACTTTTTTAGCCGATACGATGGGCCCAAGCTTAACCATTGAAATGATGGAAAAGTTTGCCAACAGCGCCGAAAAAGTGGCGCATGAAAAAAGTCGCGAAATGAGTGAACATTTCAAAGACGATGAGATGGCTCTCACAAGGCACGCCGACCATATGAGAACTGTGGCGGCAAAAATAAAACTACTTCGCGACGGCCTTGTTCCAGCACTCAAGATCGACCGAAATAGTCATGTTTTGCGGCTGCAAGCCGTACAAGCTATGACTTTTGTCACAGCTGAATTTGAAGCCATGACAGGTCTCATGCGCTGATCTTTTGTCTCAAGCTGTTCCCGAAAGGGAGCGGCTATTTATTTTGCGTTATACTTACGGGTATGTTTGGACTCACACGAGACAGTGGGGAAAATGTACTTTTGCTCGATGTTGAGAGCTCGAGTGTGGGCACCGCTCTTGCTCATCTTTCCACCGACAGCGCGCCGGTGCTTTTTGCCGAGCGGCGCATCCATTTTGTGCCGCCGCGCACGCTCTCGAGCTCTGCTATTGCCTCACAAATTGAAAAAGCTTTGCACGAGGCTCTTGGCGAGACCACTCTCGTGGCTGCGCGTTTGCGCTCCAACCCTAAAACCGCCAACCGCGGCATCTTTTCGCGCGCGGCCGCTTTTTTAGGCGCGCCGTGGGGCACACCAAACCTCGTCGTTGGCAAACCCGACTTTTCTCCGCATCTCCACACAATGCTGCAAAACGAACTCGCGCTTTTTGCCAACGATTTGCCGCTTTCTTTACACACAAGCGCGGCTGCGGCGGCTTATGGTGGGGCAGGGGCGCTCGCGAGCGGCACGATATTGCTTGCAATCCCGCGCGGCGAGATAACCGAGCTTGTGTTGCTCGAAGATGGCAAAGCGCTCGGCTACGGCACGTTGCCAGTTGGTGCACACAGCGTATATCGCACGCTCTCCACGCATGCAGGCCTTTCGCATGCCGAGATGTCGGCCGTGCTCGCTCTCGCAAAGCACGCCGAGCATCCTTATCACGAGCCGTTTGAGGCAACCGAGCGTCATTGGCTCGAGCAATTTGCTTCGGGGGTTGAGACCCTCGCACAAAACGGCACTCCCGAAGGTGTGTTGGTAGTTGCCGAGGAGCCGCTCGGGAGCTGGTTTGCACGGGCACTCGAGAGCGATGCCTCGCTTGGCGCATTATTTGAGCCTGGCGCCACCGTGCGCACCTTTGGCGCGCCGCGCGCCGCCGCTTTGCTTGCCGGACACGCTCCAAACCCCGACTTACACCTCGCGCTTGGCGCTTTGTTTGTGCACGGCGGGTTAAAAACAGGTGCTTTTAATCATGTATAATAGCCTTATATGAGAGACATGATCCCAAAAGGAGAACGCTCTATCCGTGACATCCCTTTACCTCCCGGACACCGCCGCCCTCCGATGCCGAGCGATGCCTCGGAAGAAGAGTTTAACGAGCCCGTATTACCACGTAAAAAAAGAACCTCAATGACTAAAAACTGGTTTTTCTGGATTTTGATAGGAGTGCTGGTACTCGCGGCACTTGCAGGCATCTTACTTTCAACATTTTTTGCCGGTGTCACCGTGAGTGTGACGCCAAAAACCGCGGTCGTGACGCCGCCATCAACTATGGTCGCACAAGTCGATGCGCCGGTTGGCGTGTTGCCATATCAAGTAGTCTCCGCGTCGCGCACCGCAAGCACCACGGTTAAGGCAAGCGGCTCCACGCAAGTTTCCAAATCGGCATCGGGTGTCATCACTATTTACAATGCTTACAGCACCAGCCCGCAAGCGCTTGTGGCCACGACGCGTTTTGCGGCTCCCAACGGCAATATATATCGCATTAAAAGCGGCGTGACCGTCCCGGGCGCCACCAAAGCGGCCGATGGCACACTTACCCCCGGCACTGTGTCGGCCACCGTGTATGCAGACCAGCCGGGCGCAACCTACAACTTGGGCCAAACACAATTTACCATCCCCGGCTTTAAAGGCGACCCCCGCTACACCAAATTTTATGCGCAAACGAGCGGCATAACCGGAGGTTTTGTCGGTGCCCAAGCTACGGTGGCTCCGGCCGATCTCACCGCAGCGCAAAGTGCGCTTGAAGGAGGCCTCAAAAATGCACTGCAACAAGCAGCCTCTATTCAAATCCCCAAACAATATCTCTTAATTCCAGGCACGTTTGCCGTTACCTTTGGTGACATCACACAAACGCCAATCGATGCCAATACCGTGGCACTTTCCGAGACCGCGACCGCAAGCGGCGATACCGTCCGCACGAGCGACCTTGCTGCAGCAATCGCAAAGCAGGTGGTCACCGGCTACAACGGCGAGGCGGTCGACTTTGCCGATGTTTCGGCCATCACCGTGGGGTTGCAAGGCACCAGCACGGCTTCGCAAGGCAGCCTCACCCTCGCGCTCTCGGGCACGCCCACATTGGTGTGGCAATTTGATCCCAACGCGCTTAAAGCAGCCTTGGTAGGCAAGAGCAAAAGCGCTTTTGAGCAAATAGTGGGCTCCTTTGCACCGGCCATTACCTGCAGCAAAGACACCCCCTGCAGCGCCGCCATTAGGCCATTTTGGAGCAGCACATTTCCTACGGATGTCAACAAAATAACCGTGGTCACCAAATAGGCTTTGACACATTATACGAGATAGGCTAAGATAGCTTTTGTCGCTTATTGTTTGATGGATACCAAGTCCGAGGAAGTACAGGGCATCGTCGAAGAGGCTTTGCCAAACACCCTATTCCGGGTCTCTTTAGGGAACGGAGAGGTCATCCTTGCGTACTTAGCCGGCAAAATGCGGCTGCATCGCATCAAGGTTTTGGTAGGAGACAAAGTGATGATTACGCTTGACCCGTATGGCGGGAAGGGCCGGATCACCCGCAGGCTATAATGAAAGTAAAAGCTTCAATCAAAACCCGCTGTGCAAACTGCAAAATGGTACGCCGTAAAGGGCGCGTGTACGTTACGTGCAGCAATCCGCGCCACAAACAGCGTCAAGGGTAACGCCGAGTTTACGAGGCAAAATATAAAAGTATGAGAATTTCCGGCATTACACTCCCCGACAACAAGCGCATCCGCTATGCGCTCAATTTTCTATATGGTATCGGCCCTTCGCGCGCACTCACCATTTTAGCGGAAGCAAAGGTAGACCCAATGATCAAAACTAAAGACCTCTCCACCGACGAGGAGGCTCGCATCCGCACCATTCTTGAGAGCACCAAGCTCGAAGGGGATTTGAAGCGCGAGGTAGCCGGCAACATCAAGCGTCTTAAAGATATCGGCAGCTATCGCGGCTCGCGTCACACCAAAAAACTCCCCAGCCGCGGCCAGCGCACTAAAACCAACTCTCGCACCCTTCGCGGTAACGTCCGCAAGACCATGGGTTCGGGTCGTCGTAAGGTTGAAAAGACCTAGTATATATAGTATAAACACTGACAATACCTATGGGTAAGAAACGAATAGTCAAAAAAGGAGGTGAGGATGGCGCGGGAGGTCGCGGCTCTTCGTCACGCGCATCGCGCCGCAAAATGGATGCGGGGCTCGTGTATGTCGAGGCAACCTACAACAACACCAAAATGTCGCTCGCCGATATTGGCGGCAACATCGTGAGCTGGTCGTCATCAGGCTCGCTTGGCTTCTCCGGCGCTAAAAAAGGCACTCCGTTTGCAGCCGCAAAGGTTGGCGAGCTCTTGGGCGATAGGGCCGTCGCGATGGGCGTTAAGGAGGTGGGCGTCGTTATCTCGGGCGTCGGTGCGGGCCGCGAGTCATCGGTACGCGCATTTTCAAGCAAGGGCATCCACATCAACTCTATAAAAGACACGACACCGGTGCCGCACAATGGCCCGAGGCCGCCTAAACCCCGCCGCGTATAAAAATTTATGATTACTGGACCAAAATATAAAATCTGCAAACGCCTTGGCGCCTCTGTCTTTGAAAAATGCCAGACGCAAAAGTATCAGCTCGCCGAAGCGCGCGCGCCGCATCGCCAAAGCCGCCCCAAGCGCGGCGGCGGCACCGACTTTGGCGCACAACTTTTAGAGAAACAAAAAGCGCGTTTTACGTACGGCCTCTCCGAGAGCCAATTTTCTCGCTATGTGCATGAGGCTATGGAGCGCAAAGGCAAAGTCTCGACTGAGGTCCTCATGAGCCGCCTCGAGGCGCGCCTCGACAACGTTATCTTCCGCGCAGGATTTGTAAAAACACGCCGCGCCGCACGCCAGCTTGTCTCGCACGCGCACGTGCTTGTAAACGGCAAGCGCATGAGCGTCCCTTCACACGCAGTTGAGGTAGGCGATGTCGTTTCTATCCGCGAGGGCAGCAAAGCAAGCCCGTTGTTTGTGAATCGCGCCGAGGCGGTCGCCGAGACAAAAACTCCCGCATGGCTTGTTATGAGCGCCGACGGATTTTCTGCAACCATCAAGAGCATGCCAACCGTCGCCGAGACCGAGGCTCCGTTTAATCCGGCAACCATCATCCAGTTCTACAGCCGGTAATATATCGTTACAAAAATTATTAACTATTGTTATTTATATGATGGAATATTCAATCACATTGCCAAGCAAACCTCGCGCGGTCTCGGAAGAGGGCAACGAGGGGGTGTTTGAAATAGACGGCCTCTACCCTGGCTACGGGCATACGCTCGGCAACAGCTTGCGCCGCATTATCCTCTCCTCGCTCCCGGGCGCGGCTATTACCTCGGTAAAAATAGAGGGCGTTAACCACGAGTTTTCGACCATCGATGGTATTAAAGAGGATGTGGTTACTATCTTGCTCAATCTTAAAAAACTGCGCTTTGAGGTCGTGGCAGGCGAGGCACAAACAGTCACCCTTAATATGAAGGGTCCTAAAAAAGTATCCGGCGACGACCTCACGCTCCCCGGACAAGTACGCCTCCTCAATCCTAATGCGTACATCTGCGAGCTCGGCGACAAGACAACCCTTAACGCAGAGTTCCGCATCGAGCGCGGCCTCGGCTATGTCCCGCGCGAAGTGCTCAAAAAAGAGCGCGTTGATATCGGCGAAATTTCTCTTGATGCAATCTTTAGCCCTATCCGCCGCGTTAACTACGAGGTAGACAACATGCGCGTCGGCGACCGCACCGACTTTAACCGTTTGCGCATCTCCATCGAGACCGACGGCACGGTGGCACCGCGCGCAGCGCTTGAGCAGTCGATTGAAATCATGATCACACAGCTCAAGTCGATTGTCGGCTTCCGCGAGGAAGAACTGCCGACCCAAAGCGCAAGTGCATCGCAAGCAGCTGAGAGCACAGCGACCGGAGAGGTTGCCGCCGAGGCGCTCAAAACACGCATCGAGGACCTTGAGCTTTCAAGCAGGACTGTCTCTGCGCTTGAGAAGGCCAACATCCGCACGGTGGGCGGCCTCGCACGCAAAAAAGAGGATGACCTCCTCGAGATAGACGGCTTGGGACCGAAGGCAATACAAGAAGTAAAACGCGCGCTTGCCAATTTTGGCATCATCCTGAAATAACACCATGCGACACGGAAACAATGTACGAAAATTTGGACGGAAGACTGACGAGCGCGGGGCACTCCTCAAGAGCCTTTGCCGTTCGCTTGTTATCCGCGGCAAAATAAAAACAACCGAGGCTAAGGCCAAGGAAATCCGCCCTATGGTGGAAAAGCTCCTCACCAAGGCCAAGTCGGCAACGCTCGCTAACCGCCGTGCGCTGGTTGTTGCCTTGGGTGACGAAAAAACAGCAACCAAAATCATCAAAACGGCCACGAGCTATAAAGAGCGCGCCGGAGGGTACACCCGCATTATCAAAATGGGCCCGCGCAAGGGCGACGCCGCAGCGATGGCAATGATCGAATTTGTATAAACTTGTATGATAACTATTGACGCAGAAAATAAATCGCTCGGACGCATCGCAAGTGCAGCGGCTAAGACCTTGCTCGGCAAACACAGCGCCGATTTTGCAAAAAACGCGATTGCCAAAGTTGAGGTAAAGATAATCAACGCAAACAAAGTAAAAATCTCGGGCGACAAGGCCAAAGACAAAAGCTATGTGCGCTACTCCGGCTATCCGGGCGGGCAAAAAAAAGAGAACTATGCTATGCTCACGGCGCGCCGCGGCCATGGAGAGGCTATCCGCCGCGCGGTCTTGGGCATGCTCCCAAAAAATCGCCTGCAAGCGTTGCGCATCAAGCTTCTTTCGATAGAAAATTAATATGGCAACCAAAACAGAGGACAAATATGTAGAGTCAGTCGGCCGCCGCAAAACGGCTATTGCTCGCGCACGCCTCACCCCAAGCGCTCGCACGATTGTCTCGGTCAACAACAAAGAGGCAGGCGACTATTTTGGCACGCCGGCGTTGCGCGAGGCAGCACTCGAGCCTTTTCTTAAAGTATCACTCCCCATACAATTCGCAGTTACGGTGGTTGTAAGCGGCGGCGGCATCGCGGGGCAAGCAATTGCCGTGCGCCACGCTATCTCGCGCGCACTCATTGATTATGATGTATCACTTCGCGGCATCCTTAAAAAAGAGGGTTTTCTCAAGCGCGACCCGCGCGCTAAAGAACGCAAGAAACCAGGCTTAGTAAAAGCCCGCAAGCGCAAGCAGTGGTCAAAGCGTTAACAAAAAGTCCCGCTCCGGTGGGATTTTTTATTAGGTTATAAATAAAAAAACAGCCGCGGATTAGGCGGCTGGGTAGTTTTGTGCACACTAGGCGGCTTAGGCAACGGCCGGTTTTTTCTGCTCGACCTTCTCAAACCGGTCGGCAGTATAACGGTAGCCTTCTTCATCCCCTTTGAACGAGAGTGCCCAGGTGCCGTCTTTTTCGTAAAAGACCCGATCAACCTCGTAAGTCTTCTTTGGGTCTACCGCTCCGTGCGAGTAATATTCGCCGGCAGCATTGATTGAGCGACACATGTAAGTCGCTTTGGGGTTGATATGCACATGGTCGCCGCGAGTGAACGGCCGTTCTTTGCCTTCGAGCCGCGAGAGAACGATGCCGTGGAGATAGTACGCCTTCTCCAAAAAGAACCCCCCGGCAAAGTCGATAACGAGGCCGGAGTTTGACACGGCCGCTCGTGCGACCGCTTCCCAATACGCTTCCATCAACTCTCGGTTAGAGTAGTCATACGCGAGTTTGTCCATGACGATTTCCTCCGTTACAAGCCACGGCGATACTACCACAAACCACAAATGGTTTCCAGCGATTAAAAAAACAGCCGCGGATTAGACGGCTGTGTAGTAGAGGTAGGTGCTTGCTTGAAGAATCGGGCGCAGTTCTTCGTAGAGATCCTTTATAACCGGATGTCGGCCCATATTTGGGCGCTTATAGGCATCCCACGCTTTAAACTTAGTGCGAAGTTTCTTGAGCGTGCGGCCATTATCTTGGTAGATATTGACGACACTCACGAACTTGTCCAGCGCTTTCAAGAAGCAGGATACTTCAGTCTTTTGCTCCTCATACTCGTGTATTGCCTCAAGTATGGAGGGGATTTTGGAGCCCCACTCACGCTCGATGCGGCGGAGGGCAGCCTCTTCGCGCTCTTGTTTTGTTGCTCTGCTTCCGGTTGTGATACGACCGGATAAGTCGGGCAAGCACGAAGTGTCGCCTGCATAGGTCTCGACAAGGTCGTGTACAAGTGCTATCGAAATAAGCCGCAGTAAGTCCATCCCGAGCTTCATCCGCTCGTTAAGAAACCATGCCACCAAGGCAAGCTGGAAGCAATGCTCGCCGTCGCGCTCGCGGCCTTTTACACCCTTGAACCAAATCACCCTTTCAATTGAGCGAAAAATGTTAAGGAACTTGATGAACTCAAGCAAATCTTGCAGGGGCGGGCTAAAGCTGTGTGCTTCGGCCGCAGGTTTCTTTTTTGCCATGACAGCCTCCGCTGGATTAGCAGACTTCCGACCGCATACTAGACTAAATACTTTGCACTAGCAAATAGCACGTACAGACATATTATTTTAATTTGACCAACGCGTTTTTTTGTGTATAATGCTTGGACGTATGGCAGACTCAGCGGACGAAATGAACGAGCAACACGAGAGCGAGTTTGTCGACGAAGAGGAGGCCGAGGGCGGCCCTGCAGCTCTCGCCAAATTGCGGGCAAAATTAAAAAAAGCAGTCGAACAAAGCCGGGAGTATTTAGAAGGATGGCAGCGCGCACGAGCCGACTTTGCCAATTTTAAGCGCGAAGAAGCGCTCATGCATCATGACAGGGAGGCTCGCATCACCTCAGAGGTTATAGAGTCGATTATCCCTGCCTTGGATACGCTTGAGCTTGCACTTAAACACGAAAAGGAGGGTGGGGGGAAAGGGTTAGAAATGATTTACAAGCAGTTTTTGAGCTCATTAAAACAAATCGGGGTAGAAAAATACGGGGCAGTGGGCGACACCTTTAGTCCGCACACCTATGAGGCGCTGCGCGAGGTTGCCACCAGCAATATAGAGCAAGACCACACCGTAGAGTCGGTAGAACGCTCGGGGTACAAGGTGGGCGAGAGGGTGATACGCCCGGCACAAGTTGCCGTATTTGCCTTCAAACCATAATCATCGTCGTTGGGTATAATTTTATTTACAACTTAATTTAAATATCATGGGAAAAATTCTTGGCATTGACTTGGGCACCACCAACTCGGCAGCAGCGGTCATGCGCGGCGGCGAGCCGCAGATTTTGGAAAACGCAGAGGGCGCACGCACAACGCCCTCGGTGGTCGCCACCAGCAAAACCGGCGAGCGCCTCGTGGGCCTCATTGCGCGCCGCCAAGCGGTTACCAATCCTAAAAACACGGTCTATCAAATCAAGCGCTTTATCGGCCACAATTTTGACGAAGCGTTTGTACAAAAAGACAAAGCATCGGTGCCGTACGAGATGCGCAAGTCGGCAACCGGCGGCATCGAGGTCATGATGGGCGACAAATGGTATCGCCCGGAGGAAATTTCGGCAATGATACTCGGCAAACTTAAAGCTGATGCCGAAAAGCGCTTAGGCGAGCCCATTACCGAGGCTGTCATTACGGTACCGGCTTATTTTAACGACAGCCAGCGCCAAGCCACCAAAGATGCAGGCAAAATTGCCGGTCTTGATGTTAAGCGCATCATCAACGAGCCCACCGCTGCGGCACTCGCGTACGGTTTTGATAAAAAGAAAAACGAGAAGGTTGCGGTCTTCGATTTTGGCGGCGGCACCTTTGACATCTCTATCCTCGAGGTGGGCACCTCGGAGGAGGGCGAGGGTTCCATCGAAGTTAAATCAACCGATGGCGACGCGCACTTGGGCGGCAAAGATATCGACCAAAAAATAATCGACTTTTTGGCAACCGAGTTTCAAAAAGAGAGCGGCATCGATGTTCGCAACGACCCGCTCGCGCGCCAGCGCCTCGACGAGGCTGCCGAGAAGGCAAAGATAGAGCTCTCCACCGCGGTTGAGAGCGAAGTTAACATCCCATTTATCACATCCGACTCATCCGGCCCGCGCCACTTGCTCATTAAGCTCTCGCGCGCAAAACTCGAGGAGCTTGCAGGCGAGTTTATTGAGCGTGCCATGGCCATCACCAAGCGCGCAATGGAAGCTTCGCCGTTTAAAGTGGGCGATATTAACGAGGTGATACTCGTCGGCGGCCAAACGCGCATGCCCGCTTTGCAGGCTGCCGTCGAAAAGTTCTTCAACAAAAAAGCAAACCTCTCGGTCAACCCCGACGAAGTGGTGGCAATCGGCGCCGCAATACAAGGCGGCATCTTGGGCGGCGAGGTTAAAGATGTGCTTCTCTTAGATGTTATCCCGCTCTCGCTTGGCATCGAGACCATGGGAGGCGTCGCGCACAAGCTCATTGAGCGCAACACCACCATCCCCACCAGCCGCTCGCAGGTGTACTCAACCGCATCAGACAATCAAACGAGCGTTGAGATACACATCGTGCAAGGCGATCGCGCCATGGCATCCGACAACAAAAGCTTGGGAAAGTTTGTACTCGATGGCATCCCGCCGGCGCCTCGCGGCTTGCCTCAAATCGAGGTGACCTTTGACGTCGATGCCAACGGCATCCTCTCAGTCAAAGCAAAAGACAAAGCCACCGGCAAAGAGCAGAGCATCCGCATCGAGGCGCGCTCCGGCCTCTCCGATGCCGACATCGAGCGGATGAAGAAAGAGGCGGAAGCCAATGCCGACTCCGACAAAAATAAATTTGAGCTTGCCGAGGCACGCAATATGGCCGACCAGGCAGGCTACGCCGCGCGCAAAGCGCTTACCGACAACAAAGGCAAAATCCCTGCCGAGCTTGAAGCGGCAATTAACGAAAAAGTTACCGCACTTGAGTCAAAAAAGGGCAGTGATGATTTGGCCGCGATAAAGTCTGCAAGCGAAGAACTTTCTAAAGAGCTCTCCAAAGTGTACGAAGCAGTGCAAAAAGCTGGTTCGACAGGCTCACCACAAGACGGCACGCAAACTCCGCCGAGTGGCAATGAATCCGGCGCCCAAAGTGCACCGAACGATACGCCAAACGCGTAGTAAACTACAGTAAATGAATAAGATAGAAAATAAAAAACTGGCAAGCGCCAGTGCGGTACTTGCTACGTATTGGAAGCAGGTTGCTTATCACCCCTATTTATTTGGAGGGGTTATTCTTGCTTCTATTGCATTGCAAGGCACCGGTCTGGCATCGCCGCTCTATATGCGGCAATTTCTCAATCAACTTATAGCTCTCGCACCCGGACCTGTTTCAATACATCCGCTCCTCATAACGCTCGGACTTGTAGGGCTCATGTGGGGGCTCAATTGGGCTGCGACGCAAATCCAACGGGAGTGTAACGAACATTTGGAAGCAAAAGTGATGGAGCGCCTTTATAACGAAAGCTTCGACTATCTTATACATCACTCCCATAATTTTTTTGCCTCCAATTTTACGGGTTCATTAGTGCACAAAACGGGGAGGTTTGCTGCCGCGTTTGAAACGCTGTTCGACTCCATTGCAACACAGATGTTTCCGGCTTTTTTATTTATAGCCGGCGCAGCCGGAATACTTTTTTTGCGCAACCACACGCTCGGCATCATACTCGCTGTATGGGTAGTATTTTTTATACTATTGCAGATTTATCTCTCCCGCTTGCGGCAACCGATACGCACACTGAGGGCAGAGACCGGTTCGAAAATGACCGGCGCTCTTTCAGACGCGGTGTCCAATCAGTCAACCATTTCTCTTTTTTCTGCAAGCACATACGAGTCCAGCCGTTTTGCAAAAACAGTGAGCGAGTGGAGATATGCAACCGCGCGCTCGTGGTCATCCGACGGATGGACACAAGCGCTATTGGCGTTCTTAATGACAGGAATTCAGCTCGGCCTCATGTATGGCGCGGTCATATATTGGAGCCGCGGCCTGCTTACGGTTGGCGATTTTTATCTTATCCAATCCTATCTGCTCAGCACGTTTAACCAACTTATTGGTATTAACTATACGCTCCGGCGTTTTTACGATGCATTTACCGATGCCGCAGAAATGCTCTTTATACTTGACACTCCACATGAAATTAAAGACGTACCCTCTGCAAAAAAAATTATAGTCGCAACAGGTGAGATTTGTTTTAACAATGTAGACTTTTATTTCCATCCCGAAACTCCTATATTGCATGATTTTAATCTCACCATTAACGGGGGAGAAAAAGTTGCACTGGTCGGCCCATCAGGAGCAGGAAAGTCTACTATCACAAAGCTTCTTTTGCGCATGTATGATGTTGCAAAAGGTGTCATTACCATAGATGGTCAAGATATTTCGACTATCACACAAAACAGCCTTAGAGAAGCCGTGTCGTTTGTGCCGCAAGAGCCCGTACTCTTTCATCGCACATTGATGGAAAACATACGCTATGGGAAGAGGGGCGCAACGGATGAAGAAGTTATTGAAGCATCTAAAGCAGCCAACTGTCATGAGTTTATTTCCAGTCTGCCGCTTGGATACGAAACGTTGGTAGGAGAGCGCGGCATCAAACTTTCTGGCGGAGAGCGCCAACGTGTCGCCATCGCGCGTGCCATGCTTAAAGATGCACCTATTTTGGTGCTCGATGAGGCAACCTCAAGTTTGGATTCTCACTCTGAAGCGCTCATCCAACAAGCGCTTGATATGCTCATGCGAGGCAAAACGGTTATGGTCATTGCACACCGTTTAAGCACTATCATGAAGATGGACCGTATTGTTGTTTTGGAGCACGGCAAAATAGTAGCCGACGGTACGCATGCCGAGCTTTTAAAACAAGGAGGGCTCTACGCTGATTTGTGGAGCATCCAGGCAGGAGGATTTTTGGCAGATGATGAGGACATGAAAAATAACGTTGAAGACAAAGGCGAAACTCTTGCAGAAGAGTAAATTTTGGCGTACAATAGAGCGCATATGGCAACGAAGCGCGACTACTATGAGGTGCTAGGGGTCGACAAAAAGGCCTCCAAAGAAGACATTAAAAAAGCTTTTCATAAACTCGCGCACAAACTTCATCCCGACAAAGCCGGCGGCGATGCTGACAAGTTTAAAGAGGTGAGCGAGGCGTATTCAATTTTGAGCGACGACAAAAAACGCGCAGAGTTTGATTCCTACGGCCGCACCTTTAGCGACGGCTCGGCGGGTGCAGGCGGGTTTGCCGGCAATGCCAACTTTGACTTCTCGCAATTTCAAGATGCGTTTCAAAACGGCGGGTTTGATTTTGGCGACATTTTTGGCGACGTCTTTGGCGGTGGTACCCGCACACATCGCGGCCGCGACATATCTATTGACCTTGAGGTCTCGTTTAAAGAGTCAATCTTCGGCACCAAGCGCACGGTGCTCTTGGCCAAGATAGCCGAGTGTGAAACCTGCCACGGCTCGGGTGGCGCGCCCGGCACCAAGATAGAAACTTGCAAACATTGCAACGGCAAAGGCTCCGTGCGCGAAAGCAGCAACTCATTTTTTGGCACCATCTCGATGGTACAGCCGTGCCGCCAGTGCCACGGCACGGGCAAAGTCCCGGCCGAAAAGTGCACCACCTGCCGCGGCGAGGGCGTGTACCGCAAACAAGAGGAGATAGATATTGCCGTGCCGGCAGGGATTGAGGGCGGCGAGATGATACGCTTGAGCGGCCTCGGCGAGGCAGTGGCAGGCGGCCCTGCAGGCGACCTGTATGTAAAAATCCATGTACAGAGCGATGCACGTTTTAAAAAAGACGGCACAAATATTGTTACCGAACTCTCGGTTAAACTCTCCGATGCGCTCCTCGGCGGCGAGTACACCATTGCAACGCTCGACGGCGACCAACCGCTTACTATCCCGCCCGGCGTCACTCATGGAGAGCTTTTGCGCATGAGCGGCCGCGGTGTGCCTAGCACACGCGGCAAACGCGGCGACCTGTTTGTAAAAGTAAAAATAATCCTCCCGCAAAAACTCTCCAAAACCGCAAAAGGTTTGATAGAGAAGTTAAAAGAAGAGGGTATATAATACCGATATGGCAGAGCAAAAAAAGCGTATTTTGACAGGTGATACTCCTACGGGAAAACTGCATCTCGGTCATTGGGTAGGTACGCTTGAGAATCGTGTAAAACTCCAGGATGAATACGATACCTTCATCATCAATGCGGATACGCATGCACTCACAACGCTTTCAAAAGACCCTGCACGAGTTCATCAATCTGTGTTGGAAGTTGCAAAAGACAATTTAGCTGTGGGTCTCGATCCCGAGAAAGTGACTATGTTTGTAGAGTCGGAAGTGCCAGAAATCTATGAGCTCGCGGCAATTTTTAGTATGTATGTTTCCCACAACGAGGCACTGCGTAATCCAACCGTAAAAGACGAAATAAAAACAAAAGGTATGGGCGACATATACAGTCTTGGTTTTATAAATTATCCCATTTATCAAGCTGCGGATATTGTGAGTGTGAGAGGTGAGCTTGTACCGGTCGGAGTTGACCAAGAAGCGCACCTTGAGCAGACGCGTGAAATTGTCCGATCGATAAATACGATTGCGGGCAGTGATATGTTGATTGAACCTAAAGCTCTTGTGGGCCGAGTGGGGAAGCTTATGGGTACCGATGGTAATCCAAAAATGGGAAAATCATTAGGAAACACCATTTATCTCTCAGACTCAGAAGAAGAAATTACTAAGAAGGTAATGGGTATGTACACTGACCCGAACCGCATTCACCCCACCGATCCAGGCAAAGTGGAAGGGAATCCTGTGTTTGTATATTTAGATGTGTTTGCAAATGAGCACGAGCGTATGCAAGTTGCCGAGTATAAAGAAAAATATACATTAGGAAAAGTAGGTGATATTGAGGTTAAAAAATTCTTGGCAGGAATTTTGAATAATTTTATCTCTCCTATACGAGAACGCCGTACATACTATGACAACAATACTGAAGAGGTTATAAAAATATTGAACAAGGGCAATGCAAGAGCCCGAGAAGAAGCTCAAAAAACATTGAGTCAAGTTAAAAAAACCGTAGGCCTTTCGATATAACAATATAAACTTAGAGCAAAATTGGTGTAATTCTCTAAAAACAGAGAAAACTCCTATATTTTCTGTAAAGGTAGACAACCCAAGGCATCTTTGGTAAAAAGGTGCCGTGAAAGCAATTGGCAGTAAACAAGCCGCCGCCAGAATCTATTCTAATATTTTCAAGAATACCGGAATAGTTTCAGATCCGAAGAAAAAGACTCCTAAGCAGCTTGAGCGGCATATAAAGGGCGTAGCCAATCATCGTCGCATAGCCATTTTGCTCTTAGTCGCAAAAGAGGAGGGTATAACTCTAGACGGCATAGCCCAGTCGTTGGACTGCAACTTTAAAACCATCTCCGAGCACTCACACCGGTTGGTAAGGGCGGGGTTAATTGAGAAAAAATATATTAAAAATAATGTTGCACACTCTTTAACTCCTTACGGTAAAACTTTTGTGCTTTTCCTCAATTCATTCTGATATTCTTGAGAATACCAGAATAGATATAGTTATTGAACATAAAAACAAATATCTTATTTTATTATTTTGTCAAGTTAATTAACTCAAGCTACGTAAGGTTTTTTTTGGTATATTAAGAACACACTATATGGAACGGACTCTTATTAAAGACTTGGGCGGCAAGGTGGGGCAGGAGGTTACTATCTCCGGCTGGATTAGCGTGCGCCGCGACCAAGGCAAGATGGTGTTTTTTGACTTCCGTGACCGCTCCGGCTTTGTGCAGGGTGTGGTGTTGCCGGCCTCAGGAGCAATCGAAGTGGCCAAAGAGCTCCGCAGCGAGTATGTAGTAAAAGTGGGAGGCAAGGTCAATCAGCGCCCGGAGAAAAACCGCAACGACAAAGTACAAAACGGTGACATCGAGCTTGAGGTCTTGAGTATCGAGATACTCGCCAAAGCCGAGCCGCTGCCTTTTGATATGTCGCTCGACGGTTACAACCTCGACCTTACCACCGAACTCGACCATCGTGCACTCACGCTCCGCCATCCGCGTTTGCAGGCCATATTTAAAATACAAGCAACCATTATCGACTCCTTCCGCGAGTTTATGAAGTCACAAGACTTTTTTGAATTTCAAGCGCCGGCAATCGTGCCCGCAACTGCCGAGGGAGGTGCGGAGGTATTTAAAGTGGAGTATTTCGATAAAAAAGCATACTTGAGCCAGTCGCCTCAGCTTTATAAACAAATTGTCATGACCGCGTTTGAGCGCGTCTTTAGCGTCAACAAAGTCTTCCGCGCGGAGCCATCGGCCACTACTCGCCACATTACCGAGTTTGTATCACTCGATGCCGAGATGGCCTTTATCGACTCGTGGCGTGATGTTAAAGACATGTCCGAAGAGACCGTGCGCTACATACTCGGTGTCGTGCAACAAAAACACGGCAAAGAGCTCGAGCTCTTAGGTGCGACATTGCCTGTCATGCTCGAAAAAACTCCAACATTGAGCCTCACCGAAGCACAAGAAAAAATTGAAGCTAAGACCGGCCGCAAAGTTGTGGGGGAGAAGGACTTGAGCTCGCAAGACGAGCAAGATATTTGCGACATTCTAAAAGAGGAAACCGGCTCGGACTTTGTGTATGTGTACGGCTATCCGACACGCCAAAAACCTTTTTATGTATATCCCAATCCGGAGCATCCGGAGTTTAACGAGGGTGTCGACCTCCTGTGCCGCGGCCGCGAGTGGCTCTCGGGCGGCCGCCGCATCAATGACTATGCGCAGCTTATGAAGCATGTGGAGGAGTGGGGGATGGAACCTAAAAAAATTGAGATGTTCCTCGAGGCGTTTCGCTACGGCGCACCGCCCGAAGGCGGCTTTGCCTTTGGCGCCGAGCGCATGACCATGCAAATGTTGGGCCTCAAAAATATAAGAGAAGCCTCAATGTTCCCGCGCGACATGAACCGCATCGACCAAACCCTTAATACTGAAGAATAAAAAAGAGCCGCCTGGGTACAGGCGGCTCTGACTTTGGGGGCTTGCGGCTTTTAGCCGTTGCCAGGTTGAATGGAGGTATTCTTCGTGAGAGGACCTTTCTCGACGATCAGCAAACCCCGAGCTTTGAGCCCAGGTATAACGTCCATAACAGTGCGGAGAATCTTGCGATTCCGCGTAATGTCCTTGAGCTGGATTCCTTCCCTAGGAGGACAAGTTTCCAGCTCGTTGAAGATAAGCTGAATCGCATCCTCAGCAATTGGGTCTCGGCTCACTATTCTTCTCCACTTGTTTTGGTGTACTAACGCAAAACAATATAACAGGTAATGTATTTTTAGTCAACTGATGCGGGAACTCTGCGAAGACAAAATACTTGATAAATCCCTTAAATCTGGTATGGTTTTGCCACTATGGAATTTATTTTTCCGGCACAAAAAAGCCAAAATAGCCCTACAAATATAGCCCGACCGCTTCGTTTTATTGAAGGACCTTTAAACCGCTTTGACGGCGCCTCTTTGCTTGTGGGCTACGGCAGTGCCAAAGCCCTGCCGCGCCGCAAGGCAATCATGCTGATGCGCAAGGCCTCCTCCTTTGCAAAACAAAACCAGATAAAGTCGTTCGAGATTGATTTTAAAGAAATCCGCACATTGGCGGCAAAAGATATTGGCGACGCCGAGCTCGCCGAGCTTATTGCCGAGGCGTTTATGATGGTCGACTACGAGCACGTTGCGTACAAGCACGCGCCGAAGGAAGGGTTTATCTTTATCAACACCGTCGTGGTGCGCAATGCATCCGCCGCAGTTAAAAACGGGTTTGCCAAGGGTGCCGCGGTAGGCAACGCTGTTAACGCCGCGCGCGAGCTCTCCAACACGCCTGGCGGCGACATGACACCCGAGAAATTGGCTGAGGCCGCGCTCAAAGCAGCCGAGGGCACCAAAGCCAAAGTTAAAGTACTTGGCCGAGCCGAGATGACCGAACTCGGCATGGGCGCCATCTTGGGCATTGCCAAAGGCTCTGCCGAAGAGCCGCAGTTTATTGTTGTCGAATATTGGGGTACCGACCGCTCCAAAAAGCCCGTGGTATTGGTGGGCAAGGGCGTCACCTTTGACACCGGCGGTCTCAATATTAAACCGGGCGACCACATGTATGAGATGCACATGGACATGTCGGGCGGCGCCGCGGTGATACAAGCGGTTATCCTCGCAGCCACCTTGGGTTTAAAGAAAAATGTTGTTGCGCTCGTGCCTGCGGTAGAGAACAATCTTGCGCATAATGCCGTGCGCCCCGGCGATGTGCTTAAATCGATGAGCGGCAAAACAATCGAGATACTCAACACCGACGCCGAAGGCCGCGTGATTCTTGCCGACGCCATCACCTACGCTAAAAAATATAATCCTGCGGCCGTTGTTGATGTGGCAACGCTCACCGGTGCAGCACTTACCGCGCTCGGCACGGTAGCCTCGGCCTACATGACCAACAACGAAAAGCTTATTCCAAGCCTCATGGAGCTAGGCGAAGAGTCGGGCGACTACATTTGGCCTTTGCCGCTATGGGATGAGTACGACGACATGGTTAAAGGCACCTTTGGCGATGTGCCAAACATCTCGACGATGGGCAACAGCAGGGAGGGCGGTGTGATTGCCGGCGGCAAATTTTTGGAAGTGTTTGCCAAAGAGCTTGAGTGCCCGTGGGTACACCTCGACATTGCGCCGGTGATGACCTCGCGCCCCGGCGACTTTTTGGCCAAGGGCGCTGCAGGCGCTCCGGTGCGCCTCCTGCTCAAACTGATCGAAAATGGAGTAAAATAAGGTGGTGCCAATTGAAGTTAAGACACCCGTCTACGAAGGGCCGCTCGATTTGCTCCTTGAGCTGATCGAAAAGCGCAAACTGCTCATCAACGATATTGCGCTCGCGGCCGTAACCGAGGAGTATATTGCGCGCGTCAACGGCATGGAGCATATGCCGATGGGCGAGACGGCCGAGTTTGTGGCGCTTGCCGCAACATTGCTCCTTATTAAATCGCGCTCGCTCTTGCCGCTCCTCTCTATTACCGAGGAGGAGAGCAAAGACATTAAAGAGCTGGAATATCGCTTGGCGCTCTATCAACTCATCAAAGAGGCGAGCCGTGCGCTTAACAAGCAGCTCGAGGAGCCTATGCTCTACGAAGGCACAGGCCCCACGTTTAAGCCGATGTTTATTCCGGACCCGAGTATCACGCTGCAAAGTTTGCGTGATGCCGCACAAACGCTCATCGCCGGATTCCCGCAATATCTTGTGTTGCCCAAAGTGCAGGTTAAAACGGTGATATCGATTGAGGAGATGATCGATAAACTCCGCGACCGCGTCACCTCGGCCATGCGCCTTTCCTTTAAAGAGTTTGCGGGCGTTGGTAAAAACAGAGAGCGCGGAGACATTATTGTGAGCTTTTTAGCCTTATTAGAGCTCGTTAAACAAGGTATAATCAGAGCAACGCAAGAGGGCGAGCATGGCGATATAACGCTTGAGTCCGACAGCGTGTCTACTCCATCGTATGAATGAACACACGCCACTAAAAATAGCCGCACATATAGAAGCGCTTTTGTTTGCGCTCGGTCGGCCTGTTTCAAAGCAGAAAATTGCTAAAAAACTACAAATCTCAGAAGAAGAAATACGGGCGGCGCTTCTTATATTTGCCGCCCGTGACACGGGAGGCATTACCCTGATAGACGATGGCACCACGCTCGAGTTGCGCACAGGGGCTGAGACGGCCGAGTTAGTCGAGCAAATCCAAAAAGAAGAGTACGCGCGCGACATTGGCAAAGCAGGGCTCGAGGCGCTTGCCGCCATACTCTATCGCGGCCCGCTTACGCGCGCGGAGGTCGACTTTATCCGCGGCGTCAACTCCACGCAAACGCTGCGCACACTCACGATGCGCGGCCTCGTGCGTAAAATACCCAACCCCAAAGACGAGCGCTCATTTTTATACGAGCCCACCACCGAAGCGTTTGCCGAGCTTGGCATACACAGCAAAACGGAGCTCCCGGACTATGCCGCAACGCGCGCCAAATTAGAGCAGCTCGAAGCCGCGTATCGTGCCAAAGAGGATGAAGCGCCGCACACTTCCTAACATGACATTTGCGCGCTTATCAAAATTATCAAAATCGGTGCCGATGCCTGTCTTACTTCTCGGTGCAGGGCTCTGTGCCTGTGCGGGCATTATTTTTTTGCTGTATGCATACAAAACGGCCGTGTTTTCAGCTCATGTGCAGCCAAAAAAAATGACTTCTCTGGCCTTTGAGCTGCCGCTCGGCTCCTTAAGCGCCAAAGCGGCCGTGGTGTACGACCCGACCACAAAACAAATCTTGTATCAAAAAAATGCAGAGCTCACGCTCCCGCTTGCGTCGCTCACTAAGCTCATGACCGCGCAAACAGTGCTCTCTTCGGTGCCAACCACAACGCTTGTCACTATCTCGGAAAAAGATATCTCAACCGACAATGATGCGGCAGACTTGGTCCTTAAAGTGGGCGATGTGCTTAAGGTGAGCGATCTCGTGCGCATTGGCCTTGCGGCGTCCTCAAACTACGCAATGGCCGCGGCCGCAGGCTCTTTGGGCAACAACTCTCTTACCGATATGAACGAGGGCGCGAGCAAGCTCGGCCTGACGCACACGTACTTCCTCAATCCAACCGGCCTTGATATCGACAAAAATACGTCGGGCGCGTACGGCTCAGCCTACGATGTGGCATTGCTCGCAAGCGATTTTTTAAAAAACTATCCGCAATATTTTGAGATTTCTTCAAATCCATCGGTTACCGTAGACGCAAGCGGACACCCGGTAACCGCAGCAGCCACAGCCCTCCCGCTCCAAGATATCCCGGGTTTTATTGCCGCAAAAACAGGATACACTGACTTGGCGGGCGGCAACTTAGTTATGGCGTATGATATTGATATAAACCATCCGCTTGTCGCTGTCGTCCTTGGTTCGACCGAAGAGGGCCGTTTCGATGACATACGCACCTTGGTAAACGCGAGCCGACAGGCAGAACTTGCACAACAATGATTACCCACAACGTCATGCTCATTTTTATTCCTGCAACGATGTCCTTTTTATTTGGCATCGGCATCACGCCATTTATCACGCCGTTTCTTTATAAACATAAAATGTGGAAGCCCAAAGCGGGCAAGATGGCGCTCGACGGCACTCCCGCAACGGTGCGCAACCAGCTACACGAAGGCAGAGACACGGGCACGCCGTTTTTTGGCGGCGTCATCGTATGGGGGAGCGTGCTGCTTACGGCTGGCCTTTTGCAATTGTTGTGGGTGCTCTTTCCCAATGCGTTTGAGGCGCTCGCCTTTATCAGCCGCAATCAAACATGGGTGCCGCTTGCCGCGCTTATGGTGGGATCACTCGTCGGATTCCTCGACGACCTTTATGAAGTGCGCGGTCAACACGGGATACCGCTGCGCGCGCGCCTCTCGATTATCGCTGTGGTGGCGCTTTTGTGCGCATGGTGGTTTTATGACAAACTTGGCGTAAGTTCAATTTCTTTTCCTTTTATAGGCGGACCACTCCAGCTTGGCCTGTGGTTTATACCGTTTTTTGTCTTGGTGGCACTCTTTATATATGCAGGCGGTGTTATCGACGGCATCGATGGCCTGGCGGGCGGGATTTTTTCCACCATATTTGCCGCGTATGCGGGTATCGCATTTTTTCAAGACCAAATGGACATTGCCGCACTCTCGGCGGCAATTGCCGGAGGGTTGTTGGCCTTTTTATGGTTTAACATACCTCCCGCGCGCTTTTATCTCTCCGAGACGGGCACTATGGGGCTGACCCTCGTGCTTACCGTCATCGCCTTTTTGACCGACACGTTGGGTGGCGGCAGGGGAGTCACCGTGCTCCCCATTATTGCGCTGCCTCTCGTGGCAACCGTGTGTTCAAACATCATCCAAATCCTCGGCAAAAAAATACTGCACAAAAAAATATTCCGCATTGCGCCGCTACACCATCACTTTGAGGCAATCGGGTGGCCTCCGTACAAAGTAGTGATGCGCTATTGGATAGTGGGTGTGGTCGCGGCTATTATTGGCATGAGTATCGCGCTTTTGTAGCAAAAGGACCGCCATGAGTAAAAAATCAATAGATGCTCCGTTTCTTCTCGTGTTGTGTGCGCTCCTTGTTTCAGGTCTTCTTATTTTTACCTCGGCTTCGCTCTCGCTCTTGGCCGAAGACGGCGGCGCCTCATTTACCTCGGCGGCGGTAAGCCAGCTCTTACTTGGCCTCGTGATGGGTGGCATTGGGCTTATCTTTTTTGCGCGCATCGACTATCGCGTGTGGCGCCCATACACCATTTATTTTTTTGTGTTCGCACTTTTTTTGTCGCTCCTTACTTTTGTGCCGCACATCGGCCTCTCGCTTAAGGGCGCCGCGCGCTGGATAGTGGTCGGGCCGGTGTCCTTCCAACCCGAGGAGGTGCTCAAGTTTGCCACGGTCATGTTCCTCGCCGCCATTTACTCAACCCGACTTAAAAAAACGAGCACGCTGCTTGGCGGCATCGTGCCGTTGGCACTCGTTGCCGGGAGCGCGGCTCTTATTTTAATCATACAACCCGACACGGCCGGCGTCATAATCATCGGCGCAGCTTCGGTTGCAATACTTTTTGCCGCAGGCGGCCGCATGTCGCATCTCTTACTGCTTGCACTCATCGGAATCATTGCAGTGGCAGGTGCGGCCTACGAGCGGCCGTACATTGCACAACGCATCGAAACCTTCTTGCATCAAACGAGCGACCCGCAGGGCGCCGGCTGGCAAATACAACAGTCGCTCATTGCGGTCGGCTCCGGAGGTCTCACCGGCCGCGGCTTTGGCCAAGGCATTGAAAAGTTTTCGTACCTGCCGGAACCGAGCGGCGACTCTATTTTTGCGGTCGCCGGCGAAGAGTTTGGCTTTATAGGAGCCACAGCGCTCGTCCTTTTATATCTGGCATTTGGCCTCTTGGGCTTGCGCATCGCGGCTCGGGCCGCCGATCCGTTTGGTGGACTCATAGCCACCGGCCTTGTTATACTCATTATCGGGCAATCGTTTTTCAATATCGCCTCGGCGTTGGGGCTGGTGCCGCTTATCGGCGTCCCGCTCATCTTTGTCTCTCATGGCGGCACGGCGCTTGCCATATCGCTTTGCGAAGTGGGCATGATACTCAGCGTCTCTAGGCGGATGAAGCAGGCATAGCGTTACTACTACTTTTATGAAAATACTTTTTACCGGCGGGAAAACAGGAGGCCATTTTTACCCCATCATTGCGGTAGCCGAGGCGCTCAACGAGGAGGTGCGCGAGCGCAAACTGCTCGAGCCGCAGCTTTTTTATGCCGCATCCGACCCATACGACCGCGAGCTCCTCGTGGCCAACAACCTCACGTTTGTCCCGGTGGCAGCGGGCAAAATCCGCAACTATTTTTCGATCCTCAATTTTTTTGATTATTTTAAAACGGGGTGGGGAGTGTTCCGCTCCGTGTTGCGCATATTTTTCCTTTACCCGGATGTCGTATTTTCGACCGGCGGCTATATGGCGTTTCCAACACTGCTTGCGGCGCGACTCTTTCGCATCCCGGTGGTGATACTCCAGTGCGATGTCGACCCGGGCCGCGTTAACAAATGGGCGGCAAAATTTGCAAAAAAAATAGCCGTCTCATTTGCCGAAGGCGCGGAGTTTTTTCCTAAAGAAAAAGTGGCGCACACGGGCTACCCCATACGCAAAGAGGTAATGATACCGGCGCGCGAAGGTGCCTATGAGTTTCTTAAACTCCGCCATGACCTGCCGATTATCGTCGTGACCGGCGGGAGCCAAGGCTCTCAAACAATCAACGACGCCATCCTCGACGCATTGCCGCAATTAATCAACAAATACCAGCTGATACATCAAACCGGCCGCGCCAATATTAAAGAGGTAGAGGGCCGCGCGCGCGTGGTGCTTACCGACTCGCTCATAGCCGAGCGTTACAAACCGTTTGAGTATCTCAACGATGTTGCAACGCACATGGCGGCCGGCGCCGCCGCGCTCATTATCTCGCGCGCAGGAGCGGGCAATATATTTGAGGCAGCCATGTGGGGCATACCCTCGATACTCATCCCGATACCCGAGCCCACTTCACACGACCAAACCATCAATGCCTTTACCTACGCGCGCCATGGCGGGGGAGTAGTGATTGAGCAGCGCAATCTCACCTCGGGTGTGTTAGTATCCGAAATCGAGCGCATCGTGGCCCACCCCGACACCTTGCGCACGATGCAAAACGCGGCCAAAAACTTTGCCCGCCCCGATGCCGCCAAAACCATAGCCAACGTATTGCTCGATATAGCTGTCTCCCATGAACAATAACAACACCGTCGTTACCAGGTTTCCTCCAAGCCCAACCGGCTTTTTGCATATTGGCGGCGTGCGTACCGCTTTGTTTAACTATCTTTTCGCTGCGCATCACGGCGGCACTATGTTTTTGCGCTTTGAGGACACCGACAAAGAGCGCAGTAAAAAAGAGTTTGAGGATGATATTTACGAGGGGCTACGGTGGCTTGGCCTACCGTATCAAACACCGAACATAGTGCGGCAGTCAGAGCGCGCAGAGGTGTATAAAAAATATTTTACTCAGCTGGTGGAAAAAGGTTTAGCCTACGAAGCAGAGGAGTCCGAAAACAATCCGGGCACTCATGTCGTGCGCTTTAAAAACCCCAACAAAGTAATCACCTTTAGCGACCTGATTCGCGGCGAAGTTACTTTTGATACTACCGAACTGGGCGACTTTGTTATTGCACGCAGTATGAACGAACCCCTCTATCACTTGGCGGTGGTTATAGATGATTTTGAAATGGGTGTAACGCACGTCATACGCGGAGAAGATCACATATCAAACACCCCACGCCAGATAGTGCTTATTGAAGCGCTTGGTTTCCCGCGCCCTGTCTATGCCCATATGCCTCTTATTTTGGCACCCGATAAAACAAAGCTCTCGAAGCGCCACGGCGCCGTGTCGGTCAATGAGTACCGCGCACTTGGATACTTGCCGGAGGCACTTATAAACTACCTTGCTCTCTTGGGATGGAACCCCGGCACCGAGCAGGAACTTTTTACCCTTAATGAACTGGTGGGGGCATTTAGTTTCGATAATGTACAAAAAAGCGGAGCCGTCTTTGATATCGTAAAATTAAATTGGATAAATGCCCAGCACATAAAACGTTTAAGTAATGCGGAGTACGAGATGCGGTTGCGCGAATTTTTAGAAGAGCATAAAGAAAAGGCTCCCGAGTATCTTATTGATATTGCTCCTGAGCTCCAGGCTCGTGCTCAAACCTTAGGCGAAGCTGCTGAGCTTTTGCGGACGGGCGAGTTTGCATTTATGGAGGCCAGCATCACTGTCGACCCTCTACTCCTCCTCCAAGGTGCAAAAGCCGAAACGGGCGTCGTTAAAACCAACCTCCAAAAAGTTGGTGAACTACTCCAACAGGTGAGTGACAAAGATTTCACCGCTGAAAAAGTAAAAGACACAATATTCCCTTATGCTACCGAGGTGGGTAGGGCAGCGGTGCTGTGGCCTATGCGCGTAGCCCTTTCGGGCAAGGAAAAATCGCCCGACCCTTTTGTGCTCGCAAGTCTTATAGGGAAGCAAAAAACGCTTCTGCGCATTGAGAAAGCGGCCGAAATGCTTTAAAATAGATAGATGCGACGCCAACTCCCGACGCGTGCAGGTGTTTTTTTTCTGTCTATGATGCTAGGCGCTTCAATGGTGCTCTTGTTTGCACAAGCACCGCACTCGCAAGCGCAGAGTACAACCTCAACCTCGACACTCCAAGCGCAAATCGACCAAACCAACGCGCAAATTAAACAGCTCCAAGACGATATCACCAAGTTACAGAGCCAATTAACAACTACGAGTGCTCAAAAATTGACGCTCCAAAACGCGGTTGCGGCGCTCAATCTTAATATTCAAAAACTCCAAAAAAGCATTACGCTGGCACAAGCACAAATCAAACAAAAAGATTCGCAAATAAACCAGATAAACACCACCATCTCAACCACCACGACGCAAATAGGCGAAATGCAAAACGAAATAGGCGATTCACTCCGCCAGCTGGATAGCTTGGACAACGAGTCGTTGCTTGCAGTGCTCTTAAGCGGCGGGACGATATCGTCGTTTTTTGATGAAGAGACCACGCTCGCTTCGGTCCGCACCGACCTCGAAAACAAAATAGACGATTTAAATTCGCTTAAGACGACACTCAAAACAAACGAAACTGCTGCCGAAGCGCAAAAAGCACAGCTCGCTGCCTATCAACAAACGCTCGCCGAGCAGCAGCAAGGCCTTTCTATCTCCAAAGACAGCCAAACAAAACTTCTTACCCAAACAAAAAATCAGGAAAGTCTTTACCAATCGCAAATTGCCGAAAAGCAAAAAGAAGAGGCGGGGTTTGAAAGCGATTTGTTAAGCTTCCAGAGCAAACTCAATCTCTCGTTTAACGCAACGAGCTTGCCCTCGACGGGGCAGGGCGCCTTGCAATGGCCGCTTGCAGGTGTGTATGGCGGCGCTTGCCCTGCGCCGGCAGGCCAAGGATACATATCCTGTATTACCCAATACTTTGGCAACACGCCCTTTGCCACGGCCAACCCGCAAATATACAGCGGCCATGGCCACAGCGGTGTTGACCTTGCCGCAAGCCCCGGCACGCCGGTCCTTGCCGCACGCGAAGGCGTGGTGCTCGGCACCGGCAATACCGACCTCACATGCCCCGGCGCCTCGTTTGGCAAATGGATATTTATCAAGCACGACAACGGTCTCTCAACCCTCTACGGCCACCTCGCAAGCTTTGCCGTTGCCAAAGGTGACACAGTGACCACCGGAGAAGTGATAGGCTACTCCGACACCACCGGCTACGCCACCGGCCCGCATCTCCACTTTGGCGTGTATGCCTCGGCAGGGTCAGAAATCGCTTCATTTGCAAGCTCGGGATGCCCCGGCAAAACCTACACCATGCCGGTAGCAGACCTCTCCGCTTATTTAAACCCCTTGTCATATTTGCCGGGCGTCCAGTCGCAATAAAGACGCTATCCCCATGGTGGGCTGTTAAAAAATTGCAGAGAGCCCATACTTAAAGTAGCGCGGATAGGTCGAGCCGCCTGCCATCATTTTTCTAATCTGAACACAATATGAAAATACTCCACATGATAGCGTTTATCCTGCTTATTATCGGCGGCCTTGATTGGGGTCTTATCGGCCTCGGAGGTTTTGTCGGTAGCAATTGGGACGTGCTTGGCATGTTGCTTGGATCCTGGCCGCAGGTCTTGTGGACCGTGTATGTCCTTGTGGGCATCTCGGCGGTTTGGCTCCTCGTCACTCACAAAAAAAGCTGCAAAGAGTGCTCCGCATCAATGTAGTTTTTGCGTATATGGTACACTGTGTGTATGAGCGATTGACGCTCTATTTTTTGTCCACATGAAAGACGCACTACGCATCACCGGCTTGCGCAAGACATACCAAAACGGCGTCGAAGCGCTCAAAGGCGTAAACCTCACCGTCGAGGAAGGCGACTTTTTTGCGTTGCTCGGCCCCAACGGGGCAGGGAAGACAACACTCATCGGCATTGTCACCAGTCTCGTCAACAAAACATCGGGCGACGCACTTATCTTTGACGCCTCTATTGATGCCGAACCTTCGCGCGCCAAAACATACATAGGCGTCGTGCCGCAAGAGTTTAATTTTAATATTTTCGAAAAGGTCATCAATATTGTACTGACACAGGCCGGCTACTACGGCATGTCGCGCACAGAGGTCATGCCGCGCGCCGAGCAGCTGCTTAAAGACTTGGGGCTGTGGGACAAGCGCAATACACCCTCGCGGGAGCTTAGCGGCGGCATGAAGCGCCGCCTCATGATTGCCCGCGGGCTCATCCATAATCCAAAACTGCTTATCCTCGACGAGCCCACGGCAGGCGTTGATGTTGAGATGCGCCTCGGCATGTGGGACTTTTTGCGCACGTTAAACAAAGGCGGCACCACCATTATCCTCACCACCCACTATCTCGAAGAGGCCGAGGAGTTGTGCCGCAACATTGCCATCATCAACAAAGGCGCCATTATCGTCAACGACTCGATGCAAAACCTGCTTAAGAGCCGCGGCCAGGCGTCGCTCGAGCAGATATATCTCGACCTTATCAAAGGCGAAGCTGCATAACCTTATGACACCACAAAAAATCTCAATAGCTTACTACACGATGATACGCAACGAGTTTGTGCGCATTGTGCGCATATGGTCGCAAACGCTCCTGCCGCCGGTGGTCACCACGTCGCTCTATTTTGTCGTCTTTGGCAAATTTATCGGCTCGCAGCTGGCGCCTATACACGGCTTCGAGTACATCCAGTTTATCGTGCCGGGCCTCATCATGATGTCGGTCATTACCTCGAGCTACATGAACACCGTCTCCACCTTTTACTTTGCAAAATGGACAAAAACGCTCGACGAAATGTCCGTATCACCGATGCCAAGCTGGGTAGTAATACTTGGCTACATGAGCGGGGGAGTGATGCGCGGGCTCATCGTTGGCGTATTGGTGCTCCTTGTCTCGCTCTTTTTCACGCACTTTGCCATCTACAATGTTGCCGTGCTACTGCTCGCGGTTATCCTCACCTCGGTGGTGTTTAGTTTGGGAGGGCTTATCAACGGCGTGTTTGCCAAAGGTTTTGACGGCATCTCCATCGTGCCCACCTTTGTACTCACGCCGCTCACCTACCTTGGCGGCATCTTTTACTCAATACAGCAATTTAGCCCTTTTTGGCAAACCGTGTCGCTCTTTAACCCCATACTCTACATGGTCAACGCCTTTCGATACGGCTTTTTGGGCGTGTCAGACATCAATATCGGCATCTGCTTTGCGGTACTCTTTGGCTGTATGGCGGTTTTTGTCGCCATCCTTACGTGGATATTTAAAAAAGGGTTTGGCTACAAAAATTAGTTAAACAAATTTTTAGTGCGGCCACTCGGTAAGCGCAGCGGCTTTAATCTCAACGTTGCTCACTTTACGCAATTTTTTAATCGCCAATTTTGGTGCAACAGGGAAGTGACGCGAACTGTCGAGCTCTTCGGCGAGCCAGTCTAAATCGCCCGCTGTCCACCACTTGGCGGGTTTATACCGCATCACGTTAAACGGCGCCGAGTAGGCGCGCAGGGTTTTAACGCCTTTGCGCGCGACGCTCACCTTTTTTTTATTGTGCGAGGTGTCCCACAAAAAATATTCGTGGAAGTATGACATCGCGAGCTCGCGCACACTTTTGTACACCGGGTCGCGCCAGCGCAGTTGCGGATGATTGGTCTTGCTTATCGCGCCCCATAAATTATGTTCTTTAAAAAGTGCCACCACGTGGTCCTCGTCCTCATCGTTTGCCTGCAAGTCGAGCAACAAGGCCTCCCTGCCATGATAGGCGAGGGAAGCGGCAGCCACTATTGCCGCCTCGATGCAATGTGCCCGTTTATTTTTGATAACTTGCCGCGGCGATTGCACCGGCTCCCCTATTGCCGAAAAATTAACAGGGAAGGAGTCTAAAAAGTCTTGTATCTTGTTTGGCGTTGAGAGCTGTAAAAGTAGCCGCCGCTCCGCGGGGGAGAGCAGGGGGTCAAGTTGAGCACGATATCTCATACAATCATTATGGCATGCGTACCCAGCCTGCGTGATAGTATATGCGTCGCACAATATACCTTTTGCGACCCATTCGTGAGGATGGGAGCAAAAGAATATAAAAAGACGACACCGAGCCTTGAGCTATTTACCCCTCTTATTCCCCTCCATAAAGGCCCGCGGGATATCTTTGTGATAAGTATCCTGAGTATATTCCTCCCCCAAACCGTGCCGGTCCAAAATAGAGCCAAATCTAAGGCCGCGAAGCCTGCATTGATAAATAGCCCCTTCCCCACTAAAAATCTCGGCTAGGAGAGGGGGAGCTTTATTGCTTCTTCTAATAACTGCTAATATTCACTATAATAGCTACATGGAACCTACCATTGCATACATAGTAACGGCAGCGCGTTCAATTAAAGATGCCGACTCAAAAAAGACAAGTTTGATTGATGTGTTTGATTCTTTTACTCTAAAAAAGGATATAAAATCCTCAAGTCAATTTTTTGTCGCGTTAATTAGGCTTTTAGGTGTACCCGCATCACTAGATACTAAGGTGGAAACACGAATTGAAAATCCAAAGGGGGACATTATTGCAACAACGACAGCGACCGGTCCAACCATCACTGGAGGTGTCGACATTACAAACATATTTGGCCCAGTGGAAGTAAGTGAGGAAGGAAAGTATTACCTAAGAGTTTGGTTGAACGGGAAAAAACTTGATGATGGAAATCGATATTTTATTAATGTAGTGCGAGTAGATTAAAATATGCCAAACTCTTTGAGGCCAGGAGGAGGTACCGAGGAGAATTCCCCCGCTCAGTCTCAACTAACCGGAGGGGGGAAACAAAGAACAACAGAGGAACACATACAATATCTATACGATAAAACTAATGAACAAGAAAAAGAAGCGGGTGAAATACTACAACAAGTAAGGTCTGCCAAGGATGATATCAAGGATACCAAAGTTATAATTGTCGCGGCTGTTGTAGTCTTGATAGTAATGGTTGGCACTTTGGAAATAATGGTACTTTCAAATTGGCAGAGTACGGCCAATACTCTTTTGGATAAGATAGATACACTCCAAGCTCAATCGACCTCCTCAACACATAAATAAATATTAAAAAAATAGCACCGATTGCTCGGTGCTTGAAACTGATGGGCCTCTTGGCCCAAGGTCATAAGGGGGTAGGAACCAAGAGGCCCTACTTTCCTCGGAGTTACCTCACGAGGCGGACAAGTTAGCGACGCTTGCCCGTCCATGCTCCTCCCCCTAGCTCTAAAAAGAAGTTCTAATCCAGCTTAGCAGTAATTAAAATAGTGCGCAAAGGGGAGCCAGTTCCCTGCTATAATATACACATGCACAACTACGGAGATATTTTTGCTCCCCTTATTGGCCGGATACTCATGGGCGGATTTTTTGTCTGGAGCGGCGTTGAGGCGACACTCAACTTTCCCACCACTATTGCCTCGATGGCCAACGTGGGCGCGCCCATGCCAACCACCTTTGCCATTGTGGCGATACTCATCGAGGTGCTCTGCGGCATCGCCATTGTCGTGGGTTTTAAAACCAGCCAAGCGGCGCTTGTGCTGGCACTCTATGTTATTGCGGTGGCGTTTTTTTACACTGGGCTTGGCAGCAACTCCGCCCAGGCGCTGTTTCTCCAAGACATGGCGATAGTCGGCGGCTTGCTTTATATATCAGCCTACGGCGCAGGCTCTTGGGCCACCGACTGGCACTACAAAAGGTAATTATTTATTGGCCAACGCGAGCGTGGTGCTCGAGGCGCTAGCCTCGGCATCGAGCTGTTTAGCAGCGGCGCTTTTGCTCCAGCATGCGCGCGATGAGCTCCACGGCGCAGTGCCTTCTTTTTGATACAAATATTGTGCGTAGGCAGTATTGCCCTGGATGGTATAGAGGTCGAGGCCGAGCTTAGCGGCGGTGGTGCTGTGGTAGTGCTCGTTGATTTGCATCACACCCACGTCGAGATTGTTGACCTTGCCGCGATACACCGAGCCGTCGGCATCATATTGGGTAAAGTGCGACTCGCACTCGGCCACAGCCACCATGATAGGCTCATCGGCAAAGTACGATTCTACATATTGCTCAACCGTCTGAGGCTGAGGGACTGGCGGTATGACCGCGGAGGCCGATGCCGGAGTGGTACCTCCAAGCACGGCGCTAAGCGCAATGACGAGACCGGCAGTAAGATTCATGAGTTAAATTAAGCTGCTCGTGGTTATGAGTAAGCCTTGGCAACAAAAAAGCCCCCTGCGGGGCTACGCCTAAGACAACATAACGATATCCAAAATCGGTCAATAGGTCAAGCGCCGAGCTTGACAAAAAAGAGGGGGGTTCAATTTGACGCTAAAAGGCTTGTGTTGCAACGTATTTTGACTATATGGCAACTCTGTATCATGTCGGGCCGCCGGGAATTGAACCCGGTCTACATGCACCCCATGCATGTGTACTGCCGGTATACTACGGCCCGTTTTTTAACTGATTTTCCTATGCTACCAAGGTATCGCAAACTGCTCAAACTCCGGAAGGAGCTTTTTATCGTATAGCAGGCGCGATATAACCTCGGCGTGGCTTTTAGCACCCGTGAGCGCGTTGTGAGGCTTAGGCTCCTCGGGGATACCGCAGTAGTTTAAGACTGCGTCCAAATTTAAGGCCGAACGGTGGTTCTCCTCATCAAACGGCGGCTTAACTCCCCTTTTAACCATATGCATGTAGCACAGCGTGTGTGTGTCGATGGTGCGATGGGCAAACGGCCAGTCAGTGTGGCCGGCACGCTTAGCAGCAGCCTTCAAAAAGTCGCGGTCAAAAGACACGTTTTGGCCCGCCAGCGTCCGATCATTTACCGTCTCGGCAAATGCTTTGAACTTATGGGTCAGGTCGGCCTCGGTCTGCTTTTTGGGGTCGGTGAGTTCTGCATCAGAAAGCCCGTGCACCGCCGAGGCGCCCTCCTCTATATGGGCGCCGTCCCAGATACGACATTCTTCATAAAGCTGCTTTTGGGGATTATCTAGGTCGATTGCTCCGACGCTTATAATCGAGCATTTTTCATAATCAATCCCGCTTGCCTCCACATCAACAACTAACATAGATGCCCATAGTATAGCGCCAATAGGCCCTACTTGCCACAAAAGCCTCTATTTGGTATCATGCGAGCACCTCTATATGGCACATAAAAAAGCGGGCGGATCAACTAAAAACCTCAATACCTCACAGCCAAAATATCTTGGCGTTAAGCTCTTTGCCGGTGAGGCAGCCAAAATTGGCGACATTATTGTCCGCCAGCGCGGTACTGCCATGCTCCCGGGCAAAAACGTCGGCCTTGGCAAAGACCACACTATCTTCGCACTCAAGCCGGGCTTTGTAGCCTTTCGCGATGTACGCAAAACCGACTTTACGGGCAAAACAAAGGTGCGCTCAGCCGTAGACGTCGTCGACGCCCGGTAATTTTTTTACGCTTTATTTTTAGATTTAACGCGAGCGGACTCGGTCAAAAACTTTTTGCGTAGACGCACACTCTTGGGGGTGATTTCCAAATATTCATCGTCGGCCATGATTTCGAGCCCGCGCTCGATGGTGAGTGTAAACGGCGGTATAAGGTTGAGCGCCTCGTCGGTGCCCGATGCGCGCATGTTGGTGAGCTGTTTGCCTTTGGTGGGGTTTACCGACATCTCATCGCCCTTGGAGGTGTTGCCTATCACTTGGCCCTCATACACCTCCTCGGCGGGTTTGATGTAGAGCACGCCGCGGTCTTGGAGGTTCGCTAGCGAGAAGCCGAGCGTCTTGCCGGCAATCATCGAAGTCATCGAACCTGCCACGCGTTTTACTATCTCGCCGGCGTAGGGGCGGAACTCGACAAAACGCGAGGAGAGGATGCCCATGCCTTTGGTGTCGAGCACAAATTGGTTGCGATAGCCGAGGAGTCCGCGTGTTGGGCCCTCAAAAAGGATGCGCACGGTGCCCGCGTGGAGCTGCATGTCCTTCATAACAAACTTGCGCATACCGAGGCGCTCAATGATGGCGCCCTGGAACTCGCTTGGCGTGTCGATGATAACCTCCTCAAACGGCTCGCACTTGGTGCCGTTGATTTCTTGGAAGATAACTTGCGGCTGAGACACTTGCATCTCGTAACCCTCGCGACGCATGTTTTCGAGCAAGATGGCAATGTGGAGCTCGCCGCGGCCGGAGACTTTGTAGGCCGAGTCGTCGCTAAAGTCGATGCGGAGCCCGACGTTTATTTCAAGCTCCTTCTCGAGGCGCGCGCGGATTTGGCGCGAGGTCACATACTTGCCCTCGCGGCCCGCAAACGGCGAGTTGTTGACCAAAAAGTTGAGCGTGATGGTGGGCTCGTCGATGGCAATCGCTGGCAAAGGTTCCGCCTCGGCGGAGTCGGCAATTGTTTCGCCGATAAAAATCTTTGGAAGGCCTGCCACAAGCGCAATGTCGCCCGCGCCAACGCTCTCGGCCTCCTCTTTTTGGAGTCCTTTAAATGTAAATATTTTAATAACCTTGCCCGCGCGCGTCTCGCCATCTGGTGTGCGTTCAAACACGGCTTGGCCAGTTGTTAAACTGCCTTCGTAGACACGCACCACCGCCAAGCGGCCCAAAAAGTTGTCGTACCCCAAGTTAAACGGCTGGGCGCGGAGCGGTAATGTTTCCATACCTTTCCCGGCCGGCGGCACATGCGCCAAAATCATCTCAAGCAAAGGCGTGAGGTCTTTAGAGTCATCATCAAGATGTTTTTTTGCAATGCCTTGGCGGCCAATAGAGTACACCACCGGGAAGTTGGCTTGCTCTTCGGAGGCGCCGAGCTCCAAAAAGAGCTCGAGCACTTGCTCCTCGGCGCGCGCCGGGTCGGCGGCTGGCTTGTCGATTTTGTTAATCACGACCATGGGCTTGAGGCCGAGCTCAAGCGACTTTTTGAGCACAAAGCGCGTTTGCGGCATCGGGCCCTCTTGCGCATCAACTACCAAAAGCACCGAGTCGATAGAGCGCAACACGCGCTCAACCTCGGAGCCAAAGTCGGCATGGCCTGGGGTGTCCACAAGATTTATTTTGGTGACCTCGCGGCCGGAGTTGGCCGGCGGATAAAAAATGGCGGCGTTTTTGGAGTAGATGGTGATGCCGCGCTCAAGCTCGAGCGCGTTGGAGTCCATCGAGACACCCTCCTCGGCAACGCCAGTTTGGCGCATCAAAGCATCCGTGAGCGTTGTCTTCCCATGGTCCACGTGCGCGATAATAGCAATGTTGCGTATTTCCATACTTTGATTTTTATTCTCCAAACTCCCCTCTGTAACGAAAAAGGCGGGCGAACCCGCTCCGTTATCTATAATATACCTGAAATCTAGCTATTTAGCAAGCCACCCATAGGTCCGACCTATATATTTAGAAGCACACTTACCTATTAAACAAAATACTTCCAATTATCATAATAAGCCCAGCCAATATCCACCACTTTTTATCTGAAGGTTTTTTAATATTTTTAAACCCATGAAAAATGACAAAACATCCCAACACTATAGGTGACAACAAACTAATGATAGTTAATGTATCCATATGGCAGCCATGATAGCACACAAATTAAATACCGGCGGTGATGAGGACTACAAGCTCGGCTTTTTGGTTTTTTGATTGAACGACGACTTTGTGCTCGCCTACGGTTTTTATGGGGTCGCTCACGTGCAGCATGTCCTCACTTATCTCGAGGCTATGCTCGCCCAAAATTGCTTTGGCAACATCTTTGGCGGTGATTGCTTTAAAGAGGCCGCCTTTCTCTGTGGCACGCGCGCTTATGGTAACTTTTTTGCCGCGTAGGCTCGCCACTTTTTTGTCTTGCTGCTCCTCTGCTTGTGCGAGCTCGGCCGCGTGCGCCTGCTTTTGCTTCTCAAACTGCGCTATTTTTGCCTCGGTGGCCGGCTCGGCCAATTTGTTGGGGAAAAGAAAGTTGGCTGCGTAGCCGTCGGCAACGTTTTTAATTTCGCCATGCTGGCCCACCCTGCGCACATCCTTGAGGAATATTACTTTCATAGTGAATGTAGCTTACCAAACTTGTGCTACTGCGTCATGAGCCACGACGCTGCGGCGTCCATGGTTGGGTCTTTGCCTGCTTTGAGGTCATCGGCAGTGGTTGAGGATGCGGCAATGTCGGGCTGCAGACCGCCGTCGCTGATAGAGGTGCCGTTTGGCGTGAGCCAGCGCGCAATGGTGACTTTAAGCTCCGCGCCGCCGCCCAAGTCCATCACCTGTTGCACCGAGCCTTTGCCAAAGGTGCGCGTGCCCACGAGTTTTGCCACGCCATGCTGTTGCAAGGCACCCGAGAAGATTTCGGAAGCGGAGGCCGAGTTTTGGTCAACCAATATTGCCATCGAAAGTTTTTTGCCGGCAAACACATTGTAGCCGAGCGAGCGGTTGATGATATTTGGCTGCGTGCCTTTAAAGTCCTCCGTGACCACCACGTCGCCCGCGGGGAGGAAGTAGCTTGCCATCTCCACTGCCGCCTCAAGGTAACCGCCCGGATTGCCGCGCAAGTCAAAGATGAGCCTCGTGTCGCCGGTTTGCATATATTGCCGCAAAGCATCGCGGAAGAGGTCGGCCGAGTTGGCGGTAAAGGTGTAAAGCTGGATGACATAGATGCCGTCGGGGCGTTGATAAGAATTTATTTCGGGGATATTAATGGTGTCGCGCACGATAGGTATCACGATAGGTGCCGTGACGCCTTGGCGCGCGACGGTGAGTGTAACCGTGGTGCCAATCGGCCCGCGGATGAGTGCGACGGCCTCGTCGATGCTCATGCCTGCCGTGGAGGTGGCGTCGATACTCGTAACGACATCGCCGCTCTGCATACCCGCCTTCTCGGCTGGAGAACCTTTGAGTGGCGCGGTGACGACAATATTGCCACTGTCATCCTGATTCATCTCCATACCAACGCCCGCAAAGCTGCCGCTTACCTGCGACTCAAAGATAGAGGCTTGTTGCGGCGGGAAAAACACGGTGTACGGGTCGCCGTAGCTTGCGGCGAGGCCCGATATCGCGCCATATAGTTTTTCTTGCGTGGTGGGGATGGTGCCCGAAGCATGCGTCTCGACAAAGTTTTGCTGGAGCAAACTGTATGCCTCCCAAAACTGCGACATGTCCACATCTTTAGGCTGTGATGCCGCATTAAAAACCGAGATGTCGAGCGATGGTGCCGTGCTCGACGCTGTTTGTTGTGCAAATACAACATTACCCACACGCTCACCGACGCCCGCAAACACTCCTGCTCCAAACGCTATTGCAACTACCAAAAAAAGAACGGCAACCTTCATGCGCGGTGTGTTCATAATTAACACTAAGTATAGCATAGGGGGTGTTATACTTGGCAATATGCTCACGCGATATGCGCAGCGCAACTTAACGTGGATAGACCTTGTCTCTCCCACCCCGGCCGAGGTGCGCCAAATCATGCAGGAGTTTGCAATCGACCCGCTCATTGCCGAGGAATTGCTCATGCCTTCCTACAAACCCAAGGTGGAGCGCCACGGCGAGCAGTTGTATGTGATACTCCACTTCCCTATTTTGCGCGGCCTCAACGAGCGCCCGACGCAAGAGATAGACTTTATCGTCGGGAAGAACTTTTTAATTACCGCACGCTACGCAGCCACCGACCACTTGCACTCGTTTGCAAAAGTATTTGAGGTCAATAGCGTGCTCGGACAGCCAAGCGCCATACATGGAGGCCATGTGTTTGTGGCGATGGTCACGAGCCTCTATCGGGCGCTTGTCAACGAGTGCGACATTATCGAAAAGCATTTAACCGATATTGAAGACCGCATTTTTGACGGCAAAGAACGCACGATGGTCTTGCAGATAAGCAAAACCGGCCGTGTCATCTACGACTTTAGGCAGATTTTGCTGCCGCACCGCGAGATGCTCCGCTCGCTTGAGTCGGCCGGGACGCAGATGTTTGGCCAGGAGTTTTTGTATTATGTGCATAATGTTGAGGGCGAGTATGAGCGCGTGAGCCACGCGGTGGAGCACTTGCGTGAGTCGCTCGTGGAGCTGCGTGAGACCAACAACTCGCTCCTCTCGACCAAGCAAAACGAGGTCATGAAGATGTTTACTGTCATTGCGTTTCTCTTTTTGCCGCTTTCCTTCGTGGCAAGCCTCTTCCAAATGAACACGCATTACACGCCAATCCTCGGCACGCCAGGCGACTTTTGGATCATTACCGGCTTCATGGTTTTGCTTGCGGCCGTATTTTTTGTATATTTCAAGCGCAAGGGTTGGCTTTAAACAGCCGCTCTTAAACCACACATGGGCATCCTCTCACTCTTTACCTCCAAAAAACAAAGCGGCTTCCCCGCATTGAAGCTCCACAACACGCTCTCGGGCGAGGTTGAAGTTTTTGAACCCTTAAACGGCATAGTCAAAATGTACAACTGCGGCCCCACCGTGTACGAGCAGCAACACATCGGCAATTTGCGCGGGCCGCTGCTTGCCAACACGCTCCGTAAAACGCTCAAGGTGTGGGGTTACCCCGTTAAGCATGTGAGCAACATTACCGATGTCGGCCACCTCACCGGCGACAACGCGGGCGACGCCGACATTGGCGAGGATAGGATGGAAGCGAGCGCAAAAAAACGCGGGCTTAGCGCGCAAGAAATTGCCGAGACAATCACACAACTTTATTTTAATGACCTAGACCAGCTTGGCATCGACCGTTCAAAAATAGAGTTCCCCCGCGCAACGGCATATATAGCAGAGCAAATTGCATTGGTTAAAACATTGGAAGAAAAAGGCTACGCCTATATCATTGACGATGGCGTGTATTTTGATACGTCAAAATTTGCGGCGTACGGCAAGCTGGGGCACATCAACTTGGGTGGCCAAAAAGACGGCGCCCGTGTTGAGGAAAACATGCAGAAGAAAAATGCGCATGACTTTGCGTTGTGGAAGTTCTCGCCCAAAGGCGGAGTACGCCAGCAAGAGTGGCAAAGCCCTTGGGGCACCGGCTTCCCCGGTTGGCACATCGAGTGCACGGCGATGATCTTTACGCTCCTCGGCAAACAAATCGATATACACTTGGGCGGCATCGACCTCGTGCCGATACATCACAACAACGAGATAGCGCAGGCCGAGGCGGCAACCGGTAAACAATTTGTGCGCTATTGGATGCACAACGCGTTTATCACCATTGAGGGCAAACGGCTCTCTAAGTCGCAAGGCAATACTATTTATCTGCATCAAATCATTGAGCGTGGCTTCTCACCGCTCGCATTACGCTATTGGTATCTCACCGGCCACTATAGGAGCCCAATGAACTTTACGTGGGAAGCAATCGAAGGTGCCGACACGGCGCTCAAGCGGCTCGCGCGCGCCTATCTTGAAATGTCAAAAGACGGCGAGCCGGATAGTAAATTTTTGGAAGAATTTTATAAAGCAGTCGCCAACGACCTCGACACGCCCAAAGCGCTTGCGCTTGTGTGGGAGCATATAAAAAATCTCAATCAAGCCACTCTTGTTGAAGCAGATAAAATATTGGGCTTGGAACTTGCCAACATGCGACAACCTCAAAAGCTTGCGGTAGTTGCACAAACCGACTTGCCAGAGGAGGTCCAAACACTTATGAAAGAGCGCGAAACCGCCCGCGAGAGCAAAGACTTTACCAAAGCCGACGAGCTGCGCGGGCAGATAGAAGTGCTGGGTTACGATATAAAAGACACCCCCGAGGGCCAAAAACTAAGCAAAAAATAAAAGCGAGGACCCTCCTTGATATTAAAACACCTTACTTTAAAAACAGAAAACCGCCTCACCGAGAGACCAATGGGGGCGGTCTCTGCAGCGGGCGGCTTACATTCGGCAGCTTTCAATCCCTTTCCTTGAACTCGAAAGCGAGGGCCGCTTCAGCTTCTGCCTTGGAACTGAAGTGGTGTCCATATCCATCGCCCGCTTCCATATGCCACACGCCGTCGTCGAGGAGGTAGCAATCTGTCTCTTGGCCTTCGCCAAAGTTGGTCACAACTTTGGCTTGGACGTAGAATTTTTCCGCCCCCTCAGCCGAACCGGGAACAGCCTTCACCTCCCAACCGTTTGGAAAAGCCAGTTCTTCCGTGTGATACCGCATTACATCCTCCCTTTCAAAGCCTCGGAATGAGGCTAACTGTTTAAGATAAATTAAACACCCAAAAACAATAAAAGTCAATAGTGCCGTAATGGTCCAATAAAAATGAAAGGTTATCCCCTATCTGTCCACCTTCCGTCAACATACCCTCCCTTGCATAAAAAGAGTACTCTATAGTGGATGGCAAAAAAGCATAACGACCCGCTGCGCGTCCCGCCGCAAACACTCGAGAGCGAAAAGGCTTTGCTCGGCGCTCTGATGATACGCCCCGATGGCATGACCGAGTCGAGCGATCTTATATCGCCCGATGCTTTTTACAGCGAGAAGCACCGCATTATATATAGAGCGATGCTCGCGCTCTACACCAAGAGCGAACCTGTTGACATTGAGAGCGTGCGCGCAAAATTGAGCGACGAGAGCGTGCTCGAGCAAATCGGTGGCATCGGCTACTTGGCCGAGCTTGTGAGCAACGTGCCTGCGGCATCGAGCGCGCGACACTATGCGGCGCAAGTGCAAAAAAAATATATGCTCCGGAGCCTTATCGACGCGGGCGAGTTTGTCGCCGAGCTCGGCTATGATGAGGCAAGCGATGTCGACGAAACACTCGAGAAGGCCGAGAAAAAGATTTTTGAAGTGACATCAGCTCCTACGATGTCCAAATTTACGTCGCTCGGCGACTCGCTTAAAGATGCGTGGACGCGCCTCGAACATTTGCATGAGCACAAAGACGAGTTGCGCGGCGTGCGCACCGGCTTTAAAGATTTGGACAATATGCTCGCGGGCCTGCAAAAGTCCGACCTTATCATTTTGGCGGCACGGCCCTCGGTTGGTAAAACATCGCTCGCACTCGACATCGCGCGACAATCGGCGGTGCAGCACGGCACCGTGGTCGGTGTATTTTCGCTCGAGATGGCCGCACAACAGCTTATCGACCGCATGGTTGCGGCCGAGGCAGGAGTCAACTCGTGGAACTTGCGCACGGGCCACATCAACAGCCAAGAAGATTGGGACAGGATACGCGAGGCGTATGACAAGCTCGGCGCGGCGCCCATTTTTATCAGCGATGAGCCGGGCAACAATATTTTAAAAATGCGCGCCACCGCGCGAAGGCTCAAAAAGGAGCACGGTCTTGGGCTCCTGATTGTCGACTATCTCCAGCTTATGGTGCCCACTGGCGCGCGTGCGAGCGACAGCATGGTCCAGCAAGTGACCGAGATTTCCCGCTCGCTTAAAAATTTGGCGCGCGAGCTTGATGTGCCGGTGCTTGCGCTCTCGCAACTCTCGCGCGCCGTGGAGCAGCGCGGCGGCAAACCGCGCCTCTCCGACCTGCGCGACTCGGGCTCCATCGAGCAAGATGCCGATGTGGTTATGTTTATCCATCGCGATGACAAGCAAAATAAAGAAAGCGAGCGCCCCAACATTGCCGAGATTATGATAGAGAAGCACCGCAACGGCCCGGTGGGCAAAATCGAGCTCTACTTTGACGAAAAGCGCACCACCTTCCAAAGCTTGGAAAAGACCGACTTCGGCGCGTTTGAAAACGCAAATCAGGATTTTTAGAAAGAAAAAAGGTAAAATAGGTTGTCAGGTCACCCTAATTTTTTTGCTAAAAAATTAGTATGTCTCGGCTCAGTCAGCCTCGACTTATTGCCCTTACAACCTATTTTACCTTTTTTCCAAAGCAATGAACCCGATTGAAAAACTAACCGAAGCTTTTGAACACTTCCCCGGCATCGGGCCGCGCCAGGCGCGGCGCTTTGTGCAATATCTCCTAGCTGCATCTCCTGCCGTGCGCGGCGAGCTATCCGAAACGATACAACAACTCGGCGCACACACCACGCAGTGCAAAAAATGCTTCCGTTGGTTTGTTAAAGAAGAGCACAAAAGCAATCTGTGCAGCATATGTGCAAGCTCGCGTCGCGACGAAGGTCTCCTCTTTATAGTCGAAAAGGACGCCGACATGGACAATGTCGAGCGCAGCAACTTTGGCGGCCTCTACTTTGTGCTTGGCGGCACGATACCGCTTGCCGCCGAAGAGCCGCAAAAGTACATACGCGTGCATGAGCTCTTGAAGCGCGTTGAGGAGGACGCGGCCGCGGGCAAACTTAAAGAGATTATCCTTGGCCTTTCGGCCACCACCGAGGGCGACCACACCCGCCTTATCTTGCAAGAAAAACTCCTGCCACTTTCCGAAGGGCTCGGCTTCAAACTCTCCTCGCTCGGCCGCGGCCTCTCCACCGGCAGTGAGCTCGAATACGCCGACCCAGACACAATTGCTTCAGCACTTAATTCAAGAGGTTAACAAAAAAGCCCCGAAGGGCTTTTTTGTTTACGCGAGTTTTGTGATTTTGACTTCAAAATACGGCTGGCGATGGCCGCGCTTTTTAAAATAGTTGCTCTTTGCTTTGTATTTGATGACCGTCACCTTTTTGGCGCGGGAGATTTTGGTGACCTCGGCCTCTACTTTAGAGCCTTTAATAAACGGCCCACCGAGCGTCGTGGCTTTGCCGTCGTCGGCAAGGAGCACCTCGTCAAAAACAACCTTATCGCCCACGTTGTACACACCGTAGCCGCTTTCGCTATGCGGGCCTTTTATCTTTTCTACTTTGAGAACGGCACCCTCCTCCACGAGGTATTGTTTGCCGCCGGTCTGGATTATTGCGAAATCTTTCATAGTGCCCGCATATACTAGCCTAAAAGCCCTATTTTTGCAACTACTCCTTGCCCTCGAGGAGAGGCCTGTCGATGGCCGGCACATCAATGGCAATTTCTGCCGAGGTGTCGATTTTGAGCACATCCTTTTCTATCTTGCCAAGCTCCTTGGAGCCGGCATTAAAATGATTAACCGTAGTCGAAAGCGAAGCCCCCAGCTTTTTGTAGTAATCCTGATAAGCGTTGATATGCCGCCCTAAAGCCTCAACATTTTTGGCAATATCCTTTGCCTGCTCCTCAATTTTAAACGCCTTAAAACCATAAAGCACCGACTGTAGATAAGCCGCAAAGGTTGTAGGAGAGACAATAATCACCTTCTTTTCGTTTTGTGCGTAGTCGAGGAGGCTGCGCGTATTAACCGCGCCAATGCCGTCGTTGAGGAGGTCGTAGTAGATGCCCTCCGCCGGGATGTACATAAACGCAAACGGCAGCGTGCCATCTTTGGGTCGCACATACTTGCTTGTCTCGTCGATGCGCTTTTTTAAGTCGCGCTTAAACGCTTCCTCAAACCCCGCGCGGCGCTCGTCATCACGCTCGTCATGGATGCGCGTGTAATTTTCCAACGGGAACTTTGCATCAACCGGGATAAAGCCTTCTTTGGTGCGGATAATCGCGTCGACGGTCTCTCCGCCAGGGAACTCATACTGCATCGCGTAGGCGCCCGGCGGCAAAATGTTGCTCATCACGAGTTCAAGCGACGCTTCACCCAAGTTACCGCGCTGTTTTTGATTTTTTAACACCTTCTCCAAGTTGCTCAACTGCTCGGCAATGACAAACACTTGCTTGGTCGACTCCTGTGTTTGCGTCACGCCCTTAACCACCTCGAGCAGGTCAAACTTAACTGCGTCCTGCAGATTTTTCATTTGATTTTGCAGAAGTAAAAAGCTCGAGGTATCGGGCGGAGGAGGCGGGAGCGGCGGTTGTTGCAAAGTGTTCCACACACGGTACACCATAGCTACCAATCCCAGTATGACGAGTATTAATACGATAATTAAACCTGTGAGTAAATCCATGCAAGCATTTTAGCATTTTTTTGCTATAGTAGATGCCATATGACACAGCAAGATATAAAAGCGGCCATGATTGCCGCGATGAAGGCAAAGGAGCCGGTTAAGCTCGCGGTTATGCGCGGGCTTATTGCCGCGTGCACCAACGAGTTGGTTTCTAAGGGCCGCGGCCCAGACGGCGTACTCACCGAGGACGAGGTGCTCTCGGTTATTGTGCGCGCCAGCAAACAGCGCAAAGACTCCATAGAGCAGTTTGAGGCAGGTGGCCGCCCCGAGCTCGCAGAGAGCGAAAAGGCCGAGCTAGACGTGCTTGCAACCCTCCTCCCCGCTCAGATGAGCAAAACAGACGTTGAGGCTGCCGCCAAGGTCAAAGCCGCCGAGATGGGTATTGCCGACAAAACAGGCGCCAATCAGCTCATGGGCGCGCTTATGAAGGATTTAAAAGGCAAAGCCGATGGTACGATGGTCAAAGAGGTGGTAGACGACCTGTTTGCGTAATGTATATCGAGTCATTTTTGACAAAACTATATTTTCGTGTAATATCATTCGCGGAATAGAACTACCCTCTAACTTGGGGACGTGTGATGCGAAATCTGCACGACTATCAAGACTCCCGCAAGCCGCGGCGAGAAGTTGTGGTTGCTCTCATTGAATGCGAGGGCGAAACTGTCCTGGTCAAAAATATCGAAGGATTGCGGCGCGACTGGCAACTGCCCGGCAGCAGGGTTGAAGATGGCGTTGCGCCACTCACAGCGATGAGCCGCATACTCCTATCGGAAACAGGGCTGAACATCCCCGCCAACAGGCTGAAGTTGGTGAAGAGTGTGCCGAGAGAGACTAACGTGGCGCAGCAAATCGTCTACTGCTATCGGGTTGCGTTGCCCGCAGGAGGACTGAACAACTTGCCGAGCACGAGCCCAGACGGCCACCACGTCCGACGAGTACCGCTCCGCACGCTCCGCCAACTACTGAACGAGGCAGACAACAAACTCATTGCCGCGTTCACATAAGTCAGAATGATCGAGAGAGACTCAGGGGCGGTATCGCAAGATAGCCGCCCTTTTTATATAAAAACAGGTATCCACAGCTTCACTTGACTTTCATTATTTTAATAGGCATAATTAATGTCGGATAGTGTTGCGTATTCCTCTTGCCAAGCGCCGGAGGCGCAAAACAAATGACAGCAATCGTTAAAGCGCTTGCGGCGAGCGCAAAACGGAAACTCGAAAAGGGCGAGGCCCTCACCGAGGTTGACGCTATTTCAAAGGCAATCCGAGGCGTCGGCATTACCGATAAAGGTAATGTTAAGCGTCTTATGTCCGAGGTCGGGACTCAATATGCTCGCAACAAGTTTGACGAGCAGCGCGCCTTACAACGGAGGGCGTGATGCCCCGACCGACCGACGAGGATATTGCTGACTCCATACTCCGGAGTCGCGGGTGGCGACAAACTCGGCGATTTAAATTCATACCTGAAAAACAATCGCAGTATATTACCGAGTTTGTCACTCAACACTTGCATACGCTCGTGTGGATACCGCACGAGGAGCTCGTCATCCGAATCGAAGCCGTCGCGCACATCGTCCGTTCGCGGATGGCATTGAAAGCCGCGCAGACCCGCAAAAAGCGGCGCAAAGCAGAAGAAAAAAAGCGCGCCGCAGAATGCCAGTTAGAGTTGTTTGGGTAGGGGCAGGACATTTGTTCCTGCCCTTTTATTTTTTATTACTTCCCTTTTTAATTACTTTTATTTTTGCTTCATCGGCTACGCGCCACAGATACCACGACGCCACCGACGCATGCTCGCGCCATGGCTTTGCCAGCCTTTCCATATCTTTTGGCGTCGGCAATGATTTGAGTTTGTAGAGTATCTGGAACCCTTTTTGTATGCCAAGGTCGCCCACCGGCAACACATCAGGGCGCCCGAGTGTAAAAATCTGCAACATATGCACGGTCCATACGCCTACTCCCTTTATCTGTGTTAAATGTGCAGTGACCTTCTCGGTGCTCATACCATGCAAACTTTTGTGCTTGATAGTGCCGTCGGTAAACTTGAGCGCCAAGTCTTTGAGATAACCAACCTTTTGGCCCGAGAGGCCTGCACTGCGGAGTTTATCAACCGGTATTTTTAACACCTCTTCGGGTTTGGGAAATTTATGTTTGCTCACAGAGAGTTTTGCATCATTAAAAAGCGCGACAAACCGCGCGTAAATAGTGCTGGCTGCTTTGCCCGAGAGCTGTTGGTACACAATGGCGCGCGCAAGCGCTTGAAAGAGATTGTTGCCGCGCTTTAAATCTGGCACCCCATGCCGAGCAATCAAAGCCGCAAACCGCTTGTCCTTTTTTAAAATCTTGAGAGAAGATTCCACGTTGTGACCCTACGGGGATTCGAACCCCGATTTGTTCCGTGAGAGGGAACTGTCCTAGCCATTAGACGATAGGGCCTTGCAGTCGCACAAATACTTAAACACCAAAATACAATACCGTAAAATGCTCATAAAAGAAAGAACGCGAGGACTTGCCTCGCGCTAAAAGCTTTGTTATGCCAGCTCGACAAAGTCGGGCATACATTGTTTCTGCACCCGGAAACCCGGAATGTGCACACTGAGTGCACCAGTGTTGCGGTCGACAGACATAACTTTGCCTGTCCACTTCCCTAGCCTCACGGGCGTGCCAGGTGGAAATTGTTTTGCCTTTTCTAACCGCTCTGCGGCGGTTTGTTTTATTTCTTTCAGCGCGACCACCGTCCGCTCACCTTGTCTCTTTAGAACGGCCAGACGTGCTCTCTCCGCCCTTTCCATACGGGCCTGATCGAGACAAGGCGTGCTGCGCAAACTAAAAGTCATACCAACCACTCCCCACATGTGAATGCAATTTAAAGGAAGAACCCTGTACCAACTTAGATTGTACGTAAAATTAGGTCGATTGTCAAAATTATCTTTTTATCCACTCCTCGTCTTGGCGCACCAACAGTTCTCCTGCGAGCTCCGGCTCGGCCATCATCTCTTTAACTGCGCGCTCCATGCGCATGCTCTGCGAGCCTTTAACCAACACGCAGTCGCCACTTTGGAGCAACGCGGCAAGCTCCTCCCCCGCTTTTTGTGAATCCTCATATTGCAAAATTACATTCTCAGCAAGGCCACCATCGAGCGCGGCCTCGGCTATGTCGCGCGCGCGAAATCCAACGGTGATAAGCATATCGACAGTGCCGCCGTCGCTCGCGCGAGTTGCCACTTCGGCACCAATTTTACGGTGTTCCTCAACCGACTGGCGGCCAAGCTCAAGCATGTCCCCCAGAACGGCGATTCGCCGGCCTGGAGGGATGCCGGCGCTTTGGCCGGCGCGCCCAATCATCTTTAAAGCATCAAGTGCGGCAACAACCGCCGCCGGCGAAGAGTTGTAGGTGTCATCAATGATGAGTGTGTCTTTAACGCCGCGCACTAAGTGCATGCGTCCTTGCGGCGGCTCGTAGTTTTTAAGTGCGTGTGCTATATCGCTCGGCGCCTTCCCGAGCGCAACACCAACCGCCGCCGCCGCGAGCGCAGGCAAAAGCGTATGCGTGCCGATGGCTCCCTCAACTTCAATAGGCACCGAGACGCCGTCTATCGTAAGACGCGTACTCATCCCTATCGGCCAGTGCTCGGTACCACTCTCAAATAAAATGGCAGTATCCTCGGCGCGCACATCGGCTCCCGGCGCAAAACCAAACGTGATTATTTTTTTGTCAGCGGCGCGTTTTTTAAACTCTTCGGCGCGCGCATCATCGGCATAGAGCACGAGCGTGCCGTCGGGCAGCAGCGCATCAATAAGCGCGGCCTTTTCTTCAACCACTTGCTCTGCTGATTCAAAAAACTCCACATGCACCGGCACCTCGGGGAGGCGTGTAATAACCGCAATGGTAACCGGCAGCCACGCGGCCACCTTTTTTATATCGCCCGGCCTGTCGGCTCCCACCTCGAGCACGAGCCACTCCGGATAGCGCGAGCGGAGGACTATAAGCAAAAGCCCATCGAGCAGATTAAGCATCCATTTAAAAGGATTATTCCACGCATTAGGACGCCCCAAGATAGTGAGCGGCAGACCTATCTCGCTGTTAAAACTTTTTTGCGATTTGCGCACATAGGCGCCCTCGGCCACCACCTCATAGATGGCATCTTTGGTGGAGGTTTTGCCCACGCTGCCGGTTACGGCAATAATATGCGGCTTGTAGCGCGCCACCGCCAAGCGTGCCTCAAGAGTGAGGAGTAAAAGTACTATTTTTTTAAACGCAGTGCGCATGAGGATTATCGGTCGGGAGGAATATTATAATAATTGACTAAAAAGTGTGTGATGTCGATAAACGGATCCGACCATGTCTCGGAGGCGTATGGTGCGCCAACCGGCTTGAGCGCAAACAAAAAGATAATAAACCGCGCGTTGCTCCCGGCCGGCAGATAGCCAAAATAGCTGTGCAAATAGGTGTCCGGATAATACGCTTGGGTTGCGGGATCAACTATTTGCGCGGTGCCTGTTTTAGCTGCGATGCTGTAATGGGCCATTTTAACCGCCCCGTTATCAAGCACGGTGTCGACCACCGTGGTGAGCATGCTGGTTACCGCCGCGGTAGTGCTTGGCTTCAACACTTGCGTGCCAGTGCCCCAATTGAGCGTCTTGGTTACACCCGTGTCATATTGTATCGCACTTACAAGATGAGGCGTCACCAGCTTACCGCCGTTGGCGAGCGTCGCAAGACCTCGTATCGTCTCGACAGGCGTAATAGCGATGCCTTGACCAAACGAAGCCGTGTCGTAGTCGACTTGGCGATTGTGATTTAAATTGCTTACCAGCCCCGCCTGCTCCTCCGGCATGTCGATGCCGGTTGCCTGCCCTAAGTCGTAATGATTTAAAAAGTAATCTTTCATGATGGAAGGACCCATGCGTGTTGCAATAAACGAGGCACCCACATTGAGCGATTGGCTCAGTATTTGCTGCATGGGTATCACGCCTCGCGCAACATAGTCGTAATTGCAAATTCTTTTGGTATCAACGGTGATGCAGCCGGTGTCATCATAGGTGGTGGTTGCCGTAATCACACCGGAGTCGATGCCGGCCGCCATGGTGAGCGGCTTCATGATAGAGCCCATCTCATATACGTTTTGCACCAGCGGGTTTGCAAAGATAAGCGGGTCGGTCTGTGCGCCAAAATTATTTAAATCAAACGTGGGAGACACAGCCATCGCATATATCGCGCCCGTTTGCGGATCCATAATGATGCCGCCGGAGCTCGCCGGGTGCCAGGTGTTGTCATACGCCACGAGCTCGCGCTCAAGCTCGGCTTGCACCGATGGCTCGATAGTAGTGATAACATCGCCGCTCTGCGGCGCTCCGCTTATTACTCCTTTTGCCGTGCTAAAAAGCTGTACAAAAAAGTTGGCGTACAAATCGTCGTCGGTTTTATTGAGTGTATCTTGATATTGCTTTTCAAGCCCATAGCGGCCCTCTTGCTCGTCGCCGTTGTACGCCACAAAACCTATTTCCTGCGCCGCAAGCGAACCGCCCGGATAATAGCGCCAGCGGTCTTCGGCCAAAATAACGCCGGGCAATTGTTTTTGCTCAAGCTCCACCCCCAGCGCTGTGTCGAGATGGTCGGCAATAACACTGTATTGCGTGCCCGCCTTTGTTGCCTTAGCTAAAAAGTCATTTTCGTCGAGCGGCATCAAGTTATTGAGAGAGGCGTAGAGCGTCTGCGCATCGGTAACTTTTGTGGGATTAACCGCGAGCGTAAAACCGCTTTTAAGCGTCGCGGCAATAATATGGTTGCCGTCTTTGTCAGTAAAATAAATTGAGTCGCGGTCGGGTAAAGGACTCGCCGGCTCCATAAACTGCGCGTCGGCACGGGCGGTATATACCTTGCCTTGCACAATTTGAAGGAAGTACAGTCTCCCCACAATGATGAGGCCGCCAAGCACTATGCATGCCGTGAGGACACGCACTCGGCCGATAAAACGCGCATTCATTATTCTATTCTAACCTCTATTTTATTTGCCCAAAGGAAAGCGAGCCGCTTTCTCCGTGCGCATACACGCTTGCCACTTCTGTGGGAGTAACTAATCCAAGCGCTTTAGCGCGCTCGGGTGTGAGCGACTGTGTCAGCGCCAAATATTGGTTTTCGAGAGAACTCAATTGCTCGGTAAGCGCTTCGGTATTGCGCTCGGCGGTAGTTTTGGCGGCAGCATTGGCAACCGCCTCAAGCAAAAACGCACAGTATAAAAATACGGAGACGGTAAGTACCACGACTAAAAATATGAGCGCACGGTTGAGATACGGCTGGTACACGACCGCTACTTGCTCAACTCCTCGTTCTAATTGGTTAGTTATCCTTTTCATACGATTTTTCTATAACCCGGAGTTTTGCGCTTCGCGCGGAAGGATTTTGGGTAATTTCCTCTCGGCTCGGCGTAAGTGGCTTCTTCACTACTAATCGACCGCCGTTTTTTGCGTACGACAAAAAAAGTCTTTTAACTGCGCGGTCCTCGATGCTGTGGAAGGTAATGACCGCAATGCGGCCGCCCTCTCTCAAGTGCTCCCATGCAGCGGCTACTCCCGACTCAATGCACGCAATCTCTGCGTTGACCGCCATGCGCAGAGCTTGAAAGGAGCGCGTAGCCGGATGCAACCGCCCATGGCGATACGCGGCAGGCACCGCATCTTTTATTATTTCGGAAAGCTCAACAGTTGTTTCGATAGGGCGTATTTCGCGGCGCTCAACTATCGCTTTTGCAATCCTGCGCGCATAGGTTTCCTCTCCATAGCCGTAAAGCACATCGGCAATAACCTCCTCCTTCCACTCATTTACTATCTCGGATGCGGTAAAACCCGAGGCCGGTTTTGCGCCATAGCTCATGTTGAGCGGCTCATCAACTAAAAATGAAAATCCTTTGCCTGCCGCGAGCTGCTCGCGGTTCCATCCCAAATCAAATATAGCTTTATCAAGCGTATCGAGGCCCGCGTGTTTGAGCACCTTTCTTAAATCTTTAAAATTGGCCTCCACGACCTCGGCGCGTGCGCCATAAGGCGCGAGACGCTCGCGCGTACGCTCCACTGCCGAGAGGTCGGCATCAAGCGCCAGGAGACGCGCACCGGCCTTGAGCGCTGCCTCGCTGTGGCCGCCGCTCCCTGCGGTGGCATCAACTACCAACTCGCCTTTGTGTATGTCTAATTGCTCAAGCACTTCCTTGAGCATCACACTCACATGCTTGCGCGGCAGAAGGGCACCTTCTGCATCTGATGCAGAAGGTGCCCTTCTGCTTGATTGTTCCGGCACTTGCTGCTGCTCGCGCGGATGACCATCCTCCTCTCGAGAGAGACGGTGCTCGGCACGAACAGTAGCTAATGTCGGTGTGCTTTTCATGTTACAAAATGCCTAAATCGCCCAACGTCTGCGCCATCTGGTCGGCGCCTTTTTCAATCCGGCGCTTGTACTCCTCCCAGGTCTTTTCGTTCCAGATTTCGATGCGGTCGGAGACTCCTGCAAGTACCACGCGCGAGCGTAGGTCGGCAAACTCTTTTAAAAAGTCGGGCATCAAGATGCGCCCCGCCGCATCGACATCGGTCTCGACTGCTCCTGCAAGAATAAAGCGGCTCATGCCGCGCGTGTCCGCACCTCCCATCGGAAGGTTATGCAGTTTGGCGACAATCTCCTTCCATGCCGCGAGCGGAAACATAAAAAGGCATGAGTCGAGGCCTCGTGTGATTACTACTTTACGACCCACCTCTTTGCGAAACTTTGCCGGCAGTGAGAGGCGTTTTTTGCTATCGAGTGTGTGGAGATATTCACCAATCAGCATACTTACCACTCTATCCCACTTAGCTCCCACTGCATAGCACTTTGCCCCACAAAACTGTGGATTACCCCACTTTGCTGTTGCTTAAAGCTATTTGTAGTTGCCCGTATAGCCACTTGACAAAAACGCTGTTGTAGATTACTATTTGAAGCGGGAAGAGTTCGACGAATAGGACACGAGGAATGGCCATCTCTAACAAAAGAGGCCACCGTGTTATCGTTCTTCAGCGGGAATAAAGGAACTGCAGCCTACGAGGGAATGAGAGAAACCCCCTTGTCCCCGAAACGGGACATTGTCAAAGAAGCGCGAAACATTGCGCTGGCATTTATCTCCGTCGCTGCTGTCCTCTATATGCTCATCGAACGTTTCGGGCCCATAGCTTGCCCGACGTAACGCAATCAAGGCCGGCGCTTACCCAGCGCCGGCCTAATTCTTTTTTATATAAACATTTTTATTCTTTATTCTTAGGCCTAAGCAGTGGGAATAGTTGAGTCTCACGGGCAGCACGATCTTCTAAAAAGGCAAATAGGCGCTCCGAAAGACCAAAACCAAATGCCGGAGGCATGCCATACTCCATAGCCTCTACATACTCCTCATCAAGACGTTGGGCTTCGTCATCACCCTGCTCACGGAGTTTTTGCTGCTCCTCAAAACGAGCACGCTGGTCTTGTGGATCATTAAGCTCGCTAAAACCCTTACCTATTTCAGAACCTGCCAAAATTACCTGAAAACGTTCTACAACGTGGGGATTGTCGGCACTGCGTTTGGCAAGAGGCTCAAGGTAAGCGGGCACATTGATAAGAAAAGCGGGCCCTGAGATGGTTTTGCGCACTGCCTTCCAGAGATGATCGACGGCTCGAGCTTTATTAAGTGTTTCCCCTACTTTGATGTCATTGTTGTGTACCGCCGCTATTGCCTCTTCTTCACTGCAAGTGATTGGATTAATACCAAACCGTTCTTCTATTATGTTACAAAAATCTATCTTGTCCCACTCAGCTGCCAAATCGATGTTCTGACCGTTGATAGAGAATGTTGATTTACCATATACCTCTTTAGCAATATGCCTATAAAGGTCTTTAATAAACTCCATGCCTTTGTGCATGTCGCTATATGCTTCGTAGGTTTCCAACTGCGTATAATCTTGCAGATGTTCGCGCGACTGCCCCTCGTTGCGGAAAATGCGTCCAATTTCAAATACTTTAGGGAACCCCGCAATTAAAAGACGCTTCTGCCAAAGTTCGCCGGCCGAGATGCGAAGATATACATCGATATCAAGTGCATTATGGTGCGTCACAAACGGCCGTGCATCGGCACCGCCGGGAGAGTTTTCGAGTACAGGAGTTTCTACCTCTAAAAATCCCTGCTTGAGCAAAAAACTGCGTATGGCATGCCAAAAATTTGCACGACGGATAAATACTGCGCGTAATTCTTCATCAAGCAAAAGGTCAATATAACGTTGGCGAAGTTTGAGCTCTGGGTCTTGCAATCCATACCATTCGTCTGGCAATGTCGTGAGCGATTTTGAGAGCATTCTCCATGACGTAATCTTGAGCGACTTCTCTCCCCTTTTGGTAAGATACGCGCCGCCTTCCGCTTCAATAAAATCTCCCTGGTCGATAACTTCTTGAAACAAGTTAAATTGTTCTTCACCTATTTCATTTTTTTCTAAAACAAATTGCATCCTGGCAGTGCCGTCAAACACATCCATAAATGTAATACCTCCCTGCCCGCGGATGGAAAGTATGCGGCCGACAAGTGTTTCTTTTTTACTGTTCTCTATATATCCATCAAAATCTTTTAGATATTCGGCAATAGAAATACTGCGTTTTGAGGTGGCAGGATAGGCTGACAGACCAGCGGCTGTTAAACGCGCGAGTTTTTTTAATCGCTCTGTGCGGACTTCATCATTAGCCATGTGCCTATTGTAACGTAAAAAGCCCCTTTTGCGAGGGGCTTTTGTACTACTCTACTTTGAGGATTTTATATTTGAGGGTGCCCTGCGGCGTGTGAAAGGAAAACTCGTCCCCTTTTTTCTTGCCCATCAAGGCGCTCCCAAGCGGCGAATGGTATGAGACCTTGCCTTCGATAATATTGGCCTCTTCGGCGCCTACGATTGTGTAGCTATGCTTGTCGGTTGAGCCTATTTTGGTAACCTGCACGCTTGTGCCCATGCCCACAATGTCGCTTTTACCAGCGCGCACGATTTTAGCGTTTTTTAATATTGACTCGAGCTTTTGCACGCGCTCCTCGACAGCCGCTTGCATCTCGCGCGCCTCTTGGTACTCGGCGTTTTCCGAGAGATCACCAAGCGAGCGGGCATACTCAAGCTGCTCCGCCACCTCCTTCCGACGGGTGGTGCGTAGCAGGTCGAGCTCCTTTGTTAGTTCTTCAAATTTTTCCTGCGAAATGAATTCTTCTTTTGGCATAGTGAACAATCAGTGTATACAAAAATACGCTAAAGTCAAGATAAGCGGAAAATCTACTGCAAATATTGCGGGTCATTAACTTCCATCCATTGCAAGAAAATACCCATGGCCGAAGGCGATTCTATTTCCGTGCCTGCAGGGCCCTTCTCCATCACCATGGCAAATGCATACTTAGGATTTTCGTACGGCCAAAAACCTATCATCCACGAATTTTGATACTGGTTTTGAAGGCCCACTTGCGCGGTGCCGGTTTTTGCGGCCACATGGACAAAGTCAAACTTGACCGCTCCCGAAATGCCGCTCACCACACCCTCTCGCATGCCCTCGCGTACCACCTCAAAGTTTTGTTCCGGCAAACTAAGTTGCGTAAACTGAGGGCTCGAACTTGCAATGAGTGTTGGTGTAAGCAACTTGCCGCTATTGGCAATCGCCGCCGCCTCGCGCACTGCTTGGAGCGGCGTAATTTGCGTGCCGTATTGTCCGATCGCCGTGTGGTACGTGTCGCCAAGACGCCAGGGGTCGCCCGGAAAGTTTGCCGCCTTCCACGCAATGCTCGAAATAGTGCCGGATGGTTCAGTAAATCCCGCCAATCCTGCCGGAGCCCCAAAACCAAACATGCTTAAATATTTATCTATGTTATTGATGCCGATGCCCGGCTGGTTTTGATATCCGCCGCCCACTTCGTAAAAAAATACATCGGAAGAAACAGCCAGCGCATCACGCACGGTCATAAGGCCATTCACGCGCCAATCTTTAAATATGCTTGGGTGCGCTTTGTCGTAAGGATTGGGAACGCTGATTGAGCCGGTCGAGAGAATTTGTGTAGTTGGAGTTATGACGCCCTCAGTTAACCCCGCCATCGCCATGATGGGTTTAACAATCGAACCCGGCGAATAGAGACCGTCTACCGCACGGTTCAAAAACGGCAATTTTGGATCGTTATTAAACGCATCGATGGCGGCTGTGTCGCCATCGGTAAGCGCCTGCGAGGAGTACTCCGGATAGCTGGTCATGGCCAAGAGCTCACCGGTTTGTACATCCATAATGACACCTGCGCCGCCCTGGAAGCCCGACTGCTCAGCTGTCTTGGCAAGCGTGTCGTAGAGGCCTTGCGTAACATTTGCATCAAGCGAGAGGGTTATTTTTTGACCCGGCACCGGCTCATTTTGTATACTTTCCGACACGACGTTGCCGTGTGCATCGGTTTCAGACAACTTGCTGCCGTTAGTACCGGCAAGCTCTACATTGTACGCCGCTTCGACACCGTCCATGCCCAGAAATACGTCGCGATAATAGGTGCCGCTTGAGTCCTTAGCCGGTGGCTTTACGTACCCCACCACAAGCGACACCCCGCGCAGTGACGAGTACACGCGCTTGGCAAACTCATCGGTAACCGACTCGCGCACATTGTACGCAAGCGGCACGCCGTTTCGATCGACAATGACACCGCGGTCGGCAACAATTGTTTGCTGGCTCAATTGGTTGTCCTCGGCCTGTTTTGCATACGCTACTCCGTGCATGAGCTCTAGGTCGCCGGCGCGCACCATGAGCCAGATAAAAGATATCCCGACAATTGCTCCGATAAGCCAAAAAGAACGCTGGCCGAGCGGCTGCTCAATGCGCCCTTCAAATTGGTCGCGGTCAAAGTGGGCCACATTTTGCGAGTCGATGAGAATTTCATCCGGCTCTATCTGCGTTGTTATTTTTTTACGCCTCCGAAATCGGCTAGGAAACATACGCGCAGTATAACAAAAACACCCCTATAGGGTGTCTTGATATTTTTTACGCATGTAGCGTGAAGCGATAGCGCGCCCTAACACACACACGAGGGCGGTGAGCGTAAAAGGAATATACAACACCTGCCAACGGCCCACCGGCGCGCCGTAGGCGATATCGAGAAGGAGTCCAAATACAATTGCCAACATCCATCGGCCGGTAAATGCCGCGAGTGCGATGCCGAGCACCGAGAGCGGCCAAAACGGAAGCAAAAAACCGGCCGCCGCAAGCGCAAAAGATCCTGCCGATATCCACCACCTTACTTCGTTGTTCATGGATTGGTTTGTACCTCTATATATTGCAACGAAAATAAATTGACGGGAAGCTGCACATACAATGTTATAAACGATGACCCCGCTTCCTCGCTGACATGAGACACGGATCCAACAAACGACGAGCCGATGCCGGGCAACACAATTGAGTCTCCTGCTTTAACTGGCGTGCCGGCCGGCACTTCGCCAGACATCGAGCCGTCACCCTGCCCGGTGAGAGATACGGGCACGCTGCCGTTGAGGAGCGCGTCATATGTTTCGCCGGGGCTCGAGAGAAGCGTCACACGCGAGGTGGTGTCATACACTTCGCTCACGGTGCCTATTGCCAATGTTCCACCTGCAAACACCAAATCGCCCGGCGCTACATTGTCTTGCCTGCCAATGTCTATAATAAGCGTGTCATACGGTATGCTCGGCGGTTTTTGAAGCACGGCGGCGAGCACGCTGTGATTGGAGACCGTGCGACCGAGCAGTTGTTTAAGATTGATATTTTCTGCATACAGTGCGTTGCGATCGGCAAGAGCCGCCGTGGTAGACGCAAGCTCGGCGCGCAAAGTGCTTACCTCGTTTGTATCAAGCGAATTACGAAACGCCATTACCGGAGAGGCGGCGTTCCAAAAAAAATTGCTCATGTTGTTACGCAGCAGCACTGCAAGCACCACGACGCACGCAGCAAAAAAAAGAACAATCCAAAAACGGCTCCGATGTTTAGGAGATATCGTCGTCATGTTCGAGAAATACGTCGCGATGCGCCTCTAAATTTTCCAAAATAACTCCGGTGCCGCGCGCCACGGCCGTGAGCGGGTCGTCGGCTACCAATACGGGCACTTTGAGCCATTGCGCGAGCAAGCTGTCGAGCCCTTTGAGCAATGCGCCGCCGCCCACGAGCACAATGCCTGAGTGCATGATATCGGAGAGAATCTCGGGCGGCGTTGTCTCAAGCACCTCGCGCACCGACTCAACCAGCGTATCTATCGATTGCGAGATTGCCTCGCGAATGTCCGAGTCGGTAATGATAATCTCGCGCGGCAAGCCTGTGATGAGGTCGCGGCCGCGTATGATGGCCTCCATGTGCTCGCCGCCCTCGATGGCGGTGCCTATCGCCATCTTTACGTTTTCGGCAGTCTTCTCCCCTATTAAAATTTTAAACTCAGAGCGTACATAAGAAATGATGTCTTGATTGAGCTTGTCGCCTGCGACGCGCAAATTTTTAGAGCGGACAATACCTCCCAAACTGATGACCGCAATATCAACCGTGCCGCCGCCGATGTCGACAATCATGCTGCCCATCGCTTCGCGCACCGGCAAGCGTATGCCGAGCGCCGCGGCCATCGGCTCCTCTACTATATGTACCTCGCGCGCGCCCGCGTTTTGCGCCGCATCTTTAACGGCGCGTATCTCCACGTTGGTAATGCCGGACGGTACGCCAATGACCGCACGAGGGCCCAGCATTTTGCGCGACACGCCTTGTGCGCGGTTAATGAGATAGGCGAGCATCTCCTCGGTTGCTTCAAAGTCGGACACAACGCCGTCGATAAGCGGACGCACCGCCACTAAGTGCCCTGGCGTGCGGCCGAGCATCGCCTTTGCCTCGGCGCCCACCGCTACCACCTGGCCGGTTTTTTGATTGACCGCCACCACCGACGGCTCGGTTACGACAATGCCTTTGCCGCGCAGATATACCAGCGTGTTGGCCGTGCCAAGGTCGATGCCTACATCGTTGGATATAAGCGGCAAAAATCTGTTTTGAAAATTTTTAAACATCGAAATATTCGGGCGGTACTTCGGCTACGCGGTCAGATGTCCTATCAGCTCCTGCAAACTCTTATGCGACACATGGCCGCTCTTGCGATCAACACACTCAAACTTGCCGGCGGCCAAGGTTTTTTCGGACACGACAACGCGCAGCGGCAACCCAAGCAGATCGCTGTCGGCAAACTTCTCGCCTGCACGCGCGTCGCGATCATCCCACAACACCTCAACACCCGCCGAGGTAAGCTCTTGATACAACTCTTTAGCTTCGTTGGCGACATCTTCGTTGTCTTGGCTGAGCTCCACAAGATGCACACGAAACGGTGCAACACTTTCGGGCCACACGATACCCTTTTCGTCGGCAAACTTCTCCACCAGCAAACCCATGAGGCGCGTGATACCAATGCCGTAGGAACCCATCCATACCGGCACCTCCTCGCCTTTTTCGTTTTTGTAATAGAGGCCGAGGTCCTCCGACTTTTGCGTGCCAAAGTTAAAAATATTGCCGACCTCGGCGGTTTTTACCTCGGTCAACTCTGCACGCGTCACGTTAAGAGATTTGAGTGTCTCATCGTTGAGCACCTCTTCGTTAATGGCAATCTTTTTTTCTCTATTTATATAAATAGTGTCCTCGCCGGTGTCGACAACAGTTTGAAACTCGTGGCTAAACTGTGTAAACGCGCCGCCCGAGGCAAACGTTACAAAGGTGTCTTCGCCAATGCCCACGCGCTCAAATACGCGCAAGTAGGCATCTATAGACTCGTTGTAAAACTTGGTGTGGTCGGCCTCGCCTAGAGAAAAAGAGTACGCATCCTTCATGACAAACTCTTTGCCGCGCATGATGCCGCTTTTGGCGCGCAACTCGTTGCGGAGTTTGGTTTGGAACTGATACACCACTATCGGCAAGTCTTTGTAACTCGCGATGTAGTTTTTCATCATTTCGGCGATGGGCTCCTCGTGCGACCAGCCAAAGCCAACCTCGCCGCCCGCTTTGAGTGCCGATTTAAACCACACATCAACCACCTCGTCGCTCCAACGCGAAGTCTTTTCCCACAGCTCTTTGCGCTGGAGGCTCGTCATAATAATTTCCTGACAGCCAATCTTGTCCATCTCCTCGCGCACGATTGTTTTTATTTTTTCAACCACACGGAGACCCAATGGCAAATACGCGTACACGCCGGCCATCTCTTTGTGGATGTATCCCGCGCGCAGTAAAAGCTGTGCATTTTTAGCGACCTCGTCTTTAGGAGCCTCCCTCCGCGTTTTTGTAAAAAGTTGTGATTGCCGCATAGGGACTCATTGTAGAGCCAAAAACGATTGGTGGCAAAAAAGCTTTATATAACAGGAAGAAACTTGACTTTCCTGTAAAATATAGTAAGCTTTTTTTGGACTTGGTTCGGGCAAACACGCCCAAACCTTGCTCCTTGTAAAAGCGTACCGGCCCGTCACTCGACGAGGCTCCACCCACCGACCGCAGTCCATTCTTACAATGGCTCGGGTACTAAGAGAGAGACAAAACAATGTCATCACTTCGTGAACTCGCAAAGCAAGCACTCGAAGCCAAAGAAGCAGGAAAGTCACAAGCTGCAAAGGCTATCGAAGGTGCGCAAATCTCACCCGAAGAAATGCATGCTCTGGAACAGGCCGCACTCATCAGCGAAGAGGCGCGCGAAGCTTTGGAGGAACTGAGACAGGCGCGGGGGGCAATTGTCGTTGACCCCTTCGCCAAGATGTGCCATCTCCAGGCTCAAATCGAACAACTATCCAAGGAAGAACACCCCGATCCTGAGGCCGCCCTCGCGCTCTTCCGCGCAGCACGCGCACGCAATATATATGTGCGCGGAGGGAAATTGGCCGAACTTAAGCCGGCCATTCCATTATTCCGGTCATTGAAAGACAGACCGGAGGCTCTCAAATTTACTCCGCGCCCACTCATCACTCCCGCCTCTTGGCGGAGAAAGGACGGCAATGTAGAGAGAATGGGTTCAGATGGCGTCGAGTTCACCGTCCCGGTGGGGCCGGAAAATCAAGTATATCTCGAGCACATGAAGAAACTCTTCGCCCGGATGCCGGGCGAACTCGTGGATCGCTTGGAGGCTCGGACGAACTACGACGTGTTCGAGGCGGTTTGGCTGGGGTTGCACTTTATGCCTCAAGCACGCCTATTGAAGCCGGTGCAGATGGATCGGTTGTTCGACACGACCGGCGCCAACCCCATTCAACGGGGGTCGGGTCGCGAGTTCGTCCGATACGACTGGTCGGCGGACGAAATTCTTCTCATGGAGAAGAGCAAACTTTCTGAGCGCTTTATTGCTCGGCTCCAGGTATTCGGCAACGTGATGCCGACTCTGCTCGGCAAACTCGCCGAGAAGTACGCGAAAAAGGCCTAACAAGGGCACAAAAACTACCCCGGACAGGATACTTTGGCTCAATGTCAAGCTATCCTGCCCGGGGTCTTTACTTTTTATAGTATGTATGCTACAATTGTTTCCGTGGAAAAGCAGTGGAAAATGCTGTTGCCAACCCGTCCTCAGCCCGATACTATCGTGGCAATCTTCTTGCTCAAAAAATTTGGGGCAAAAAAATTCCCTGATATTGAAAATGCTACCGTTGAAGTACGCGCGCAATTGGAGAACAATGAGACCTTTGAAAGTTTACTGAAGCAAAATATATTGGCAATTGATTTGGGCGGCGGACCGCTTGACCATCATGGCTCCGACTACTCCACGACCGAACTGGTTGCACGATATCTTGGCGTGTATAACGATCGTTCATTGCAACAGTTGCTTGCATACACCAATCGTGATGATAAACAAGGGAAAGGAACGGTATCACGCGATCCGCTTGATCGTGCGTTTGGACTCTCGGGACTTATTGCATCGCTCAACAAAGCAAATCCTAAAAATCCGCAACATGTGGTCGACTCAATACTCCCCCTCCTCGAAGCTCACTGGCAATCAGCCCAAGAGCACCATGTTGAGTTGCCTGCCGAGGTTGAGCGCAAGCGCGCCGAAGGCGCATATGAAGAGTTTACCGTTACCTACGGAAACAAAAAGTTGCTCGTGTCGTGCATAGTTTCGGATAAGCCGGCTATGCCCACGTACCTGCGCTCGATGAGCGGCCCGCATGCTGATGTGGTTATACAAAAATCTGAAAAGACCAATCACTTATGCGTCCTTACAAAACAGGAGCATAAAATCGACCTCTCGATTGTTGCAGCACTTATCCGTTTGCGCGAGGGAGAAAATGCCGGCATAGATCTTGGTAATGACCCAGTATATCTTGGCCAAACCGGCCGCATTAAAGAAGTTGAATACTGGTATTATGATCCGGCAACCAACTCGCTGCTTAACGGCGGCTCGCACAGCGATAAAGTGACGCCCTCGAGCATCGAGTGGGAGGAGTTTAAAAAAATAGTCAGAGCAGGACTCGAAGCGCTGAACATCAAATAAGTAATGGTTCGCATGTTGGGTTTGACTCTGGGAGTCGAACTCGGCAACACGAATCGTTCACTGAAAAAAGAATACATCGTGGGGCGCTCATGCCCCGCAAGACACGGAGTTTTGTCATGTCGAGAACACTAGCCAACTCTCGCAATTTCAGTCACGCGGGTGTCATCGCCTTCGTGACGGCCTTCACGGGCAAAAACATGCAGACGGAGGTGGTTCCTACCATCGACCAGCGGACCGGCGTCATCAGTTTGCCGGATTTCGCGAATGGGTGGAAAGAGGTCGCCAAGATCGAGAACACCGACAAGGCGTCGTTTGCCCGCAACAATCTGCGGGACAGGTTGGTCACCAACTTTGCGCTGGAAATCGCCCATCACAAGGACAATGACCGGGTAATTATCGCCCAACGCGAAAACGGCGACAGGTATCGTCTTGCCGCGAACGTCGCCCCGTATGGGGACCTGGTGGTCCACAGCGAGCCGCCATGCGAAGTGCGTTCCCGCATCGTCTCCGACAACAAGGAGATGGCGGAACAAAATATCCCGCGGGTTGTCCTCTGGGTCGACACCCAAATGCAAAGTCGGTGCGGATCGAATCGCGCCGACATCATAGCGGTGAGCAAGACCGGGAGGGTCACGCTCGACCGCGTTCTCATCATATACCTGGACGGCGAGTTCCGTCTGGTGCAGGACATCGGCTGGCGCGGGTACGTGTACAAGCGTACTGCGAAGACGCCCTACACGCTGAAAAGCGAAGACAAACGCGTCGCTGCCGCGTTCGGTAGCGACGAGGTTCGAAAGATCCTCAACGGATTCGTCTTCGTGCCGGATGTCGGCCATCCTTCGATCGAGCAGTGGCTGCAGATGCTGCTCTTGCCCAAGTTCCGCGAGCTGGTGCGCAGCGCCACGCTCGAGAAATGGGACGACGACGAAGACTTCTGGATCAGGCCGGAACCAAAGGTCGCCTTAACTTCGGACAAACAGGCCGTGTTGGACTGGTTTGTCTACGGCACCGGCGGTTCGGCGATGGGCTACGCCACACTGCGGCAACCCATCACCTTCAAAGGTCGCGAGATCACGAAGGTGCAACTACGCCATCAGACGACCGACACCGGTCGCATCGACCGACAAGGGCTCAAGCTCCTGCGGCCGGGCGATATTCTTCTCATCCACAAACTCGTGGATATGGATAACAGCGGAAAGCAGTGGAACCCGCTGGCTGACTGCAGCGTCCTCTATTACTTCCGCGAGGAAGGCGAGGAACCGCTCGACGAAGCCGCCGCGTAAGCGCGTCGGCACAAAATAAGAAAAGTTCTTTGTTTCAAACTTGGTCCCGCACATCTGTTGCCCAGAACAGTGTGCGGGGCTTTTTTATTTACCCCACAAGGCGGACTATGTCGTGATAGGACACGACTACCATAAGCAGGATGAGGAGTGCAAAGCCCACCATCGTGGCTTTCATCACAATACTTGGGTTTACCGGGCGGCGGATTACTGCTTCTATACCAATGATAAGCAAGCGGCCGCCATCGAGTCCGGGGATTGGGATGATATTTATGATGGCGAGATTAATTGAGATAAGCGCGGTTAAAAGTGCTGCCGCTACCCAGCCTTGCTTGAGCGTTGCCGCGCCAAACACGGTGATGCCTATTGGCCCCGACACGTCGTTAAAATTGGCGGTGAGGGTTATGAGTTGTTTAAAAAATGTAGCGAGACCCTGCGCAGTGCTCACGGTGATGTCGTAGCCGAGTACTGCACCTTGGACGAGTGCCTGCGGGAGGCCAAGCTTCAGTGTGCCAACATCGGAAAGCTCAACGCCTATGGCTTTGTGCCCGGCAACAATCCCCTCTGCGGCTTTTGCCAAAAATGTTTTTTGCTGTCCATCGCGCAACACCGTGATGACTACGCTCTCGTCTTGGTGCGCCAAAATAAAATTGGTCACGGCATCAGCTGCGCCGGAGTTTTGCGTTTGTGCAAGCGAGCGCACATCGAGCGCAGCCGTGGCAGTTTGTATATCCTCTATTTGGTCGCTGGCGAGGAGGCCAGATTTTTCGGCCGGAGAGCTGGGCAACACATCGGTCACCATCACCTGCACGTTGGTAACCGTGCCCACAGTGTTGGTGCCGGGCGAGGTGGGGATGCCTGCCATGTAGCCGGCCGAGAGCACGAGCCACGCAAAGATGAGATTAAACACGATGCCTGCAACAATTACGGCCGCCTGCACGTAGCGCGGCTTGTTGACGAAATTCCGACGCTCCGCCTCGGAGGTCGGAACCCCGACCAAAGCGTCGGGGCTGCGTTCGTTTGTTTCTCCATTCTCTCCAAAGATTTTTACAAATCCGCCAAATGGCAGCCAGTTGATAGAGTACTCGGTCTCCCCTCTTTTTATTGCCGCAATGCGCGGCGGGAAAAATATGCCAAACTCATCGACGCATATGCCGGATAATTTGGCAACAATAAAATGCCCAAACTCGTGGATAATAACGAGCACCACCAAAATAAGAATAAAGTAGACGAAGGTCATGCCAACTTATGATAGCATTTAACCCGCTATCTCCTTCTCTTTGCGCGCGAGCGCGGTGTCAAACGCGGCATTCGCTGCATCAACGCGCTTTTGCATGTCCTCTTTTGCTTTAAACTTGTCGTCCTCGGGCATCTTGCCCTCGCGCTCCAATTTTTGGATATCACTCCACACATCGTCGCGCGCGGCGCGCAAGGCAGTGCGCAGTTCTTCAACTTTTTCTTTGGCGAGTTTTACTAATGACACGCGGCGCTCCGAGGTGAGCTCAGGGAAAAATACGCGGATGCCCTTCTCGTCCATGCCAACCGAGAGGCCGAGGTTTGCACTCGTTATTGACTTTTCAATTTCTTTAGCGAGGCTTTTGTCCCACGGCACAATGCGCAACGTGCGCGCGTCTTCTATCGATATATTAGCTACCTGAGTTATCGGCACGCGCGTGCCGTAGCTCTCGACCAACACACCGTCGAGTATTGCCGGCCCCGCGCGCCCCGTGCGCACGCCTGCCAACTCCTTACTGAGCCGCTCAGTAATCTCTGCAATCCGCTTATCAAAAACTTTAAAATCGTATGCCATAAGCTCATTATATCAAACTCTAAATAGTTTGGCTGCCGGCGGGTAGATTTTAACCAACGGGTCTTTGCTGGTGTCATATATACGCGCGGGCGCCATGCGCCGGCCATACCATATAACCCGGTGCGTAAACGTGCGCCACTCGCGTTTGGGCAGGAGTTGCATCAAGTCTTTTTCTATTTTTTCGGGCGTTTTTTCGCTTGAGAGGTCAAACCTTTTTACAAACCGTATGACATGCGTGTCCACCGTGACGCCCGCAAGTACGCCAAACGCCTCGGCGAGCACGACATTGGCGGTTTTGCGGCCTATTCCGGGTAGAGTAACTAAGATAGTAATATCTTTAGGAATCCGCCCATGCAAGTCTTCCTTTATGATCTTGGCCAAGGCCAAGATACTTTTAGCTTTGTTGCGATAAAACCCCGACGCAAAAATATCTTTTTCAAACTCGCGCCTCCCCTTCTCGCTCTTGCCTGCCCTTACGTAATCCTCTAACTTTTTATATTTTTTAAACAGCTTTTCGGTAATCTTGTTGACCTGCTTGTCGGTCGACTGTGCCGAGAGTTGCACCGCCACCAAAAGCTCCCACGGGGTTTTGTAATTGAGCTCAATTTTTGCATGAGGATACAGCTTGGAAAGCGCTTTGTTCAGCTTTTGTATGCGCAGTTTCCGCTCCTCTAATTTTTTTGGCGTCATATCTTTGGCAAAGCCAACGCCAAATGCTCGAGCAACATTTTAAACGACGGTGAGCGGTCGCCCGCATAGGAGCGCACGCGTGCAACATCTTCGAGCGCTTCGCGAAACTCTTTTTTGCCGTGTGACTCTAATAGTTTTGAATGAAGCTCAACTTCGAGCGCATTTAAAAATGCACGCACGCGCTCGCGCGTACCCTCGTCGTCTTTGAGTAGTTCGGTAATAGTGGCACTGCGCGCTTTGTTGGGCGCTTTTAGGAAAGTTGAAATTTTCTGCTCAAAAAGTCCTCGGGTCGACTTCGTCTCAACCAGACTATTTTGCTCAGCAAATTTCAACTTATGTGGATACTCAAGCATGCGCGAGCGGAGCGTTGGCAGGAGTGTGCCATGCGGCACCACGAGCACAAGCGTCAATCCCAACCTAGGCTCCTCGAGGAGTTTAAGCAACGCCTGTTGTGCTTCGATAGTAATAGAAGCAATTGCGATGATAAAAAAACTCTTTTCTCCCGCCGACCTAAAAGACGCGAGCGTTTTGAGCTCGGCCGCCTCCTCAACACCAAATTTTTCGTATGCACGCTCTAAAAAATCGGGGTCGTTGGCTTTGACATGCTCGCGTGCGCGCACATCGCTGCTCACCTCCCGTAAGAGGTTTGTCTCGCCTTCTAAAAAATAGGCATGATGCTCCATGCGTATATATTACCTCTTTGTGATGATTGCTTTTTTGTAGGTGTCGAGATGGTTGAGTGCAATGCCTGTGCCGCGCGCCACGCAATAGAGCGGGTCGTTGGCAACCTCGGCTTTAACGCCCGTGCGGCGCAGTACCAGCTCGGGAAAATTGCGCAACATCGAAGTGCCTCCGGTCATGATGATGCCTCTATCGATAATGTCGGATGCGAGCTCCGGCGGCGTCTCTTGCAACACATCGCGTATTGCTTTGATAATTTCGCGGAGTTCTTTGCCGATTGCTTTGACGATGTCGTTGGTTTTTATCTCCACCGTGCGCGGCAGGCCCGATATAAAATCGCGGCCGCGTACCATCACCACGAGCTCCTCCTCCATCGGCACCGCCGAGCCGATGGCGATTTTTACATCCTCGGCGGTCTTCTCGCCGATGCCGAGGTTGTACGTTTTTTTAATATAATCGGCAATCGCGTGGTCGAGCTTGTCGCCCGCGCATTTAACACTTGTCGAAGCGACAATACCGCCGAGGCTAATCACCGCCACATCGCACGTGCCGCCGCCGAGGTCTACCACCATGTTGCCACGCGCCTCTTGTATCGGGATGCCCGCGCCAATGGCCGCGAGCACCGACTCCTTAACCACATATGCGCTTTTAGCGCCCGCGCGTATCGCGGCCTCCACAACCGCGCGCCGTTCGGTAGAAGTGACGCCGGTTGGCACGCTAATCATCACCTCTGGTTTAAAAAGTTGGAAACGCCCGAGCGCCTTTTGTATAAAATAGCGCAGCATTGCTTGCGTCACGCGGTAGTCGGCAATCACGCCGTCGCGGAGCGGCCGGTACGCCACAATCTCGCCCGGTGTGCGGCCGATCATCTCTTTAGCGGCAAAACCAACCGCCAAAATGCGCTTGTCTATCTCCGAGATTGCCACCACCGAAGGCTCGTTGAGGATAACCCCTTTGCCGGGTACAAACACCAGCGTGTTGGCAGTGCCGAGGTCGATGCCGAGTTTTGGAGTAAAAAAAGCCATTGCCAGCCCATGATACAAGAGCCAGCCTACTTAAACAAATTATGAGGCTGTTTCCCTCTTTATATTGAGGCCGAGTTTTTGGAGACGCTCCTCTATATGCTCATAGCCGCGGTCTATCACGTAGGCGTTGCTTATGGTTGAGGTGCCTGCTGCTACGCTGGCGGCAATTATGTATGCGAGGCCGCCGCGCAGGTCGGGGCTCTCGAGCTCTTTGCGGCTGAGGCTTCGCGGCCCTTTAATTAAAATTTTGTGCGGATTCATTACCGTGATGTCGGCGCCCATGCGCACGAGGTCGTCGGCGTATCTAAAACGCCCGTCAAAAATTGTTTCGAGTATCGTACCCTCGCCGGTTGCTTGCGAGAGCAATACCGCCATCGGCGCTTGGAGGTCAGTGGGGAATCCCGGATACTCGTGTGTGCGCACGGAGACCAACTTAAACGCGCTGTTTGGCACCTCGCCTGCCGATACCTTTATATAGTCGCTGCCAACCTCAAGCGGCACGCCCGCACGCTTGAGCAACGTGATGAGTGCACCCATGTGTTTTGGCTCGCATTTTTGTATCGTTACCTCTTTGCCTGCAAGTGCGGCGAGTATGACAAAACTTCCTGCCTCAATCCTATCGGGAGGTGTTACAAACACCCTTCCCTCGGCCTTGAGCAAACCGCCGCCGATAATTTTTATAAGGCTCGAGCCTACACCTTCGATGTGTGCGCCGCACGAGTTTAAAAACTCGGCCAAGTGCGGGATCTCGGGCTCCATCGCAGCATTTTCCAAAATCGTGGTGCCCTCGGCGAGCACAGCCGCGAGCATGAGTGTCTCGGTGGCTGTGACCGACACAAATGGGAATGTAATGTGCGTGCCTTTAAGTTTGTTTACCCCGAGCTCTGTCGAGGGGCCCGCCGTGACAATAAATAAATCATCGCGCTCCTCCACCGAGGCACCCATCGCTTTAAATCCTTCCAAAAACAAATCAATCGGCCGCTCGCCAAGCACACATCCGCCGGGGAACGGGAAGGTCACGGTGCCCGCTCGCGCAAGCAAAGGACCCGTCATCACAATAGAGGAGCGCATGCGCTCGGATATTGTTTTATCCATCACTGGGTTGAGTACATTGCCCTGCTTGGCAATAGCGAGGAGCTCGCGCATGCGCGCAACGTCTTCTATCTCGGGCATATTTTCGTACGTGAGCTCATCTTCAAACAAAATAGATGCGGCAAGCGCTTTGGTGGCCGCGTTTTTGGCGCCGCCCACGACAATCTCCCCCTCTAAGGTTTTTTTGCCCGCGAGCCCTTCGACAATAAATTTACTTTGCATTTTTTTCAGGATGATTTTTAGGATTGATTTCCCACCAAAACTTTTTGGAAAAGTCCTTTGCATTGTCGCACACACTCTTGAGGTAGTACAAATCTTTAGTGGGTATGGCGAGGAGCAAGCGCCCCATGCGCGGCATGGTGAGCTTGCCTAACCCGTCGCGCACACGCGCGGTATTGAGCCGCTCCATAAAATATTGCATCAGCTCGCCGCGCTCGGTGACCCTGTCTTTTTTGTACGCGGCTTTTTGTATGTGCGCGCTGATGTGGTCCATGGTTACTTGAGTTGCGCTGGCGAGAGTACTTGGCTATAACGCTGTCCGCCAAAGATTATGGTGGGGATTTTAACCGTGTGGATTTGTTGCTCAACTACCGCCTTTTGTGCCGCGAGTGCGCTCGCAACCTCGGCCGAGGCGGCCTCTTTATCGAGCGCCGGCAATTGGCTTTGCGAGTACCCCGCCGCAATGAGGAGCGCGTGGAGCTCTGCCGTGGCTTGCTCGGTTGTGTAGTAGCCGTCAAAGAGGTCTTGCAACTGCGCACCGTTTGCATCCTTCCCCGTAAACACTGCTTTGAGCACCTGCCAGTCGGGAGGTGTCGTGCTCGCTGTTGCCGGTGCAATGCGCTTGGCCGCCTCAAGATACTCGGCGATTAAATACGAGTTTTTAAACTTATATACTCCCGGTTTGTCAGGGTTAGGGATTGGATACGCAATGTAGGTGAGATTGTGGGTATGTTCAAAATCGGCCGTCTCGATGTTGGCAAATAATTTTGCGCAATAAATACAACCCGGGTCGATGATCTCGAGTGCGGTTTGCTTTGCGGCATCGTACGGCGCGTAGTAGGTGTTGTCGGTGGTGATGTAATCAGCGACGTTCCAGTTTTTAAGCCTATCCGGTATGCGCTGTATAGCTTCGCCCAGGTCGGTAACTTGATTAGCCGCCCAGGTAAGCTCGTGATTGTCGAGTACCGATTGCACAAATGTTTCCTGTGCACTCGCAATCGAGCATGTCTCGGAGCTCAAAGAGCACGCCTCGGCGTTTTGCGGGTCGCATGTGCCGTATACAAAGAGATTGAGCCCTGCGATAAGCACCACGACTAAGCTCCAAATGCTGAGCACGACAAAAATAAACGCGAGCACATCAAACCAGCGGCTGAGCCAGCGCGCGACGTGCGGATGCGTGATAATGAGCTTGCCTAAGAGCTTGCCCTTGAGCTCCTCATCAAAACGTATCTCGCAGGTGCGGAGGGTTAGTTTGCGCGAGACGCAATACCACGCCTTGCCCGCCAACCGGCGATATCGTGCCGAAAAGATGCCGAGAAAGCACAAAATGATGAAAGCGGCGATACAAAACATGGGTTATATATTGTTAAGAATTGTTTTTAATGTTGAGACCGTGTGCACAATGTCCTCCTCGGTATTGTGCGCCCCGAGCGAAAATCGCACGAGCGTCGGATACTGTTTTACCTTTTGGAGATAATAGTGACAGCAAAAATATCCGCTGCGCACCATGATGCCCTGCCCTGCCAACAAAAGAGCGAGGCGATGCGAGTCTACCTTTTCGCTATAAAAACTTACAATCGAACTCTGCTCTTTGGTAACAAAGGTGAGCGGCAACTCAGCAAGCGATTTCGAAAGCTGTACTGAAAGCTCTTTTTCTTTGCCGCTTTTCTCATACGCCGCAAGGCGCGGCATGGCTGCGTCGAACCCCACAATGCCGCTGTAGTTTTGGAGCCCGGGCTCAAGCTTGTCGTGCGGCTCGATGCTCGCCAAAAAAGAATTTTTCTCGACATCGCGCACCATCCCGCCGCCCACAAACGACAACTCCAGTTCGTTGAGGAGCGCAATGCGTGCGGCCACCACGCCAAGACTCGGGCCGTACATTTTGTGCGCCGAAGCAACAATCGCGTCGGCGCCGCATCCTCGCAGGAGCGCCGGCTCATGCGCGGCGGCTTGTGCTGCGTCAATTATTACAATACCGCCTTTGGCATGCGTGTCTTTTACCAATTGCTGCACATTGGTGAGCGCCTGCCCACCAAAGTTGGAGCGTGCGTTAACAACCACCACCGCGCGGTCGAGGTCGGCGGGCTCGTAGCTGAGCGCGCCGTCATCGGCGCGCGAAAGCACCACGCGCGGGATGCCGAGACGCTTGGCCAGTGTCATGGTCGGCAAAAAAACCGAGTTGTGCTCAATTTCTGACGTAACCACGCGCGCATACTTCCCCGCTGGCAATTGTGAAAGTAAAAGATTGATCCCGTAGGTCGTGTTTTGTGTAAAAGAAACCGCGTACTCTTTGGCAGAGAGTCCAAAGTGGTTGAGCACGCCGGCGCGCGCATGCTCGGTAATTTCGTCTACCTTCTCGCCCCACGGATACGAAACTCGGCCGCCGCAGGCGTTAAATGTTTCAAAATAGGCGCGCTGCGCCTCTATCACTTGCGAGGGCCGCAAAGTCTGGCATGCCGAGTCAAAATAGTATGAATTGGGTGCGAGATACTTAAAATCCTCTCGCGCATCATGCTCTTTGCCCTTAAATAGTGACATGTGTCTATTGTATACCAAATCTAAACCTAAAACAGAAATGAGATTTTGGGAGCGCTGCGAGCTGCCAAGGGGAGCAAAATCTCATTTCTGTTTTAGGTTCCCCTTTCTTTTTTTTCTAAACATGGCATAATAAAATTCTCGTATGAAAGACCCTATCGTGCAGGCGGGAGCCTTGGTGCTTCGACAAAAGGCAAAGCCAGTCGCCAAAAAAGACATCACGTCGCCGGCTATCAAAAAAATTATCGCCCATATGAAAAAGGCCTTATCTAAAGAGGATTTTGGCGTGGCTATCGCCGCCCCTCAAATCGGCGAGGCCTTACGCATATTTGTGATTGCTGGCAAAGCATTTTTAACTGACGAAGATAAAAAAGCTTTTGAGGAAGATGAGCATGCCGACCGCGACGTGCCGCCCGACTTGGTGTTTATCAACCCCGAGCTCACCCGCCTCTCCCGCAAACAAAAAGAGATGTCGGAGGGCTGTCTCTCGGTGCGCGGCAAATATGGCACCGTGATGCGCCACGAAAAAGCCACTATTAAAGCGTTCGACGAAACCGGCAAAGCGTTTATCTATCATGGTTCGGGACTCATCGGACACATATTTCAACACGAGTATGACCATCTCGACGGCATTTTGTATACCGACAAAGCAGTCAAACTTGAAGAGGACCAAGATTTAAAAAGCGCCCGCGAAAAACTCAAACAAAAACATAACATCTAATATATGAGTACTAAAAAACCGCTTTTTGCTTTTTTTGGCACGCCGCACTTTGCGGTCACAGTACTCAATGCACTCGAGAGCCACGGAATCTTGCCAGCTTTAGTTATAACCGCGCCCGACAAACCGGCAGGCCGCGGGATGGAGCTCAAAGAGGCCCCTGCCAAAGCGTGGGCCAAGGAGCGCGGCATCGACGTGCTTACGCCGACGACGCTCAAAAACGAAGAGCTCTTTGCCGAGTTGCAAAACACCGAGTGGGACGTGTTTGTGGTGGCGGCCTATGCCAAACTTATACCAAAAAAGTTTCTTGACATGCCGCGGCGCGGCGCACTAAACGTGCACCCCTCGCTTTTGCCAAAGTTCCGCGGCCCCTCGCCTGCCCTCTCGGCAATATTGGCCGACGAGCGAGTTACCGGCGTATCAATCATGCAGATGAGCGAGGCTATGGACGCGGGGCCGATTGTTGCACAAGCACGCGTGGAGCTTGAGGAGGATGCATGGCCGATGCCGGGCTCGCAGTTTGAGGAGCTGCTCGCGACCGAGGGAGGCAACGTGCTCGCCGAGACACTACCATTGTGGCTAGCTGGCAAAATAACACCCGAGCCGCAAGATGAGAGCAAAGTAACATTTACGCGCAAGTTTACCGATGACGACTCCCTCATCGACCTCTCTGGCGATGCTCGGCAAAATTATTTAAAAATCCGCGCGTTCGACAAAAATCCGCGCGCGCATTTTATTGATACAGGAGGAAAGCGAGTCATCATCACTGATGCTGAGTTCAAAGATGGCGCACTCACCATACTTAAAGTAATCCCCGAGGGTAAAAAGGAAATGCCCTATGGCCTGCTGCGAAATCCGCGGAGGTAGTCTTTAATCCTCGCCGCTCCGCGGCGAAAAACGTGCTGCTGCTTTTTTTTGCCGCGCGTAAGCTCGGTAAAAATGTCGCCCGCCGCTTTGTCTATCGCCTCATACAACACACCGCCCTCCGCCACCGCACGCAAGGGCGACGGCAAGCTTTGCTCAAACAACATAATTTCGGCGCGATACATTTTTGCCTCGCCAACGAGGTAGCTAAGCTCAACATCGGCGCGCGCCGCATCTTTTGCCTGCATAAACTTGTCGAAGCGCTCTAGCTTTTTTGAGAGATAGTCGCGTATCTCGGGAGTCACCGTAATATCCGTGCCCTTAATGTTGTAATTCATTACATTCTCTATTTAGCATCATAATCAAACCACACCGCCTCTATATTGTGGCCGTCGGCATCATGCACAAATGCGGCATAGTATCCGGGCCAATACTCTTTGCGATATCCGGGGGCGCCGTTGTCCGTGGCGCCGGCATCAAGAGCTGCCTTATAAAAGGCTTCAACTTCCTCTTTGTTCTTGGCCATAAAGGCAACATGTGTTGGCACAATGCCCTTTTCGTTAGTGCCAACCCAAAAGTCGGTGTTTGTGCCGTCGTTAAAGCCGGCCGCTTCGCCATACTCCATATTTTGTGTATAGCCCAAAGGCGCGAGCACCTTTTGATAAAATTCCTTGGCCTTTTTGTAATTGCCGACCGGTATCGAGGTGTGCGCTATCATAAAAATATCCGTTTTAGTTGATAAAAACTCATCTCTTAAATCAATAGTAAGTATACCCTATAAAGATAAGGTGAACTTTCCAAACGATTCCTTTTGAGCTATTATCCATGAGTATTCCCGCACTGGGGATAGACATTCCGCGATAGCTCAATGGTAGAGCAGCTCCCTGTCAAAAGGCAGCTTTCCAGCGTAATCTGGATTGCAAAACGAGGTGAATTCGGGGAAACCCTTAGCAATAAGGGCAATCCCGAGCCAAGTTCCAAAAGTTTTGGAAAAGGTGTAGAGACTATCCCGCAAGGGAGTAGTTCCGCAAAGTTGTTTTGCGGCACGAAGCGCCTCGCATCCGACAGTTTAGTAACTGGGATGATGATATAGTCCACGCCCCCAGCAATGTGGGATTACGTGTAAGGAGTTGGTTCCAGGTTCGAGTCCTGGTCGCGGAGCAAGGTTGGACGAACGGAGGCGAATGCCTCCGTTTCGTCTTTATCTGCCTCATAATTTCTAGGTTCGAACGTAGGGTTTTTGGCTCTCGCCTCAAGTAGGCCTTTTGAAATCAATAAGAACACTTTCTTGTTGATAACGTTGAGGTTTTTCTCCTTTAAAGTTAGGTTCGAACCGAGCACCGATAAAGCCTCCTGTTTTTCCTCGAATGTGCCGCTTTTGAACACTGCGCTCAATCCGACGATCACGGCGAAGGCTTTCTTTGCCTCCTCGAGACTCGCGGTGTCCGTTCCGCCCATGTCGTCTAGAACTTGCTTTATTCGGCGCTTGTCGCTCTCCAGCCCTTCCTTGTATCGCAGGAACTCGTCATCGTCCTCGATAAGGCCTTTCATGCGCATGCGAATGAGTTCTTCGCTCTCTTTTTCTTTTTGCGCCAGCTCGCGCTTTAGGCCTTCTTTGCGCTCGTACTCATTTTTGCGCTCTTCGCCCGCGATAATCTCAAGGTGCTGGATGCACCATTCACTAAGGGCCCTCGACGTTTCGAGCTCCTGTTCGATGCGCTTCGCCATGGATTCGTCTATACCCGACTGCTGGATGCTCGGCTCCTCGCAGGTCGGGTTTTTGCCTTTATTGCAGTGGTAGTAGATGTAGTGGAGGTATGTCGCGTTTTCCATGCGATCTATTCGGGTGTCGCAACGCGGACACACCTCTTTGTTTTTGTATGCGAATTTATTCCGGCAGTTTGGGCAGATCAATTGGTGCTTGTGTTCCGCAATCACCGTACCGTTACAGTTTCCGCATCGCGTCCTACCAGCGTACGGAAACGAATCCTTGTTAAGGGTCGGGCGCGGGATACCGTTCCGGCCGAGCATGGTCTGTATCTCCCAGTACTGGGCTTCCGTAATCATTCGCGGCACAGCCTCGTTGACCTCATATCGCTTGGTTTCTCTGTTTTCGTCTTTGGCCCAGAAGAAGCCTGCATAGAATGGGTCTTGCAGCATCGTATAAATACGAGAGAGTTGGATAGGTCGGCCGCCTTCTTTTTTGCGCTGGATCGTATGCAGTCGCATGACATTGGTTGAGTGCTTCAGGAGTGCTCGTGCAGAGTGCTTTCCCGAAAGAAACATGAGTAGCAGCTGTTTTACGAGTTCGAAGCGCTCAGGGTCCGCCTCGAGCTTCCGATATCCCTTTTCGCCGTAGTCATTGACGTACCCCAGTTTGGCGACGCCGGCTGGGTACCCCATCTCGTTCTTTTTTCGGAGTCCGCGCTTTACATCGATGCCTTTCGCATCGTTCTCCATTTTTGCTTGGCTGGTCATGAGCGTGAAGAAGAACTTGTCTTGCGGCGTGTCATGGAACGTCTGGCTCGGCGTAACTATCTCGACGAGTTTCCCTTCGTCCATCAGTTGGATAAGGCGCGCCGCGTCGACGGCGTTGCGTGAGAGCCGGTTTGGATGCCACACAAGTAAGCCTTGCACCTTGCGTTGCTCGATGTGCTTGATAAGCAATTCGAATACGGGGCGGGCGAAGGCACTTTTTGCTGAATGCGCTTCCTGCATTATGTCTTCATCTCGTAGTACGATTTTCTTGCTTGCGGCGAGCTTCTTGAGTTCATCAATCTGCGAGTCGATCGAGAGCGCTTGCTTATCTTCCGCCTCGCTCGACTTGCGCGAGTATCCTCCGTAATTCAATTTTCCTGTTGTTTTCATGGTTGTTTTTTAAGTAACTAATGTTGCTATACAGACACTACCGAGAACACGATTTATATCCAGTCCATAATTTGTGATGAAGTGAAAAGCCTTATAAATGCTGATACTTGGCCCGGTTGCCAGAGCCCCCTTACCCCCACGGCATTTGCCTTAGGGGGTTCGCCGTGCTCTTGATCCGTTTTCTCTCGGAGAGCGACTTGGTTCCAATTGTCCGGCCGAGTAGCGCAAGCGCATTCGGCGGCGTACGTAGTTGCGTTAGGAACGGTTAGCTACACCGCAACCAGTGGTGGCTCGTGTGCCGATACTCGGCCATCCCTTTATCGCGGGATCACGAAGCCAGCCCGTGTCTGTTTTATTTTTACAAGCCCCACACGGGTGCGCCCGGGGCTTGAAGAGGCACGCGACTTACGTGCTGGTCTTTGCTCCGAGGGAATTTCCATCCCTCGCCTGAACGAACGTTTTTTGTTCGCTCGCTCGGGCGAGAGCAGCAAGTCCTATGCGCGTAAGGCGTAGCAGAGAGACACCGAGCTCCTCGGCTTGGTCATCGGAAATCCGCACGCCGTAGTCGCGTGCCATGATTTCTTTTAGTTCATGCAGGGCTTTCTTGTGCAACATAAAAGCCCCCGCATCCTACGGGGGCTTATTCATTCGTTATTCAATATTGAATTAGGCTGTTCGTTCTGGCTCAAAACGCCAGCCAATATCCTTCTCGTTGAAAATTACCTCACCCCCATACACATCTTGGAGGGGTCGGTGAAGTTCGCTGACATACTTTGCTATCGTCGTATTTGAGGTGCCGGCTCGTTTGCTCGCCTCGATAATGCGCTCTTTAATATCATCAATCGTGACGAGGGCTCCCTCATGCTCCATAAAAAGCCAACAGAGCGTCGCGAGCTGAGGTCGCATGTCGACGACATTTCCCCCAAACCTGATTAGACCGTCAGCGCATGCATGTAACTTGCCGATCACGATCTCGCTGAAAAACGGCTTTTTCTTTGAGCGCGGTTTTTTGACCGATAGATTTTTCTCTTTGAGGATCGCATTGAAGTATTCGTCTATTTTCTTGGGATTCGATACCCATACCCTGAAGCCGGATTTAACGAGTGGTCCGAAAACAGGCGGCTCAGGATCAGGATGCGCAGTATCAACTTCTCGCTGCCACATTGTCGGTGTTTCTACGACGTCGAAAGTTATTTCTCCGTTCGACGCATCGACAATCCATTCGAGCGTTTTCTCTATGGCAGTCGTACTACCGAGGGGCGCGTCTTTGACTTTCCGCAAAGTATCGAGTGACAAAAATGCGACACGACTTTCTTCATTGAGATGCTGCTTCAATAGACCCAGTATCAATCTGGTTCTCTGTATTTCCGTCTCATCTCCCGCCGTCATTCCTTCATTCTAGGCTCTACCGCCGCCGCTAGCAAAGCGGGTGGTCAGGAGCCGCCGCCGATGCTAACATTTGCTTACAACTGAATAGCCCGAGAGGGCAGGGCCTAAACCATCGGCAACGGTGGCATGGCCTCTGGTCGGATCACGCATAGAAAACCCGTCATGGGGTTGCGTGATCCGCCGTATGGGGAAACCTGTACGTCCGGCGCAAGCCGGAACCCGTGGCGGGTTTTCTGTGTCTAGAAAATCGCCGCTGCCAGTTGCTTATCAACTAAGCGCGGAAAATCATGGATACTCTCCTCGTTGTTATATTTCTTGCGTCGCTTGTCGCCCTCGTCGTCGGCAGTATCAAGCCCCGCTTCGTGCGAATGTCGTCGAGTAAGCACGTGAGGTATGTTTTCGGTGGTATCGCCGGCGCGTCTTTTGTCATACTTGGTCTCACATCTCTTTCGTCACCTTCGACAGTAACTCAAGCCGCAGCAATCGTTCCCGCAACTCCTGTTCTCTCATCGGCGCAGACATCGGCCATCGAGAGCGCCGTGCAATCTGTCGTCGCAAGCAAGCTCAAAGGCGCTGCCACGTATGAGGGCACGACGATCAATAACGCAGGCGCGGTCAGCGTGAACCTCGGTGTGCCGGCGAACTTTCTCGGCGTCGACGAGTCGGTCGTTGCGGGACTCACCGGCCCGTATACCGTTCCTTTGTTTTCTAGCGTCTTCGGACAGGGGTATCCCGTGTCATCGTTGACCGTGACCTACTTTGCGACGACCACCGCCTCGCAGAACGCTCCGCTCATCGCATACACGATAGATCAGAAAACATACGCCGGCACGGACTGGACTGATCCCGCTCAAGCCGATCCTCTGAGTCTCTGCGAGACGCTGCAGACAGCGCACGGCACCGGTGCCGACACGAACGCGCAGTGCACGGAGACCCCTTCGTCATCCGCGCCGCTATCTCCGCAGCAGAAAGCGGAAGCGGCAGTACAAGCACAGCTCAATTCGCAGGCTACTCTCGGGGACGTGGAGATCGACAGCGACCAAGCCGTGCCGCCCGGCACGGATAACGTGACCGTCGATCTGAACCTCAGCGAAGAGCTTGATGATAATTCGATCATCACCGACACCGGCCTCTTGAGCACGGCTATCTTCCAGCATGTGTTTCCCGTCGACTCGGACTTCACCGACGTGCTCATCCGCTACTACGGGCAGACGACCGATCAGTACGGCAACTCAAAAACCAGCATGATCATGTCGTACGACATGGATCTCGGCACCTTCAGTCAGATCAACTGGTCCGGCCTCTCCGCCATCGGCAACGACGTACACATGTGCGCGTTCCTGCGCGAAGTGGATAGCACGATGGCGGAGAGCAATCCGAACAAGGAATACATAGGCTGCGTCGTCCTTCCTTCCGACTTACGCACCGCCGAGGATGCGATAGAGACGGGCAACCCGCAGTACGGCGATATTCCGCAATACGGATCGCAATAAGCCGTTAAGGGCTCTTCTTTTTTAGGGCGCGCGCAATTTTTTTCATTATTTCAACGCGATATACAAATCCGTTCACACGCGTCGGCGGTGTTTGTGAGGCGTCCTCCCACGAACCCCACTCGATGAGGTGATCGCACGGGTGCCCCGGGAGTTTTTTTTCGATCAGCTTCCGGACACAGAGAACGAAAAACTGGACGGTGATGTCCGTGTGCCGTGCACCCTTGAATACAAAGTCGCTGCTCTTTGGAGTATTGCCGTGGATGATGTGGTTCCGGAGAGTGTAAAACAAGTCCGCCCAGATCTGCTTGATCGTAATTTTCTCCCTGACTTTGAGTCTCCCAGTTCTCTCGGAAAAGTGCGTATAGGTCTTCTCGCCCGGTAGGTTCGTTAGCGTGCCGATTGCTTCTTTGAAGTGCTTGCGTTGATCCCTTTCCGGCAGGTCCAGCAATACCTCGAATGCACTCGCTTGCAACAGCACGCGAGCGTTCTTGCTGAGCTGCGGACCGTTGTAGTAGCTCTCGAAAAAAAGCTCGGTCGCGGTAATGACTTTTTCGAACACGCGAGGCCTTTTTGCTTGCATGTCCCGCAGGCTACTGAACAGGTCGCTGCTGAGCGCGAACATAAAATGCGCTGGCACGAAGCCCGGTCTTTCAAACACGGTGCGGCCGAGCTCGAAGCCGCCTCTCAAGAAAGAAATAATCTCACCCGCTCGGTCTGAGAGGTGATCGTCGCCGACGATGAAGCCCTGCGTGTAGAGATCGAAGGTATCGGACGTTACCATCGAGTGGCCGGCGTTTGGGTCGTGCCCCGTATTGTTTCTGTCGATAAAAGAGAGAAAAAGGATCAGCCGCGCGGCGCGGATTTTTCGATACTCGTCCTCCGTAAAAGCCCTGAAGTCTGTCGCCCCGATCGAGACGACCCCGATGCCTTCAATCGGCTTCCCGTACGACTGGTGCATGGCGAAGATCTTTTCGAGGTGTTCGCGCGTGGCTTGGTCGGGGACGTAGGTATCCTTCATCGCTGAGAAGTTCCAGATTTTGAGAAACCCGAAGTCGATCTCCTTCGCGCCGTCCATGTTGAGGAACGGAAAATATGTAACTGAAAGATGTCCACCCATGGCAGAACTACAATACCTCCCTATTCAAATGGAGGCTACTTTCGTGCTGCTTCAGCGGCAATGTGCCCAGCAAAGGTAGCCACGAAGGTTTGCAGACTGCTGAGATCGCTCATGTCTGCGTATTCGCCGGTGTCTTTTGCGGTTTGCGGCGAGATTAAAACAGAGGCGGCTGTATAGAGACCTTCTTGCACGAGCTTTTTACAAAGGATGTTGTAGCGGTCTGCATAGGACGCGTTCTTAAAGTCAGAAAATAGTGGAAAATGGGGTGATTTGTCATTCACCGGCGAGCGAGAGCCCGGCGCATCTTCGAGGAGCATCAACCATCCAACGAAAGGTTTTGGCTGTTCGCCGAATGCCCCCTCACGGTATGCGATCCATAGATCATGCGCCGTTCCGATCGCTTCCTCAGTGCGGTTGTTGAAGTTATTACCGAATGATCCGACTTGTGACTTGAATTCAAGCGCAGCGACGAGATGCCCACTATTGAGAACGAGCAAATCCCATTGCTTGGTTGGACGGAAGAAGCCCGGGAGCGTGACGAGACGGCCGCCGTGGATAACAGTTGCATTTGTGAGGCCATTAGCCTTAACAAGCTCCGCCATGAGCGAAGCAAATCCATCCATGTTCTTTCCGGCGGTGACCGCTCCGCGCGTGCCATGATCGACGGCTCCGGAAGCAAGTTGCTGCTGAGTAGCAGTAGCTCGGTTGCCCCAGAAGAGCTTTACGGCGCGCTTAGCGCCATCTTCATACTGCGCGAGATTTACAGTCATTACCTATAAATCGTAGCACGTTCAGACGGTGATAGGGAGTAGAGACGAGAGACGGCATCTTCGCGTGCAGCAACATCGTCCTTTTCAGCGGCAATACGCAGCTGACGACGGAGGTCTTTCGGTACATCAGACCATTGCGGAAGGCGTATGCGCCGCAAGTACTGAGCTTGGAAACGAAGGCAGTTCCCATGCATCCGCGTTGAATATGCCTCGATGAAAAGACGTGCGATGCCGGAAGATAGTACGGACCTGAGTGCCTGCAGATCCCAGCTGTCCGAAGTTATGTAGTAGAGGTTGTGATGCGGATAGAATTTACCCTCTTCGTACACAATATGCGCGTCACCTTTAATGTCAGGGATTAGGAGCTTCGGTTTCGCCACCAATTCAGGATAAATGCGATCGATTGTCCGGTACCAGCCATTCGGGTTTTTCTTGGAGACGTGACGGCTCTTGATCGTCTCGCTGTGCTGTTCCAGATAATCACGCAGTTTCGGATACTCGGAAAGCGAGACTAGCTTACCGTCTTCGCCAAAAGGATTTATCACGCCAAACCCGCGCCATTCGACCTTCCCGCTCTGTATGTCCTTGGTCATTGCGAGCGGCAATTTGCGATCAACTTCTACGTCGAGCTCCGCGAAAGGAGCAATGAAGACACTATCGGCTCCAGTTGCGACACCAATGCCTACCTTGCAACCAGCTTCCTCAAGTGTCGGGAATTCAACTTCAAGGCGACGCATGAACGTGAGAGCATCAGATTCGTCGAGCGTCCATGGCCCGCCCTCCCGCACGGTCGTCTGAAGGATTTTGCTATGCGGCGCATCTTGTCTGAGGGCTTTCGAGAGTTGTTCAAGCGCCCCTGCTTCTATTTCCGGTTGTTTGGCGATACGTGTCGGGCCGGAAGGCTCGCGCGCAATCACAGTTATTGCCGGATACGCGATCACTTCGGAATGAAAGGCGTGCGTGTTGATCATGTCGACATATGCACGAAGATGAAATTCTGCCGCCACAAGGTCGCGAAGCGGACCGCCATAACGATTTTTCATCCAACGATCGGCACAAATAAATCCGAGAACACCGCCTTCGTCGAGGAGCCTGAGAGAATACTCGATGAACGGCACGTAAATGTCAGCACGATCGTAGATGGTATCAAAGCGACGACGATATTCGGCCATCAGTGCGTTCGGTACCATTTCCTGTCGTATATACGGTGGATTACCAACGACATGAGTAAAAGACTGACCGAAGAACGAGAGGAGAAAGTCCCCGCGGACAAACCACGCGTCTAGTACCTCGTCCGCGTCACGCTCCCGAAGTTCGTTTTTAATGAGAATCTCTCTAACTTCGCTTACAGTTTTTCCGAATGAAGCTACATGCAGTTCCACCCCACGAATACTCTCCTTCAAAAGATCCGCAGTTGGCAGTAATTTCTGCCGCTTGATCGACATCATCAGCCTCTCAATCGCAGGAATAAGAAAATCGCCATGACCGAATGACGGCTCTAGCAGTCGAAAGTCCTGCAACGATTTATCAGGTGTGTAGCCGACGAGATCGAGTATAAAGTCGACCACTTCCCGACGGGTGAAAATTGCGCCGCGGTCATCGATGTTCGCCGCAGCTAGTTCATCTACAGCTGATTGGATCGGAGAAAGACCCGGGATAAACGGCTGGGCGAGTTGTACTTTTTTACTGTCAACTCTCATGCATCTATATTACCATTAAGCCCATGGGTGATTTTTTAAACAAATGGCAGACCCTCATAGGCGCTGGACTCGGCCCTTTTTTGGCTGTCATCCTCTCAGCCATTGGATTTAGCATAAAATCGAAGCTCGAGAAAAACGCCGAGATAAGGGAAACCATGCGACGCATTGAAGTCGGGTCGACCGCAGCACTCAATGACATTTATTTCACCAGAGCTCAGTTGAGAGATTTTGCGAAGAAAATCAGAGCCTTATCAGCAGAAACACGGGCGGAGACGCGTCCAAACGCATTCGCGCTCGACCGTATCAACTGTCCCGCATTTTTGGATGTGTATCGAGATCCCGACATTCATACCCTGAAAATTAGGAGTTATTACCTGCACAATCAATCTCTCTTTTCTGACAGCCGAATCAAAGAGATGAATCGTATTCTCTCGCAACTAAAGCCAGACTTTGAGGATATGCTCAGGGGGAACGAAACCCTTGTCGCCTTGATGCAAAGTGGCCCGAACCCAGACCCGCCGACACAACGACTCGCCTACGCTCAAAATCTCGAAGCCTTCGCCGATGGAATTGAAGCCTACGCCAACAAGAAAATGAGTGAGCCGATCAAGGCACTCACGCGAATAAAAATTTATAACGATCGTCTGCGAAAGCGACATTGGCGAGGCTATTACATGTGGTGGAAGATGGAGAGCCCGAGCTTTAAGTTCTTTATGCCGAAGGCTGAACGAGCTAAGTTACGAACTCTCGATTCCTTTGAGCGAATCGAAAAGATAATCGACTCAGAAGTGGAGAAAGCTCTCAAGGACGCAGAACAGCGTAGTGCAACAGAGTATTAGGATCATGAACGAATACTTCATCGAGCATCGAATCCGATCAATCAGTCATCTCGCGATGGGAGACGGAACTGATCCGAGCTTTGTCGTGGACGGAATTATTTTTCGACAGGAGCACTTCACTATCCAGACCGGCCCGACCGGAGATTTTTGGTTCGCAAGCGCGAAGATCAACGCAGCGGACTGGGAGAAGGCCTACGCACATTTCATCGACAAACTGGAGAAGATAACTTCCAGAATTTCTCTGGTGAGCCAAGGCTATGTTCGATTCGTCCTTGAGCCTTTTTTAATCACTAGATCCGATTCATTCCCTAGCACTGGACTGTTCCGCTTTACCAGAGATCGAGATGCTCAGGGTTTGCTTTTACTTCAGAGGCACGGGCAGGCCATTGGGACGCTGTATGCAGAGGCGACGATACCGAATGATTTTTATCTCTACTGGAACGACGCTACCAACACAACTGGGTATTCGTCAAAATTACTCCTTATGTTTGCAGCCATCGAAGCGCTTGGGCGCAAAAGGAATAAAACGGCATTTCCCGACGCTATAGATTTGTATAAAAGTATTCTCGGCGACAAATTGGCTAGTGACATTTTTGAGAACACGGCAGGGCTTCGTAATCAGTTATCCCATGGCGAGTATTATTCTGCACCCAGAAACGAGAGGGATTTCGTGAGTGAAATACACAAGGCGGTCGTCTCATATTTTAATAACGAAATTCTGAAGAGCGAACTCATCGACCATGACGTAGTACAACCGCAGAGAAACTTCTTCGAAAACAAAGCGGGGTTTACCAACTTCATCAAAACCATCGATCACTCTAAGATGCCTGATCTCAAAGAAGTGCTCACGTATTTTCTAGAAAAAGAGCAAGGTAAGGTAATTAGTGTGAATAGCTTTATACACACTAAACCGCCAGAAGGGTTTTAACGAAATAGAATTACATGGGCACCTCGCGCGTCTAATGCGACTTGCATTTACGGTCGCCAGAGTTGGAATGGACGAATGTCTATTTTCTCAAGGCAAGACGTCACGGAGCTGCGGCGCATCATCAAAGAAACGACCGGCCGAGACCTTTCGTTCCGCGAGGGTTGCGACGCCCTGCACTATCTCCTACGGCTCGCCCAGTTGATCTGGGGAGCAGAGCGGCAGCGCAGGCCGCGTCGTGCAACAAAGCAGCCTAGTCTGTTTGACTGACCATGCCGTCACGCTCCCTACGCGCGCGTAAATACAAGTTGCTTACGGTGGTAATCGATGGGTTTTTAACTGTTTTACGTTGCAATATAAGGGTTTTATATGATTTTGCTCCACTTGTAAGGAAAATCCAGATCGGAGACATAATTTGACCTGCAACCCCTACGGGAAAAGGTTGCAGGTTTTGGCAGGTTGAAAACCTCTTTTTGTTGCAAATACTAGGTTTTTTGGGATTCCAGACCTGCAAATTAAGTAGGTATGCGAGACAGGTTGCACCCTAAGAGGAAACCGGAACATTTCGGAAGTGTTGTTTATGAGATTTTGTTGTATTTAAAGGCTTTTTTGTCACTTCGTACTGTTCCGGATGACCGGAACAGTTTCGCCTGCTTTCACCGCGCGTTTTTTGCGCGTACAGCCCGAAGAAGTCCGAGATTCGGGAACATGCCCCACTTCCGGCACACGATCGCACACGCGGGCATTTAGGGGCCGAACACGCCCTGAAGGATGCCTATGGGAAAATCCGCAGGTTCCTGCAGGTGCAATTTAGAAAAATGGCTTATTACATCGACATTCCCAGAATTTTAACCTGCAGCCTCAACCTGCGACCACATTGCTTGATCTGCAACCGTCACGCGCTGGCCGCCGAACTGCCGCGCGGCGGTAGCATGCTCTCGTATGCGCATGTTCTAACGTCGCGTACCATGCGGAGCAACCAAAAATTATTTTGATTTGCGTTTGGAAACTCGGACGCTCTCGGTGACGGTTGTTTTGGGGTTGGCCTTAGCCTTACCTTTGTGCACAAACCGCCCCGTTATCGCGCTCCGCACTACTTTCTTTTTCATATCT
>DATKGU010000002.1:0-27370 GCA_035510635.1 Minisyncoccota bacterium | reverse complement strand
GGAGCAACCAAAAATTATTTTGATTTGCGTTTGGAAACTCGGACGCTCTCGGTGACGGTTGTTTTGGGGTTGGCCTTAGCCTTACCTTTGTGCACAAACCGCCCCGTTATCGCGCTCCGCACTACTTTCTTTTTCATATCTTTATTTTACAACAAGTTTGTATACCCCTTGAAACTTTTTTGCCGCAGGCGCGTAGTATATATAGGAATGGCATAACACATGGAGCCCCCATGCCTCAAGTTCTTCACCCGGCTGCTGGTTGCCTCCAGCTCAACTTTGGGACACTCGAGGTAGTTGAAGGTGCCGTCAGGCTCTTTGCGCTCGACCCAGTGGTCGACATCGTGTTGTTGCCCAAGACCCATCTGTTGTTTTTGGGCGATGGCTACGCATTGCGCATGCCTGACCGCGCCAACGAGCGCGTCATGGGGTTGCTGGAGCAACACGGCATACCTTTTACGGCAGGCACCTCAATGTGCTAGCCGACTTCCCTACCCAAGAGAGCCCCACCTGGCTCTCTTTTTTTATTGTGGACAAAGCGATTTACTAATCTGTGTGCGGGTGTACTCTGAGCAAGGACAGTCGCGATGCAAAAGAAAAGGAGCTCCGCATGCTGATTAGCTGCGACCACTGCGGCTTGCGATACGATGAAGTGAGCAAGCAGGCGGTTCACCACGGCCACAAGGACTTTTGCTCGAAACAATGCAAGGAAGATTATATCGATGACCAGTTTCGGATCCGGGCAAGAAACTTGAGGGAGTCGCAACAACTGGAGTGCTACATCGAACTCGGATTAGTCGGCGCATTTGGCAAATGAACGACCGAAGGAGGAAGTCATCGCGATGGGCCGGACTGCCGCCGACAGGACGATGGATGTGAAGTTCGGGTGCCCCTTCGGGGGCACTTTTCTTTGCGGGAAGGCACCAAATCTGCAGCAGGTGGAGCAAGGATCTGAATTCATCCTGCCCACAGGAAAATCATGATAGCATGGCAACAGCATGAATAATATATGGCGTTCAACCTTGGTCAAGCTGGTACTACTCGAGCTTGTCGTATGCGTGGTGTTTTTTATAATTGGGTATCTCAGCGGGAATATTTATTTTCGTGGCGTCGGGGTCGGCCTGCTCATCTCTTGGGTGACGGGCGCCCTCGCCTATTTTATTGTAAAGAGAAGGGTGGACACTATACAAAAATGATAAAATACAGCCACCTGGACAGGTGGAAATAATCTAACACCGCGTAGAACATAATTTCTAGCGTCGGCTCTTGTGATGGAAACTTTTGAGAGTCTCCGCGAGACGCGCCCGCTTCCCTTCTATCCCGCCCTTCTTTGCAGCAGTGGCAAGCGCGGCGGCAGGAATTTTACTTCCAATTTTTACGCCAAGCTCTCTGTGGAGAGCGCCAGGCTTCCCGATTGCGCCTGCAATCCATTTCTTCTTATACTTTTTTACCTTGCGAATCATCAGTTGGCAGCTATGAAGACGACACACTCTTGTCCTTTTCTTCGTCAGCTTTTACTTCATGTGCATCTGCAGCCGCTTTGTGTGCTTCTCCTGCCGATTTCTCTGCGGTTTGCGCATGCTCTTCGGCCACGTCTGCTTCCTTATCCTTTGTGTGTTGATCATCCATATATAACTATTCTAGCGTCACCATAGTGAGAGCAGCGTGAATAAGCAGGCTCGAAAATTGTAGTGTACACTCGGATGTACGATGTCTGCACCCTTTGAGACGCCCCAACGTAAATTAGTTTTTATTGCACATCCCATCCGGGGGAATGTGGCTAGTAACATGCAAAAAGTGCTTGCCATTTGCGAGCAAGTACACAAAGAGGGGCACACCCCAATCGCACCCTACCTTATAGCGCCTACGCACTCGAATGACGGAGTAATTAAAGACCGGGAAATTGGCGTATGGGCAAACCTTACGGCTTTTGAGCACGGCTATGTCGACGAACTTTGGCTCTATGGCGACGAAATTTCCGAAGGAATGAAAATAGAGGTTGCCTTGGCTAAAAAACTTAACATACCTGTAGTGGCAAAATCGGAAGGGACAAAGAGAGACCTTCTCACATTAATCTAAATTTCAGAAACGCAGTGATACATTTAAATTACATGGCAAAACACCATAAACCTAAAAAGGATTTTTCGGATAACTTGGGAGGCGAGGAAGAAATAAGGGAGACGGCAGACTGGCGCAACGAGCACGGCCAACCCGATTTTGTGCATCTTCAGTCTCTCGCGAAGGACGGCAGCATAGAAGCGTTGGAAAAATTAAAATCCATCGCCGAGGATCTGGATGTCGCATACGACCCTACTATTCAGCCCGAAGAATTAATTGAAAGGATCAGGACAACCGTCGCAGAAAACGGAGACGTGAGTACTCAACCTACGGCATAAATGCTGCTATTAATCTAAATTTCAGCGACACTGTTTATAATTGTTTATTGGATTTCAGAGGAGAAAAGTCATGCTCTTTTGGCAAAGTGCCCTTGCGGCCATCGCGGCGATCAGTATGAGACCCTCGGCTCGGGCGAGAAACCGGACTTTCGAGATGCCGTGCTATGAGGAACCACCCGCACTAGACCCCCCGTCTCTCAAAGAAATATTAGAGAGACGGGCTGGAAAGATCCTGAAGGAAACAATCTGTTCGCATATCGGCGGCTGACATGTCGCACTAACCCGACCTTACCAGTCGGGCCTTTTTATTTGAAAATTTGCTGCCACAGGAACTTACTATCGTAGGGAAAGAAAGCGATAAAAGGCCCCGCTCGGAGCGGGGCCTTTCTCGCACAGCATTAGGCAGTTCGTATTCTTTTTGAGGAAGAAGGAACTTCGGTTGCGCCCCAGAATCCGGCCACCGCTATGATGGCGCCCAAAATTCCGAACGACAATCCCAATGTCATCCCTATAGCTGCGTAACCGTAAACCGCCACCGCTATGATAACGAGCCCGAGTACCGCGTTTGTCCAATTTTGCCACATATATAGTTTTTATTATTATAAATAAGCTTTCATTATCATCCATGGCGTGTGTTGGTGGAGTGAATAAAAAATAATACAGCGCTGTGTGCTTTAACGTCGGCTTCATGAGCGCTCCATATACTCAACCTATCGATCAATATATGGGAACTTATGCTGCATCCAAGCCTCTTTTTGTTATTGCTCTCGCGGCAGTCGCAGGATTGAGTTGCCTACTATTGTTGGGGCCGGTATGGCTCGGTCCAAGCGCGGGCTTGCCAGCCGCAATTGTGGCCGCGCAAGACAACACGGCATCTACCACTCCGGAGGCGGCCGCAGTCGAGCCTTCAGTGTTTAACTATATTGAAATCACCAACGGCTGTGGGCCGTATTACGACACTGGGGTATGCGTTAACATGCGCTCGGGCCCAGGCGTTTCGTACCCGGTAGTCGGGCGATTGCGCACCGGCGTGGTGCTCAAAGTAGAAAAAGCTACAACGCAAAGCCAAGACGGGCTGAGCTGGTACAAAATTATTTTTGACGGAGAGATACGCTACCCCGAACGCGTGACCGGCGACTGGTACGTGGCGGTCGACCCCACCTCGGTTCTGCCAATTGAAAATATCGGCGACGAGTTTTTGACAAAGGATACGCCGCCAACCACTAAGCGCATTGTGGTCGACCTCTCGCAACAAATGCTGTATGCCTACGATGGCGACACGCTCTTTATGCAAGACCCCATATCGACCGGCCTCGACGGTACCCCGACACCTATCGGCACCTTCCACGTTTTTAAAAAGACTCCGAGCCGCTATATGCAAGGGCCCATACCCGGCGTGAGCGACCAATATTACGACCTGCCCGGCGTGCCGTGGAATTTATACTTTACCAACGACGGCGCAGTCATCCACGGCGCATATTGGCACAACCACTTTGGCGAACCGTGGTCACACGGTTGCGTCAATTTGGCGCCACAAGAGGCAAAAAAGCTTTATATGTGGGCCGATGTTGGCACAACGGTTACGGTCGTACAAAACTAAGACACAATATGAAACCCGCGTGAAGTTACGAGGGAAAATATATGTGGAAGAATGGCTAGGTAATGCTTTCGTTACCTCCTACTATCACCGTACCACTAATAACCTCTGCTCTGGTTGCCACAACCACCATCCCTGACGTACCGTTTTACTCTCAATTTAAAGACATCGTCTCTCCAACTTGGCAAAAAGTAGGATGCGGCGTAACCAGCCTGGCCATGGTGATTGACTACTACACACCTGCCGCCGTGCCGGTAAACACTTTGCTCAAGCAAGGCATCGCCGCGGGCGCATATGACCCAAGCGCCGGTTGGACATACAAAGGCTTGATTGACCTCGGTAATAAGTACGGCCTCAGTGGCGCCAGCTACGATTTGGCATCACAGAGCACGGCCACCGCCTTCGCGCAGTTTAGCAAATATCTCAAAGCCGGTCCGGTGATAGTGTCGGTGCATTACAAGTTTGACCCTAAAAGCACCATACCGCACTTGGTAGTGATAAATGCAATTGTGGGCAACACCGTGTATTACAACGATCCTGCAGCCAAAGCAGGAGAGAAACAAATTTCCACTGCCGACTTTTTAAAAGGCTGGAAAAAGCGCTTTATAGTCATGCGGCCCGCAAAAAGTACCGTGTCTGTTAGTTAAAACTTTTTTCTTTTTTTATTCCTTGCTGCCGCCAAAAACCGAGAAGGTCATGTCGCACGGGCAGGTCTCGGGGCTGTTTTGTGGCGTGTTTTTAAATACCGAAGAAAACTGCAACACGATATACTCCGCTCCTTTGGTGTAGCCGGTAATTTCCGCACCCGGACCTCCCGCGGCAAGTGCGTTGTCTACCGACCACCCGGCCGCTGCAAGCTTTTGTTTGTAGTACGCATCGAACGGCAGAGTTTTTGCCGAGAGGTCGGTGATGTTAAGTATCGGCTCGGATTCGATTTGTATGCCGACAAGCGTGCTCGTAGCGCTGCCGCCTTGCGAGATTGTTGCAACTCCTTTTCCTCCCCACGTAAACCCCGGCGGGAGCGGATAGATATCGGTTGGTGTGTCGTAGAGCGTGCCGTTTGACTCAACAAGATATTTTGAAACGCCAACTGACGGAGATGCCGACATGGGTTCGCCCGGCTTCCTTTCGGCATAATTGACAATCATGATGCCGTTAGCAATTTGTATCGTATTGGGCGCAATGCGATCGCCTAACAACACCGCATTGGTGCCGAGTGCTCCATGGCCCGAGTCAAGCGCCGCCGCCGCGTAATAAAATGTCCCGCTTCCGGCACCGGTTTGGACAAGAAAGACTGCCGCATCATTGGTACCGTCTCCACTGACGTCGCCGTACACCGGCTCTCCAAAAATTTGTGTTGTTACAACCTCGGCAGAGCCCGGCGCTACCGGCGTGCTCGCTTTGCCGTTTACTAAGGCAACCGGCGTGCCGTCGATGAGGTAGGTTGCATTAAGAGGGTCAAAAGCCGACGGTTGGATTTGCGGCGATTCTTTTTTAGTAAAGAAAAAACCCGCAACAAACAAACACGCCACCACTACCACGGCCACTAAAACATATGACCGAGCGTTGTTCATGCATACAGTATATCAGTTCCTTGGTGGAGGTATACTCCATATTATATATAGGCAACGGATTTGTGCCTTTATACGTATAGTATCTTGTATTGCATTTTGCTGATGAAATATAACCGTATTGTTGAAATTGTTTGGCTGCCAACCGTGTTGGCAGTTCTTTTGGTTGTGGAGACGCTCTTTTTTAACTGGTGGCTTGATATTGCATGGGGGTCTTTTATGTGGCGCTGTATTGCGGCGTCGGTCGGCCTTGGTGTTGCCCTCTTCTTTCCGGCGGTGTTTTTTGCAAAACGATACATACGGTATGCATATCTCGCCGTATTATCTTTGCTCGTAAACCTTATTTTTATCTCCCAGTTTTTGTATTACCGATATTCCGGAGGATTTTTGCAGGCCTCGTCGCTGGTGTACTCCGGCCAATCGGTCGACCTTTTGAGCACTATCAAAACACTACTCACCTACAAACTGCTTTTTTTTACAGCGCCGCTGTTGATACTGATTGTAGGATATATTGCAATTGATACCGGTGCACAAAAAAAGCGGCTCACCTTAAAAGAAAAGGCTTTTGCATTTTTGTTGATGCTTATTGTTTTTTGCGGCGGATACGGCGAGCTCATCGTTTCGGAACATTTTACGTTTGGAAGCGCCAAAGATTTATACGACAGCAGTGACATGTACAATCTCTCTTCGCTGGTGGCCAAGGTCGGTATCGTCAATTTTTATACCGAAAGTTTAATCGAGTATGCGCTGCAGCCGCGCGTGGCAAACGCGGACGACATATCATTTTTGACCGCGTGGGCGAAACGTAGGACACTGCCGCTCGCGAACTCCGACTTTGGTGCACTCAAGGGGAAAAATCTTATCTTTATCCAGGTAGAGTCGCTCGAAAACTGGGTCATAGGATACAAAATCAACGGCATTGAGGTCGCTCCCAACTTAACCGAGCTCTCGCAGGAAGGAACTTATTTTATCAACTACTACTCGCAAGATGGCGAGGGCAATACCGCTGATGCGGAGTTTTCCACGCAAAACTCTTTGTATCCGCTGCCCGATGCGGTGGCGTTTACCACCTATGCCGAAAATACGTACGACGCGCTGCCGCACGTGCTGGATAGCAACGGCTACACCACCGCGGCCATGCACGGCGACGTCGCGACGTTTTGGAATCGCTCCAATGCATACCCCTCGCTCGGGTATGAAGATGTGTTTAGCAAACCCGACTACGTTGTGCCGCGGCAAGTGGGACCCGAAGGGTTGGGAGACGACGATTTTTTTGAGCAATCTCTGCCAAAATTAGAATCGCTGCCGCAACCTTTTATGGCAACGCTGATTACATTGAGCACTCATACGCCGTTTACGTTGCCTGCCGATCTCGAAACGCTATCGATACCAACAGACACAACACTGACGCCAACACAACAGCAATATCTTGAGGCAGTGCATTACAGCGACCGAGCGTTGGGAAACTTTATTGATGGCCTAAAAAAGGATGGCTTGTATGACAACTCGCTCATTGTTATTTATGGAGACCATGGCGCATTTATAGGCACGAGCGATTCGCAAAATCAGCATGTGCCGCTTATTGTCCTTGCTCCCGGCACTGCGCTGCCTAAAGGAGTAGACACGACGCCCGGTAGCCACCTCGATTTGTACCCAACGGTCGCCGATTTGCTTGGTATTCAATATCCTATCACGGTGCTCGGCCAAGATCTTTTTACCACTCAAACGCCGGTGGTAACACAGCGAGTACCGGGTACGGGAGCTATAAAATTTATTATCGGCTCAAACATGCAATACATCGGCTCTGTTGACGGCACCTTTGGACACGGTACGTGCACCACCTTCCCTGCGCTCGCGCCGTTGCCGGTTGCCTCTTGCCAAACATTGTGGAGTGCACAAGTACAAAACACGGAGGCCTCCGACCTCATAGTGAGGTACAATCTGCTACCATTAGTTGCAAGCCAAACATAACGCATGGAACCGGTAGTCATACTATTGTCGATTATATTTTTAGCGCTCGTGTTTTTTGTGTGCGGCAAAAAAGGATTCCGAATCATTATCTCGCTCCTTATAACTATTGCCGCGCTTGTGTGGATTATTACGCCGCTTATTGTGAGCGGCTACAACCCCGAGTTGGCGGTGTTGCTCGTGGGGCTGCCCCTCTTGGTGTGCATCGTGTATTTGACCGAAGGATTTACCACACTGTCACATCTCTCGGTAGTTGGTATTGCGTTAAATTTTTTGTTTATAAGTGCGGTTGTACAAGGCGCTGTCTCAGCGGCACACTTAACCGGCATTACCTCGACAGATGACAGCTTTTTAGGTCTCGCAGGAATCAACTTACAGCAATTGTTAACCGCCGGCATCATGCTCGGCACGCTCGGCATTTTGACCGAAATGGTGGTCACACAAGTGGCTACGGTAATGGAGTTTGTTGCCGCAAGCCCCAGCGCATCTATGCAGGAAATCTACCGGCAGTCGTACAGTGTGGGCATCGCGCATCTCGGCTCTATTATCAACACCCTATTTTTGGTATACGCGGGAGTCTCGTTGCCCTTGCTTATCGTGTATGTCGGCGACGGCAGCTCGCTCACCGGCGCGCTCAACTACGAGCCTTTGGTGAGCGACATTATACGGACGCTTGCCGGCGTCATCGGGCTGATTATCGCCATGCCCACCGCGACCATCCTGGCAGTGTGGTGGCAGAAGGGCAGCTCAAAGTAACTTCCAACTAAAATTTGCTATACTGAGGGATATGGCACCACAACCTCTCACAGAAGGAGCGCGGGTCCCCGATGTTATCTTTAAGACGCGCGTTCGCGACGAGTCTATCGGCGGCGAAAACCCCTACCGCTGGCAAGACGTATGGTCGCAAGAACTATTCGGCGGAAAAAACATAATCCTCTTTGGCTTGCCCGGCGCGTTTACACCTACGTGCTCCTCCACCCATCTCCCGGGTTTTGAAAAAGAGTATGACGAGTTTAAAAAGCTCGGTGTTGACGAAGTGTATTGTCTCTCGGTCAACGACGCTTTTGTCATGAAGCAGTGGGCGGATAAGCTTGGAGCAAAAAACGTGCGCATGCTCCCCGACGGCAACGCCGCGTTTACGCGCGGCATGGGCATGCTCGTAAAAAAAGAAAATCTCGGATTTGGCGAACGCAGCTGGCGCTACTCTATGTTGGCAAAAGACGGCATCATCAAAAAATTATTCATCGAGCCGGGGCTTTCTGATAACTGTGCTGCCGACCCGTTTGAGGTGTCGGGTGCCGACACTATGCTCGCCTATCTACAAAAATAGTTGACTATTTTAAGCTTGCAGGGTACTATCAAAAAAGATTCGTTCATCGTGATATGGAGACGAAGAGTATGACCATGTGCGCAACGAGCAATCTCGAAGGTGTCGAAGAACAGTTGAAGGAAGGGCAACCGGTTTACGTCAAGTTTAGAAGACCAGCTGGACAAAAACCAATATTGCACCCTGCTACAGTTTTTCGAACGGTGGGACGACAGAATTTCGTTGAAGTCGTACCCGAGATGACAATAAGGAGACGATATGGGCCTGGACGAGGGCAGTATGTCGATTATGAAAAAGGCGTAGTAACGCCGGCACTGCCTCCCAGTGTCATAATGGAACGGAGAGACCTCGCGGAGCCGTGTGCTTGCCCGTGCCACGATTCGCCAATTCGGACTATTTCGCACGCGAGACCGTGTTGCAACTATGTGTCCGAGCCACGCGCACTTGCACAACTATCGTGCGAGGACGCTGACAAACCCGAAAATTACATCAATTACAGGGTCCCGAGGATCGTGCCCAAAAGTCTGGGCAATCGTTTAAAAGCCTTGTGGATTGAGTTTGCGGGAGTTGGTTCCTTGGCACTGATCGCGTTGCTGTGGATTTGTGCAGGTGGACATCATTAAAGCCAGTCGTTCTATCGTTACCCCAAGAGAGCCTGCCCGGCTCTCTTTTTTTATGCGTTAAAATAAAAAGTACATGCGCCGAGCTTCGATATACATAACTACTGCTCTTCTCTTTGTGTGTGTACTGGCAGTAGCACAAAACCCCGCGCACGCCGACGGCACCGCAAGCATTGCTGGCCTCTACCCCGCCCCCGAGGTGCCCATCGGCGCCACGGTTACCTTCTCTATTATTACAAGCGGCTTTACCAACCCTACTTATTATCTGGTTGACTCCTTTCCTGGCGGCGCCACGAGCGGCAACGTCGACAGTTCGGGCAATTTTTCGTGGACGCCCAACATAGACGATGTCGGCACGCACGGGCTCACCATCACCGCCTCCGATGCAGCGGGCGACAGTGCAACCGTATCGCAACAAATAGTAGTCGACGGTGCGGCGAGCATCTCGATACAGTCATTGTTGCCGAGCGCGAGCGTCAACATCGGCAACCCGGTTACTTTTTCTGTCTCCCCATCCGGGCTCCTAAATCCAACCTATACCGTTGGCGATTCTTTTTTTAATTCATCACTGCAGAGTTATGCGCTCAATGCCGCAGGCAACTTTACCTGGACGCCCATTGCACAAGATATTGGCACTCACACCATTGCGGTAACGGCAAAAGACCCGTATGGGAATATTGCAAGCACTTCGGCCGTCATTACTGTCTTGCCAATTAGCAGCGTTTCTTTTACAAATTTTGCCCCCAGCATGAGCGTTAACGCAGGCAGCGCGCTTTCGTTTACCGCAACTTCAACAGGGTTTGCGTCTCCGACCTATACGGTAAAAGATGCTTTTTACAGCACCGGCACGTCGACGATGACTATCGACCCCGCCTCCGGCAAAGCAAGCTGGGTGCCTGTCTACAACGACCTTGGAGTGCATCTTATAAGCCTTGTAGCGAGCGACAGCACCGGCCGAAGTGCGACAACCACGGTGTCAATTACAGTGCTGCCTCCGCTCCCCACGCCCATAACGCAAACGGTTACACCGGCCGCCACAACTCCAACAACGCAAGCGGTGGCTCCATCAGCAGCCACCAAAGCACCAACAACTCCGGCCCAAACACCGGCCTCGGTTAGTGCCAACAACACTAGGCAATCATCCCCTACTCCACAAAACACTGCGGCATTTAACGTGCCTCCCACCACACAACCACTTTCTTTCACTGCCACTACGTCAACAAACGGCACCGTAGCGACCATGCCAACTACAGCACCAGAGCCGCAAGTGGTTATCCCTCCCAACGCGCCGACAGAGTCTATGGCAGGATTTTTCCTCCACAGCGTTATCAACTTTTTTACCTCAATTGTTAAGCTCCTTTAGCAGCCGCTCGTATCCTTCGACGGTTAAGTGCCATGTGCCCGGCCGAAAGGGATTATCGAGGTCGTCAACCACCACAATGAGCGCAAAGGCCAGCATACCTATTGAGGCCGTAAAAATATAATCCAAATACACGTTGTTGACGGCAATAAACAAAGACAAAATGATAAGGAGTATGTCCGTTAAAAACACAATGCGCTTTAAAATAATCGGCATGTGCTCGTTGCTGGCGTTTAAGCGCTGATTGCGCGCCTCTATAAGGTTGATAAAAGCGTTGCGCAGAGGCTCGGCCAAGCTGCCGACCGAAGACGACATGTCAACCAGTATGCTCCGCAAGCCGTCGAGCTCGGCATCAACGATATCGCTCCGCTGGTGCTCCCTCGTGTCGTTCCACTCCGAGATAATCAATTGTAAATACCGCTCCAAGTGTTTGTGAGCCTCTTCGCGCAGCGACTCTTCGGCATAGTTGCTCCACTTCCACATTTCCCGCACGGAGTCTATCTCGGTGCGTACCGACTCCGAGAGTTTGGTCCATGTCTCCCACTCACGTTGAATGACAAACGCCAAAATAAGGCCAAAGATAATGCCGTCGACCGAGTAAAATCCGCTCAAGCCGCTTTCGGTCGAGCGGGAAATGGCAGACTCGAATGTTTCGTGGATATACCAAAACACCAACGAAAACGGCACAATAAACGCAAGAATTTTCCTGATGATCGAAAACATACTTTCCCTCATAATACGCTATGTTCCTATTGAGACACAAACGGCCTCGCCTGCGCCCAATCATCATTAAAGATAGTTTGTAAAGAAGCCACAATGTTATGTTGCGAAAGCACGAGCCCGAGCTCGCGATTATCGTCGAGCGAGCCCGTCGAAAAGTTTTCCGAACCGACAAACGCCGTATGGTTGTCAACCAAAATCATTTTGGCGTGTATGTAGAGGTCTTTTGAACTTGAGGCATAGGTGCGAACTAGCACTCCGGCCGAGGCAAGCTCGGCCAATGCCGGCTTCCAATTGGTTGCGTACGTCATGTCTACCCGTACTACCACGCCTCTTTTGGCCGCCGCTTCAAGCGCGCTCTCGATATCCTGGTCGTTCATCTCTTCGTTGTAGACCTCAAGCGTTGAGCTGGCGCTCGCGATGAGCGAAAGCAGTACACTCTTCGAGCCGGGGCTCCACAGCAGGTCATCACCTTGTGGCGCACTCTCTTGCACTCCTGCCCAGTCATCAGTAAATGTTTTTTCTATCGCAGATACATCTGATTGGTCGATATCATCAATGCCAAAATCTCTGCCGGTGGCGTAGTAGCGCGGCACTAAATTAAACGACATGATAAGCGCTTCATGCCCGTCTACCACCAACGTTTTTTGATGCGTCAGGGCAAAGTAGAGGGGCGTCCACTTAACCGCAATACCGTGCAACTCTAAATATTCGTATGCCGGTTGATTAATTGGTTCGGACGCACCGTAGTCACCCGTTTGTTTGCCGTAATATCCTTCGTTGAGCAACACGCGCACCGCGACACCTCGGTTTTTTGCATCAACCAGCGCCTGCTCAACTTGGCTGTCGGTGAGCTCGTACATCACCAAGTCGACCGATGTGCTGGCGTTTTGTATCAAGGAAAGCACGGGAGCGACCCCGTCTTGCGGCTCCGCCACAAGCGAGAGGGATCCCGGAGGCGCCATGTTGAGAGTTGCAAGCGTCGGCTCCGGCCCTGGCAAGCCGAGGACAGAGCGCGCAGCTCCAGGGAAAAGCGCCGCGCAAGCGGCGCCTAATATGCCGAGCGCGAGCAACGGCAAAATGAGATAGGTGCGTGAGGATGCATGCATACCGAGCATCATGCAGCGTATGTGCTATGCAAGCAAGAGGACGCACGCGGCTCCCGCGACGACACAATATATGGCAAAAGGCGTGAGCGTGTTTGTTTTAAAGTATTTCGTGAGAAATCGCACCGAGACATAGGCGGCGAGCGCCGCACACAATGCGCCAAAAAGCGCCGGACCCATCATGGCGCCGCCTTCTTTAAACACATGCGGCACCTTGAGCACCGCCGCCGCAAAAATAACCGGCGTTGCGAGCAAAAAGGCGTATCGCGCGGCGTTTTCGTGGCTAAGACCGCCCGCCAAACTGCCGGTCATGGTGAGCCCCGTGCGCGAAAAGCCCGGTATCAATGCAAAACATTGCGCTAATCCTATGCCAATAGCCTGAGTAAACGAAAGCTTTGCGAGCGCTGTATCACTCTCTTCCCCCAGGCGCGCTTTTTTGCGCAACTTCTCGGCTGCATACAGCACCACGCCGTTCAGTATCAAGACTCCCGCTACGAGGCGAGGAGAGGCAAAAAGCTGGGTGAGCTGGTCTTGAAACAAAAATCCAAGTATCCCCACCGGGATGGTGCTCACGACAATAAGCCAGCCGAGTTTTGCATACGTGTCACGCGGCGTAATGCGGCGCAACCACAACGAACGCAACACACCCTGCACAATGTTAAGCCAGTCGCGCCAAAAAAACCCGAGCAATACCAATACTGTGGCCAAGTGCGTGAGCACCACAAAGCCCACAAACGATTGCGAGGCCTGGTCGATATGCCATCCCAGGAGCGACGGGAGTATGACGCTGTGCCCCAAGCTTGATATGGGGAAGAGTTCGGTAACTCCCTGCAAGAGCCCGAGTATCGCCGCCTGAAAGTATGAAATCATGAGTTTATGATACGGCAAGAGCTAAAAAAATAAAAGATTTCATAATAAAATTTTTTATTTTTTAGTTTTAAGTTTTTTCTCCCTACACTTGTCACATACGCAGCCTTTAGGTTTGATGTACTCGTCAAAAAAGTCGGTGTCGTAGTCGTAGTTGAGCTCCTCGCCGGCTTTGATGCTGCGCTTGCTAAACACGTACACGCGGCCCACGCGTATCTCTATCTCGCAGTTGGGGCGACATGAGTGGTTGATGTAACGCGCAGTGTTCCACCTCGGCGAGCCGTCGATGGTAAGGTACTTTTTGTTGCCAACATCAAAGAGGTACTGGTTTTCAGTCTCCTCCTCCTGTTTTTTGGTAAGACGGTTGCCTTTATACTCAATAATGCACTCGCCTTTTTTAATTGCTCCAACCGTAAAGAGCCCGAGGCCTGCCTTAGCACGTTTGACGCGCAAGTCAAAATCGCCCGGCTCGAATTTGCCTTTCTTTTTCATCCCCACCGTACTGTTAGCTCAGATGCTTCGAGACGAGCTTGGTCATCTCAAACATAGTAACCTCGCCCTTGCCGCCAAACACCGCCTTAAGTTTGTCGTCGGCTAAAATATTGCGCTTATTTTGAGGATTCTGGAGGTCGTGCTTTTTAATGTATACCCAAATTTCTTTAACCACTGCCGAGCGCGGCATAGGGCCCTTGCCTATCACCTCCTCAAGCTCGGGTGAGAGCTTCATCGGTTTTAATAATGCCGGATTTGCGGTTCTAACCATAATTAATTATCTAATGAGTAATCAAGCTATAGTGTACCAGCTTATTCCTAAGCGCAATACCCCTCCCAAGACCTTGCGGGGATAGCTTATACGTGGTGTAAACTACTCCCCACTGCGCTCGGAGCGCACATCTATATAGGTTTTGCTAAACGGCCGGCCTACAAATGTCATCCAAAAATAATTGGCGCCATAGGTAAAGGCCATGCGGAGCGTCCCTTCCTTGGCAAGGCGCCGCCCCGAGGTGTACATGGGGAGCCGCCAGGTCCACACCACTAAGCCAACCTTGCTTAAGCGCTTTGCAACATCGGTATCCTCGCCATAAAACTCTATAGAGGTATCAAAGCCGCCCGCGCGCTCCCACGCGTCACGGCGGATAACAAAGTTGCCGCCTTGGACTATTGCGCCCGCCCTAAGCACATAATAATTAACCGCATGCAAAGCCCAGGTAAAAACATAAAAGACTTGTATCTGCACGCGGCGCCACGTTGAGAGGTCGTAATAGCGGTATGGCCCCGAGAGTGCCACGAGATTGTTGTTTTTTGCAAATTCGGCGAGCACCGTGGTGAGCCAGCCCTCCGGCATGATGGTGTCAGCGTCGATGTTTGCCACGAGCTCACCCGAAGTGGCATCAAAACCCGCCTTGCGTGCACGCACCAAGCCTTTATGCGGCTCGTCGACCACGCGTACGCCCACAAAACCCTGTGCAAGCGCCCGCGTGTTGTCGGTCGAGGCGTTATTGACCACTACAACCTCAGCCTCGATGTTCGACCTACGAGGTCGAACATCGGCTCGAACACGCTCAAGCTCTTTTTGGATTGAGGTGAGGCATGCACCTATATATGCCTCCTCGTTGTATGCCGGTATGACAAAACTGATTTTCATACAGTTAGCGGATTTCGGTGTAGCCGTGAGTAATGGTCTTTTGTAACAAAATCTGCGAAAACATGTTGACCCCATAGCGCGTGCACGTGGCGAGTATCCCCTCTTTAAGCAGCCGGCGCGGGGAGCTGTACATATATAAAGAAAGGTTGAACCGCACCTTCCCCACCTTAGAAAGCCGCTTGCCTAAATCAACTTCGTCGCCATAAAAAACAATGTTGGTGTTAAATCCGCCTATTGCCGCAAGCGCCTCACGACGCAGCGCAAAGTTACCTCCCCAAATCATGTAGCCTGTGCACCAATACACCGGGACGCTCGGCCATATCCACAACACTCGAAATAAAAAATTAGTAAGCACTGAGAGTTCGTCATATATATAGGGGCCGCTTATAGACACAAGCTTTGGGTCTTTTTCAAAAGCAGCACACACTTTGGCAACCCACCCCTCGGGCATGCGGGTGTCTGCATCAACAAACGCAATAATATCGCCTGTGGATTCTACAAATCCCCGCTGGCGCGCGCTTGAGGTCCCTTTTACAAGTTCGCGCACCACGCGCACATTGGGGAACTGCCTTGCAACCTCGGCGGTTGTGTCGGTCGAGTTGTTATCAACCACGATAATCTCCGCCATATCCCCGCCATTTTGTACAATACTCTCCAAGCAGGCAGAAATGTACCTCTCCTCGTTATAAGCAGGTATGACAATGCTTAAATTCATACGGGTGGTAGAATAGCCCCATGCTTAAAGGAATCATAGCGCAATTTAGGGCCTTGCGCCCGCCGGTGCGCTCGCTGGTCCAGCTCTTTTGGATTTACACCCTTACCACGAGCCTCACCAGCGTGTTTATCCAACTCTTCCTGTACCAGCAGTTTTCGAGCTTTTTTGTCAACGTAGCGGCCACGGCTATCTTTGATACCGGCATTTTTATCACGTTTTGCGTTTTTGGATTTGTCGCATCGCACTTGCGGTTTAACATCAAGTACGGATTTTTTTGGAGCTTCGTATTTATGGGCGTGACGCTCATCGTGCTCCTCAACAGCGACACCACCCTCTTGGCCTACAGTGCGATGTTTATCAACGGCCTTGGCAACGGACTCTTTTGGCTCACCATCCACACCTTTGAACTCTCCGAGACCAAAGACGAGGAGCGTGATTTTTATTCATCCCTCCTTACCACCGGCACGGTCATGTTTTCGGTCCTTGGGCCGGCGATTGCCACCGGGCTTGTGTATGTGTCGGGGACTCTTTTAGGATGGGGAGATTATACGCTCCTCTTTTTGCTTACACCACTCATATACCTTTTTGGATTTTTTTGCTTCGGCGGTATCAACGAGTACCGGCCCATGCCCATTGAGTGGCGCGACGTTACCTACTTTATGACCGAGCGCAAAAATCGCAGGGCTCAGCCATACTTGGCAGGCACCGCTCTGCAGGAAATATTTACGACTGTCATATTACCGCTCGTAGTGCTGTTTGTGCTCGGCGGCGTGATACAGGTGGGGCTCTATGCCACCGCGTTTGCGTTCTTTGGAGCGGTATGCGTACTCATTTTTTCGCAATACCGTACAACCAAAAATCGCTTGCTCATACTGGGTTTTTCGACCCTCGCGCTCGCGCTCGCCAACGTATTATTTGCCTTGCACATATCGCTTATCACACTCATGGCGTACGGCGTTGCGGGCGCCATACTGTGGCCCATGGTACGCGTCTCTATACACGTGACCGACCTGCACACCATGGAGTCGATAGGCAGGCAGGGCAGAGATTTTTATCCAACCATGATATTTCGCGATGCAACTATGTGGCTGTGGCGCATGGTAGGCGCCGGCCTTCTCCTTGGTGCAGCGGTATTATTTTTACAACAAAAAGAGGTGCTCTCCGTCGGGCTCGTGCTCTACGCCCTCTCGTTGGTTGTAGTGTTTTTGGGAGCGCGGCTTTTGCTCAAAGCTATGGAGCATTCGCAATAACCTGTGCATAACTCCTCTATAGATATGCACCTATACAAAAAAAGTGGCGTATACTATATGTATGCAGGGCCTTTCTCATTACTACAAAGAGGCGCGCCCATGGGGCTCCTTTGAGCGCTTCACGCTAAACGAGCCCTCCACTGTTAAAATAATTACCGTCGACCCAAACCAAGAGCTCAGTTTGCAACAACACGAGCATCGCGATGAGGAGTGGAAGATCCTTAAAGGCTCGGGCACTATTATTGTGGGCGACACAAAAACAGAGGTACACCCCAGCGACGAGTTTTTTGTCGCACGGAAGACACACCACCGCGTGGCCGGCGGTCCTGAAGGCCTCATGTTTCTCGAAATTGCCCTAGGACAATTCGACGAAAATGACATTACCCGCTTTGAAGACAACTATGGGCGAGCATAAGGAATTTCATATGCCATGATCACTTTCATTTTGATCGTACTCGTTCTGGTACTGGCGCTCCTGGTCGTTCTTTTGTGGCCCTCGGGCAAAAAACGGCTCCATACTTCTCCCCTCCTACACCGCATTGCGGAAAACCCCGTGCTGGAGCCTATCGCTACCAATTGGTGGGAGTCGGAGGCCGTGTTTAATCCAGCCGCTGTGGTAGAGGATGGCCGTGTACATCTTTTTTATCGCGCGCTCGGGCGCGATGGCATATCCCGCATCGGCTACGCTTCAAGCGCCGACGGTATCAACTTTGACCAACGGCTTCCCTTCCCGGTATACGCTGCAGAAAATGTGGCAGAGGCCAAGGAGCATCATCCGTATACTTCGCCGGCACGGCTCACGTACGACACCGTCAACAACCCCTCGGGCGGCGGCTGGGGCGGCTGCGAAGACCCGCGCGCGGTTAAAATAGACGGCCGCGTGTATATCACTTTTAATTTGTTTAATGGCTGGAGCTCCATGCGCGTAGCGCAGACCAGCATCGACACACAAAATCTTACACGGGCAAAGTGGTTGTGGAGTAAGTTCAACTATCTTTCGCGCGAGGGCGAGCGCCACAAAAATTGGGTACTCTTCCCGGAAAAAATAAACGGCAAGTTTGCGCTTTTTCATAATCTTTATGATGACGACACCAACAAAGTGAAAGTCGCCTATATGGACAATCTCTCCGTGGACGATGCGCCTTTCCAGCACGAGAGCCCCGACCCGCAGCAAGTGCCTAACCGTGTTGTGGGCTGGCATCATCGCACCAGGAGCGCCGCTTCGCCACCTATCAAGACAAAAAAGGGTTGGATATTGCTCTACCATGCCATGGACAAAGACGATCAGCAGCGCTACAAAGTGGGCGCGCTGTTGCTTGACCTCAATGACCCAACCCGCGTGCTCTACCGCTCGCACAAACCAATACTCTCACCCGATGCCTGGTACGAAAACGACTGGAAGCCCGGCATTATTTATGCATCGGGTGGTGTCGTGTTTGGGGACGACCTCATGGTGTACTACGGCGGCGGCGACAAACGCATTGCGGTGGCAAAAGTAAATCTCGACGAATTTTTGGCGCAATTAACGAGGCCCGAAAACAAAGTATAAATAATACCGTATACTAAAAGTATGTACGTCATCCGCCGAAGCTCGCACAATCCGCTTATTTCTCCCGCTAACGACAAGCAATGGGAATCTCGCGGCACCTTTAACCCGAGCCCTATCCAGGCGGGCAAGATGACCCACCTCCTCTACCGCGCACAGAGCCGCCCCGACGCCCTCATTGCCCCTGGAGGCCTTTCGACCATCGGCAAAGCGTTTACCATCGATGGCGTCCACTTTCAAAACCGCCGCCAGTTTATCGTACCCACGGAGGAGTGGGACAAATATGGATGCGAGGATCCGCGCGCTACTTTTTTTGAAGGAAAATACTATATTTTTTACACGGCGCTCGGCGGCATGCCCTTTGGCCCGGGCAATATCAAAGTGGCGTGTGCAATTTCCAAAAATCTGGAGACCGTCGAAGAAAAACATCTTATCACTCCTTTTAACGCCAAAGCTATGGCGCTTTTCCCCGAGCGCATCGGCGGCAAAATTACGGTTATCGTGAGCGTGCACACCGACGAGCCGCCGACGCACATTGCCATTGCCCAGTGCGACAAAATTGAAGAGCTGTGGGATTTGGGCTTTTGGGAAAAATGGCACTCCGAGCTCCAGTCGCACATCGTCAACCCGCTGCGTTTTGAGCACGACCACGTTGAGGTGGGCTCGGTACCTATTAAAACAAAAGACGGCTGGCTTCTTTTTTACTCGTACATACAAAACTACTTTGGCGGCGGCGAGCGCGTGTTTGGTATTGAAGCGCTCCTTTTAGATCTCAAAGACCCCGAGCAAATTGCCGCCCGCACCAAAGGACCCATCATGGTGCCGGAAGAAATTTACGAGCGATACGGCATCGTGCCCAACATTGTCTTCCCCTCCGGAGCGGTGCTCAACAAAAACGGCCGCGTTGATATCTATTATGGCGGTGCCGACACCGTATGTGCACGCGCTTCGCTTAATTTGCCCGACCTACTGAGCGCGATGATCCCCACGCGGCGTGTGGGGCTTGCCGTACGCGCCAAAGAAAATCCTATTATGAAGCCTATTCCTACCCACGCGTGGGAAAACAAGGCCGTGTTTAACACCGCGGCGCTTGATATAGACGGCACTACCCATCTTTTGTATCGCGCCATGGGCGACGACAACACTTCGGTTATCGGCTACGCGGCAACCAAAAACGGCGTCAAAATTACCGCACGCGACGAGGAGCCGGCCTACAAACCGCGCGAGGATTTTGAAATGAAGAAAAGCGGCGGCAACTCCGGCTGCGAAGACCCGCGCCTCACCAGGATTGGCAGCATCATATACATGATGTATACCGCCTACAACGGCGTCGACCCGACGCGCGTGGCCATTACCTCGATATCGGTCAAAGATTTTTTGGCAAAGCGCTGGGATAAATGGCAAAAGCCCATGCTCACCACGCCCAACAACGTCAATGACAAAGACACGTGCCTCTTCCCCGAAAAAATAAACGGCCAATATATGCTGCTACACCGCATCGACCCACAGCTCTGCGCTGACTTTTTGGATACGCTCGACTTTAGCAAAACGCGCCTCACCCGCTGCATCGAAATCATGAATCCGCGGCCGGGCATGTGGGACTCGGTTAAAATAGGCATCGCAGGACCTCCCATTAAAACATCCAAAGGTTGGCTACTCATTTATCACGGCGTATCCAAAACCTCCACCTACCGCCTCGGCGCAGTGCTGCTCGATTTAAAAAATCCTTCAATCGTGATATCGCGTTTGGTGGACAACATACTTGAGCCGCTCGAAGAGTATGAACGCACGGGTGTTGTTAAAAACGCGGTATTCTCATGCGGCGCTGTGTTGCGCGAGGACACGCTTTTGGTGTACTACGGCGGCGCCGACACCGTGGTGTGCGTTGCCAAAGTATCGCTTAAGAAATTATTAAAAATATTACTGCCCGACAACCTTTAACTCTGCATGGACTGTACGCCAAAGCTCGTAGCCTTTGACCTCGACGGCACGCTCGCCGAGAGCAAACAACCTGTCACCAAGGAGATGGGCAAATTATTAGCAAAACTCCTGCATAAAATGCCTGTCGCAGTGATGTCGGGCGGCGCCTATCACCAGTTTGAAAAACAACTTCTTCCTGCACTCCCGAGCGATGCTCAGTTTGAAAATCTCTACCTCTTTCCCACAAGCGCAGGACGCTGTTATATGTACAAAAACAGTGCGTGGCAGACTGTGTACGATCACTCTTTTAGCGAAGAAGAAAAGGCAACCGTTCTTAAAGCGCTCCATGAAGCGCTTGTTGAGACGGGCCTCGACCAACCGCCACCCCAGCTTTGGGGCGAGCAAATAGAAGACCGCGGCGCACAAATAAGCTGGTCGGCGCTTGGCCAGCAGGCTCCTATTGAAGAAAAAAAGAAGTGGGACCCCGACCGCAAAAAGCGCATGCCGCTGCGCGACGCGTTTTTAAAACGTGTATCCGACTTTTCGGTCGGTGTTAATGCAACCAACACTATCGACATTACCCGCAAAGGCATTACCAAAGCGTATGGAATTGAACAACTCTCAACCATGAGCGGAATCTCCATCAATGAGATGCTTTACGTGGGCGACGCACTCGGCGAGGGCGGCAACGACGCCGTGGTAATCCCCACGGGCGTGCGCACGCACGAAGTATCGGGACCAACTGAAACTGCCGCGCTGATAGAAGAAATAGTAAGAGCTTAAATAAATACGCATACACAAAAAAACCCGCCGGAGGGCGGGTTTTTTTGTTACCTAGTAATTACTTAGTTTGCAGTCGGGACCGGTGCATTAAGTGTCGAGCACGACAGGAGGTTTATCTCATACTCGGTGAACTTATATACATAGCCGGTCGGATCCTTAAGACCCCACGGTGTAAGGATAACGCTCGCATATTTGGTCTGGAACTGCTTGACCGCTGCGGTAGTCATCGAGCCAAAGAAGCCCGTAACGGGCAGGTTGGTGTTGAGGTTCCCGTTGAGGAAGACTTGCAGGAGTTTAACCTGTGAAGAGTCATTCTTTTTACCGAAGCCCATATATTGGGTAAGCAGCGCACTGCATCCTGCCGGAAGAGTCGTGTCAGTTGAGGTAACTTCGGTCGAAGTACCGAGAACCACGCCGCCCGTTTGATATCCAAACGAGAGAGGAGAACTGCCCACTACACCACCACCGCCCCCGACAGAAAGTGACTGGGTTACCTGAGGAGCAGGAGTTGAAGGAGGCAAGAGCGGGCTATATGTTATACCGAAGGTTGCTGGAGTTGTATTCTCATTACCTGCTAGATCCTGATACTTATTGGGCGCTATCACAACTTCAACATCACTGCCGGTGGGCATCAGGTCAAAGGCATACACCAACGGATTAGTGCTCGACGCCGCAAAGTTGCTGAGTGCCGCGCCCGTGACCAACAAATCGCTTTGATCGAAGCCAACAACAGGCTCGCTAAAAGTCACTGTCATCTGTATAGGATTGTCAGTAGTCGGGTTGGTTGAAGTTGAGGTCAAAATTGCACTAGGGGCTGTGCCGTCGACGATTATTGTGCGCGTTGCAGTGCCTGTGTTTCCACCGCCATCAGTTGCGGAGTAAACAACGGTGTGTGTGCCGTCAGTCGACGTATCGAGCGTAAAGTCACTGGTGGTCGCATTGCCGTCGAGTGTTACTTTGATGCCGAGGTTGTTGGTCGGTGTGTCAGTGACCGTCGCGCCTTGGTCGGAGTACTTTGCTCCTGTTGTGATGTAGTCAGTCTTTTCCCCATTGATAGTAAGAACCGGTACCGTGGTGTCTTTAATTGTTACCGTAACGGTCGCTGCTGTTGCCGAAGTGCCACCGGAGCCGGTTGCCTCGTAGGTAAACGAATCAGTACCGGCATAACCGCTCGCGGGTGTGTAGTCTATCGAAGTACCGTCTATAACCGCAGTGCCGTGCGATGGCTGCGTGAGCGAAGCGGCATCAATACCGGTTGCATTGCTGTCGTTGTTTAACACCGGTATGGAGACCATCGTGTTGTTGTTGGTCGTAGCACCATCACCGTTTGCCACAGGCAAAACAGGCGACCCTTCGCTAACGTTTACAGTAACTACTGCCGGATTACTCGTTACACCTGTCGCCGTGTCGGTTATGGTAAAGGCGAACGAATCGCCACCAACATAGTTGAGGCTAGGCGTGTAGGTAAGGTTTGCATCAGTGCCGCTAAGCATCCCGTTTGTCGGCGAGCTCGTAGTTGCAAAGGTCAACGTGTCTCCGCTTGGGCCTGTACCGGAAAGAGTTATATCAAGCGTGCCATTTTCAGCGACACTCACCGCTTGAGCAGTCGCGATTGGTGCCGTGCTCAATTCATTGCCGACACCTTCAGGAGATCCCTCTGACACTGGACGGAAGTAATACGTAATTCCAGAGGTAAGATTGCTAATAGTTACGCTGTGTGAAGTAACGCCAAGAGTGTCCGCGGGAGTATTTGTTTCGTCAGTCGAGTTTGAGTAACCATAACAACTATACGAGGTGCTATCCGGAGATGAACAGATACTCGTTTTATTATCTGCTTGCGGAGTAGTGCCGTATACTACACGACTTGTAGAGTTGTGGTCGGTCGTCCAAGTAATCGTAACGGAAGTTGGACTATTGACCTTCAGACTTTCACCACTAATCACAGGGGCTGCAGGAGTTGTTGCACTAGTGGTAAAGCTCGATACACTACCCGGATACCAGATACCACCTACCTGAGCCCATGCTACGAAGTAATACTGAGTGTTTGGTGTAAGACCAGTAAGAGCATAACTAAATGAAGCACCGGCTGTCTCTCCCCCCGGGAAAACACCATCATTCCACCCAGACGGAAGTTCGTCGGTGGCAGGATTACTTACACCGGCAGGATCGGCTGTAGCTACAAACGGACCAGCGGGATTAGTCGTACCCCACCAGAACGAGGTGTTGTCCGCGATGACAGGGCCATTGGTGCCATGCACTGTTGCACCGGTAGTCGAGAGATCATCTGCACCATTGGTAGTGACCGAAGGCACGGGCGTGTTATTTACTACCACTGTTTGCACAACGCTCCACGCACTGCTGTTTCCTGCCGAGTCTACTGCACGAACGTGCCAATAGTAGGTAGCGGGAGGAGTGCCGGGTGTCGGAATTTGAGAAGCAGTAAGCGGCCCACTGGTATATGCCGGATTAGTAAACAAACCGTCTGTGTTGGTAGAAGGATCGGTCGCCGACTGATAGATATAGGTTATTCCGCCGGGCAATTGAGTCGTAACGTCAGTCCAATCTGCCTCGGTCCACGTAGCCGTGGTAAGCGTGACACCAGTTAGCGGAGACACTGCAACCGGCGCGGCGGGAGCGGTCGTGAAGGACTGCTGCGCACCCGGATACCAGGTGCCCCCTACGAGCGACCATGCAACATAGTAGTACGTCGTTCCTGGAGTGATCGACGGGAGATTTACACCCGTCGCACCGCCGGTCGTAATAGCATCAGTCATAAGCGATGAGAGCGATGCCGAGAACATACCGTTAGCGGCAAGGTCAGAAGGATCCGTAAAGACAGGCGTAGAGTAGACGCCAGCCGGAATGTTCGAGCTTGTCGTGACGATTGGGCTCGTCGAAACCCAGAAGGATTCCTGGGCGGCGATATTGTCGCCATTAGTCCCATTCAGTGTTGCATCGGAAGCAGTGACACTGGAAGCGGCATTCGTGATTACCTCCGGTGCATTAGGTGTGACTGTATTGTCGATGTTCACCTGTATTTCTTGCGGTAAACTGTGGCCGCTCGCGAGATTCTCAGCAACAACATTCACGCAGTACGTACCTGTAAGCGCGCTTGTATTGAGCGTCGTGCCGTAGGTACTGCCGGAGGTAGGCGTCGTGACCTTCGAATCAACGAGAATCGCGCCGTTACCATCACACATACCGTCGGACGCGCGCGGAGCAGTGATAAAGAATTCGACGTTCTGAATGCCTGATTCCGCATCGGTGGCATCCGCGCTGACGTCAATAGTAGTTTTGTAGGTGGTTGCCGTGGGGTTGATCGAGAAGTTGGTGACAACGGGAACCGAGCTGTCGACAGTAAAGGATTGGCTCGTGATCTCGGTGTTCCCTCTTGCCTGATTGTAAGCGATGGCTGTCGCGGTATACGTACCGTCCGGCAAATTGCCTGCCCAGTTGCTTGCGTCGCTTATGTCGCAGAGAACGCGATTTCCTGCCTCGCGCAAATCGCATTGCGCGCGCTGAACTGTCCACGTTGTGCTCATGCCACTGATACTGAAGACAACGTCGCTGAAGCTATCATTCGTGTCGTCGACCGTCACGCGCGCCGGATCGTCGCTCGGACGAAACACATCGTATGAGGGGTTCGGAAAGACGAAGCTGACTACCGGGTTATCGAGCGCATACACGATGCCGGAACCGGTGACGTTGTACCAGTTTCCACCAATTTCAACCTGTGCCGTAATGGTGTGCTCGCCTGCCGGGTCCGAAAGCGATGTGAAAAGTCTCCACCACGCAGTTGTAGGAGTAGCTGGCGCAGCATACGTACCGGCGATCGGCGTAGCCGAACCGTCAATATAGAAACGGACCGCAGTAGTATTGCTCGGCGTCACGATCTGCGCATCCATATCTCCCGGGTTATTAACGCGGACATATTGCGGACTCTCGACAAAGACTATCGAGTTTGTGTCGACGGTGTAATACGTAACGAGGCCGAGAACCGAATTGTCGAGTTTATCTACGATCTTTCCGTCTTCCGTCGTGCGTTGCGGCGGAGTCATCGTATTGCCAGTTATAGCGCCAGGATCAAACGTTGCACCGATTGCATTAACCGGAGCGGTTTGATAGTTGAAGATGTCGCTCGGCGCGTTTCCGCCAAAAGCAACATGAGAGAGGTCGAGTGTGGAACCATCGCTGATTATCGTGTAGCTCGGAGTATGGCCGAGTCCGAGATTCGTATCGCTGTCTCCTTCAATGAAGATTCCGCCCTGTGTCGCACCGGTAGTGCCATTTCCTGAAACAGTATCGGTACCGGTAAATTTCACACCATTGATCGAAGCCAAGCCTTCCGACCCACCTGCGGTGTAGAACGCAATGCCGTTCCAGCCATTATGAGTCGCGGTTATGTTATTGAAGGTAATATTGTTACCTGATGCACTTGAATCCGCGCTCGTGTATGCCGATGTATCCGCAAAACCATTCTTATAGAAGCCGCTTGAGATTACATTATTAAGCGTGACATTGCTGGTCGTATTGATATCAACGCCACCTCCAGTGTTGCCTGCACCACCATTGAATGTGTCATTAGCGAGTGTAAGGCCGTTTGCCTTGTACGCTTTGAATGCATACGTGGTCGAGGGCTGTGCGTTGATCGTGAAGCCGCTCATGGTGAAACCAGTCACTACGGCCGGCGGATTATCGAGATTGATGCCATAGCCGCTACCGAGATTGATGACCGGCGTACCGATACCCGCGAGAGTTACGTTAGCAGTCGCTGTTGGCAACAGGTCACCACTATAAGTGCCCGGCGTCACAAGCACCGTTCCACTACTCACGACAGTATTAAGTCCCGCTTGAATACCGCGATTCGGGGCGGTCGTCGTAACGATCAACGTATTCGGAAGAATGTAGATTGGATCGGTGCCTGCAGCTTCCATAACTCCAGAAAGCTTGTTCTCAATCGTCGCGAGTTGACTGCCCATAACATTCGCAGGGGAAACACCATCGAAAATGTTTCCTGTCGTCGCATTGATTGGAGTACCGGATGATGCCGAATTTATGTAGAGATCAATACCGCTAAAACTTACATTTGAGATTGAGCTTATGCTCGCCGCACCGTATGCGAGAATTCCCGTTGCCTCTGGAGTTGGCGAATATTTAAGATTTGAAATACTCGTTCCATTTACAGAGCCAGTGACTGACCCTCCGCCTTGATTCCAAAAGAGGATGCCATTTTGGGCAATGACATTGGTCGAACCGGCACCTGTAATACTTCCACCGGTAACAGTAAGGGTGATTGCCCCGCGATTCGAGGTCAGTGAGTTTCCATCCACTGCATCAATGCCGTTCTGTTGAAATCCGCTGATGGCAACGTTATTAACGGTCAAATTTGTTGTTTGCCCAAAGCCTGCGTCAACCGCGATGCCCTGCCCCGTTTGATCGCCATTGATGGTGTAAGCACCCTGCACGTTCGAGTTTTGAATAGTACCCGACGACGCATTCCAAAAGACGAGCGCATCGGGACCTCCAGCGCCGGGCGCTTGCCCATTGTCCTCGACACTCATCCCTCCAAGGGTTATGCCAGTGGAATTATTTACAAAAACAGATACCTGCATATTTGCAGTGTATTTGTGTCCAACGCCCGTGTTGATGAGTGCTGTCGGCTTGATGATAGTACTCCCCACACCTGCGCCGGTGATCGTGAGATTCGTTTTACCAACCACCGAGAAAGCATCGTACGTACCCGCCGCCACATTAATAGTATCGCCGGAATTTGAGTGGTCGATAGCTGCTTGGATAGCTGAGTAGTCAGCAGGCACGTTTATAGTATTTGCAGAGGCAAATGCCGGAGTTAAGAGAAAGAAAACCGAGAGAAGCGGGAGCACTAATACCGAGCGGAAAAACGCAGTGCGATTCATAATAATTCTAAAAATAAAAAACGTAATAAAAGCACGAGGCCGCCTACGCACAAAAACTCCTGTTCCA
>DATKGU010000001.1:0-67680 GCA_035510635.1 Minisyncoccota bacterium | reverse complement strand
GAGCGGTCGCAAGTATCCCACGATACGTGAGTACACCTCACACTCGCGGTTACAGGTTGGGCACTGCATGTGCTCGCCCGCAATGTAGCCATGCGAGGCGCAGACGCTAAAGGTTGGCGTGATGGTAAAGTACGGCAGTTTGTAGTTTTCACAGATTTTTTTAACAAGCGCCGGGATTGTACTCGGGTCGGCTATGCGTTCACCTAAAAAGAGGTGGATAACGGTGCCGCCGGTGTATTTGGTTTGAAGATTGTCCTGCAAATCGAGAGACTCGATGATGTCGTCGGTGTAGTTGACCGGCAAGTGCGAAGAGTTGGTGTAAAACGGCTGAGCACCTTTGCGTGCTTGCTCTTCGTTGGCAACAATGATGTCGTGGAATTGTTTGCGGTCTTTGCTCGAAAAGCGGTATGTGGTGCTCTCGCCCGGCGTTGCCTCAAGGTTATAGAGATTGCCAGTTTCTTTTTGGTACTCAACGAGCCGATTGCGCATAAAGTCGAGTGTCTCGGCTGCAAACGCATTGCCCTCCTCGGTGCCAATATTAACGCCAAGCAAGTTGAGTGCCGCCTCGTTGAGGCCCAGTAAGCCGATGGTTGAAAAGTGATTTTCCCAATACGAGCCAGTAGACTCTTTAATCTTGCGCAGGTAAAACTTGGTATACGGATAAAGATTGGCATCGGTAAACTTCTCCAGCATTTTGCGCTTTATCTCCAAGCTCTCCTTGGCGATGTCCATTTTTTCGGCAAGCATCGTATAAAACGCCTCTTTGGCTGCTTTTGCATCATTCATAGCCTTGTGCTTGGCCACATAGCCGAGCCGCGGCATGTTGATGGTGACAACTCCCACCGAGCCGGTGAGCGCGTTGGCACCAAAGAGGCCGCCGCCGCGGCGGTCGAGCGCGTTGAGGTCAAGCCGCAAGCGGCAACACATCGAGCGCGTGTCCTCCGGCTTCATGTCCGAGTTAACAAAGTTGCTAAAGTACGGGATGCCGTATTTGGCAGTTATCTCCCAAAGGCCTGCAAGGTTGGGGTTGTCCCAATCAAAATCTTTGGTGACGTTGACGGTCGGGATCGGGAAGGTAAACACGCGGCCGGCCGCGTCGCCCTCGCCCATCACTTCAAAGAATGCCTTGTTGAGCATGTCCATCTCATGCTGAAACTCGCCGTACTTTTCTTTTTGTGGCTTGCCTCCAATCATGACGGCCTGGTCTTTAAAGTTTGGCGATGGCGTCAGGTCGAGCGTGATGTTGGAAAACGGCGTTTGGAAGCCCACGCGCGTTGGGACATTCATATTAAAGATAAACTCCTGGAGCGCCTGCTTAATCTCGTCTTGTGTGAGCTTGTCGTAGCGGATAAACGGCGCGAGCAGCGTGTCAAAGTTGGAAAATGCGATTGCGCCAGCGGCCTCTCCCTGGAGCGTATACATAAAGTTGACCATCTGACCCAAGGCAGTCCTCAAATGTTTTGCAGGGCTCGACTCGATTTTGTCGGCGACGCCACGGAAGCCTTCCATGAGCAAATCTTGTAAATCCCACCCCACGCAATACACCGAGAGAGTGCCGAGGTCGTGGATGTGCAGGTCACCGCGCTCGTAGGCGTTCTTGATATTGGGCGGATACACTTTGTTGAGCCAGTAAGTTTTGCTCACTTCCGAAAAGATGTAGTTGTTCATCCCTTGGAGCGAGTAGCCCATGTTGCTGTTTTCTTTAACCTGCCAGTCGAGCTCGCTTAGGTAGTTGTCCACCAAGCCGAGCGAGGACGCAGTAACAAACGCGCGCATCTCGGCGTGTTTTTCGCGGTACAAAATATATGCTTTTGCAGTTGCGGGAAATTTTTTGAAGATGAGTTGCTGCTCGACGATGTCCTGCACGCCCTCCACGGTGGGCACAAAGGTTTTTTCAATCGCAACCTCGCGCTCAAGCGCCTTAACCACGCCCTCGGCGACAATCTGCGGTGCACTCTCCTTAAACTCGCCGGCCGCCTTCATGGCCTTTTCAACAGCGGTTTCAATTTTCTTTATATCAAACGAGGCAGTCGAGCCGTCTCGCTTAATAACGCTGGAAATGGCGGCTAGGGGCTTGGGCATAGGACTCTAATTTTTAGACTAATAACTGCCTATCTATAGTACTCGCAGTTGGAGGGATGTGAACAAAAAAGTGTGTGTACAAGAGACACGAAAACAAATCCGCGGAGGGGTAAAGAGTGCCCGGCAGGTGTATAGTAGTAGCAAGGTTTTATTACCTCTTTTATTATTGAATGACGAAACTACGTACACTTCACGCTCGGGAAATTTTGGACTCACGGGGAGAGCCTACTTTGGAGGTTACGCTCGGGCTCGACACCGCTGAGGCAATTGCCTCGGTACCATCCGGCAAAAGCACCGGCAGCCACGAGGCTCTCGAGCTCCGCGACAATGACGCCCGCCGCTACCTTGGCCGTGGCGTACTCAAGGCTGTGAATAATGTTAATGACGAGATATGCACTGCTTTGGTTGGCAAAACGTTTGAGCAGGCTGCGCTCGATGCTTTTTTAATCAAGCTTGATGGTACACCCAACAAGTCGCGCCTCGGTGCCAACGCACTGCTTGGCGTGTCGATGGCGTTTGCGCGCGCATGTGCTCTCGAAAAAAATGTTCCGCTCTATGCTCACTTGGGCGAAGTGTCCGGCAACGCAACGCCTGCCCTGCCCCAGCCGATGTTTAATATTTTAAACGGCGGCAAACACGCCGACAGCGGCCTCGACATCCAAGAGTTTATGCTGGCGCCGATTGCGTTTGAAAGTTTTGCCGAGAAGGTCCGCGTTGGCTCCGAGGTTCTCCACGCACTCCACGATTTGCTTGCACAAAAAGGATACTCCACAGGCGTTGGCGACGAGGGCGGCTTTGCGCCCAAGCTCCACTCCAACGAGGAGGCGCTTGAGTTGATGGTGGCGGCGATACAACAAGCAGGTTACAACACCGAGCAAGTTAAAATTGGCATCGACGCCGCGGCCTCGAGCTTTTACATCGACGGCGCGTATCATCTTAAGATTAATGGCGAGGAAAAAACACTTTCGAACGGTGAGATGATTGCGTGGTATCAAGAGTTGGCAGCTCGCTTCCCTCTCATGCTTATTGAAGACGGCCTCGCCGAGGATGATTGGGAGGGTTTTACATCGCTCACCGCAGCGATGGGCGGCAAAACAACAATCGTCGGTGATGATTTGCTCGTGACAAATATAAAAAGGATACAAACTGCTATCGAAAAAAATGCCGTTAACGCAGTGCTCATTAAACCCAATCAGATTGGCACCGTCACCGAGGCTATTGAGGCCGTGACGCTCACCAAAAAACAGGGCTGGAAGCCGTTTGCTTCGCATCGCTCGGGTGAGACAACCGACACGTTTATTGCCGACCTCGCGGCGGGGCTCAGCTGCCCCCTTATAAAGAGCGGCTCGCTGATGCGCGGCGAGCGCGTGTGCAAATATAATAGATTGATGGAAATTGAGAGAGAATTAAAAAATATATAATAAAAAATATGAGCTCGCGCGCACAAATAGTTGCCACTATCGGCCCCTCTTCTAAAACCACCGAGATACTCTGCGCGATGAGTGCGGCCGGCATGGACGTTGCACGGCTCAACTTTGCGTGGATACCGGATGAGGCCGAAGCGCTCAACCAAATACACGCGGCGCGCTCCGGCGCAGCAGCTTGCGGCCGGAGTGCACCTATTTTGGCCGACCTCCCCGCGCGCCGCATTGCCGAGAGGGTTGGCCACACGTACGATCCCTCTGCCCCGCTCTTAACGCCGCAAGAAGAAGCCCAGGTGGCAGTGTGCATCAAAGAAAATGTGGAGTTTTTTGCGCTCTCGTTTGTCGGCGGCCCCGAGGATGTCGAGGCTTTGCGTGAGGTAATAAAAAAATACGGCGGCACTCAAAAGATAATTGCAAAAATAGAGCGCAAAGTGGCCGTGGATAATCTCGATGCAATTATTAGAGCGGCCGACGGCGTGATGGTCGCGCGCGGCGACCTAGGGGCTGAGGTGCCGCTTGAGGACATCCCCTTTGTACAAAAAACAATCGTTGCTAAAGCCAATGCCGCAGGCAAGCCGGTTATTGTTGCAACGCAAATGATGCTCTCGATGACCGAGCACAACACTCCCACGCGCGCCGAAGTGACCGACGTTGAGGCGGCCATCATGGACGGCGCCGACGCAGTGATGCTCTCGGAAGAGTCGGCATCCGGACACTTCCCTGTCGAGGCGGTGGCTATGATGGAGCGCGTTGTGGTTGAGGCGGAGAAGCACCGCACGGAGCGTGCATTTCATTTACTATGAACATCCCCTTCTTTACACGCCGCCCGATGGGCACACTTATCATCGCGCGCCACCACGAGTCGGAGTGGAACAAAAAAGGCATGTGGACCGGCACGCGCGACGTGCACCTCACCGAGTACGGATTTGAAAAATCAAAAGAGATGGGCGCGCTTATTAAAGGAGTGCACATCGACAACGTCTTTGCCTCGATGCAGGTGCGCTCCATCGAGACGCTCTCGTGCATGTTAAACGAGCTCGAGCAATATCGTGTGCCGGCCCTGTATACGCACGCACTCGACGAGCGCGACTACGGTGACTACACCGGCAAAGACAAGTGGGAGATGAAAGAAAAGATAGGCGAAGAAGCGTTTGATAATATCCGCCGCAATTGGGATTGCCCAGTACCCAACGGCGAGACATTAAAGATGGTCTATGAGCGCGTCATACCGTTTTATAAAAGCCATATTTTGCCGCTGCTCAAGGAGGGACACAATGTGCTCGTGGTATCGCACGGCAATGCGCTGCGCGCGCTCACCATATACATGGAGTCAATACCGCACGAGAGGGCGCGCGATGTGGAGATGCTCTTTGGCGCGGTGGTGCTCTACCAAGTAGACAAAGAAGGCAAAATGTTAAAAAAAGAAGTCCGCCAAGTGAAGTCGGATGTTAATGCGTAAGGTGTACTATATACAACTATGAAACTCGTATATTTTGGACAGGAGGCTTGGGAGGAGGCTTATATAAAAGATAAACTGCCGGGGTTAGATATTGTTTTTACACTTGGCGCGGTGCAAGACAGCGCGGGCGACGCCGAGGCTGAGATGCTTTGCACGTTTGTTAACGGCCACGTGGATGCAGCGGTGTTTGATAAATATCCAAAACTCAAACTCATTGCCACGCGCTCGACCGGCTTTGACCATATCGACCTTGCCGAGGCCAAAGCGCGCGGCATTGCGGTGGCGAGTGTCCCCTCTTACGGCGTTAACACCGTGGCCGAGTTTGCCTTTGCGCTCATCTTGGCCCTCTCGCGCCGCGTGTGCGAGGCGCACGAGCAAGTATCCGAGACTGGCTCTTTCTCGCAAGAGCGACTCACGGGTTTTGATTTGCAAGGCAAGACCATCGGCATTGTCGGAGGCGGACACATCGGCATGTATGCAATAAAAATCGCCAACGGCTTTGGTATGCGCGTGGTGGTGTTTGACGCACATCGCGATGAAGCGCTCGCAAAAAATAATAACTTTAGCTACGCAACGCTTGAGGAGCTTTTGGCAGAGTCCGACATCATCACGCTCCATGTCCCCTACAACGAGCACACGCATCATCTTATAAACTTGCAAAATATTTCGCTCATTAAAAAAGGCGCGTATCTTATCAACACCGCGCGCGGCGCAGTGGTGGAGACCGAGGCGATTATTGCCGCATTAAAGAGCGGCACGCTCGCGGGCGCCGGGCTTGATGTGCTCGAGGAGGAGGGCGACATGAGCGATGAGCTTGCTCTGCTTTCTGGCCCACACCCTAAAGAGGAGGAGCTCAAAGTGGTGCTCGAAAATCATTACCTCATAAACCACCCGCGCGTAATTATCACGCCGCACATTGCCTTTGACACTAATGAAGCCGTGCGCCGCATCCTCGACACCACTATTGAAAATATCGCCGGCTTTGAAAAGGGCGAACCTAAAAATATTGTAGCGCTATAACGCAGGCTAGGGTTCTATTTTTTCGATCAACCCGTCCTCGAGCCACAAAACGCGGTCGACGTATTTTTTATCATCCTCCTCGTGCGTCACCATCACGATGGTTTGTTTGAGGTCTTTGTTGAGTTTGCTAAACAGCTCCAGCACGGTTTTGGCAGACGCGGTGTCCAAGTTGGCGGTCGGTTCGTCGGCAAAAACAATTTCGGGCTCGTTGATAAGCGCACGGGCGATGGCGACGCGCTGCTGCTCGCCGCCGGAGAGCTCGTGCGGATAATGCTCCAGCCGCTCGCCAAGGCCCACCAAGGTTAAGAGCTCCGCCGCGCGTTTTTTATATGCGGCCTCACCGGTCCCGAGCGCCATTGCAGGCAGGTACACATTTTCGAGCGCACTAAACTCCGCAATAAGCGCATACTCTTGAAACACGTAGCCTAAATGCTCGAGGCGGAAGGCTGTTTTTTGAACATCCGAAAGATGCGTCACGTCATGATTGTTAAGAAACACCCGTCCCTCGGTGGGCGTGTCGATAAGCGAGAGCTGATGCAAGAGCGTCGATTTGCCGGAGCCGCTGCGCCCCATGATGGCAATAAACTCGCCGTCGGCTATCTCAAACGACACACCCTTGAGCGCGTGCGTTGGGACTTTTCCCGGATACGTTTTTTTTATATTGTCGGCCTTAATCATGGTTCAATTTCATTCACCACAGGTATTATCCCCAAATGGCGGTTAAGATGTTTTCGCGGGCAACCATCCGCGCCGGGATAAGCCCCGAGAAAAATCCGGCGATAAGAAATCCCGCGATGCTTTCCATCACAAGCGGGACACTAAAGGAAAGCGCGAGCGGCCCGAACGGCAACTCAATAGGATGTATGCTGAGGAGCGGCTCCACAACACCAAAGACAAACGCGAGCCCCAACAGCACGCCGCACAAGACATAAAAGAGCGACTGGAAAATATAGGAGTAAACAATAACGCGCTCTTTGATGCCTATCGCTTTGAGTATGCCTATTTGGCGGCGCTTCCCCACGGCGTTGATATATATCATGACAAAGATCGTAATAGCCGCCACCAACACGCTGATGACGCTCACGATGAGCGCAATGTAGGTAAACGCATTGAGGACAGGTTTGATGGCCGTGATGAGGTCGAGATAGGTTTGCACATGGAGATTGGGCGCAAATTCCTCTGCGCGCGATTTTATATAATCGGCGTTGCTGTCGCTTGTGGTGCGCACGAGTATTTGCGACGCGCTGTCGTAGGTCGAGAGCACCGACTCGGCCTCCTTTGCGGTGATGTATGCGTTGGTGAGCGCAGGACCAAACAAGATGTTGGTGATGCCCTTGACCGTGTACGTGCGCGAGACGCCGTTGCCGTATACCACCTGCACCTTGTCGCCCACTTTAGCGCCGCCGAGATCGTTGGGCTCCGGCAGGCCATAACCGCCCGCGACCGCTGCGGGCAATAGTATTTGGTCGGTATCATCATCAGAGAGAAACTGTCCTGCCACCAAAAAATGGCTTACGGTAAGTATCTTTTGCGACTCCGAGGGATCGACGCCTATGATCTGCGCCGAGACGCGGTTGTATACGCCATTGCGCCCCGGGTCGTACGATATGGAGCCGGCGGTGAGATACGTGCGCGCAGTGCCCACAACGCCGGGGATAGTGGCAAGCTCCGCGCGCAACTCGGTTTGGTTTTGGATAAACTGTTTGGGCGTCGGACTTTGCTCTGGACCTATCATAACGTGCGATGTGTACGTATCAACTTCCAAATTAACTATCGTATCGAGGAGACCCGAAAACACGCCCGGTATAAACACCGTGCTAAAAAACGAGAGGCACAAAATGAGCATCATGAGGACAAGCATCGACTTGTTGCCCCGCGTGACGGACTTGTAGGCGATAAAAAAAGCGGTCGAGAGATCGTGCATGTCCTTCTTACTGCGCACCCGTCACCACAAGCTCTCCCTCCGAGAGGCCGGACGTTATTTCGACCATGCCGCTTTGGCTTTTGAGGCCCGTGGTTACCGTTTGATTGGTGATGTTTCCGTTTTCATACTGTTCGACAAACGTGCTTGTGTCGTTGGTTTGTATGGCGCTTGCAGGAACCATGAGCGTACTCGAGGCAGCGCCCGTTTGGATGAGCACATTGGCGGTCATACCGGCTTTAATGCGGGCGTCGGGCTGATCAAACATAACCGTAGTTTCGTAATACACCGCGCCACCGATGATGGTTTCGGCTGGGTCTATTTTAGCTACCGTGCCTTGCCAGACAATGCTCGGGAACGCGTCGAGCGACACGGATACCGGCTGGCCAACCGCCACTCCGGCAATGTTATCTTCCGAAAGATTTACATTAACCTGCAATGCGGAGGTCGGAAGAATGGAAACGACCACGACGCTCGGCGAAATTGTCTCGCCTACCGAGCCCGTCACACCGGTTACAACGCCGTCGATGGGCGACACGAGCTCCGTTTGAGCGATTTGCGCTTTAATAACCGACACGCTTGCCTCTGCCTGCACCACCTGCGCTTGCTGGGAGTCAATGGTTGCGCTCGTTGAGCCGGCTTGCTCAAGCGCGAGACTTTTTTGGTCTTTGGCGAGCGCCGAGGCGGCAGCTTGTTCGGCGCTCACCGCGCTCGTGAGCGCCGAGATTGCAGCATTGAGGTTGGCGCGCGCAATCGCCACATTGGCAATCCAACCGGTTATGCTGGCCTGGTTCGCGCTCTGCCCGGCAATGGCATTATTAAGCGCGGCGTTGGCGTCGGAGAGCAGCTGCGTTACCGAGGTGAGATTTGTTTGCGCCTCGCTTATGGCGGCGGAGAGGTCAGTTGAGGTGCCGAGCGAGCCCACCTCAGTTTGCCAACCGGGAAACATCCCTCCCGCCGACTCCCGGTCTGCGATGACATTAGAGATTAACTGCGAGTTGCTCGATGTAAACGAAACTTGCGGGGTTGAAGTTTGCGGATTGGTAAAAAATTGGTCTACCTTATTGTGCACCGCGTCGTCCGACTGCGTGTACGCGTTTTGGATTGCATTTATCACGCTTTGGTTTGCCTGCGCGAGCGCAGACTGGTCGTTTGTCACCTGCGTCTCTTGCACGGCAAGTTGCTCGGGGCGCGTACCTTGGAGAAGCGAGGCAAGATTGGCCTGCTGTGTTGCAACCGCGGCCTCCGCTTGCGCTAATTGCGCGCTCAATATAGAGGTGTCTTGCCGCGCCAACACCTCGCCGGCCGAGACTTTGGCGCCGGTATCAACGCCAAGCGACACGAGCCTGCCGCTGTTTTGAAACTGGAGGTCAATCGTGGTGGGCGCCTCGACATTGCCGCTTGCCGAAGCCTCTTGCGTGATAGAGCCGCGCACAACCGCGGCCGTGGCATAGCGCGGTGCATGAGATGCAAACGCATAGTATCCGACTATGGCAAGGATTACTACCGCACCAGCACCTATGTAGATATATTTTTTCATCTCATGCGATATAAACCCATGCTTATTGTATCGCACAAATATCCGCGCGCTCCATATACGCAGTGAGCGCGTCTTACGCCTCCTCGACCGCTTTTTTGTGCGGCGCTCTAAAGAAAAGTACGGGTACCAAGACCAGCGTGAGGCATATTGCAAACGCGAGGCCAAACATCACCGCAAACGCGAGCGGCCCCCAGCTGGCGTTAGACTCCGCGAGCGGGATCATGCCGACAATCGTGGTCACGGTGGTGAGCACAATGGGGCGCAGCCTTGTTGCGGCCGAGTCGACCACGATGTCGATGATGGGTTTGGTGGGCTCGGCGCGCAGATGATGAATCATCGAGTCCATGAGGATGATGGCGTGGTTGATGATGACGCCGCCGAGCGCGATGACGCCAAGGAGCGAGGTGAGTGATATCGGCTGGTTGGTGAGCGCGAGGCCGTCGAGCACGCCGATGAGCGAGAGCGGCACGATAAGCAAGAGATAGAGCGTGTAGCGGATTGAGTTAAACGAAATCACCAAAATCATAAACATGAGCACAAGCCCCGCGATGAGCGCCACAAACATTTCGGTAAACGATTGATTGATATCTTGCGTTTCGCCGCCATACGACACCGACACGTCAGCCGGCAAGTGGAGCTCCCCTATCCTCTTTTGGAACTGCGCCACCACGGCGCTCGTGGTAGTTTTGTCGTCCGGATAGGCCGAGACGGTTTCGATGCGGTTTTTATCTTTGTGCGCAATGTCGGCGCTGCTTGCCCCAAGATTGCTGTTGAGAAGGCTCCCGAGGAGGACAGAGCCGCCCGAGGGAGTTTGAACCGCGATGTTATCAATCGAGTCGAGCGTGGTAACAGTCGTCTGCGATGGATCGGTGTACGCCGGATTGAGGTTAAGTTTTACCATCACGTCGATGTCTTGGCTGAGCTCGGGGATTGAGGTGGCCTTGGTGCCTTGCACCGCGGCGCGCAGCGTTTGCGCTATGGTTTGTGTCGAGAGCCCGGCGGCGGCAACTTTTGCCCTATCAATTGAGAGGTCAAACTCAGTGCCGTTGTTTTGCGTGCTGGCAGTGATGTTGGTGACATGCGGGATAGTGGCGAGCAATTGTTTGCCGTTGTCGGCTGCCGCGGTGAGCTCGTCGAGGTTGGCGCCCTCAAACTGTATTTGGATAGGCGCGCCAGAGCTGGGACCATTGCTTGATTGCAAGACCTGGACGTTTGCATCGGTAATCGGTGCAAGTTTTTGCTCGAGCTCGTTGCCCACTTGTGTTGATGATTTTTTGTGCCCGGGAAAGAGGTTTACCGTAATGTTTGCCTGATTGCTGCCTGAGGAGCCCGAGCCGGAGAGCGATGAACTCTGCCCCACCGTTGTTTGGAATGATTGAATGTCCGGGTCGGTATAGAGGATTTCCTCGACCTCGCGCGTGGCGAGGTCGGTCTCTGCGAGGCTCGTGTTTTCGGGCTTCTCGATGTTGATGTATACATAGTCTTCGTCGCTCTGCGGGAAAAACACCGACTGTATGAGCCCGACAAATGGCAGCGAGAGCGAGAGCACAAACAATATGGAAAGTGTCCACAAAAATATATTTTGATAGCGGCGGTGGTTGAGCACGCGGCGCAACATTTGCTTGTACCACAAGGTGAGCCGCTCGGTATACTCCTCTTGTTTTTGCTCAAGACGGTTGGAGTGCGGCTTGGTAAACAGCACCGCAATTAAGGGCACGATGCCGAGCGCCACAAAGATAGAGGCCATGAGCACAAAGATGAGCGTGTACGGAATACCCGCAATAAATTTGCCGATGATGCCGGAGATAAAAAAGAGCGGTGCAAACACGGCCACCGTTGCCATCGTGCCCGCAATCAAGGGCCATGCATAGTCATGGAGCGCGGCGCGCGCGGCGAGCAGTGGATTGTTATAAATCCGCATGCGCGCGTGTATGGCCTCGGTGACCACGATGCCGGAGTCGACTAAAATGCCCACCGCCAAAATGAGCGCAAAGAGCGAGATAAAGTTGAGGGTGTTGCCGGTGATGTAGAGCCCAATAAATGAAATGAGAAACGAGAGCGGGATGGCCAAGGCTGCCACGAGCGACTCGCGCCACCCTATCGTGATGAGAAGCACAATGATAACCAGCGCCACGGTTTCAAAACCGGTCTTCGTGAGGTCGCCAAGCTGTTTGGTAATTTGGATGCTCTGGTCGGTCGATGGAGATATAAATACCTGCGCGCCTTGTAACAGTTGCGTTTTTTGGAGCGCGGTGACCTCCTCTTTTACCGCACTTGCAACGCCAATGATGCTCGCGCCCGACTGCCGATGTACTAAAAGCGTAATGGCCTGGTTGCTTGGTTTACCATTAAGCGAGAGGCGCGAGTAGGTTGTTGCGGGTGCGAGGCCGTCGGAGATTGTCGCAATATCACGCAGATACACCGGGACGCCGTTGTTGGAACCCACTGCAATGCCTTCAACTTGCGAGGGGTCGGTGAGGCCGCCTTTAAAATTGACGTCGTAGTTAGTGCCATCAATCGTGATAGCGCCGGCCGGAAGCGCGGCATTGCTCGCCGAAATTGCGGAGATAACGCCAACGAGGCTGAGCTTGTATTGTGTGAGCGCCTGCTGATTAACCACAACATCAACCTCGCGCGCGGGCACGCCGGCAACGTCGACCTCCGAGACACCCTGCACGTTTTTGAGGTCGTCGGAGAGCGTGGTGCCAAGCTGTGAGAGAGCGCTTTGCGGCAATTCGCTCGAGACCGAGACCACGATAACCGGCGAATCGTTAAACGACACCTTGCTCACCAAAGGCGTCGAGGCGTCGGACGGCAGGTCGGGCGCCGCGCGCGAGACCGCGTCGCGCAAGTCTTGCAGCGATTGGTTTGAGTCCGCATTGGCGTTAAATTGCACCACAATCGAGGAAACGCCGTCGACCGAGTCGGAGGTGAGCGTGTCGATATTGCTGATGCCGGAAATCTGCGCCTCGAGCTTGTTGGTGACCAGCGTCTCCATGTCGGCGGAGGAGGCGCCGGGCAGCGTAGTGGTTACGGCTGCATAGGGGATGTCGATAGACGGCGAGTTTTCTTTTGGGATTTGTACGAGCGCGTAAAAACCGGCCGCTACCAAAAACGCTATGAGTACGTAGCTAAACTGTTTCTTATCGAGAAAAAAGTTCCATAACCAAAGCATACAGAGTTATTGCGTATCCACGACCACTTGTTGTCCGTTGGAAAGCCCGCGCGCATCGGTCACGATGTCGGACTGGGGCGTTAAACCGCTGAGCACGGTGACCTGGTCGCCCAATATCGTACCGAGCGTTATCGGCATCGACACAAGTGTGGAGGAGCTCACCGTAAATACCACCGGCCCCGTGGGAGTTATCTTTGCCGCGACAATCGGTATTACGAGTGAAGCAGATGATGCGGATGCGGCCGTGGTGCTCGGCGCTGACACTGCGCGCGCGAGCGTGAGCGTCACCGTGTCGCCATCGGTGAGCTGGCTTTGGCTCCCCACCAAGCCGACTTTTACCAAAATTTTGCCGGTGGTCGGGTCGATGGCCGGCGCGATCGAAACAATAACGCCTTGCACGGTGCCGCTAATAACAGCCTTGCCGCCAACCGCAATTGTTTTGGCATCATCGGCAGTGACATAGGTGTCAATCTCGAGCGCGCCCGGGTTGGAAACCTGCGCCACCTGCGCAAACGACGATACAAAGCCTCCCTGCGTAATCGGCAAACTCACAATCGTGCCCGATATCGGCGAGCGGATAATTGTTTTTTCGAGATTGGCCTCGGCCGCTTGCAGTGCGCCAAGCGCCGACTTTGCATTGGCCTCAGCCGTGGCAATGTCGCTGCCGGTCCCCGCCGTGGCAGAGTTGGTGGCCGTTTGCGCGCCGGACACCGCGCTGTCGTACGCGCTCTTGGAAGCGGTGAGGCTCGACACTGCGCCCACCACCTCGCTCCGCGCGGCAGAGAGCGTTGCTTGGCTGCTTGCGATTTGAGCCGACGTCTCATACTGGTTTGGCACCGCTTCGTTGATGGCCGTAATAAGGTCATTTAAAAACGACTCTATCGTTTGCGCGTTTGAGATCGCCGCCGTGACGCTTGCATCGATATCAGCCGTGCTGGTTGCACTGCCGAGGGTTTGCATACTTGCAATGAGCGGGTCGAGCGTCGAACGCTCGTTCTCAACCGTGGTAACCAGCTGACTGTCGGGGATCGTAAAAGACACTAAGGTCGGCGAGGTGCTGCGCGGGTTGTTAAATAATGCATCGGCTTTTGTATGTACCGCATCATCTGCCGCCGCAAACGCGCTGTGGAGAGACGCAGTAACAGAGGTTTGCGCATTTGCCGCGGCTCCTGCCGCCTGCGTTGAGGTGATGCTTGAGTTGGCTGCGGTCGAACCTTGCGCTTTGGTAAGTGCCGCTTGTGCACCCTCATAGGCGCCCTGCGCCTGTACCACCGCGGCTTGCTGGCTGCTGTTTTCCATCTCGGCAATAATACTGCCGGCGCTTACTTGGTCGCCCAGTTGATGATTAAGGAGTGTTATTTCGCCCGAACTCTCCGCCAAAATACTCGCCTGGTTGAGCGAGGTAACGGTGCCCACCACCGGCAAGGGCCCCGCTTGCGAAGAGAGGCTCGCGACCGAGGCGAGTGTGACGTGCGAAATTTGCGGCGGCGTCACCGGAGTGGCGGCAGAGCCGGTAATAAGATGGACTCCAACGACGAGGACAATCACGATGAGCACCCCTCCCCCCACGGAGTATTGGAGCGGCAGGGAGCGTACATAGCGGACAACATTCGTAAATATGGACATCTATGAAATATACATTATTTACGGTAATAGATGAAGAAAGCCGAAACGTGCCAATATAAAACAGCGGTATAGTAAGGGCATGAAAAACCCTAAGACAAAAATGTGGGTTATGCTTGTGGTCGGCTTTGTGATCATAGGAGCCGCGTTATTTCTAGCAGCGGGGACCATACACTATTGGCAGGCGTGGACCTATCTTGCGGTAGGGTTCGTTACCAGCGCACTCCTTACGCTCTACATAGTAAGCGACCCCATACTCCTCGAAAGCAGAGTGAAGGGCGGCCCAACCGCAGAGCAACGACCCCTCCAGAAAGTCATTGTGTTGTGCTTGGGGCTCCTCTGCGTCGCCGCCTATATCATGCCAGTGCTTGACCACCGTTTCGGCTGGTCGAGCGTGCCATCTTGGCTCTCCATCATAGGTAACATGCTTATTATAGTGAGCATGTGGGCGGTATACCGCGTATTCAAAGAAAATTCTTTTGGTTCCACGACGGTAGAAATCAGCAAGGAACAAAAGGTAATCTCTACCGGCCCTTATGCAATCGTGCGGAATCCAATGTACTCATGCGCAATACTATATTTCCCTGGGGTGACGTTGGCCCTCGGCTCGTATTGGGGCCTCATTCCTTGCGTTCTTATCGTGCTTGGTTTTGTGTGGCGATTGTTAGATGAAGAAAAGTTTCTTTCTCAAAATCTATCGGGCTACCAGGAGTACAAAACTAAGGTCCGCTGGCATCTGGTCCCCGGAATTTTTTAAAGCTTCACCACAGTTTTATTAATCCTCTGCATACTTAGAGATATGGCAACAACATATGGGCCCGCGGCAAAAAGGTAAAGAGCCGCAAACAAGCGATAGCGATAGGCCTTTCAGAAGCCCGCAAGGCAGGTGCTAAAGTCCCTCGGCAGAAATAAAAAGCAGGTTGTTTCAGCGTGCGCCACGGCCAAAATTAGTGTAAGGTAACTGGTACGGAGAGGTGCCAGAGCGGTCGAATGGAGCAACCTGCTAAGTTGTTGTCCGGGGAACTGGACCGAGGGTTCGAATCCCTCCCTCTCCGCAGTTTGAAAATACGCCTGTAGGGCGTTATTTTCTTATGCGGAGAGGAGTGATGTACTTGAGTACATCACGTGAGGGATTCGAACGCCGGAGCATAAATTTTCAGCAGAAAATTTAGCGAGGGGGTGCCTAGACCAAGTGTGCCTGACGAGGCATACTTGAGTCGAAGGAGAAATTCCCTCCCTCTCCGCCCGAAGACTTTTGTATCGGACAGACCCGAGAGCCTTATTCTTAGGCATAGTTACGCAGCACGTTTTTAGGAAATCTAGATAGGGCGAAGGGACACCGAACTTTTCTTGAAAAAGATCACTTCGGGAACTGGTACACTTACGGCATGCTCACTGCCACAACATTATCGATTTGGTGCGGTGTTTTGATAGGACCTTTCTTTATTATCGTCTTCCTGGTCGAAGGAATGCTGCGGTCCGGCTACCAATCTCTTCGTCAGCCAGTGAGTGCACTTGCCATCGGCGAACGCGGCTGGATACAACGAGCCAATTTCTTTATCACCGGCTTTCTAGCGCTCGCATACGTACCCGGCCTGCATGTAGCACTCGCAGCATATGGAAACTCGTGGTGGCCACCAACGTTGGTGGCCGTATTTGGCTTAGGGCTCATAGCAGCGGGAACCTTTGTAACTGATATTACAGGTCTCGCGTGGCCAAGCCGCGCTGAGCGCACGCGCAGCGGCATTCTGCACGACCAAGCTTCGGGTCCGGTCTTCGCCGCACTGATTGCCGCGAGCGTCATATTCGCGAACTTGTTTGCCGGCACCGGTGATTCCGGTTGGGCTCTGTACTCGGCGATTTCGGCCATAGCGATCGTGGTGTTCTTCGCGCTCGCCGGCCTCGGCTTCGCGTTTAAGCTCCACCTAAATTCGGTCGGCGGTCTCATGCAGCGCCTCTCCATCATTGCGGGGTGGATGTGGTTGTCACTCGTCGCGGCGCATCTTCTCGGAGTTTTGTAGACCCCGCCGAGATTCGAACTAAAACCCGAAAAATATAATCTCTATTTTTCTTATATTGCATATCGCGAGGAGGCTTGGTATGCTCGCGCGCATGAAGTATGTAACAGCTTTTGGTCTATTTTTTATCACGTGCTTGTTTTTGGGAGAGGCTCTTTTTTACACCGAGGCAGAGGCTTCGTATCACTTTAGCAATTACCAAGGCGTGCCGCCGATACACACGCTTGGGGGCACCAGCAAAACGCCCGTTGGCATGACGCCGGGCCAAATTAAAAAAGCATACAACCTCCCCGCAAGCGGCGGCCACGGCACGATTGTTATCGTCGGCGCATACAACGATGCAACGCTCGAGGCCGACCTCGCCGCGTTTGATAAAGCATTTAACTTGCCCGCATGTACAACCGCCAACGGCTGTTTTACCAAACACGCGATGAGTGCTTCAATTGCAAGCAATAGCGGCTGGGCGATGGAAACCTCGCTCGATGTCGAGTGGGCGCATGCTGTCGCGCCGCAAGCAAAAATTTTAGTGGTCGAGGCAACCACGCCAAGCGGCGCCAACTTGCTTAAAGCGGTTGACTACGCGGCAAGCGTTAAAAATGCATCCGCAATTTCGATGAGCTGGGGCGGCGCCGAGTTTCCCGAGGAGGTTTCGATGGACTCGCATTTTGTGAGCACGAGCGGCGCGCCGTTTTTTGCGTCATCCGGCGATAATGGCGCCGGTGCGTCGTGGCCTGCCAGCTCGCCCAACGTTATTGGTGTTGGAGGCACAACGCTTGCACTTACAAACAACGGCAGTGTTGCAAGCGAGAGCGCGTGGAGCGGCAGTGGCGGCGGTATCAGCGCATACGAAAAAGAGCCAACCTTTCAAAAAAATTACAGTATCCCCAAAGCGGGCGGCATGCGCGCCATACCCGACGTTGCCTACGATGCCGACCCATCCACCGGCTTCCCTATTTATGTTAAAGGCGCGTGGCACACTGTGGGCGGTACCTCGGCAGGAGCACCGCAATGGGCTGCCATTGCGGCGCTTGGTTCAGGCGTTACCAATGCGCAGCTCTACGCCGACAAATCCACCGGCGAGCATGCCAAATATTTCCGCGATATCACGAGCGGCTCAAACGGTTCGTGCGGATACTTTTGCGACGCGCGCATGCATTACGACTACGTCACCGGCTTAGGCTCTCCGCAAACCGACTCGTTTTAGCAAATCGCTTTTGCAACCGCGGCGACCACTCCTTTCTCAAACGCGCCGGGTACTATTTTTTGCGCCGTGGGCTTTTTGACCAGCGCGGCAAGGTTGTGCGCGGCTTTGAGCTTCATCTCATCGGTGATTTTGCTCACTTTGTTGTCGAGCGCCCCGCGAAACACGCCCGGGAAGACGAGCGAGTTGTTGATTTGATTGGGATAGTCGCTCCGGCCGGTGCCCACCACTGCTGCCCCGCCTTTGTGCGCCTCCTCGGGTGTTATCTCCGGCGTGGGGTTGGCCATCGCAAAAATAATTGCGCCTTTTGCCATCATCGACACCTCTTTGGCACCCATGAGGTTAGGCCCCGACACGCCAATGAGTGCGTCGGCACCAAGCAGCGCATCGGTGAGCCCACCCTCAATACTGCGCGGGTTGGTAAACGCGGCAAGTTCTTTTTTGTGCGCATCACCTCGCGACGCATCGATAATACCTTTGCTGTCGAGCACAATAATATCTTTAACACCCGCTTTAAAAAGGAGCTTTGCAATGGCCGTGCCGGCCGCGCCTGCACCACTGACAACCACTTTTAATTTTTTAAAATCTTTTTTGACCACCTTGGCTGCGTTGATGAGCGCCGCAAGCGCCGCAATGGCCGTGCCATGCTGGTCGTCATGCATCACGGGGATGTCGAGCCGCTCTTTAAGGCGCGCCTCAATAGCAAAACACTCCGGCGCTTTAATATCCTCAAGATTAATCCCGCCAAACGCAGGCGCGATGCGCACGATGGTTTCCACCACCTCGTCGACTTGTTGCGTGTCGAGCACGAGCGGGAAGGCGTCGACATCCGCAAACGTTTTAAAAAGCGCGGCCTTCCCTTCCATCACTGGGAGCGCACCATAGGGGCCGATGTTGCCGAGGCCGAGCACTGATGAGCCGTCGCTAATCACGGCAATCATGCGACCCTTGATAGTGTGTGTTCTAGCAAGCTTTGCTTGCTCAATATAAGAAGACGGGCCAGTTATAAACTTTGAAACAGCCGCGACCCCCGGCGTATATATAAGAGAGAGCGTGGCCCGGTCTTTGATAGGCAGAGCGGGCGTGATGCGGATTTTCCCGCGGAGCTTTTTGTGGAGAGCAAGAGCTTTGGTATCGTTTTGTTTTTGAGTCATGAATATGAGTATACGCTCTAACGCAGGCGGTGTATATTCAAGGAGAACATGCGACTCACCGATCCCCTCTCCAACACGTTTCGGCTCGCAGATGCTCACAAGGCCGCCTTGGCGCGGCTCGGGATTACCACCGTGCGCGACCTTTTGTATCACTTCCCTTTTCGATACGAGCAAGCCGGCGGCGAGGCGGCCGTGGCGGGGCTCACACTTGGCATGGAGGCGAGCATCATTGGTGTGCTCGAAAAAATGGAGACCAAAAAAAGTTGGAAGAGCCGCATCCCCGTGAGCGAGGGGTACGTGCGGGACAGTAGCGGCCGCGTCAAGTGCCGGTGGTTTAACCAGCCGTACATTGCCAAGATGTATATCGACGGCACGCGCGTGCGCGCGGTTGGCAAAGTGAGCGGCAGCGCAGGCAAATTGTATTTAGCAAATCCGCAATTGCAAAAAGTTTCTATTGCTGAAGAAAGTTTGTTTGAAGCGAATCAGAAAAAGGAAATGGAAAAGTCTGGAAGCGCCTCGGCGTCTGACGCCGGGCGCGGCCCGAGGACTTTTTCAGAGCCTTTTTCTGAGAAGCCCAACGACCTGTTTGCAGTCTATCCGGAAACAAAAGGTGTGACATCGCTTTGGATGCGGCACGCTGTTGCAAAAATTATCAAAGACGGCGCACTCGAAAATGTTGAGGACCCTATCCCTCCCGATATTATCAAACGCTATCATTTGCCGAGCCGAGCCCACGCACTCGTGTGGATGCACACGCCGCAAAAACTCGCCGACTCGGTGGCCGCGCGCAAGCGCTTTGCGTTTGAGGAAGTGTTTATGATACAGCTCGAGCGCGGCCAAGAGCGGCGGAAGCAGCTGCGTGAAAAAAGTTTTGCGGTTGATGCGCCGCCCCAAGAGGTTGCCGAGTTTGTAAGCCACTTCCCTTTTACGCCAACCGCGGCGCAAAGCCGCGCAATCGATGCTATTTTGCACGACATGCAGGGCGGCCATCCCATGTCTCGTCTCCTCGAAGGAGACGTCGGCAGCGGCAAAACGGCCGTGGCAGCCACGGCCGTTTTTGCCGCGGTGCGCACGCGGCCCGAGGGTCAAACGTTTGGCACGCTTCAAGTGGCCTACATGGCGCCGACCGAAATTTTGGCCAAGCAGCACTTTGAGTCGTTTATAAAATATTTTGAGCACTTCCCCATCAACATCGGGCTCATCACCGGCAGCGGCTGTTACAAATTTCCCTCCAAAGTTGCACGCAATAAAGCAACCGCCATATCGCGCGCACAACTTTTAAAGTGGGTGGCCAACGGCGAGATACCGGTCGTGATAGGCACACACGCGCTGATACAAAAGTCGGTGCAGTTTAAACACCTCGCGCTCGTTATCATCGACGAGCAGCACCGCTTTGGCGTCAATCAGCGCAAAAAGTTGGCCAAGAAAAATAAAGCGGAGCAAGTTCCTGCCGGCCACCTTGGCAGCTCACAGCGTGTCCGTCATGAGCTTACTCCGCTTCCACATCTACTCTCGATGACCGCCACGCCAATCCCGCGCACGCTCGCGCTCACGGTGTATGGCGACCTCGACCTCACGCTGCTCGACCAAATGCCCGCGGGCCGCAAACCCATCATCACCGAAATCGTAAAACCATCCGAGCGCGCAAAAGCGTATGCACAAATGCACGAGCAGCTGAGTGAAGGCCGCCAAGCGTACGTGATTTGTCCGCGCATCGACGAGCCCGATCCGGACAAAGCGTTTGCCATCATGGCCAAGTCGGTAACGGCCGAGGCCAAGCGCCTTAAAAAAGACATCTTTCCCGAATACACGATTGCCATACTCCACAGCAAAATGACTCCGAAGGAAAAAGATACAACGATGGCAAAATTTTCGAATCACGAGATAGACATACTTGTGGCCACCTCGGTGGTGGAGGTGGGCGTCAACGTGCCAAACGCCACGATGATTTTTATCGAAGGCGCGGAGCGTTTTGGCTTGGCACAGCTCCACCAATTGCGCGGGCGCGTGGTGCGGAGCAACCATCAAGCGTATTGTTTTGTCTGCCCCGAGAGCCGCGGCGAGCACACACTTGCACGGCTCAAAGCATTAGTGACAGCCAAAAACGGCTTTGAGCTTGCCGAGCAAGATTTGCTCCAGCGCGGCGCAGGCGAACTTACCGGCCGCAAACAATGGGGCATCAGCGACATCGGCATGGAAGCGCTAAAAAATCTCAAGCTTGTGGAGGCCGCACGCAAAGAGGCGCTTGCCATAATCCAAAAAGACGAAAATCTGCTAGCGTACCCTCTCCTCCAGCACGAGCTCTTTGCAAGAGCCAATCAAACTCACTTTGAATAAACTTTAGTGGGCGCGCCTGGGATCGAACCAGGGACCGGCCGTGTATAAGACGGCTGCTCTACCGCTGAGCTACGCGCCCAATATGCCAAACTCTATCGCAATACAAGCGTTTATGCTACCCTTCCGTAAGTTTGCCTTCACCATTCCCTTATCACAACGGAGGACCTAGGGATGAAGACCGCTCTTTTACAGAATAATCGAAGCAAGCGCGACGCGCTCGCATTCGCAAGGCTTTGGTCACAGGTTATGCATGGGGAGGGATTTATAGAAGGTCATATCCATGGCGACCGTGTCGGCACTTATACGAATGGCAACTCCAAGGAAGGTAGCGGTGGTCTCAGTATCTATATCGACGCACCTCTATGGGTCAAACAAGATGCCATAGGTGTATTGCATCGCAGTTCGGCCTATGAAGACGAAGAACTATTCAAACGAATGGAATTCGTCATCCAGCTGAAGATGGCAGCTCGAGAGTCCCAAGTATTCCTCATCGTAGACTGCTCCGACGATATCGACGGAAGAGCTTTTCGCGCGGCACTTAAGTTGCGTAAAAAATATGCCGGGAAAATCACGATTAATGTCGCAGTCTATGCCATCTTTGGCATCAAGACGTGGCAAGAACCTCGTTGGTTGCATCTACAGGAACTTGCACCGAAAGCGCAGTTTATCGTAGCGCTCCCCGAGCGCGACGGCAGAGGCGACCATCCGGTCGGCTTTGAGGGCCATATCGCACTATTATATGAACTGGCCATTAAACACAAACTGCCGCTCCATGTACATGTCGACCAGACCAACACGCCCGGCGAATGTGGAACACAACGGCTCATTAATGTGGTGCGCGCACTTGCGATGCGCGTACCCCCTGAGGAACGCCCCATCGTGTCGGCCGTGCACATGCTCATTGACGGGAAGGAAGACAATGAGCGAGTGGAAATCATAAGCCATCTCAAAGAACTCAATATGCGGGTGGAGTGTTGTCCTCATGCTGCCGCTTCAATGCGGCAGATGCGTAATCACCTCGCGCCACTGCACCCCCCTGTTGCTCCCGTGCGCGAGTGTCTAGTCGCCGGAGTACCGGTAGGCCTTGGGACCGACAACACCAAAGACCTATTGATGCCGCTTCCGGAGTTTCCACTCGTTCTACGGGAAATGGATATACTTGCTTCGCTCATCCGCTACTATGACAAAACCGTGCTATGGAAAATCGCGCGTCGGGAACCGCTCAACGACACCGACCGCGCCAGTGTTGCGCAAAATCTCGCCCGCGACTACGACGCCTTCGGGCTTCCTAATCCGTGGACCAGATTTACTCGCTAACGCGAGTGCCAACCACTACCCCGCTCTTCCAAGAGCGGGTTTTTCTTTTTAAACAAAGTCATGTAATGTACGAGTGGAACTTCTTTTAACATCACAGCTAGGAAAGGCACACGTCATGCCGTATCGTATCGTCCGGTCAATCCTCTTTGCATTGTCGCAAGACGACGCCGAAAAAGCGCACACTCTTACCATACAAGCGGCAAAAATAATCCAGACACAGCCGTTTCTATTGAAGCTTGTTGCGTGGTGGTTCGAGGCCAACAAAAATCCACGGCCTGCTACTGTGGCTGGTATTACCTTCCCCAACAGGATGGGGCTTGCCGCCGGCTTCGATAAAGAGGCCGAGATAGTGCTGCTGCTCCAAGCGCTCGGCTTTGGTTTTGTCGAAGTTGGAACGGTGTTGCCGGCGGTACAACAAGGCAACGAGCGCCCGCGCCTGTTTCGCATACCGCAAGAACAGGCAATCATTAACCGGATGGGCTTCAACAGCCGAGGTGTCCATCACGTCCTTAGCAATCTCCAGCAGCAACAGCGCAGACTAACCATCCCCGTGGGCGTATCACTCGGCAAGATGAAACAAACGCTCAACGAAAACGCGGTGCAGGACTACATCTTTGTGTGGACATGCCTGCGCCGATATGCTGCGTATGCCGCTGCTAATATTAGCTCGCCAAACACGCCGGGTTTGCGCGAACTCCAAGGCAGCAAGTATATCGAACGTTTTGTGCGAGAGCTTGTTGAGGCCGAGCGCGGCTTTGCCAGCCAATCGGGCGAACAGCAAAAACCGATGTTGATAAAACTCGCGCCCGACCTTACCGAAAGCGAGCTTAGGGAAACAATCGGCGCCTGCGAAGGTGCTGGCGCAAGCGGGTTTATTATCGGCAACACTACGCTTAGCCGGCCGCTCAAGGAGCCACACTCGCCTGTTGCAAAAGAGGCAGGAGGCTTGAGCGGCAATCCGTTGTATCCCCTCACCCTGGCAAAGTTCAAAGTTGCACGCAAAGTCACCAAACTGCCGATTATCTTTGTCGGCGGCCTCAATAGTAAAAAACGGTTTGAGGAGGTGTTCAAGGAGGGCGCCGACTTAGTGCAGATATACACCGGGCTTATATACCAAGGTCCGGCACTTGTCTCTGCCGCGCGAAGCGCGGCGTAACAACAACGTCCCCAGCCGAAAGGCCGGGGATTTTTATTTCTTAAAAATCCCGACGCTTTGGTCGGGACTAGAAGTTTACGTTGAGAGGCTCTTCGACTATCTCCTGTTTCTTTTTGGGAGCGATGCCGTGCACGACAAGAATTTGCTCAAACTCCTCGCGCTCGAGTGTCTCCACGGCAATAAGCCGCTTGGCTATCGCGTCCAAGGCTTTCCTGTGTACATCGATAATGTCCTGCGCTTTTTTGTAGGCCTCATCGACAATGCGGCGCACCTCGGTGTCTATCTCGCCTGAAATCTTTTCGGAATATGCGCTCCCCTCAACGCCGTTGCCAAACATGGCGTGGCCTCCCTCGCCTTCGAGCGCCACGGTGCCCATCTTTTCACTCATGCCCCAGCGCGTCACCATGTTGCGCGCGAGGTTGGTGAGCACTTGCAAGTCGTTGGAGGGGCCGGTAGTGACATCACCAAACACGGTCTTCTCGGCCACATAGCCGCCGAGGCTCATCGCGATGTCATCCAAAAATTCTTTTTTGCCTTGCATGCGCCTATCCTCAAACGGGAGCTTGAGCGTGTAGCCCGCAGCGCGGCCGCGGCTGATGATGGAAATTTTGTGCACCGGGTCGGCGTGCGGCAAGAGCGATGCCACCAGCGCGTGCCCCGCCTCGTGGTAGGCGGTTATCTCTTTTTCTTTTTTGTTTAAGACATGGCTCTTGCGCTCGGGGCCGAGCATGACCTTTTCGATACTGCGTATCAAATCATATTGCGCGACTGTTTTGCGATTTTCGCGCGCCGCCAAAATGGCACCCTCGTTCATGAGGCTAAAGAGATCGGCGCCGCTAAAGCCCGGCGTGCGCTCTGCCACCACCTCGAGGTTAACATCCTCGGCAAACGGTTTTTTGCGCGAATGAATCTTCAAAATTTCCAAGCGGTCAGCGCGGTCGGGGAGCTCGATAACCACGCGGCGGTCAAAGCGGCCAGGGCGCAAAAGCGCCGGGTCGAGCACGTCGGGGCGGTTGGTCGCCGCCATGACAATCACCTTTTCGTTGGGCTCAAAGCCGTCCATCTCCACCAAAATTTGGTTGAGCGTTTGCTCGCGCTCGTCGTTGCCGCCGCCAACGCCGGTGCCGCGCACGCGGCCCACCGCGTCTATCTCGTCGACAAAGATAATCGACGGCGCGGCTTTTTTGGCCGTGAGGAAGAGATCGCGCACGCGGCTGGCGCCAACGCCGACAAACATCTCAACAAACTCCGAGCCGGAGATGCTAAAAAATGGCACACCCGCCTCGCCCGCCACCGCGCGTGCAAGCAATGTTTTGCCGGTGCCGGGCGCACCCATGAGCAAGATGCCTTTGGGGATGCGCGCGCCGATGTCCAAAAACTTTTTTGGATTTTTTAAGAAGTCGACAATTTCAAGCAGCTCCTCTTTGGCCTCTTTAGCACCCGCCACGTCTTTAAAGGTCACGCGCGATGCCGCGTCGTTGGGGTCGATAAGCCGCGGCTTGCTTTGGCCAAACGAAAACGCTTGCATCCCTGCGCCCTTAACTTGCCGCGAGAGATACCAGACAAAAAACGCAATCAAAAGGAGGGCCGACGCAAACGGCGAGAGGATGGGGAACCAAAACGCCCAGCCGCTTTGGCTTGCGATGGTAATCGTCACTTTGTTGAGCTCGGCGCCCGTCACGCCATAATTAAAGAGTGTTTGCGTGAGCGCGGTGTCGGGCTCTTTTTTGGAAACTTTTTGCGTCGATGATGCATCATTGTAGAGCACGTTGAGGTCGTCGCCGTTGACGCTAATGCCGGACACTTTGCCCGCTTCGATATCTTGCGCCACCTGCGAGATAGAGATGGTGGCGGGCGCGGGCTTATTGCTCGTTTCAAAATAGGCATAGGCTCCCGCCAAAAGGAGAAGCAAAGCCACCGAGGTTGCGAGGTTTACCCAAAAGGAGTCGCCTTTTGGCACGGGCGGCATCTTAGAGCCTTTGCCTCCCTTCCGAGGCTTCTCTGGCTTGGTGTTTGGATTAGGCATGAATACCGCATAATAACATTTTTATGCGTTTTGACAAAAGGAACATAAAAAAGTGATATAGTCAGTACGTGAATTTGCTTGAGCATAAAAAGGCGCATTTTGACTACGAGACCCTCGAGGAGTTTGAGGCGGGCTTAGAGTTGCTCGGCCACGAGGTAAAGTCGCTCCGCGCCAAACACGGCAAGCTCGAGGGCGCACATATAATAGTGCGCCCGAGCGGGCGGCGCGGTGGCCTCGAGGCCTATATTGTGGGTATGGACATCCCTCCCTACCAGCCGGCCAACACGCCAAAGGAGTACGAGAGCGGCCGCACGCGCCGCCTGCTCCTCACCAAAAAAGAGTTGCAAAAACTTGCCGACGCCGAAGGCCAGAAAGGATTGACAATAGTGCCTTTGACGGTGTATAATAAAGGCTCGAAGGTAAAGATGCGCGTGGCAATAGCCAAAGGTCGTAAGAAGTACGACAAGCGCTCTGTCTTAAAAGAGCGGGACACGAAACGCGACATACAACGCACGTTGAAAAATCAATAACTATGGGGATGCCGGGCCTAGACAATGAGGCTCATGCATTGAGTGCGAGGTAGAAGTCCGGAACTTCTTAAAAATCCGGTAACCATAACTGCAAAGTCAGTTGCATCGCCGTATTTCTCGGCGAACGAGTTCGCTTTCGCATTAGCCTAAGCAACTCGCATCTTCTCCGCGTGACCTGATCGCGGATGTAGGATGTTATAAAACAGGATATAGCGAGTGGGGTTGATTCGACCACACGTTGAAACTTGCAATCTGCGGCTCAAAATGATTTTGCTCATTTTAAACATCCGAGCCTAAGAAAACTAAAATGTCCTACACCTTGTAGAAGCTCTCTGCAAACCTTCATTGCACGCGCGTTCAACTCGCGCCATCTCCACCAACAGAACAAAAAGCACCAGTCATGGGTGTTTTTTGTTTGGAAGAAGTTTTTTCAGTTGTTTAACCACCCGGGGTTCAAAAGTCTGTTTGCCAATCAACTTAGAGTTGAGCTTAGTTTTGGATGTATCTGCATAAGATAGGTAATTGTTTCCTCCTTTACGGGTATATTTCTTTATTAGAGGCTCTATAGGTATTGGTTTTTTATTATGCTTTGACCAATTATATAAACGTCGGACACTTCTCACTCGACGTCTTTGGAAACGCCCGAGGCCTGCATGACGCAATCGAGTATTCTCACCATCAAACTCAACTCCTAGATATTGTAATTTTGCAATTGCGTTTTCACTCCAGTCACGAGCAACTATGTGCCCACCCTCATTCAAAAATTTAACTTTTTCTGTTTTAGAATCATTAATATTTAAGCCAATATTCCCGACTTCTTTCTGAACAAAAGAATTACATTCGTCAGCTTTTTCTCTTGGGACCACAATGATTATGTCGTCCGAATATCTTCTGTACATACCGCCCAAGTCTTGTATTCTTTTAGCAACTACTGCATCAAAAGGAAGCATGTATAGGTTAGAAATCACACAGCTTATCGGTGAACCTTGAGGAATACCTACAGAGTTACCAGTTTTTTGATTAACACGAGGGTTTTTCTTCAAAAAACCGCCATCGCAAACCTTATTCCTAAAATCTCTTGTTGAACATATCCTATCTAATCGGCCTTGATCCTTGAAAGTAAAGTCGAACAGTTTATGCATCTGCTTTATATCAACGTATCGAAAGGAACTTATTTCCTTAAATACGGCGTAATGATCTTCTGGGAGTTCGCCAACTTTTAATAGTTCTTTCCATAATGTTTTAAGAAGTTTATGGTCTATATTTTCAAAAAATTTTTCTACGTCAAATGCAATGGCTACAAAATCTGGATGTGATCCAACAAAGTCAAAAACTTCCTTTGCGAAGTCAATGTTATTCTTGCCATCCAATTTTCGATACGCAATTGCATTTTTTGAAACATCAAACTCACGAACTTTTTGCTCGTATAGTTCTGACAAGATGGAAGCGTACCAAGACAAAATTAACGCATCCATGTGCGCTGAATAATCTATAGGTCGATTCTTTTTAAACAACCCCCGTTTACGGGTACCTGGAATACGTTTATAAAGATAGGCACTTTTAACTGCGCGTAGGAAGGGATAAAAAGAATGTGATGCTACCGCTTTAGGATTCCAAACTTTCTTTAGAACCTCCGAGTCTATCGAGGTTATGCGTTTATCAAAATGTAAATATTGCCGCTTTGGCGAATAGTCTTTTCTTGGTTCCAAATTTAACCTTTCTTTTTGAAGCCACGTTTGCTGTAAGATGCTTTGTTCTTCAGTCATAAGTTCATACCCACACGGCTCCTCGGACTCCTGGTGTCCTTATTAATGCAAATGCATCGGCGGAGCGCGGGGCTATTACGGTCATAAGACTACCCAAAGATAGCCAGGAATGGTGAACTTTACTTAGTTTATATAATCAACATGCACATTACCTTGACTCACACTACAAGCCTTGCGGCGGTCGTGCTTGCCTTAAGCAAAGTCGCTCAGCTGAGTGCAGAAACGCTTGCACTGACGGACGACTTCTTGAAGTGCCTATTGACCATTATTAACGTACTTCCCTACCAGCCAATTCCAGTAGGTATATCTGCCAGTGACTAACTTCTGTGCCAGACCTTTGTATTATACCTTCACCTTAATATTGACAGTTACTGATATTTTAGGTTGCTATATTTTTACGATAGCGTTCGGTAATGTAATGTTGAACGCAAATACTTTATTGAGTTGCGGGGGAGGTGCCGGAGTTGGAACCAACGCTGGGCAAATTGACCTGCACCGTGGTGCTTGGCGCCGGTGTTACACCTGCGCGGTGATAGCGTATCCATGCAAACGCGCCTACTGCAATGACTACTAAAAGTATAATGACCGCGACCGCCCAGCCCGACGAGCTGTCGGGCGCAATCGTAGTTTCGCTCGGAGGATTATTAATGATGGTTGCCATGTAAAAAAGGATTAGTGGTAAGCCCTTAACACTACAAGCCCCCGCCTGTTTTTGAGATGAGGTGCAGAGAATTACTGCACTTGGCTCGAGGTTGCTACGTCGAGGAAGCGGTCGGGGATTAATTCATCACCATAGGTTGTGGGTTGGCTCGGCTCTACTCCCCCTTTGGGCACCAGCGTGGCATTGATGTGCACCTCGGTGCCTATATCATCTTGCTCGCCATTTTGCGGGACCATTCGTACAAACGGAATTTTTTGCAACACGAGCGTGTTGTCGCTCGCGTCGCTGAGCGTTAGGGTTACATTTTTGTTGCACAACAGCTGCAGCGTTGCCTCATTAACCTCAAACGGATCCTCCACACCGGTGTAGGTTTTTAAATGCTCAAGACGCTCTTTAATATCGTGGAGTGTGCCGACAAAAACAGATTGGAGCTCGGTGCAATTATCCTCAAGGCCGCCCGACACCTGCGAGCTCACCACCCTGTTGTACGGGCCAATGATAAAATCGGCACCAATGCTTTGGTCAAAGCCCGAGTTAGGGCCCGAGGCGCTCTCATGCGCCGGCTCTTTGTACTCGTGGTATGAAAAGACAACCATTATCAACACTAATATAACGATTATGACTGTGGCTATTTTTTCGTAGAGGCTCATAGTGTGTGATTAATTATCATCTCCCCTGTCATCATCAGTATACGTGCGGCGCACTTTTGGCGCTGGCGCGATTACCGATAAATAGTTTGTGCTCGCTCATAGGTTATACAAGGCCGGGAAAGAAGTCACTTTTAATTTTAAATCGCGAAACTCCCATGCCGACAAGTGTGTGTTTAAAGGCGTCTACCATGCCGTGCGGGCCGGAGAGATAAAACATGCGTTCTTTATAATCCGGTATCTGCTCGGCAATTAATGCGGCATCAATACTCCCGTTAAACATGCCGGGTACTTGGGTTTTTTCGGCGCTCAAGGCATACAGCGTTTTAATTCCAAGCTCTGTTTGCGCACGGTCAAAGATAGGTTTGTAGGCAACATCGGCGGCGGTTTTGTTGGAGTAGAGCAACACGACACTGCGCCGCTCTTTTTTGTCGAGCATGTATTGGATCATGCTGCGAAACGGCGTGATGCCAATGCCTCCTGCAATAAACACCAGCTTTTTTGTAGCGTCTTTTGGCAACACAAATCCGCCCGAGAGATGCGAGGCCGATATCTTCTCCCCCACCTTCATGTTGGCAAGCGCACGCTTAAAGGTGCTCGACGGCGTATAAAACTTAACACCGAGGCGCATGTTTTGTTCGCTTGGCGCAGAGGCAATAGTAAAGTATCGCCGGTTGCCGCGGTCGTCGGGGTAACGATGCCCAAGCGTCCACTCCAAATATTGCCCCGGTTTAAACATAAAACTGCGGTCGCTTTTAAATACAAAGTCGTATACGTCGGTGGACATCTGCTCGATGCCAACCAAGGTGAGCATATAGCGCCCTTTGGGGCTCACCGCGTAGGCAAAGATGTTGCCTACGAGAAGCGCCAGCTCTGGTGTGAGATAAAACCCGCCAATGTGTATGTTGGGCGCAAAAAGAAATCCTACAATCGCGCCGTACAACACGCGCAACCAGCGGTTGGGCGGCGTGGTGAGCGGCTCGGTCAACATCACAAACGCTAAAAAGAAAAACGACGAGTGGAGGAGCGTTTGCGTAATGGGCGTTGTGTAGTTGCCGCCGGAGGTCGCGACAATAGTTGCAAGCGACACCACTGCAAAGCTAGCCACAAGGTCAAAGCGTTGTATTTTGCGCACCACCAACAGGCCGCCCACTACCACAAACGGCAGCAGCGCCAAGTTGCCTCCTACCCACCACGTGGCCGGCTCGTTTAACACCAGCGCGGTCAACGCCACGGCAAACGCAGCCGGATTAAACACATGTTTTTTACCGATAGCAAAAATATATTTTGACGCCATCGCCCACACGCTGGCAAAAATAAGAAATCCGACGCCGGTGTGATCGGTGGCCATAACCGGATTGATGATAAGCACCAAGATGAGCGCGGTAATATATACCGACTCAATGTTGGTGGCCGCTTCAAACACGCGCGCAAACACCCAGTTGGTGACCCAACACACGGCTAAGATAAGCACCATCGAAAACGCGATAGCCGTTGGGTCATAGGGCAATATGCCAAAAAATCCAAACACAAACGCAACCAATACCAAACCCACGAGGTAATACAGCACCAAGCGGTACATGGTGATGCGATTTAAAAAGTTGTCTATAAAGTTCATAGGGTGGTGAGTGCTTCAAAGCCGCTGGTCATGGTTGCAATGCCTTTGCTATCAATACTATACCCATCAAACGCGGGGAGCTGCTCGATAAACGTGACACCTCCCCGCCCCATAGCAAACGCCGCGGTGGCAAACCTATCGGCCTCGTAAATATTTGGCCCCACAACCGTAAGGCTCACGACGTCGTCAAAGGTTTGCGCAAGGTCATGCGGATTATAAATATGCTGTCCTCTAATAGCGGTACCCGAGGTTGCAACGCCCTTCCCTTTTGGATAGAGCACTTTAACAATTTCGTTGCGGTTAAATGGATTGCGGATGCCAATGCTCCACGGCTGGCCCACTTCGTCAACGCCTTTGGTTTGTATATCGCCGGCAACTTCTACGTAGTAATCGTGATACCCCATGTGCTCAATTAATTGCGCGGCATTTTGTATCGCCCAGCCTTTCACCAGCCCCGAAGGGTCAATGGTGCCGTCTGGTTTGGTGATAGAAAAATACCCATCGCTTTCCTCGCGGGTCTTTTCGGAAAGCACAAACACTTCTTGCATCTCTTTGCTTGCATCTTTGAGATGCAGCTCGCCGCGATTAATTTTTGAAATCTCACTGTGCGGTTTGTAGACGCTAAAACGCTCGTCGACCGCTGTAAAATAATCAAACACGGTGTTGAGGTCGGCCTCGGTGCCGCCGACTATCTCCACAACCACAGGCATAGCCATGATAATCCGCGTAGCTCGCATAGTTATGCGTTTTTAGCCTGCGTAAGCGCATCGCCAAGTGATTGGATAAAAGCCGCGCTCGTGTCCGATGCACCCGAGACGCCGCTTACGTTGGCGCTCTGCGCTGCGATTGCCTCGCTCTTAAGCTGCGGCATTGCTTGTGCGTTGATATATTGCGAGGTCCGGCGGTCGCTCGGATATTGCAAAAAGTTTACCGTGACTATTTTCCCATTTTGGATAACGACCTGCACTTGCACGGTGCCGTAGTAGGCATCGGCGGTGCTGCCGGTATAGGTGCCGTCTGTATATAGACCCTTGGGTTTAACAACGGGAGCCGGCGTTGGTGTTACCACAGGGGTAGGAGTGGGTGTTGGTACCTGAGTTGGGGTTGGCGTTTGTGTTGAAGTAGGAGTTGTTGTTTGCGTGGGGGTACTTGGCTGCGTTGTGACTGTCGTAGCAGGCGTGGTGGCAACTGGTTGTGTGGTTTGTACAGCAACCACGGTGGGCGCAGGTATAGCGGCACTCGCAAAGCTGCCTCCCATGTATTGGTACACCACATAGGCCCCAGAGGCCACAAACACCAACACCGAAAGGGCAAACCGTTTCATACCGTAGATATAAGTATATACGACTATAGACCTAGTATCGTTTCAGGTATTCAACAAAAAAACACCCGCATCGGGTGTTTTTTTGATTTAGGTCAGTACGAAATTATTGGCGGGGAGTGTCGGTGGCGACGCGCATCATTTGTACGGTGACGCCCTGAGCAGGCATCGCAGACGTAGTCCGACCGCCCATCATGTCGCCCTGCGCACCATTGAGATAGTAGGAACTATGACCGTAGCCCATGCCGCCGCCCTCAAAGTTGTCGACAGCAGCTTTAAGCTCGCCAAACTGCATGCCCGCCCAAAATATAAACAATACGATAAAAAGCTTGATAATCATGTGGCCCCAGTGATAGTGACCCCACAAGCCTCCGCACATGCCTCCATGACATCCGCACATCCCATTTTGGCACCCACACGTGCACCCCTCGCCGTGCTCTTTGTCCATATCTTTTGCCATTATTTTTATAAACAACTAATAATTACATGCGTTTTACTACACTAGTATAGCGCGAACTTAATCAGGAGCACATGAAAACATCATGTAATGTGTGCAATACTTAGAGGTATGCTCTTTTCCTTCCTCTTGGTGTGGGGATCGGTCTTTTCTACCCTCGCAGGATTGGTGGCTTTTCTTATCAACTACATGGAAATGTCGCGCCATTATGCCGAAAAGAGAAAGCCGCTTATACAGGCCTTTCAAACCGGCGCACTCACTTTTTTATTTTTTATGTTTATCACCACACTGCTGTCGTTTGGCCTTCCCTCTTTGTTTTAAAATCGCATCAGCACAAAGCTAAACCCAATATGACGGCCGTCTGTCTGCGCACGCAAGCGGCGCACAAAGGTAAAGCCGGGGTCGGCGCCCGGTGTTGAGGTGGCCGTTTGTATGACATGCCAGCGGCCTACAGTGCCGCGCGGCACGCTCGCGCTTGGCGAGGCACTTGTGCGCGTAACGCTAAAACTTGCGCCATCGCTGCCGAGCGCAGAGACACTTGCCAATATGGAGCCCGCACTGTTAACCATCGGGAGCGGCTGCGCATTAAGCTCCGCAAGATTTTCACTCGTGCCATTAACCGTGGCGCTCGCGCCGGTAAATCCGACCATACCAAACGAGTCGAGCGATATAAACGCGCCGTTTTGATTGCTGACCATCTCCTCCACCCACTCGGCCGATGAAAGCGACGAATCATAATTGAGCGTCGCACTATAACTCTGCCCGCTGGTGTTGTCTTTTATAACAACACTCCAAACATCCTGCGACACTTGGCTGAGCGTTGCCGTGATAGAGTCGCCGCTTGCGACAGCTAGAGAAACCGTTTGAGAGTATCCGGGGAGTGTTTCAACCCACGCAGTGTAGGTAACGGTGCCGTTGCTGTTTATCAGCGCTTGCGTGCCTGCTTGTATCAAATCGTGCGTTTGGACCCCGCCGATACCAACCCATGTGGCGTCGGCCGCGCCCGAAGGGTTTGCGGGCACTGCAGGAATAGTCCACGTACCGGTTACGCTCGTATAGGTGCCTGAGTTTTGAGCGACGTATCCAGCCCAATTGAGCGAAGCGGTGCCTTGCGGCACGTTTAACTGCTGGCCGGGTATCGTTGCCGCATAGGCCGGCTGACACACCAGCAAGCTCGCAGAGAGCGTCAAACCGGCTGCCAGATATCTGAGATATCGCTGCATACTATATCTTACGGATGAACCTGTGCAAAAGTTGCCCGCATAGTATTGTCACTTGTGGTACCTTAAAATCATATGAAATACACAGGATATGTGGTTGCTCTGGTTGCACTACTCTTTATCGGAAGTCCGGTGGCATGGGCAAGTGTTGCAAGCGCTCCAAATCCTTCGACAACTCCTCTCCCGTTTAGTGTCACGTGCGATCCGTACACCGCGCCTTTTGTAGTAGGCGGCTCGTACGCGCCAACAAACGGCGGCACCTGCACGTACACCATCCCTCAAACCGGCAGCTACAAAGTGATTGGCATTTACAAAGGCACCATCGGCAACGCAACAGAGGTTAATGTTGGGTTTGTCCAAGGGAGTCCGTACTTTTCTTTTATCTCTTACCCCAACTCTTTTGGCACACCAAATCCCGGCGATACATATTTTGCTGCCGCATACTCAGGGTCAACGTTAAGTGATGCACTCGTAACTGATACCTACCTTACAACAGGCCAAGGCACTACCTCGCCCGACCTCACCACGATTCCCTGGCAGTGGCCGCGTTTTTCTCTTACCGTGACCGCTGACAATCAAAGCATGGTGCAAGGCGCATCTCTCCCAACATTTACCTCAACGCTGAGCGGTTTTGTGGCACCCGACACCGCAAGCTCCAATGACGTAACCGGCTCGGCGCAATGTACGACCACCGCCACCAGCGCGAGCACGCTGGGCACCTACCCTATCACCTGCACGGCAGGCACGTTGGTCTCCGCAAACAACTACGCATTTACCTTTGTACCAGGCACGCTCACTATCACGCCGGCGCCCGTAGTTGATACAACACCGCCGAGTGTCACTATCACCTCTCCGCTCCAATATAGCTTGTATGCTAAAACCAACACGGTGTTTTTGACCGCAACCGTTACCGACCAGTCGCCTATTGCACATGTGGTCTATTGGCTTAATGGTACAGTGATAAATCCGGCTGCGCCGCTTCCGCTTAGCTCGGCGCCCACCGTAAGCAAAGCATCGGTTGTTGCCACCGACAGCTACGGCAACACCGCAACTTCGACCGTTACCTTTTTTGTGGTCAAATCAACCAATAGCTGTCTCATCGACATCGTGTCGGTGCTCACGACTATCGCAAAAGACAAGACGCTGCCCAACAAACCCACCATCTTAAACCTTATAGCCGACTGCAGTGCGCTCCTTAGAGGTTTGCACCACAACTAGATACACTCTTACCAAAAACAGATAAGGGTGTTATACTAAAGCCCACAAACGCTTTGGATACTACTCGCATCAATCATCAGATACGCGCCGCCGAGGTGCGCGTTATCGGCCCCGAAGGGGAAAATATAGGCGTCATAAGCCTTTCTGATGCTTTGGCGCGCGCCGAAGAGCTCGGCCTCGACCTTATCGAGATATCGCCCAACGCCGTCCCGCCGGTTGCAAAAATCATGGAATATGGTAAATTCTCCTACGAGCAGGAGAAGAAACGCCGTGAAATAAAGGCTAAATCGCACACCACCGAAACGAAGTCCGTCCAGGTAAAAATAGGCACCGGCGACAACGATATGGCCCTTAAGGCCAAGCGGGCCGCAGAGTGGCTCGGTGAGGGGCACCGTGTTAAAGTAGACCTCTTTTTGTGGGGGCGCTACAAGTACATGGAATTTGCCTTTTTAAAGGAGCGGCTCGAGCGGTTTCTCAAGCTTATCCCGGCCGAGTTTAAGCAGGGCGAGCCTATCAGCAAGAGCCCCAAGGGCTTGAGCACGGTGATAGAAAAAGTAGGAAAGAAAGCAGCGTAATTCCGAGCCTGCGAGGAAGACAATAAAAAAGAACACCATGAAAACCAACAAATCATTTACCAAGCGCCTCAAAATCAGCAAAAACGGCAAGCTTACCGCGCGCCGCCCAGGTCAAGACCATTTTAATGCTAAGGAGAGCCGCCGCACGCAAATGGGCACCAACCGCACGCAAAACTACAAGGTTACCCCCAAAGTATCCCAGCGCTTTAAACGGCTGCAAAGTCAAAGAATTAATCTATGTCCAGAGTAAAAGGAGGAGTCAATTCGCTCAAGCGCCGCCGCAATGTCCTTAAAACGGTCAAAGGCTATCGCTTTGCCCGCAGCAAAAAGGAGCGCGCGGCAAAAGAGGCGGTCTTTCATGCCGGCAAAAGCGCCTTTGCGCACCGCCGCGACAAGAAAAACGACTTTCGCCGTTTGTGGAACGTCCGCATCAACGCCGGTCTCGACAATGTCGGCGAAGGTATACTCTCCTACAGCAAGTTTATAGGCGCACTCAAGAAACAAGGCGTCCTTATAAACCGCAAAATGCTCTCCGAGCTCGCAGCCAAGTCCCCCGAGACCTTTGCAAGAGTAGTCTCCAAAGTTTCCTAACAAATTTCAAACAAAAAAACTCCGGCACATGCCGGAGTTTTTTATTGAGATGCCTTACTTGCCCTTGGGCACTGGAATGCCAAGCTGTTTACAGATTTTTTTGACCATGTCCGGCCAAATCTCCGCATGCCGGGGCACCGTTGAACTGCTCCCTGTTTGAAAGTTTTTATACACCGAGTGTTTAGCGCCTTCGCGCACTAAATCGCATTTGTGCAACTGCAAATGACTTTCAAAGTCACGGCGTTTCATCGTTGCTATGCGCAAACAAAACGCTCCCGAGTGATGTCTTTACCGCGTGTTTCTTTGTGTGTGAGCGTGCGTTGAGCGAGCATAAACTCTTTAAACGCGTCTTTAAGGTTTTCTTCTGTTTGGCGCTTGGTTTTGCCCTGCGTTAACACTCCCGGGATTTCCTCGAGCCATGCAATATACCCTTGCGGGACCTTTTCGTACACAGCTGTATACATGCGGGTAGTATACCACAAACCGTGTTTTTGAAAATCCGTGGCAACACCACGGATTTTTCAAGGACCGTCCTTGATATTTTAGTTTGCTGTTTCTATGACTACCGTTCGGGTTGACGTACTCGTATTCCCCCAGGTGTCAGTGGCTACGTAGTCTATTGTGTCGGTTGTTGTGGTGCTTGTATCAATGCTGAGTGTAGAAACTAACACACCGTTAAGGTAGGTGGTGTAACCCAAGTTGTGGCCTTGGTTGTCGGTGACTATGGCACCCAAGTCGGTGTAGGTGTCGCCGATGTGGATGGTGGCAGGGTTTTGACCTTGGATATTGATGGTGGGAGGGGTTGAGGTGGAGACGACGGGGGTGGTTGATTGGCTCACTTGGACCGATGGGGATGATTGACCAGAGAGAATATTAGCGAGTTGTGATTTAGTAATACACAGAGGATTGGAGTCACTGGGACCGTCGGAGATACAAAGCTGCTGGGTATTATCTTTTTGAGAATTAATAACTTTCGTCGTAAAACTTTCTGCAAACCCCGCCACGGTTGCTGTAAGGGAAGCAACTTCCCTGCTGAGTGTTTGGATTGCAATAATTATCGGCGCAATGAGGCCGTCGTAGTTAACGGTAAGCGTGCCATCAGGAGTTAAGTCTGTTGGTGAGCTCGTAGAAACAAGATTAGGGAAGATTTGTTGTACTGCTTGAGCGATGAGACCGTACTGCTGTTGTGTGCCTCTGTCTGTCTCTGGCCTCCAGAAGAAGGACACGGGGGTGAGTGCGTTAATTGCCGATAGAGTGCTTGAGGCATCAAGCGGCGTAATGCCCTGTTTCAACCGTTGGTCTGACGCAGTGCAAGCCACGAGGCCGTTGGCGTTGGAGGTAAAGCCTGTGCAATTCTTGTAACCATCCATAGTGAGATTAGCAGTACTACCACCAAGTTCGAGGAGTGTAGCGGGTGAGGTGGTGCCGATGCCTAGGCTACCTGTTGAGAGAGTCGTACCTGAACCCAATCCAGTTCCAAAGATGAGATTGCCTATATTGAGCTGATTGCTACCACCCCGCGAGACAGGTCTTACATCATAGCCAAAAAGTATATTGTTGTTTCCACTTGTAAGCCCGACTCCAGTGGTCGGATAATAACCGAGAACAAGATTGTAATAACCTGTGGTGATATCGTAGCCAGCCTGATACCCGAGTCCTGTATTACCTTGAGCTTGATTGTTATATCCAGCTGCGTAGCCCACAAACGTGTTGTAATTCGCACTGTTCGCTGCATTTCGATTTGCATTAACCCCAATGAGAACATTCAATCCACTCGTATAAGAACCGTTGCCGTACCCAGCTCCAGCGCCTATGGCGGTATTTTGGTCACTATTAGTGTTGTTATAGAGCGCCTGATACCCAATGGCTGCACTGTTGCTGCCCGTCGTGTTAGAGTTTAGAGATTGGACGCCTTGGCCCACATTATACTGACCGCTTGTGTCAGAATACAAAGAACTAACGCCGACGGCGGTGTTGTACGAAGATGCAGTAGAATTATTTAATGCATTATCACCAATAGCGACATTTTGTGAACCACTGATATTTGATGGGAGAGCAATCCCTACCGCAATATTGTGGCTACCCGTCGTGTTTGCCTGAAGGGCCGGTGCGCCGACAGCAACATTACTACCTCCTGTAGTGTTTGCATAAAGACTGGAGTATCCCAAAGCGGTGTTGTAGCTACCAGTCGTCTCCGACCAAAGAGAATTCACACCAATAGCGGTATTGTCGTCATACGTGCCGCCGGTTCCCGCGTTGCCGTAAAGAGCACCATAACCAACAGCAACGTTATTGCTGCTACTTGTGGCATTAAACATGCCAAGCGAACCGAAAGCGGAATTATTACCTCCACTAGTCAATTTGTAGAGCGATGCCTGACCAAAAGCCGAATTGCTTCCGCCGCTAGTTGGACTTGGACCTGAAAGCGAATTGAGTGCATTGGCGCCCACGGCAGTATTGTCGGTACTTCCGTTATTGACATCAAACGCCCCTTCGCCAACGAAAGTATTACTATTAACTAAAGTATAAGGAGCAAGGCCGATAAGATGGTGACCTATAGACAAATTGTACAGCGTTGAACTCGCTTGCAAGACTGTGCCGCCATCAATTTCGTAACCCTTACCCAGGCTGGAAGTATTGTAAAGTGACGAATAGGTACTTGTTGTAGTAGCATTGACTGTGAAAAGATTTGTCGAGTTTGCAGTGGTTGTGAAGAAGTTAGTCGTCGTCGCACTGTCAAAAGTGACACCACCGGTGGCGGTAAGACCACCGGCAATAGTAGTAGCTCCTAAGGTAGCAGCTCCGGCAGAGAGGGTATTTCCTTGGAGTGCGGCGTTGGAGATAGTACCTCCCGTAATAGTAGGGTTAGAAATAGTAAGTGCCACATTGTTAGTGGGCGCAAGGTTGTTGATGCTGTTGGTAAGGGCTACTTCCCTTTGTAGGGCATCCAACTGTGCTTGAATTGAGGGAGAGGTTGATTGTCCTGAACCTCCTGTGATTGCAGGGAGTGTACCAATAGCTTGTTGAATAGCGGCAGTAAGCTCACCATGAGTGACATAGGCGGTAGTGAGTTTGCTGGAGGAGGAATTGGATGTTGTGTTCGACCTCGTAGGTCCAACAGCAGGAGTGGTTGGAGTACTGGACGCACTATGATATATCATAGTGCTTTGTACTGGTGGAACAGTTTGAGTGGGGGTAGTAGATGCAATAGCTACCGTGGCGTTGAATACACTGGCAGTTTGCGAGGTGCCTTTTGCGTGCCAAGGTTGAGGAGATGTAACGGCAACGGTTGGCCCTACTCCGCCAGAGGCTACGAAGGGCGCGTGAGTAAAGAGAGAGGATATATCAGACGCTACAAGCTGACCCCCCCCCGGCCACCATATGCACCAAGCCTAAAGCCGTAAGTGTAAGGCCAGCAAGGAGCGATTTCATGATGCACTCATTGTACCATTATATATGAGGTGGAAGCGCGGGGTGTGGGGATAACTTTTTATGCTGAGTCGGGGTTTTCGAAGCGGAACGAGACTCTATTAGTCTGAGCCTTTTTTATCTCTTCCTTGCAATAACTTTGTGAGGTGATGAAATTCATATATTTTATTGCGTTTTTTCTTTGGAGTTAAGTCAGTAATAATTTTAGCCTCTAAAAATTTACCAATCAACGTTAATACCGTTTGGGGATTCTTAATATGAGCCAATTTGCCTATAAGGACCGGGGTGAAATATGGTCTCTCAAAAATTGCATCAAGGAGATTAAAAGCATAGGTCGAGTGTAACTCGGCCAAGTGAGACCGGTACTCATCCCGCAATTTGATAATTGCCCTCCCAAGCTCAGTAGCTTCATTGGCTTGTTCACAAAGCCCATGTAGGAAAAACCGTATCCAGGCTGTCCACGCCCTCTCATAGCTTACGTCGGCCAATAAATCGTAATAATCACGTCTGTGTTCCTCAAAGTACTTACTTATATAAATAAAAGGATGAGCAATAATCTTTCTTTTATAGAGAAAAAGGGGTATCAATAATCTGCCGACACGCCCGTTCCCATCTTTAAATGGGTGAATAGCTTCAAATTGATAGTGTGCCACTGCAATTTGAACGAGGGGATCTCGCTCAGCATTTTCCGTATTGAGATACCGATCAAAATTGCTATACAGTTCCGAAATATCATTTGGGCTCGGGGGTATATATCGCGCCTCGTCCATAGGCGTACCTTTTGGTGCTATATATACTTGCTCTCTACGAAATTGCCCGGGTGCTCTTGTCCTTCCTCTTTCAGATTGCAAGAGAATTTTGTGAAGCTCTTTTACGTTATTTTCAGCAAGGGACTCCCCTTCCCCAATCATTTTTAGACCGAGACGAAGAGCCCTCCTGTAGTTTAGAACTTCAACAATATCCCGCTGCCTTTCGGTATTTTCGTTAACTTCTTTTTTTCCTTCAGCTTCTTCTTTAAGGACATCTTCAAGTGTTACTTGAGTCCCTTCTATTTTAGAACTCAACACTGCTTCGCGAGTAAAAAAGGTGCTCTCTAGGTGAGATAGATTCCCCATATGCTTCAACATTTCATCAAGACGGGCGAGTGCTGTGTGCGCCTTAGCAATATGCTCAACAATGTCAGCATAGGATACCTTGGGAGGAAGTTTGGGCAGATTAAAAGGTCCTTTTGGTCTTGTTTTTGTCATGTAAAATTATGTACTGGAATTAACACTTTTCTAATTCTATTGGACTAGAATTGAAAAAACTCTAATTCCATAGGGCTATAATTACTATATAGCTAAATCTAATTATACACCTAATACTGGAATTAGCAAGTCTTGCTGTGGATAAGACAAGGGCTTATTTCAAGCGTTGTCGGGGTTTTCGAACCTAAACGAGGCTCTGTTTATTTTGTCCTCTTTTATCAATGCGAGTATCTCCCCTACCAACGCCTTTGGGTCGGCGCCAAAGCGGATGTGCTCGTTGGGGCGGTGGCCGTTTGCCAAAATATTTTTTATCTCCTCCGAGGTGGGCCATCCGCCCTCATACACACCAAGCGGCTTGTTGTCCTCAAACGCAATCGTAAACTCATGTATGGTGCCTATACGCCCGCATCCAAAAAACATGCCGTCAACCGAGCGTGTAAAAATAAGATCGCGGCCCGGATAGCCAAAGCCGGTGTACACGATGAGGTCGTGGTACTCCACCGGCAAGTTGTATTGCTCGATATGTTCCTTCTCGGAGCTTGCAGGTGAGAAGCCAATGACAAACCCTCCGGCCGATTTTGCACCCATCGCCGCCCATAGCGGGAAGCCGGTGGTGGCGCCCGTGACACATACCGCGCCTTGCTTGGCTATCTCACGACCAAGCTCAAGACCTTTGTCGTATGCATCAACACCGCAATGGCCTGTCTCGGCAGCACCGGAGACACCGAGCTTGATGTGGAGATGCAAATTTTTTGGGTCAACCGTGGCGGTCTTGTTCGATGTTTCTTCCATTTGCTCAATACTACCACCAAAAGGAATCCTAAGAAAAAGGATTCTGAGGGTACTCAAATTTTTTGCTAAAAATTTGCTCAGCTTTCGCGCCGTCGCGCTCAAGAGCCCCTCCTAATCCTTTTTCTTAGGATTCCTAAAACTCAACAACAGCGCTCTCCCCCGCTTCGGGCGCTATTGCTTTCACACTGAGATAATCACGGATGCGTTGCACCAACGTATTCGAGGCAACAGGCTCGCCCATCACCACAAACACTTCTTTTAATGTGCTCCTTGTTTTATTTACAAACTCCACCAATTGCTCGCCGTCCATGTGCGCCGAGTAGCCGTAGATAGCCTCCACGCGGCAATGTACCGGCACTTTTTCTTTATGTATCACAACCTCTTTAGCGCCCTCAACAAGCCTCCGGCCGAGGCTCCCCGCCGCTTGATATCCTACGATAAGGAGCGTCGATTTTTTGTCGGGCAATATACGGCGCTCGTGGTTTATCACGCGGCCGCCGTTGCTCATGCCCGAGCCTGCAAGGATAATGTTGGGTCCAGCTACCTCCCCCAAATGTCGTGACTCTTCATCATCTTCGACAGTGTGCATCTCGGGGAAATCAAAAATCTTCTCTCCGTTTTTAATACGCTGTTGCAGCGCTTCGCTAAAGTATTGCGGATATTTCAAAAATGCTTCGGTCATCTGTTTTGCCAACGGCGAGTCGATATATACCGGCACGGATGGCACGCGTTTTTCCACCATGAGCGTGCGGATTTCAAACAGCAAATCTTGCGTGCGCTCGGTTGAGAAAGCAGGGATAAGCAGCGTGCCGCCGCGAGCAATGCTCTCCTCGATAACATTCTCGAGCATGTCGCGCGTGTGTGCAGACTCTCCTTCCGGCCGCACTTTATTGCCATAGACGCTCTCCATCACCAGATACTGTGCGTCGGTTAAATCATCTATCGGCGGCAAAAGCGGCGAGTTGCCGCCGCCCAAATCACCGGTAAACACAATGTTGCTACTCCCGCGCGTAAACTTTGCCATTGCCGAGCCCAAAATATGCCCCGAGTCTAGGAGCTCCACCTGCACACCGTCATCCAAATCTATTTTTTGATGATACGCAATGCCTTCCCACAGCGCCATGGCTGCGTTGATGTCATGCTCGTCGTAGAGCGGCTCTTTGCCGTGCAGCTCGGCGTCGTGATTGATGAGGCTCATGCAATCGAGGAGGAGCGGCAACGACATCGCACGTGTGGCCTCGGTTGAGATGATGCGGCCCTTAAACCCGCGTTTTACCAAAAGCGGGATGCGGCCGATGTGGTCGATGTGTGCGTGCGTGTTTACAAGCACAGGTATTGCTTTAGCATCAAATGGAAACTCGGCCCAATTGTTTTCCTCCCCTGCATTTTTGCCTTGAAAGAGCCCGCAATCGATGAGCGTTTTGGAACCACCTGTATCAAGTAAAAAATTAGAGCCCGTAACCGAACCCGCCGCGCCGTAGAAATATACTTTTGATTGCATGGTTTAGAGAAAGTAAAATAATAAGTTTAAAAAGTTGTTATTTTACTTTCTCTATACACTATAACAAAAAATCTCACCCTAGGGTGAGATTTTTTGTGGGACTCCGAAAGCTTGTCCTGGTTAGTACCAGGTGGGTGCTCTGTGTGTAATCTTTACGACTATACAACTCCAAGCTCCCGATTGTGTATTTAAGGACTTTGCCTCCGCAGTCCTATCCCAATTATACTCTTCCGTTGTTTTATTCGTCAACACCAAACCTTTTGTATTTAAATACGCCTTTTTTACCAAACCAGTGTTTGATTTCGTGCTTGGCCTCCTCTTGTGTCTCGCTTGCGTGCACCAAGTTCATGACCGCGCGCTTCTCAATGTTGGCGCTAATAGCCGAGTCGATAGAAAAATCCCCGCGGATAGTGCCCATCTCGGCAAGTGAGGGCATCGTAGGGCCGACAATTTTGCGCACCATATCTACCGCGTGCACGCCTTGCACTACCATTTTAACGAGCGGCGCCGACACCATATAGTCGATGAGCCACTTGCGTACGGTGGCGCCCACTTTGTCCAAATTGGTTGTACCAAAGTCGCGCTTTAAATCGTGTCCGTATTTTTCGTAGGTAGCGCTGGTACGCTCGCCAAGGCGATGGATCCACGCCTCACTCTTGGGATAATGGTTGTCCATTTCTTTAAAGGTAGGTTGAAACATCTCAAGCGCAATTATCTTAAGGTCGCGCTGCTCCATGCGCTTGATAATCTCGCCGATAAGGCCCTTGCGTACGCCGTCGGGCTTTATCATTACATACGTTATCTCCTCCTTCGGTTGTATCATGACCGCACTGTACAATAAGCAGCCTTATTTTGCAATATTAGGCGGTTAAAATCTCGGGACCTTTCTTGGTAATGATGATGGTGTGCTCAACATGCGCGCAGCGTTTTTTGTCGCGCATACGGTAGGTCCACTCATCTTCCATGAGCGTAATAGCACCCTTACCCTCGGCGAGCATCGGCTCGATTGCTATCACCAAACCCTCCTGGAGTTTGGGGCCCGTGCCCGGTACGCCCTCGTTGGGGATGTACGGCGTTTCGTGCACTTCTTTGCCCACTGCATGGCCACCCAAGTCTTCTACCACCTCAAAATGATATTTTTTTGCCACCTCCTCGATGGCCGCACCGATGTCGCCCACCCTATTGCCCACGCGCGCGGCTTTAATGCCCGCCATCGTTGCCTCTTTAGTGGCTTCGATAAGTTTTTGCGCAGTAGCGTCTCCCTCGCCGACGCACAGTGTCCGAGCCGAATCGACAAAATAACCGTTGTACGAGAGGCCTAAATCAAGCGAGATCATATCACCATTTTTTAATACCCTTTCAGTTGAGGGGATGCCGTGCACCACCTCATCATTGAGAGAAATGCACAAGGTTGCAGGGAAAGGATACGCGCCGCCTTCAGGTAGATAGTTTAAAAACGCCGGCACTCCCCCACCCTCTCGTATTATTTTCTCCGCTGCAATATCCAGCGACGCAGTCGTGATACCGGGCTCTACCATCGCGCTAAGTTCGCGAAGCACACGAGCCAAGAGCTTGCCTCCGGTGCGCAAATTTTTTATTTCATTCTCGGTTTTTGAAATCACGATAAATGTAGGGCTTTAAGAACGTCGGCATGCACCGCCTCGACTGATTGGTCGCCGTTGACGGCAAGCAGCGTGCCCTCTTTTTTAAAATGATTTACTGCTGGGAGCGTGTTTTTAGTAAATTTATCGAATCTGTTTTTGATGACTTCGGAATTTGCATCATCGGGACGATTTTGGAGTGTGTAGCGTTTAAGAAGCCTATCCATAAGCACCGTCTCACTTGCGTCTAAATAAATTGTAATGTAAGGCCGCTCAAGCCATGTTGAAACTTCGTGAAATTTTACGGCCTCCAATTCGCGCCTACACGCACCTTCAAACACAATTCCATCCTCGGCGCGCAAGCCTATAAGCGCTTCCTCAAATAAAAACTCCGAAGCCCACTCGGGCATAAGATCTCCGCTCTCCATAACCTGTTTGGCTTTGTGACCAAACGGGGTGTCAGTTTGACTCATCGGTCTAAGCCTATTGCCCGACGAATACACCACTCCGCCGATTTTGTCGGCAAGCAATTTTGCCTGGGTGCCTTTGCCCGAGCCGGGCCGCCCCATCATAAGAAACGTGCGCGTGTCCATGCGCTTAATACTCGCGTATAGATATCTGCGCGTCAACACGGCGCGCGAGGTCGAGAATGACCGAAACGACGATGAGAAGTGCGGTGCCGCCGATTGTGAGGCTCTGTATACCGCTCAAAGACTGCATAGCAATCGGCAACACGGCGATAATACCGAGGAAGAGTGCGCCTACGAGCGTGATGCGAGTGATTACCTTGCCCAAGTACTCCTGCGTGGAGCCGCCGGGGCGTACGCCGGGGATAAACGCGCCGTTCTTTTGCAAATTTTCGGCAATGGCGTGAGGGTCGAAGGTAACCGCGGTGTAAAAGTAAGTAAACAATACGACGAGCACAAAGTAGACACTGCCGTAAAACCCGAGGTTTTGGAGCCACGAGAGTATAAACGAGGAGGTATTTGCGAGCCATGCGTGGGTTGATGCTTGGAAGAACGTCGCAAACATTTGCGGGATAAGCAAAAACGAAAGCGCAAAGATAATCGGAATAACGCCTGCTTGGTTGAGACGGAGCGGCAAGTAGGTTGATTGGCCGCCGTAGGTCTTCATCCCGCGAATGCGCTTAGCGTAGGTTACCGGCACCGGGCGCTCGGCCTCGTTGACCACCACCACAGCCATCACGATGGCGAGCGCGGCAACGGCAAAGGCCAAGTACATCGGCAACTGCGAAGTATTAAACGAGAATATTGCTTGGCTCGCGGTGCGCGGGATGCGTGCCACAATGCCCGCAAAGATGATGAGCGACACGCCGTTGCCGAGGCCAAACTCAGAGATGAGCTCGCCTATCCACATGAGCAGCATCGAGCCTGCAACCACCACGAGGATGTTAACCCCAAGCTGAAAAGGCGAGAGCGAGGCAATGACGCCCTCGCGCTCGAGTATCAAAATAAAGCTAAAGCCTTGGAGTGCGGCAATGGGGAGCGTAATAAGGCGCGAGTATTGGCTAAACTTTTGGCGGCCAAGCTCACCCTCCTCTTGGTAGAGTTGCTTTAAGCTCGGCACCATAATAGTGAGAAGCTGCATGATGATGGAGGCCGTGATGTACGGGCCGACGCCAAGGAGCACCAGCGAGAGACTCGAGAGCCCGCCGCCTGAAAAGAGGTTGAGCAGGCCAAAAAATTGATTGTTAGAAAAAAAGAGTTGGAGCTGCGCGGCATTAACGCCAGGGATCGGGATAGCCGCAAGCACGCGAAACACCGCCAACGCGCCCAGCACAAAAAGGAGGCGGTTGCGCAATTGAGCGTCACGGATGAGTAACGCAAATTTTTGGAAAAAGGTGTTCATCATAAAGTGTTATGCGACCGAACCGCCCGCCTGCTCTATCTTTGCCCGAGCACTGCCGGACACACTGCAACCAGTGATGACAAACTTCTTTGTGAGCTCACCGCCGCCGAGGATTTTAACAATCGGGGCTTTGGACATGTTTTTGCGCGTGCGGATAAGGCCGCGCTCGATGAGCGTTTTAGGATTGACTGCATCGCCTGCGAGAAACGCCGTTTCGAGGCTCGAGAGATTAACGACAAGCGGCTTGTTTTGGATGGTGATGAGACCGCCCACGCCCCTGCCCCGGAGCTTAGGGAGCTTTTTGAGCTGCTCGCGGATGGCCGGCATGATGCTGTGACCCGCGCGCGCCTTTTGACCCTTGGTACCGCGACCGGAGGTTTTACCGCGACCGCCGCCGCGGCCAACGCGCTTAGGCGACTTGTTTTCTGTTTTGCGTTTTAAATCGTGGAGTTGCATATCTTTTTTTATATATAGAAATTAAAATTTCTATTTACGCCTTTAGCGTCTTTAGTGCCTCAATTGCGGCGCGTGCATTGTTGAGACCGTTTTTGCTGCCCGAGTGTATCTTGGCAACGATGTCGTTGATGCCGCAGAGCTCAAGCACCGGGCGTACCGAGGAGCCCGCCACCAAGCCGCGGCCGCGTGCCGGTGTCATGGTGACAATCGATGCGCAATATTTTGCGGACACATCGTGCGTTATTGAGGAGTTTTTGGTGAGCGGCACCGTTATCATGTTTTTCTTTGCATTGCGCACCGCCTTGTCGATAGCGAGCGTGGTGTCCCCTGCTTTGCCGAGGCCGACACCCACTCTGCCTTTTTTATTGCCGATGATGATTGCCACGGAGAAAGAGAAGCGGCGACCGCCGGCGACCACGCGAGACACGCGGCGTATCGTGATGATGCGCTGGTCAAACTCGCTTTTGCGCTCGGGGCGGCGGGTTGAGGGGCGGCGACCACCGCGCTCACCTGGCTTGCCGCCACGCCTATCAGGGCGCGCGCGGCGCGTGTCGGCAGGTGCCGGCGCTACCTCCTCGACAACAGGAAGAGCCACATCGGCAACAATCTCCGGTGCCGCCTCTGCTATAACGTCTTTTTGTTCGATGTCATCCATATGATATTAAAATTTGAGACCGCCCTCGCGCGCGGCGTCGGCCAATGTGGTAATGCGCCCAGTGTAACGAAAGCCTCCCCTGTCGAACACCACAGTCTCAATACCCGCCGCCTTGGCGCGCTTTGCCAAGTCGAGACCAAGCAGTTTGGCGGCATCCATTTTTTTGACGCCTTTTTTTGCAGCGCCTACCTCTTTGGTGCTACCAGCAACAAGCGTCTTGCCAAGCGTGTCGTCAATTATCTGCGCGTGCAAATAACGGTTTGATTTAAACACGGCGAGGCGCGGGCGCTCGGGAGTGCCCATAATCTTGGCGCGGATGCGCGCATGGCGGCGCTCGCGGTTTATCTGATTTGTGATGCTTTTAGTTTTCATGGTGGTTCTTTATGCAGCCTTCTTACCCTGCTTGCGGCGGATGACCTCGCCCTCGTAGCGGATACCTTTGCCCTTGTACGGCTCCGGCTTTTTGAGTGCACGCACGTTGGCAGCAAATTGTCCGACAAGCTCTTTATCAAATCCATCAATGATGAGGGCGTTCTTCTCGGCCTTAACGGTGAGCCCCTCGGGGATGTCCATTTTTACCGGGTGAGAAAATCCGAGTGCGAGGTTGAGCGTCTTGCCCTGCACCTCCCACTTGTAGCCGACGCCTTCGACTAAAAGTTTTTTAGTAAAACCTTTGGTAACACCCTCGAGCATGTTGCGCACGTGGCTGGCGTAGGTGCCCACAAGTGCGCGAGCCTCAAGCGTGTCTGCCTTGGTGGATACCTGCACACCCTCCGGCACGTTCTCGATACCAATGAGGCGGTGCCCCGCTTTGGTGAGCGTACCTTTAGGGCCTTTTACAGAAAGCTCGTTAGCCTTGAACGTGAGTTCAGTTTTAGCGGGCAGTGCAATGGGTCGTTTAGCAAGTCGTGACATAATGGTTTACCAAATTTCGAACAGGGCCTCGCCGCCAACGCGCTTAATCTGCGCCTCTTTGCCTGTGAGGATGCCTGCGGGAGTCGAGAGCACCAGAAGACCATGGCCGCGCTTAACCGGTTTGATGTCGCGCACGCCCATGTACATGCGGCGGGAGAGTTTGCTGACGCGTTTAAATCCGCCAAACGCCGGGCGGCCGTTTTTGTAGGAAAGCATGAGCGAGAGGTCGTTGTTTTTTGATTTTTTGTCTACCTCGCTCACGTAGCCCTCGCGCTTGAGTATCTCGGCGATGGCGAGCTTCATCTGTGAGCGCGGCATAGAGACGCGGTCCTTCCCCGCCATCGAGGCGTTTTGGATGCGTACCAGCATGTCTGCAATAGGGTCAGTAATCATATAATTAGGGTATAGATCTTAGGGTGTAGGGTTTAGTGAATTACCAAGATGACTTTCTGACACCAGGGATCAATCCTTCATTTGCGGCTTCGCGGAAGCAGGCGCGGCACATGCCAAAGTCGCGCATAAAGGCGCGCTTGCGACCACAGCGGAAGCAACGATTAACCACCCGAGATTTAAACTTGGGTGCGCGGTTTGAGCGTGCTACTGTAGACTTTTTTGCCATATGTGAGTGATGCACCCCGTAACCCCGGGGTTATGATTCTGGAGGTATGCCTCGCCCAAACCTATAAAGGAGGACTAAGCGGCACCGTCTAGAAAAAAGGAGCCCTTGAGGGCTACGAGCAATATAAGCGATTAGCTCCCATAAGTCAAACTATATAATCTTCTTCCCCATAAATACGAAAGCCCTACCTTGCGGTGGGCTTTATTTCCGATACCGGAATCTCCGGCGTTATGACAAGAGAGAAAAAGATCTGTATTACATTTAGACTTTACAGTTCAGTCAAGTGTTCTACTAGCCCAATCTCACAACAGGGTGAAGGTTGTCGTCCTTAGCCACCTCTTGGCAAAGGAAATTTTCACATATATTTCCAGCATCGCGGCGAGTGCCATCAGTACGCAAACCCCAGATCATGGTTTGACCTTTAAAGGGCTCTATCTCTAACCAAGACGGGATAAGTGCGTATGTCTCCATTATCACCTCACCCGTTTTTCCATCTGGATATTTATACACAAAGCGGGGCAAGTGGATGGTGCCACCACCAGTGATAGGCTCACCATTTTTCTTCAGAATGTATGCGAGGGTAACTTCCTTCACATACCACTTTTCGATAGTCCAGATGGTTGCATCAGTATCCATCCATTCAACTGTGTATACACGATACGGTGGACGTTCGTTTTCAAGTAGGTGTCGTCTCCGCTGTATTTCTTTTTTAGTGTCAGGACCAGTGCCGTTGGTGAACCTTTCAACCCACCCACGAGGTTCTTTTTCCTCATTGAACTTCCAGCTTAGAAACATCTGCTCTCTCCTTTGAATGAGCTTTCCTACCTATTATATGTTAAAGCAATAGATTTGTCAAGTCGTCAAGACCCTTGTTTAATAAGGTTATTTTAGCCCTCTAAAATATGGAGAATTGTTCGACCTCGCAGGTCCAACATTTAAAAAAGCGACACCGGAATAATCCTGGGTCGCTTTGGCCTCTCTCCTTATTTCTTTCTCTTCTTACCGACGCTGGTGGACTTCTTGTCCCGCTTGCGAAACCTTGGAGTGACATGCGCCGCGGGCTTAAAGGTTGTGCGGGGTGTTGTCGTGGCGCAACCCGATCTGCTGCCTTGCGACGCCACCAAGTCAAACTCGACCCGATTTTGAGGCCAATTATATGCGCCAAAATCAAGCTCGACGCCTCGATATCCGCTCATGTGGTGCTCCTATACAGTTCCGCCACAGACGATATCACAAAAAAGCTCGGATTGAAATCCGAGCTTTTTTGTTATTTTACTTCTTGGCAGTTGTTCCGCTAAAACACCCTGGGAGTTTTTGTGTTCCTCCTTTTAGGAAAGGAGGATAGCAAAACCCAACAAATATCCATACAGAATCGGCTCTTTAAGATTATGACCTCCAAAGTCTCAATTTTAGAACCCATAGTAAGGCCATTTCAGTGGTTGTAGGTTTCCCTGTTAAACCTACAATAAGGGCTGTTTTTGTAAGTTTTACACATAAACCTATAAACAAATCTTGACTTTTATAGGTTTTGACCCTAATCTGACAGGGTGAATACTGGAAAAGTACGCATAGGTGAGGCGGCAAAGATACTTAATGTATCCGTTCAAACCCTACGCAACTGGGAGAAATCCGGGAAGCTTCGTGCTGAACGGAGTGGAGGAAAGCACCGCTATTATGCTCTACGAGACCTTAATAGTTTTGCTCTCGACCTTCAGATGCTTGGATTAGCATGGGCAACAAGCGCCATACCGCCAGCACTTCCAAGTGAATATTATTGCGAACGACCAGATCGCTTCACCAGTCGAGTGGCTAAGATGGGGATAGAATTGCAGAAAACGGGGCATATGCCCGAAGACTTAGCATCGCTCCTCACACTGGTTGCAGCAGAAATTGGCGATAACTCTTTCGCACACAACGTTGGTAACTGGCCTGATGTGCCAGGTGTATTTTATGCATATGACATTGCAAAGCGGGTGATAGTTCTTGCAGACCGCGGACGTGGCGTAAAAGCAACACTCCAACAAGTGCGACCAAATCTTACTACCGATGTCGATGCTCTAACGGTAGCGTTTACGGAAATTGTTTCGGGAAGAAACCCGGAGAAGCGTGGCAACGGACTCAAAGTGGTCCGCAATGTTGTAGAGTCAAAGGAAATTGGACTCTTGTTCCGTTCGGGCATCGGCCTCGTTAACATCCCTACCGGCCCCGGATTGATGCACATTAAGATGACTGACGGAAATATCCGTGGCACATATGCTGTTATACTATTTTAAGACACGTTAGATATGCAAACCATTCAACTTAAAAAATTTGGCTCCGTACTTGTTTCTCGTCCAGCAGGGCTAGAGGCATTTAATGCTATCCGTCCGCAACTTAATCCTGATGAGGCGATCCAAATCGACTTTGACGAAGTGCTCACCGTAACACCATCGTGGCTCGATGAGTTCCTGACGCAACTTACTAACTACAACGAAGGAAAAGTGGACTTACTCCCAACAAACAATGCGTCTGTACTGGCTGCGTTGCCCGTATTGGGAGAGGCACGCAAAGATTTTGTAGCCGCTACGGTGCTACGTGCTATTCAGCGGAGGAAAGACTCGGAGTAAAATTCAGCTTTTTTACACCAGCACCTTCGACACGAACATCTCGGGGTTCGTTGCCATGAGAGTGGCTCTCCGCTCCCTCTCGGGGATGGTGTTGATTTTGTGCACCAGCGGGAAGGCTTTGTCTCCTTGCAAGGTAGCTACGGTACCTATGTCTGTGCCTTTGGAGAATCTGAACACCACCTCCGCATAGTTCTCTTTGGCGTGCAGAGTGATGCGCTCAACGAAGTATGAGACGATTTTAGCTTTCTCGTCGTAGGTAACGGCATCAAGCCGAGCTTTGACTTGTTCGTATGCGCGCTGCACCGCTTTCTGGCGGTCAGCAACCTCTCGCTTGCTTAACAAGGTCTGTCGGAGGTGCGTTTGCTCATCCCTAAGCCGCTGTTCGTCTTGCTTGAACTCGACCTGATAGGCCTTGTACTTTTGCTCATCCAGTTGCTCATTTATATAGAGCGCGTCCACACGGTCACGTTTTCTGCTTATGGTATCCAAGGCTGTATCAATATCCTGAAGCCGCTGCTTGACCGGCAGGGGGTCTTTTTCCTTATGTATATATTTCTCCAAAGGCCGTGTCATGTTCTTCGGGTTCTTTAATATATCTTTAAGGCAGTCCCATACCGGCTCAAGCCGTGCCTCGGAGTAGTTGGGGCACCACTGGCATCGCGCTGTCTTGCCTAGCGCATCGTCCTTACGATACACACCGTGGTAGTACCGACCACCTTGGTATCCCCACTCTTCCCTAGCGGGCTGGAATCCACCGAACATTTTGTGTTTGCACCCACTACAATAGATGATTTTGGAGAATAGGTACTCATGCTTGCGGTTGCGTCGGGCAAACTCTCGGTTGTGTGTAAGTTGACGCTTTGCCGCTTCGTACATCTCGGTCGTGATAATGGGGTCGCAATGTTGCTCTATCCAGTCCTCTCTCGGCCGTAGTCGGCTGGGGTCAGTAATGCTGGTCAAGCCATTAAACGGTTTGCGGAACTTGCGGTAGTAAAAGGTGCCAGTGTGTACTTCATTGACCAAGACTCTTATTACACTGAACTTGCGCCAAACGTTTTGTGTTTCTTTGGTACTAATTTTAGTCGACCATGGTGCCGGCACCTGCATTGCATTTAGTCGTCGCTCAATTTCGTGGACGGCCAACTTGTCATCCACCAGCCACTTAAATATTTGCTTCACGATTTTCCCCTCCTTTGGATTAATCTCCAACCTGCGGGTGGTTTTATTAAGGATGTACCCATACGGAGGCACGCTTCCCACCCAAGAACCATGTTTGGCAGCTTGTATTCGACCGCTCATAGTGCGGTCTCGAATCATGCCTCTCTCAAATTGAGCAAACATTGCCAAAATTTGCATCACCATCTCCCCGATCGGGGTTGAGGTGTCGATTGGCTCAGTGACAGAGCGGAAGATAAGTTTAAGTGCCAGCAGCTGCTCAACAATGCCAAGGAAAATTTTTAGGTTTCTGGCAACGCGGTCAATTTTGTAGACCAGCATGCAGTCAAACTCCCCTCTCTCGGCAGCGGCCAGTAGTTTGGATAATCCCTCACGTTCCTCCGGTCGTGTACCTCCGGAAATTTTGTCGGTATAGAGGTGAGCTTCATCGAGGAGGTACCCCTGCGAGGTGCAAAACTTACGAGCTCTTTCCTCCTGCACATCGAGGCCGTAAGCATCCTCCTCGGACTGGGCTAAGGTCGACACTCTAAGGTAGATCGCCGCTCGAAGTTCTTTTTTAGGTTGTGAGTTATCTAATTTCATTTATGGTCTTGTGGGGGTTCTACTTAATCAAGAGTTGGGAGTCAGTCATTTTTTCAATCTCCCGAGAACTGAGTTCGACGAGCTCACGCACTAACTCCTCGTGTGACAGCGATTGGATACGATGTATCTCGTCGGCAATGATGTAGTCTCGCAGTGCTTCGATGTCATTCATTATTTGGCTGATAATAATTGGCTGTTAGCAGTTGTAAACTGTTGGAACTACTGGACGCGGAACAGGCGCATTTGCTGGCGAAGAAAAAGTCGGACAGTGTGCGGACATTCTGAAACTGATGATGCCCGACTTTCCTTTTCCAGCTTTTCCTTTCCAGAAAAAGCTCAACCAGTATTGTTAATTTCTATTGTTCTATTAACTATTGTTCTGTTTGTGGCATGGACACGGTAGGCGTGCATACTTTTGTACCCGGTGTGTGCCCAAGCAGTGCACCGGCTGCTGTGCCCTGCATGGGCATGGTCAGAACAGCATTTGACTGTTCCCCTCTTCGCCTCGTCGCCGCTTTATAGCGTCAGCCAACTTCGGCAGTTTCTGTTCAAGCTCTACCGGCGACGTGATGACCGGCATAAAGCGCTTTCCATGAATCGTCGGCAGAGTGTTGATGTAGGCCTCAACTTTTTCAACGCCGTAGTACTCAACCAGCCGCTCGATTGCCTTAATCTGCGTCCTGTCCTGTAGGTAGGTCTCTACGCGATGCTCGGCGACCGGCATGAAGAGCCGTATAAGGCGTTGAATCTCCAAGGGAGCTTCTTTCACTGGCACAGTTTCGACCGCCAATCCTTCGGTGTAGCGAAGACGGTACACCGTCGACCGCCCTGGCTGGCGCGTTCGGATTATGAACCCTTTTTCCTCTAAACCTTCGATTGCCCGCCGAACCTGTGTGCGACTGATACCCGTACCCTTGTTGTGGGAGCCGACGCCACCCATGAACTGGCTCAGGCTCACAGCATCCTGTGTTTTTTGGAAACCCGGAAGCATGCGGAGCAGGAACGTGAGCACCTTGGCCTCGCTGTTCGTCATGACGTGCCAGTACTGCTCCAGCACCCTCGGATATTTGAAGAACGCCTTTGTGAAGTCCTCCGGCCTAAAACCCGGAAAGAGTGGCGGCACTCCGCAGTCATCACTCATACTCGATATTTATTGCTTTTATTAACTCCAGCGCCTCGGTCAACATATTTCGAAACGCTGGATTTTTGACATTGCCCCGCATCCACTCAAGTTCGTCCCACAACTGTACGTAGTCGCCTTCGGCGTATTGCATCTCGATGTCCGTGCTATAAATCCACCACGCTTCCGAATGGGCCTCCGCGTATGCTTTGATGTCGTGCATCAACTCGTCCAATTTGTGTTCAAGCCAGCTGGAACGCACACCGCGCCCAGCGCTCATGTTCGGGGAGGGATGTTTTTCCCTCTCTCGTGCCCGCGAATAAAATCACCGTTTATGCACTCCTTGACTTGGCACCCAAAACAAACCCAACCGTTTCCAAAAATGCTTTTGACCACCAGCGGCCACTTCAACTTCGCCCCACACCCGCGACAGAGCCACGGATGCTTATAGTTTTTATCCATAACAATTATCTTTACTTTATAAGGGCTTTTGTTCGTTTTCGTCCGTGCCGATTAAAAGTTTAAACAGGAGATCGAAAGCTCGTGTACACTCAAGCTCAATCTCAGGAACCTTGTTTTCGACTTTTTTCTTCAAGACTCCTCGACAGTAGCACAGCAATTTGACTTGTCCAAAAAAATGTTGCAAATACTTCTAGGTACCTGCATATAAACCTGCAGATACATGAAAAATGACCATATAAAAATGGCTCGAACAAAAGCATTTTTGGAGGGGATTTACTACACCACTATTTTTGTGGCATAAAAATATAAAATCCCCTCACAGAAGAAGAATTAGATTGCGGGTTGAAGGAAACCACATACCCCACCGTTCTCCATCATCAGAAACGTCCCTAGACGCCTAGAGAACCTTTCTACAAGGCAAGCTGGTCGGTCTTTAATGGTATATGGGTAGACCACCCAAACTTAAATGCCGAGTAATTGTTTTTCTTTGCTGTAAATTCCTCCTCAGTGATGATACCCTTTGATATTTACCTCCCAAACAACCGTGCAAAGAATCCAATTATTGATTGCCACCAGCAAGTTAACCACGTGCAGCTTGGAGCAACAGATGCAGGAGTGAAAGGTGGGGTTGCGTTGCCGCCTTTGGTATTTGTTTTTACATTATTCGTTGGAAATACGGGGACAAGAGGTGTTTGAGTGGTGTAGGTTGGGCTCTTAGATGAAGAGGGTGGTTTAGAGGTGGGTTGTGGAATGGTAGAGGGTTTGGAGGTGGGTATGAGGGTTGGAGGCAGAGGTTTAGTTGAGGTGGTGGCTTGTGATGAGCCTGTCGAAGGGTTGGTATACCCCACCGCAAGAGGGCCACTCACTGTGCCACCACCGCCTGTGTTTGTGTTTGTGCTTCCCTGTCTCCACGTAGTGGTGACCTTGCAGTTATCACAGTCAAAGGTCATGGTGCCAAAGATGTTTTGTGCCACGGTGTGTCCATGGAAGACGCCCTGTTGGTCGATGGTGACACCAAGGAAGCTAATCCAACCGGTGCTGGCTCCCCAGGCATAGCCACTGAGGTAGCCTCCGGTGTTAAGTACTCCTCCATTGGTAGGAGCAAGGTTAATCCAGCCAAAGCCGGCAGACCAGATGTAGCCAGTGAGTGCGGTGTCTGTTACTTGTACATTCCCTCCAGTGGCATACCAGTTGACCCAGCCTCCGTTGTCGCTCCAAGCGTAGTGGTTGGTGGGGTCGATGGTGCCGGTGGAGGCCAAAGCAATGCTTGCACTAGAGAGAAGTACAAGAAAGGTGATGCTACTTAATACAAAAGTTTTCATTGATTTTGTAGTGACTTGATATATCAAGTCACTTACTGGGAAGAGACTGGGGCAATTATCACGGTGCGTGTGGAGGTTGCTGTGTTGCCCCACGTGTCGGTTGCTACATAGTCTATGGTGTCAGTTGTTGTAGTGCTTGTATCAATCGTGAGAGTTGATACCAGTGTGCCATTGAGGTAGGTGGTGTAACCCAGGCGGTGGCCTTGATTGTCGGTGACAAGAGCTCCCAAGTCGGTGTAAGTGTCGCCGACGTGTATGGTGGCTGGATTTTGGCCTTGGATAGATATGGTGGGAGGGGTGGTGGTTGAGATGACGGGGGTGGTTGGGGTGCTGATTTGGACGGAGGGCGTTGCAGCATTTCCAACTACTGCATTAAGCTGAGAACGAGTATAACAAGTTGTCCCTGAACTGTCGGTAAGACAAAGTTGTTTGGTTGTAAAACTATTGGCAAACCCCGCAATCGTATTTTGAATAGAAACAATCTCACTTGCAATCGCTTGTATCGCTTTCACAATCGGAGCAATAAGGCCTGTGTAATTGAGTGTAAGTGTACCGTCAGGGGTAAGAGCTGTTGGTGAGCTGGTAGAGACAAGTTCAGGGAAGATTTGTTGCACCTGTTGGGCAATGAATCCTAAGTTAGTACCAAGCTCAGGCTGGTCGATGCGGGTATAGGAAACAGGAGTAAGTGCTAACAATGCAGCAAGAGAAGATGATGCATCCAGAGTAGTAATGTCAGTTTTGAGGCGTTGGTCTGAGCTTTGGTAGAGGGAGTTTTGAAGGGTGGCGTATCCGTTTGCAGAAACGGAGAAGAGTGTAGTGGAGGCGCTGCTCACGACCGAGAAGACTGTGGTTGAACCCGTGTTGGTGGAGCCCCAAACTTCGAGAGAAGCATATGGGGTGGTGGTACCGAATCCGATGTATGCGGGTGAGACGCTCGCCCCAGTGCCGCTCAAGCCTGTTCCATAAATGAAGTTGCCAATGTCGAGTTGGTTGGATGCGGTTGAAGATGCAACTGCCACATCATTACCAATTGATATGTTCTTTGAGCCAGTTTTGACCTGATTGTAAGAAGTCGGAATAGTGGACTGACCAATAAGAATATTGCGCGCGCCAGTAGTCAGAGCGTAGCCGGCATTATAACCGATGATGGTGTTGTAGTCGGAGCCCGTTTGGACCTGATCGCCTGCCTGGTAACCAATATAAACACCACCTTGGTTTGAATAGCTGCCCGAACCTACTGCCGCACTAAAACCTATTGCAACGGTATTTGCAGCGGTTAGGTTATTATTAAGGACGTTATACCCTACCGCTGCATTGTCACTACCGGTGGTGTTCGTGTAGAGAGCTTGAAAGCCAGTCGCGACATTATAGCCACCAGTGGTATTAGCATTAAGTGCATTCATTCCGGTCGCAACATTGAGTATGCCGGAGGTGTTGGAGTTAAGCGCACTATCTCCTACGGCGGTATTCCAAAAACCCGAAGTGTTGGCATTGAGTGCGTTGTATCCTACAGCGATGTTTTTGGTTGCTGCACTGTTGATTGGAGTAGTGGCAAGTGCACCAGCGCCGATAGCAATCGAGCGCCATTGGGGAGACGAAGATGCGGTCATCCAGCCAGCAGCTTCAGGCGCGCCAACGGCAAGCGAAGAGTTTGTGGTGCTCGCGAACAAGGCAGTATTTCCAAAGAGCTGATACGCAGCACCCGTACCAGAAACATTAAAAGCCCCAACGGCACTGTTGCTGGAACTGACGGTTACTGTGGCACTATTGTTTACAACCGCCGTGCCGACACCGGAAATATTGTTTGCTCCTACAAATCCTGTAGCATCATCAGACGATGCAATCAAAATACCTACCGGTGTAGAGTAATTACCATTTATGGTATTCCCGACGATCGTAAACTCTCGAGCCGTGTCTAGCTCGATGGAGCTGAGAGTCGCAAGATAGAAAGTATTTCCGGATATAACAATGTTGTCCCAATAAGATGAGCCCAAATATTGTGAAATAGGCTCCAGATAAATATCGCGGTTGTCGCCGGCAAACTGATTTCCAGTGATTTTTATATTGGTAAAACGGACAGGTGAGCCCGATGTATTGATTGTATTCTGAAAATCGACAGCTGCCGTTGAGATATTCTCAAAACTGCTGTTTGAAATCAACGTGTCGGAGGTCTGCCCTGCTTGCGCCCATTGGTAGCCATATTTTCCACCATTAAATTTTGTATCCGAAATCTTTAGGCCACCGCTCGAAGTCTGGAGGATTCCGGAACCTTCTGTCGCCCACTCACCTCCATTGCCATTGAAAAGAGTGGTCGCATAAATGCTAGAGTCGCCTTGGTCGGGGGCAATTAAGTTACCCGCAGCAATGCCAGCGACTCTATAGAAAAGAAAATTACTATTTGAGATAGTCCAGGCAGCTGAGTCCTGAAGTGATATCGAGGTGGGAAAGTAACGGATTAATATATTATCGACTGCTGTATAATTGTTTACATATCCGTCGCCGCTGACATTGCCGCTAATATAAATACCTACGCCGCCGGACTTTTGGACCGTACCCGAGCTTGGCAATAGCGAAAAATTACGAAATACGCCGGGGTTACCGGTACTCCAGTCGGCTACATAAGAAATAGTATTTCCACTTCCTGTATCAGTCGACAACAATACCGTACCGCCAGGAATAAGATTTGGGGAACTCCCTGGAAGGACCATCTCACCTTCGCCGATGATGCCACCGGATGAGATGACCAATGTCGAGAACTTACACACGCCGGCCGGATACATAACAACCCGACCCGTATTCGCTGCGGCTTGCATTGCTGCCGTGTCATCGGTCACGCCATCGCATTTAACGCCGTAGTTTGTCGCATATACTGCAGATGAAGTAACAATTCCGAGCGATGAAGTGGCCATGAGGTTGTAACCACCCGAGCCATTGCCCACCAATATTTTTCCGTAAGTTGGCGAAGTTGAAGTGCCAGTGCCACCATTACTGATACCGAGAATTCCAGTGACATCGCCAGAGAGGTTAACAAGTGCCGTTGTTACAACACCGGTTACTGCTTTGAGGATACCGGATAGGCTGCCGATGGCTACATTGCCAGAGACTGAAACATTGCCTGCAAAAGTGGAGGTAGCCGTTGTAGAAGTGGCGACAAATATTGCCGCCTGATTGGTGGTTGAAGTAACTACACAGGTTGGGTCAGTGGGTGTACACGCTGGGTTGAGTGTTTGGCCCGGTGTATAGCTAATGGCTAAGGCGGCCGATGGAGAGCAGAGTAATGTTGCGAACACGAAAATAACGGTTGCCCACGAAGCTACGATTTTTATTGAAATATTGCGAAAGAAATATTTATTCATGAAAGCAAAAAGCCCACCACGGGTGGAGGCCGAAACCTCCCGTACCAGTTTCCCGGTACGGCCAGTTAGACATTCCCATGATGGGTTTTTTATGTCTAACTGGACATTTTTCGCTTTCACCATGCCACCGAACGCTCGATGGTTTAGGCTACTCGCTGATATTCAATTGTAAGAACGTGATAGCTCTCAAAGATGCGAGCTACCGTAGTAATAATACCCCACTTTTTAATACGAGGTGGAGTTGGGGTGTGGATGGGGACAACAAAAATTAACACTCCTCATTGTCTATGGAATGGAAAAAGCCGCCTGACTCAATGCTAGGCGGCAAATCTATATGACCCTACTTTTTAACTAGAATATGTAAATAGTCTCCCAAAATGGTACCCCAGGAGTCAACTGCAACCATCCAAGTCGAAATCTAGAATCTCCTTTAACTAAGGGACGAAACGTTATTTTTGCGAAACGTCCTTCTTAAACGGAAAACCGAGGTGCGTTAGGTATGCTTTTGCTTCTTTAGGGTTTTTGGCAGTCGTTACCACGGTTGCGGCCATGCCAAAGACGTCTTTGATGTCTTCGTCGGCTGTCTCGGGGAAGACGATGTGCTCTTTGATGCCGAGCGTGTAGTTGCCCATCGCATCGATGCCTTTCGCCCCGATGCCTTTAAAGTCTTTGGTGCGCGGGAGCGCAATGTGGATGAGGCGGTTAAGAAAATCTTGCATGCGCTTGCCGCGGAGCGTAATTTGGTAGCCAATTTTGTCGCCGATGCGTGTTTTGTACGTTGCGATAGACTTTTTAGCGCCGCGGTCGGCAGGCTTTTGACCGGTAATTTTTGCAAGGCGGTCGGCCACCAACTCGACTTTGTTTTTGTCTTTGGCCATTTTGCCTACGCCCACGGAGATAACCACCTTTTGGAGCTTAGGCACCTGCATGCGGTTGGTCCACCCAAACTCTCCTTTGAGTGCGTCAAACGCGGTTTGCTGTTGTTCTTGAATTAATTTAGGCATAGTAGTGGTTTATTTTGCTGACTTTTTTACCGCTTTGGCTGCCGGTTTAGCGGTCTTCTTTTTGGCTCCACTCAGCGCGACATTGCTTGCGTGGATAGGAAAATGTTTGTCGATGATTTGACCCTTTTGACCCTCGCGGCGCGCCTTCTGGTGCTTTTTGCGCATCATGACGCCCTCCACGAGCACCATGTTGAGCTTGGGGTAGGTCTCGAGCACTTTGCCGCTCTTCCCTTTTTCGTTACCGGAGAGAACGGTAACGTTGTCTCCTTTTTTGATATGCAGTGTGTTCATACAATTTTTATACGACCTCCGGCGCGCGCGAAATGATGGTTTGATAGCCAAGCTCCTGGAGCTCGCGCGGTATCGGGCCAAAGATGCGGCCTGCCTTCGGCTCTTTTTTGTCTTTGCCGCCGGTATCGAGTATGACCACCGCGTTTTCGTCAAAGCGGATATACGAGCCGTCTTTGCGGCGAAACGGTTTGCGCTGGCGCACAACCACAGCCTTGAGCACGTCTTTTTTCTTAACAGCCTTGCGCGGCTCGGCGGTTTGCACCGAGAGCACCACCACCTCGCCTATCTCGGCGTAGCGCTTGCGTGAGGAGCCGGGTATTTTGAAAATGCGTCCGATTTTGGCGCCGGAGTTATCTGCAATGACTACGAGTGAGCGGTCTTGGATCATGGTGTTTTAAAATAAAATCTCGAACGATTTGGTCTTGGAAAGGGGGCGGCACGAGCGGATGCTTACCACATCGCCCTCTTTGGCTTTGTTGCCCGGATTATGCACGTGATACTTTTTGGTGATCTTAAGATACTTTTTGTATTTAGGATGCTTCACATAGCGCGAGACAGCCACCACTGCAGTGTCTTGCATTTTGTCGGACACCACCGTGCCACGGAGTATCTTGCGATGTGTTTCTTTTAAGATTTTCGTTTCCATATTATTTTTTGAGCGCACGCTTGGCGGTAAGTGCGCGGGCTATTTGTTTGCGGAGCGTGCTCCCAAGCTTTACGTTTTTGTTTTTACTCCCAGAAGCGGCAAAACGCAAGACGCGCAACTCCTCGCGCTTGTCGGCAACAAGCGTGTTGAGCTCTTCCTCGGTGTGGTTATGTAAATCGTTTTTCTTTGCCATATATTTTTATTGATGCCTTGCGACCACTTTTGCTTGGAGCGGAAGTTTTTTGGCGGCACTGGCGAGCGCTTTGGTTGCAAGCACATCGGTTACGCCATCTACCTCAAAGATGATGCGGCCGGGCCAGACATCAACCTCGTACCCTACCGGGTCGCCCTTACCTTTACCGAGCTTTACCTCCGGCGGCTTTTGCGTAAACGGCTTGTCAGGAAATACGCGCGTCCACATCTTGCCGGTTTTACCCAAACTGCGCACCACCACCTTGCGGGCGCTCTCGAGCTGGTTGGAGCGGATGCGTGCATGCGTGGTAGCTTTAAGGCCGTGCGAGCCAAAGGCCACCGTAATGCCGCGGGTTTCCACCTTGCCCTTTTTGGCATTGCGGCGCATGGTGTGCCACTTGCGATATTTTACTTTCTTAGGAGTTAACATAGTAGTTATATAGTCAGCGCTTTTTTATTTGTCTTTTCCACTTGGCGTGGAAAAGACCTCGCCTTTGTATATCCACACCTTGATGCCAATGACACCAAGCGGCAAGTTTGCCCTCTCGCGCGCAAAGTCGATGTCGGAGCGGAAGGTTTGGAGCGGGATGCGGCCTTTTTTGAGCTGCTCGGTGCGCGACATAGAGCCGCCGCCAAGCATGCCACCAAGCTGGATGCGCACGCCGAGCACATCGCGGTTGGCCATCACCTTCTCTATCGTTTGCTTGAGCACGCGGCGAAACGCCAAGCGCTTTTCCAAACTCTCGGCGACCATGTAGGCCACGATTGCCGCATTGCTCTCAGGCGAGCGGATTTCCTCGATGTCGAGTTTTATCTCCGGCACTTCGAGTTTTTTGCTCTTGAGAAATGCAGCGATTTTGTTTTTGAGCTTGAGCGAGCCCTCGCCAGAGCGGCCGATGATAACGCCGGGGCGCGAGGTCTTGAGGATAACGCGCAGTGTCCCAGCGCCGCGCTCAATGTCGATGCCGCCGATGTACATGCCGCGCATTTCCTTTTGCAAATATTCGCGGAGTAGGATGTCTGCCTTGAGATAGGCTTGATACTGCGGGCCCGTGGCAAACCAACGATGCCTCCAGTCGCGGAGGATGCCAAGGCGGTGTGCAAATGGATGTACAACTTTAGACATAAAATTATTTAGCGGCTGCTGCCACTTTAGCCGGGCGGCGCGACAAGCCGAGGGTTACGACGCTGGTTTTTTTGCGGATGGGGGCTGAGCGGCCGCGGGCGCGAGGCATTGCGCGCTTAAATACGATACCGCTGTTGACCTGGATGGTAGAGATGATGAGCTCGTTGGCCGGAAGCTTTGCATTGGCTACAGCCGATAGGATGAGCTTGCTCATAGCCTCGGATGCACGCTTAGGGAGCGTAGCCAGGAGCGCAAGCGCGTGCTCGGCGGTTTTACCGCGCACCAAGTCGGCAACGAGGCGCACCTTGCGGGGCGACTGGCGATAGTTTTTGAGTTTTGCGCTTGCGTCTGTCATATGAGTTTACGAATGGGTATGCAGTTTATTTTTTTGCAGCAGCGGCGGTCTTGGCATCGGTGGCAGCTTTAGCAGCCTGTGCGGATGCAATCTCGCCTTCTTTAGCCTTTTGCTCCATTTCCTTTTGCATCTTACCGCCGTGGCGCTGGAACTTCTTTGTTGGAGAAAACTCGCCGAGGCGGTGCCCCACCATGTCCTCGCTTACCAACACGGCAACGTGCGTCTTGCCGTTGTGGACGCCAAAGGTAAAGCCAACCATCTCAGGCGCAATCTGCGAGCGACGTGCCCACGTTTTAATAGCCTCAGCTGTCTGAGGTTTCTTGCCCTCAATCTTCTTGAGGAGCTTCTCGTCCACGTACGGACCTTTTTTAAGTGATCGTGCCATTATTTTGGTGCCCTTCTCTAAACAAAAACCCGCCAAGCGGGATTTGCTCGATACTACAGGAAACTTATTAGATAGTCAAACTTCTCCCCTTTTCTCCCAACCTACTGCTGTGCTCCGCGCTTGCCCACTTTGCGACGAGACACAATGAGGTGGTTGGAATACTTTTTAGGTGTGCGGGTCTTTTGACCTTTGCCTGTGGGTTTGCCCCAAGCGCTCTTTGCACGGCGCAAACCGCGGCCTTGCCTACCCTCGCCGCCGCCGTGTGGGTGGTCAACAGGGTTCATCGCGGTACCGCGCACTGTCGGGCGGATACCCATCCAGCGCGAGCGGCCTGCTTTGCCAATCACCACAAGGTGATGCTCATCGTTGGAAACCTCGCCGAGCGTTGCCCAGCAGGTGTCGAGCACTTTGCGCACCTCGCTTGAAGGCATCTTGAGGTCGGTGTAGCCGTTGTCCTGTGCGATAACCTCGATGTGTGTGCCAGCCGAGCGGCCAAGCTTGCCGCCGTTGCCCGGTTTAATTTCAACATTGTAAACAAAAGCACCCACTGGGACTTTTACCAATGGCATGCGGTTGCCCGGTTTCACCTCAGCAGTGGCAGAAGTTTCGATAGTGTCGCCAACCTTGGCGCTCTTTGGCAAAAGTGCGTAGCGGCGCTCGCCATCTTTGTAAATCAAAAGACCGATAAAGCCCGAGCGGTTTGGGTCATACTCCACCGTTTCGATGCGTGCAGGCACCTGCTTTTTGTAGCCAAAGTCGACATCGCGCAGCAAGCGCTTGTGTCCGCCGCCCTGATGGCGCACGGTGATGCGGCCCGCGTTGTTGCGGCCAAACCCGCGCTTGCTCCCTGAGGTGAGTGCTTTGTGCGGCTCGCTCGCGGTTAACACTTTGCGGAAGGAGACCGTTGTCATGTGGCGGCGCGACTTGGTGTATGGTTTATAGCTTTTCATAAAATTGTTTTATACCAGATCAATGGTCTCTCCCTTTTTAAGATACACATACGCCTTGCGACCCTTGGCGGTGGCACCGGTGCGGTTGGTGTTGCGTGTTTTAACCTGCTTACTTGGCACCGCGAGCACTGCAATTTTGCGCGGTGTTACTTTGTAGAGTGTGTGCACGGCGTTGGCTATCTCTTTTTTGCTGACGCCCTTTGCAACATTAAACACGTAGGCTCCATGCCCCGAGAGGTATGCGCCTTTTTCGGTAATGCGCGGCGAGTGTAAAATTTTTCCCGAGTGCTTTTCCATATATTATTTTGCGTCCGTTTTAACCACGCGCTTTTTTGAGAGCGTCTCAATAGCCGCGGCCGGGTCTACCAACACGAGGTACTTGCTCGAGAGGAGCGAGAGCGGGTTTAAGTTGCGCGCCTCTATCATCTCGACGTTTCCGAAGTTGGCAAAACTCTTAAAGGTCGGCGCGTGCATGGCAGGGAGCGCAATCAAAGCAGCATTTTTCTTTTTGAGCGCGCGCATGCCGATTTTGCCAAAGGCGTCTATCACAAGCTTTGCCTCTTTTGCCTTAGGCGCGGCAAAGTTGAGTTTGTCTATCAAAATAACTTCGCCGTCTTTGAGCTTGCGCGAGAGCACCACGAGCAATGCCTTTTGGCGCGACTGGCGGTTTATTTTTTGGCTGTAGTCTTTGTCATTGCGAGGGCCGTGTGTGACGCCGCCTCCCTTCCAGATAGGCGAGCGGCTCGAGCCTTGGCGCGCGCGGCCGGTGCCCTTTTGCTGCCACGGCTTGCGGCCGCCGCCGCGCACCTCGCCGCGGTCTTTGGTGTGTGCATTGCCCATGCGTGCGTTGGCTTGCATGCCCTGCACCACCTGATGCACCAAGTCGGCATTCCACGGCAAGCCAAAGAGATTTTCCGGCAAAGTAAAGGTACCTGCCTGTTCGCCAGCCGCGTTAAAAAGCGTTGCCTCCAGCTTACTTTTTTTAGTTGTAGTAGTTTTAGTTGCCATAAATTATTTCTTTGCTGCAGCGCCGCGAATCTCGACAACCGTACCACGGCGACCCGGCACTGCGCCCGCGATAACAATCTCGTTGGTTGCTGGGAGCACCTGGAGCACTGCCAAGTTGCGAACGGTAACGCGGTCCTGACCCATGCGGCCGGCCATGCGCATACCCTTTGCCACGCGACCTCCTGCACGACCACCTGAGCCACCAATGGAGCCAGGAGAGCGCTCAGAGTGCTTTTGACCATGTGAGCGCGGGCCGCCATGGAAGCCGTGGCGTTTAACCACGCCCTGGAAGCCGCGGCCTTTTGAGATTGCCGAAACCTGTACCTTCTCTCCTTCGACAAAAGCAGTGACGTCGATGGTTGCACCAACCTCAACTCCTGCTGGCAATGCACCGCCGCGCTCCTTATATTCTTTAAAATTGGCAAACGCTTTGCCCTTGGCATGCCCAAGCTGTGCCTTGTTGGTGTGGCTCTCTTTTTTGTCGATAGCGCCAATCTGCACCGCGTTGTAGCCCTCCTTTTCTTTCGTTTTGATTTGCGTAACCACGGCTGGGGTAGCATTAATGACGGTCGCTGCACAAGCGCGGCCGTCTTCCGTAAATACGGTGGTCATCTTCCCTTTTGTTCCAAGGATAAATTTCATGTTGTCTATTGGTCCCCCAATTGGCCAAAAAAGCCTGGGACATGGATCAACTCTATTTCGAGAGTCTCAGGCAATATACATCAACCCTGTTTTTTATGCAAGAAAAGAAAAAGCCCGCCGCCAAAAGCAACGGGCACATGTACTCTAATGTTTACGTGTGAAAATAGCGAACACGCTTGCGGGGCCCTTTTGCAATATATCTTTTAATTGCTCGTCTTCAACGGCAATAACCGACCAATCAGATGTGACCGCCACGCGCGAACATTTGCCGGCATCGGGAATGCGCCGATGAAGTTCGGGGACAATGTGTGCCGCAATTAAATTAAGATAATCTTGTTTTGGCTTGAGGTCTTTCCTCAACTTTCCGAGCCGCAACGCCATCACTTGCAAACTGATTATTCTTAGACCTCCAAACTTTTCAGTAAACAAGTCCGAAGCGTCTTCTTTCCCCGCTGCGATGTCCATTAACAAGTCGAGGGGTTCCATAAACTCAACCCCCAGATCTTCAATCTCCCCATGTAACGGCTTCAACTTTTTTGCAAGCTCATAGCAATAGCTGAATAACCGTTTGAGGTAATCGTCGCACTGGCCGACAACCTTATGGTCAGGTTTACGTTCAGGCGCCTCAGGAAATTTCTCGAGAATTTGTGTCGCCGCCAAGTCGCGCACGATTCGCTGAAGAAGGCTGTCGTCTTGGTCTTTTTTGCCACTTGTCATGAAGAACTCTCCCCTGCTGGGACTCATCCATTTAAGGATGTCCGGCACATTTTTAACAGAAAAAGTTACAAAAGTAAACGGCACGAAAAAATCCCCATGCATGGGGATTTTTTCGTTGAATTTCTTGGCTTGCGGCGCGGCTTTACCCTTAGCTTTGCGCCCCAAACCAAAAACCCGATTTCTAGATTATCAGGCCGAAATTTATTTTTTGTTCGAACAAGAACCAATGAGCAACTTTCTCTCATTTTATCAAAACAGAGTGAAGAGTCAATGAATTTCCTCATAAAAAAATCCCCGTACGGGGATTTTTTTATTTTTACGCCATTTTCACGTCGATGGTAACTCCTGACGGGAGCGAGAGGTTCGTGAGAGCCTCAATCACTTTAGGTGACGGGTCGAGGATGTCGATAACACGCTTGTGTACGCGCATCTCAAACTGCTCGCGTGCATCTTTGTAGATAAACGTTGAGCGGTTGACCGTGTATTTTTTTATTTCTGTCGGGAGCGGTATCGGCCCGGCAATCGTGGCGTCGTAGCGGAGCGCCGTGTCGAGTATCTGCTTAACACTTGCATCGAGCACCTTGTGCTCGTAGGCCTTT